>NZ_JAQGEI010000026.1 GCF_029017505.1 Sedimenticola hydrogenitrophicus
GCACGAACCGCATCAATTTCAGTGCCTGCGACCGATGCGGTTCGCAAGCTCACCAGCATCCTACAGAACAGCACAATTTTTGTACCCACCTGCTGCGTCGATGCGAGCCCTTAATACAATCTGTGTCCATCCGTGTGGATCCGTGGTTCGGATAGAGGCGGCCGCACTGTTCCCCCGTTACCGGTACCACCCATAGGGCGGACCGTACCCGCCGACGGCGCCCATGGGGCGCCCTATGATCGGAAATCGAAAGGAGTCAAGCCGGTCGAAATGGAGCAGCAGGTTCCCGGAGATATGCGGCCTGACTCCGACCCTCGGCGGTATTGTCGGCATCACTCGTTGGCGAGCAGATAACGGACAGCTTCGAGGATCACCGGCGACGGGGTGGCATGGGGAAAGATAAATCGCAGGACGCCCTGCCGGGAGATCAGGTAGATCACCGAAGAGTGATTTACCGCATAGCCGAAGGATGAGCCCTCCAGTTCCACCTGGTAATAGCGGGCACCGTATTGTGCCGCGACCTGCGCCACCGCCTCCGGACTTCCGGTGATGCCGGTGATTTTCTCATGAAAATAGTCGGCATACTCATCCAGCACGGCAAAGGTATCACGCTCCGGATCGACACTGACAAACAGTCCCTGCACCCGTGCCAGTTCGGCTTCGTCCAGACCATTCAGCACCTGGGTCATCACGGAGAGCGAGGTGGGGCAGACATCCGGGCACTTGGTGTAGCCGAAGTAGAGCAGCACCACCTGGTCGCGGAAATCCTTCAGGGCGACGGATCCGCGACTGGAGTCGAGCTGGAAATCACCCCCGGCGGGAGCCTCGCTGATTGGCGGCGCCTCCCCGGCTGAAGGGAAACCCTCCGCCATTACCGCGGCACTCCAGAAAGAGATAAAAAGCACGATCAACGGCAGTGTAGGGCGGGCACGCTTTTTCTGCCCACGCGGTTCATTCAACCCCCACATGATTCACCTCCTGTCATTGATGCGGTCACCCGTGTGCCGTGTCGATACAACGGGACCGCTCCGGGGCAATAGCCAGCAAATGTAGGGTGGATAAGCCGGTAGGCGCATGCCATCCTCAGGTCCGTAAACGGTACATCCATGTACCACTCCTCACCGTAGCACTGGTAGATGCGCCTCTGGCTTATCCACCCTACAAAATTTTGCGAGTAACTACTCACTGAAAGTCGGCCCGAAGGGTGAGCGAAGCGAATCATCCAGGAATACCGCAACCATTAAGCCGCCTGGATCCCGGCATACGCCGGGATGACGGTGGTTCTTGGCTTAATAAGTGCCATTCCGCACTGACCCCGTCATTCCGGCGCATGCCGGAATCCAGATGCTCTACACGATTGTCCACCGTCTGTCTTTTAGTTGCGGACATCGATATTGATGCGGCTCGTGCCTCACCGTCATCCTACGCCTGGATGCAACAACCAATCACGGGGCAGGCGTTGCATTGTGCCCACCCCGCGCGTGCTCTCAGCGCTTCTTGCGCTGTGCCGATACCAACCAAAGTCCGGCGAGAAAAATCAACAGGGCAATACCGATGGGCAGTCCATACACCTTGTAGACATCCATCTCCGGCGGCAGGAACAGCCAGTACCAGGTACTCAGGGTATGCTTTGACCCCACCTCCCCGTTACTGCCATCCCAATTGGCGAACGAGACCGGCATGAACTGCCCTTCCTGGAATACCATGTCGCCATTCCCCGCATCCCTGGGCCGCTTCATGAGGACACGCCACTTGCCGTCCTGCCAGGCACCTTGCGCCGTGAACGAACCATCGGCATCACGCGGTTTCAGCTTTTTATCCGGCCCACTGCCTTCCAGGAGCATGCCCGCGGCATCCCGCGCCGGTTCCACGCTGCCCGCGTTCCAGTACCAGATGGTGGTGTTGTGCTTGGCGTCGCCGTGCCGATAGAGCGGTTTCTCCACCATGGGCGCGGAGAGGTACCCATCCTCACGGGGGAACTGGATGGCGAAGGCATCCGGATGCATTTCAAGATTCTCGTCCTGCAGCTCGGTGAAATACTCGATACCCGGACGGCTCTCGGTGCGGTCATCCATCTCCAGCAGGAAGGCGATCTCCTTGTCGTCGTAGAGCGCCCGCACCGTCACCGCATCATTCAGTGGCGTGAACAGGCGATCGGCCTTGATGATATTGGGCACCAGTTGAAGCGTGACCGCCGGCGCCTCCGACCAGCGCTGATCGTCCAGCGTGGCCGGCACGCCACCCGCCACCTTCATGCCCGCCACCACCGGACCATCCTTCGGTTGTACCGTGGTTTCACGCAGACTGTAGACATAGTTGGCGATATGCCAGCGGTCCTCCAGGCTCACCGGGTCCTTGTTGCCCTCTTCCACCGCGCGATGCGCCGGCATCGGGGTGCCGGGAATACCGATGGAGAGCCGGGTATAGATATTGCGGATGGTGGCCTCTCGCGATTTCTCACCCTTCTCGCGCGCCTCGGTGGCCCGCCAGGTCCAGGGCTTGGTCAGGTCACGCGGCCAGATGCGGTTGCCCCAGTCGTCCTGCAACTGCTTGCCGGACATGATGTTACCCCGCCCAGTATTGCCGTGGCACTCGGAACAGGACTTTTCGAAGGCGACCTTGCCCTTGGCCAGGGACTCTTCGGAATAGGTGATCTGTCCCTCGTGCGGTTCCTGGTCGGTGATCACCCGGAAATCGCTTTTCGTATAGCGGCCCTCGTCATCGAACGCTGCTTCATCGGCGCCCTCCGGCGGCCAGGCCGATGTGAAATCAAAGCCCTTGATCACCGGCAACAGGCTGCGGATCTGATCATCCGTCATCATCGAGCCCCAGCCGGGCATGCCGGTTCCGGGCAGGCCGTATTTAATCGTGTTAAACAGATCCTCATCCCTGGGCAGGGTGGTGCCGGGCGTCGTCTTGTACTTGAACAGGGCCAGACTGAAGTCGCGGGGCTTGGGGTACATACGCTCCGCCGCGATACCATCACCCATGCCCTGCTCGCCATGGCACACCTCGCAGCGGAATTGGTAGAGCTCCTTGCCCTTTATGCCCGCCCGCTTTGCCAGCACCTTGTCCTTCATCCCGGTAACGGTTTTCGAAACCGCCGGATCCCAGATACGCGGCACCTGGCCGTTGTAATCAAAAAGGAAAGTGATGACATTCCAGACATCCTGCTCCTTGAGCATCTCATGCCATACCGGCATGGCCGAGTTCCAGGGCGTACCCTCTTTCGGCAGGCCCGGTCCACCCGTGGTGATACGCCAGAACAGGAAGGACTCCTGCAACTGGGGAATAATGGTGGCATCCTGGAAATTGATTGGTTGCGGATTGAATCCGGCCGCATAGTGTCCCTTGCCATCCAGCAGATCGCCATGACAGTAGAAGCAGTTCTGGTAATAGACATCCCGGCCGGCGGTGACCGCCGCCTGATATTTTTCCCATCCCGCCTCTTCATCCCGGGCCAGGGTCTGGAGGATCTCTTCCCGCACCGGGTTTTCCAGCGTTCCCAGGTCAAAGGTCTTGTTGAACACCTTGACCGACGCCGGCGGCGCCGGGTGCACCTGGCGCAACTCCACGGGGGCATCACTGGTGGGCAACACCATTCCATATACGGTATAGCCGACAATTGCCGGGACCAGCAACAGCAACGACCAGCGCACCAGCGCCTTGCCGTCATCACGCAGTGTGGAAAGTATCGGCGCCTTGAATTCAACCCAGCGACTGTCATCAAAGGCGAAATAGAGCAGCACGGCAATCACGGTGATCACCATGTACTGCACCATCAGCGTCTTCGGCATCAGCGCCGAGTGCGCTTCACCGGTCAGCAGATTGATCAGGACAAAAATATTGTCAAACAGTAGGTAGGCACCGATTATGACCAGCACGGCCTGCCAAAAGGCGGGGATTCTGATTGCATTCACTGTTTCTTCTCCGCCAACAACTTCACGATCATCTCCAACTCCCTGACCGTCATCTTTTCCGCAAAATCCCCCGGCATGGCGGCCGGAAAGCCCTCCGCGATCACCGCATTGGGATCGATAATGCTCTGCCGAATCTCACCCTCGGACAGGCGTGCGCCGACGCTGCCAAGGCCCGGCCCCACCAGGGTATCGTCGCTGTCCAGGGCATGGCATGCCGTGCAGGTATACTTGGCCAATCCCTCTTCTCCACTGGCTGCCGGCGCCGGAGCGGCACCAGCCCCTCCCGGAGCGGCGTCACTTTTCGCTACTTCCGCCGCCGCATCCGGCGATGGCAAGGCCACCGTGACCTCGTTGCCGTCCTTCGCCTGCAGGTAGGCGATGATGGCATCCACCTCGATGTCGCTCAGCTGGATCGGCGGCTTATCGACGGCCGGCATGGGCGACTCGGCGTCATCACTTCCCTTCTTGCCCCAGCCGGCTACCACGTAGGCGCTTGGTTCGAGCATCGACTCCAGGATATAGGAAGCCGCATCGGTCGCCTTGCCTTGGTAGCGCTCATCGGCCAGCCGTTCCGTCGTAATGGCGACCATGTTCGTGCCCTGCACATCCGGTGCCCGACCCAGGGGTGCCGGTTTGTGGCAGAGTGTGCAAGTGCCCTTGTTGTTGAACAGATCCTCGCCCATGGCGACAAAGTCATCCATGGTCAACGCACTGAGATCCACCTTGACATCCACCGGTGCGTCGCCCTCTACCTGGGGCAGCATATTGGCCACGCCGGTAAACACCAGGGTCAGCCCAAGGCTGAAACCCACTGTCTTGATCAATACACTCATGCCACTCCCTCCATCGCCGCCGCACGAACAGGCACCGGTTGTCTGCTGCTGCCGAGGTTGGCGATCCAGAACATGAACAGGACAAACAGCAGGAACAGCACGGTCACGATGGTGATCATATTGCCGGCATAACCGATGGTCGGGATGAAGTTATCTGGCGAGTTATCCTGCATCACCGTATAGACATGCCAGTGGGTCTTGACCGAGGAGCGCACATAGCCCATCAGCCCCATCAACCAGGTAAAGGCGATGGGCAGCGCAAACAGGGCGTACTGGGCGCGATCGGGAATCCGACCCCAGTGTGACGGCAGGGTCCTGGCGCCCCGGAACATCAGGCTGTCGATCACGATACCGGCGATGATGACCACCAGCGTGGAGGCGACCTGCGCCACCGATGAACCCACCTTATAGACCGTATTGGTGAAGTAACCGAAATAGACCCCGAGGAAGATGACGTTCACGATCGCCACCACGTAGATCGCCACCAGCAAGGCATTGCCGGCAGGCGCCCAGGAGACGGTCGCCACCTTATCCGAACGCCGGTAAAGCTGGAACGAGAGGAAGGTGACGATCAGCATCAGGTTCACCGCGATGTTCTTCGCCGGCATGATGCCGAGCGGGCCGAGGTAGTGATGATGACTGCCGCCCAGCGCGGCGATCTCCGTGGCCGACAGCAGTAGCGTGTGAGGCGTTACCCAGATGAGGAAACAGACCACCAGGATCAGGGCGATATATTTGATCAGCCACTGATAGCGAGACGAGCCCTCGGTACGCGACATACCGGCCCAGAGATAGTAGTTGGCGGCCAGCAGGATGGTGCCGATCAGCACCGCCTGGACGATAAACAGCCAGGCCAGGATACCCCCCATGGCGGTGATGCCCATCTGCTGCGAATAGGCATAGATCTCCGCCATCAGCCAGTAGCCGGCGAACGGCAGCGGTAGGAAAGCCAGCAGGGCAATGAAATTGGAGGTGTAACCCATCCAGTCATAATGCGCCCGCTTCGCCGGATCCCGGGTGCTGAGAAACTTGAAGGCGGCATAGGCACCGACCACCGCGCCACCGAAGGCGATATTGGCGATAAACCGATGCAGGTTGACCGGATTCCACAGCGGCCCCTTCATCACCTCCCAGATATTTCCGACAATCGCCCCCACTTCGTTCACGCCGGAGGGCGCCATCATGAAGGTGGCCCAGGAGTTGGCCATCACCATGATGGTCATACCGGCACCATTGAGCAGCAGACCCAGGGTCAGGTGCAACCATTTCAGGTTGCCATAACGCATGGCGTTCCAGCCGTAGTAATAGGTGTAGAGGAAGAAGCTCTCCAGGAAAAAGAGCCCGGCGTAGACGATCCACTGGGCGCCGAACACCCGCATCATGTAGCCCATGAAATCGGGATAGAGCACAAACAGGGCCAGCGCCAGGGTGCCGCCAAAAATCGCGGTAATGGAGAAGCCGGTAAGGCTGATCTTCATGAACTCATGCGCCATGTCGTCATAGCGCTCGTCACCCGTGGACTGCCCCACCAGTTCGATAATCAACACAAACAGCGGCACCGCCAGCACCAGGGCACCGAAGAAGAGATGCATCTGGGCCAGAATCCACACTACGGCGCGACTGCTGACGCCGATATCGGGATAATCCTTGCGCGTCGGACGCGGCGCCACGTAGACCGGCGCCTCCTCGGTCGCCACCTCCGCAACCGGTTCGGTTTCCGGCGCGGGCTCTCCCTCGACCCACACCTGACCCACCGGAGCGATCCGTTGCGCGACGCTCTCGCCGCCCGTGTCCTGGGCCGCCTGCACCATTGCACTCAGCGAGAACCCCAGCAACAGGGTCAGCAGCATGGCAACCAGCGACGGCTTCCAGCACGACCTGCCGGAAGCAAAATCATTTCTATACATCATTGAAAAAACCCCGGTTCTCTATCACTGTGCCGGACTCAGGTCCATATTCAGCGGCAGCCCCTGAATACTCATCACAAAATGGTCAAGTCCATAGAATGCGGCCAGGACCACCACAAAGGCCATGACAGTCGCCGCAACGACCATACCTCTCTGCATATTTTTATCCACGCAACCTCCTTAACTGTGCCTAACCGTGCTGAACAACCACACCGCCGGAGTAGATCAGCAGCCAGTAGAAGAAAACCAACAAGGCCAGCAGCGTGGCGAGAAACAGCTTTGGCCCCCAGGCTTTTTTTCCTGGATCCCGGACGGTTTCACTATGCTCATCAGGTGCACGATTCATTTTTCCCCCAGCCACACCGCAAAGGTGTTTTCGAATATCTGTTTATGTGAAGCTCCCAAGGCCAGAGCAAAATGCAGGCCAACACAACATATACCGGGCACCTAGGTCGAAAATAATCCACGGATTCCGCGGCTAACCCTTAGATAACCCTGTAACTCGGGCACAATCTGGAAGCGCGCCCGGTAGGCGGGTATATCATCAGATCACCGGTTTCAGACGCGGGAGTACAGAACGAACTATTCACACAACATTTTTCAATGGCATTTTTTATTCAACCGCAGGCGGGGGTGGTGACCATTGAGTTTGGGAGGGAGAAAAAGGTGAACACTTTGTTCACTCCACGCCGAACTTCCGGCCGCGATTGAACAATTCATGCCACTCAAAAAGGATTGAAAATACCCGCCGCGGGCCGCAATCGCGGGATCAGTCAAGATTTTTCGTAGCTACTCACCCGATCTGCAAGTGATTGGCCTGCCTTGTTGGCTGATCTCGGTGGCGCCTCGAATCCGGCCCCTTTTTCAGTTTCAAGCCTGCCCTTGTTTGAGCGAAGCGAGTTTGGGCAGGCGCTGAAAAAGGGGCCGGATTCGAGGATACAAGCCATCGTGTGAGGCCGGCAAGGCAGGCCAATCACCCCGTGAGTAGTTACGATTTTTCAACTGGTACGATTAGTGCATTCTCACTGGGCAACTCAAATACCAGGACATTTGCATTTCCATGCCATCATGCAACCAAACCGTCGAAGCACTGTGTGAACTCATTCAAACGGGCGATGAAGCGGATCGCTGCCATGCCATACGCGCACTGGGCGCTTTGAAGGCGGAGAGCGCCGTCACACAGCTCATCCCCTATCTGCGGAATGAAGATATCGATGTCTGTGTCGATACGGCGGACGCGCTGGGTAAGATCGGCTCGGCGGTCGCGGTTCCCGACTTGGTTGAAGCCCTGAACAATGAGACGGACGGCGAAATCTGTGCGTCGATAGCGGAGGCGGTCGGCCATATCGGTGGAGAAGCTGCCATCCAGGCGTTACATCGAGTCATGAACCAGCGCCCGGTGGGGATGGAGTGGGAGAGTGACTGGGATCCCTGGTGGAATGTGCAACTGGAAGCGGTAAAGGCACTGGGCAGATTGCGGGCGGAGTCCGTCGTCGATGACCTGGAAAGAATTCTTGACGACGAGAACGAGCAGGATATCGAGAATGAAATCCTGCGTGCCCTGGCACAGATCCCAAATCGCGGGGTCGAAACGCTGATCGCCCGCCTGCAGAACAGCGAACGCCGCCCACAATCCCGTTATCGCGCCGCCCGGGCACTGCGATATGCCGAGCCCGATCAGGCGGTCAAGGCGTTGGGCCGGGCGCTGCAGGACAGTGAACCTGAGGTAAGGGCCGAGGCGGCCGAATCCCTGGCGGCGCTCCATGCTACCCACTACCTGCGGGCACTGCTGCTGATGCTGCGTGACCCCGAGGAACGGGTCCGGGATGCCGCGATCAGGTCAGTCTTGCAATTGAGTGGAACGGGCTCCGCCGTCGACGGGCTCCAGGAGGCCCTGCTTCCCCTGCTGCGTGATCCCAGCAGTCAGGTGCGGCGCACCTTGATGAACGCATTGATTCCCGTGGCCGGTGTCAATCCGTTGTCCGCACGGAACCTGGAGGCGGTCAGCGACAGCCTGATGGATGGCAGCGTGGAGACGGCCTCCGCGGCCGCTTCACTTCTGGGACACAATTGCGACACGGCGGTCGAGCCGACACTGCTGGTCATATTGCAGAATCGCGCGGGCCATCCGATGGTACGCCGCGAGGCGGCCCTGGCACTCGGCCGCATGGGATGCCTGACCGGGGAGACCGTTGAAATCCTCACCCAGTGCATCGGCGACCGGCAGCAACCCGTTCGGCTGGCGGCGCTCGCCGCCCTGATGGAGCTGGATAAAAACAGCGTATTATCCTCTGCTGAAGCGGAAGCGCATCCCCGTCCCCTGGAAATCATCATCTCCGCCGTCAGGGGCGAGATCACCCTCGCTCCGGATCGCCAGGAGATCCTTGAGAAACTGCAACAGACAGCCACCGCGGATGCCGACAGCCCCGCCCTGGAGAATCCACACAACGACGACGAGGCGGTGGACGCCGATCCACTGCGAGTGCCCGCGGATTACAATCCAGATGCGCATGCAATCGAAATTTCGACAGAAGACTCGGCAGCTCTGGAGGTGACGCAGGAGGTAACACCGGAGCCGCTCCCTGAAGTGCTGGCCGATTATATTCAGCCGCCCTCATCGACAGCCAACCTGCAACTGCCGGAAAAGGCTGGCCGTATTGTCCAGGCCGGGGAAGTGAGGCAGGCGATCTCCACCCTGGACGCCATTGCCATGGACAATGTGGAAGTCACCCTGGGGATATCCGAGCCCGCGACGGAAACTGAAGCGGATGAAGAGACGCAGGAATTCATGGAGGTAGTGGATGAAAACATCAATACCATGAAACGCCTTCGCTCACAGCGGAACATTACACCGGAGCAGGATGTACGCCGCCTGGGGGCACGCATTCTCGCGGACAGCCATAGCAGCGATGCCGTCTCCGCACTTGTACAGGCTTTGAGTGACGACGATAGTCTGCTGCGACGCGAAGCGGCCGATGCCATCGGCCTGATCGGCAGACGCAATCCCGCCACGCCGGGATTGATGGATGCAGTGGGCATTTTGATCACCCAATTAACCGTCGGTGATATGGAACAACGGGTCACCTGCGCCCGTGCCCTGGGCAACCTGGGCAACCGCGTCGCGCTCGCTCCGTTGATCGCAACCTTGCATGATGAAGATGCCAACGTACAGATTCAGGCGATCGGCGCCTTGGCACAACTGGCTGTGCATGGAGCCGATCCAGACGAGGCGGATCATATGGTCATCCGCAACATTCCACCCCTCGCCGTGGCCAGGGAGTTATTGGAAAAACTGGACAGTCCGGAAATGGCGGTTCGTTTGGCGGCATCACGCGCGCTGGGACCGCTTGTCGACAAAGCGTCTGACAAGACCTTTTCTAAAACAGCGGCGGCCAAAATAATCGACAGCGTGGCCAACTGGTCTGGCGAGGAGGCGCGGCCCATCGGCCAGGCGCTGCAGCTATTCGACTTTGATTTTTGTGCCGACCGGCTCCTGTGCCAGCTGAAATGTGCCGACAGCAGCCTCAAGCGCAGCGTCTACATCGAGATACTGGAAACATTATTGAATACAAACCCTCAGCAGCCCCAGCAGGCTGCCTGACGCTAACGGTCATTACGATCAGGAGAATCCGTATGAAGAAGTTATTACTTTCCCTCAGTGTCGCCACCCTCTGCACACTCCCGCTGGCGGCCCAGTCCGCGGCCTACAAGGAGGCTGCGGTCAGCGGCGGCGGCAGCATCACCGGCAAGGTCAAGTTTGCCGGCAAGGATGAGTCGGCCAAGAGCTACACCATATCCAAGGATAACGATGTCTGCGGCAACGGCAGCCGCGAAATCGATTTCGTGCGGGTAAAGGATGGCCATCTGTTGGACAGCGTGGTCTACCTGGATAAAGTGAAAGAGGGTAAGGCCTTCCCGGCGGAGGTTGCCGACGCCACGGTCACCCAGAAGGGGTGTGAATTCAGCCCGTTTCTTCAGGTGATGCGTAACGAAAATAATCTGGTGGCGGTGAATAAGGACCCGGTCCTGCACAACATCCATACCTATGAGTTGCTCACCGGCTCCTACACCGGCCCGAAAAAGACCCAGAGCAATGTCAGCCAGCCCGAACCCAACACCGTCACCAAGCAGGTGGCACTGAAAAAAGGGCCGGCGATGAAGATCGAGTGCGATGCGCATGATTTCATGCACGGCTTTGTGTTTGTCGCCCAGAACCCCTACTTCGCCGTGGTCCAGGAGGATGGCTCTTTCACCATCGACAACGTACCGCCCGGTAAATACACCATCAAGGCGTGGCACGGCCTGCTGAAAAACCAGAAAGGCACCGTCGAAGTAGCGGCCAATGGCACCGCAACCGTTGACTTCACGTTCAAATAAATGAGCGACACGCGGAAACAGAAATGGTACCCCACCCCGCTGGATTACCTGGCCATGGTGGGGGCGGCCATCAATGCCGTGGTGATTGCCACCATCATCGGTTACTGGCTTCTGCAATAACCACAGTTTGTAGTTTGGTATGCATTCCCACGCGGAGCGCGGGAACGAGAAAACGGACAGACCCAACTGGAACTTACTTAAGGCGAATTGCAGGATTTTCGTCATCCCGGCGCAGGCCGGGACCCAGACTGCTTAATGGTGGCGGTATTCCTGGATTCCGGCCTGCGCCGGAATGACGGTGGTTCTTGGCTTACTTAAGTGCCATTCCGGACAGACCCGGTTTATCCGTAGGTGATCTTTAATCGATTAGCCGCAGTTGTCGAACGATAGCGACAACACCGCCTTGCCCTGAATCCCGGAGCGATCCCGATGAACACACAGCCACAGCCACGTGATGACACCCCCCAGCCGCTGACGGCTTACAAAGCCATTCTGCTGGCCGTGGACTCATCGGATCACAGTAACCGCGCCACCCGGGAGGCGGTGGATCTGGCCTGCCGGTTCGGCAGCCGGCTGACTTCCGCTCACGTCTACGCCGCCAAACTGCATGACCTGCGCTTTCGGCAGATGGAGGGTGGTCTCCCGGACCAGTTCCGGGAAGAACAGGAGCTGGAGCGGCAGCGCGACGTGCACGACTCGCTGATCACCAAGGGACTCTCCATCATCACCGACTCCTACCTGGATCAGGTGGACCGACAGGCGGCAGCTTCACAACTGACCATTCAACGGCGCTCGCTGGAGGGAAAAAACTATCGTGAGCTGGCCAGGGAGACCAACTGCGGCCGTTACGACCTGCTGGTGATGGGCGCCCTCGGCCTGGGAGCGGTCAAGGGCAGTCGCCTGGGCACGGTGTGCCAGCGGGTGTCGCGGCGCAGCCGGATTGACACATTGATTGTCAAGCAACCGGAACGCACCCTCGGCGACGGTCCCATTGTGGTGGGCATCGACGGCTCGCCCAAATCCTATGGCGGCCTGTTGACCGCGCTTTCGCTTGCCGGCACCTGGCATGTCCCGGTCAAGGTGATTTCCGCTTTTGACCCCTATTATCACTACGTCGCCTTTAACCGCATTGCCGGAGTGCTCTCGGAAGAGGCGGGAAAAGTATTCCGCTTTCAGGAGCAGGAGAAGCTGCACGAGGAGATCATCGACTCCGGCCTGGCCAAAATCTACCAGGGTCACCTGGCCGTGGCCCAGGAGATCGCCAGGGATTACGGCATGGAGGTCGAGACCGTGCTGCTGGATGGCAAACCCCACGAGGTGATGCTGCGCTATCTGCAGGAGACCAACCCCTCGCTGCTGATTCTCGGCACCACCGGCATTCATGCCGACGACGAACTGGACATCGGCGGCAATACCGAATATCTGCTCAATGACGCCCCCTGCGCGGTACTGCTCAGCCAGCAGACCTACACACCCCGGATCGACCGGCTGGCCGAGGTCACCACCTCCTGGACCCATGAGGCCGAACAGCGCATGGAGCGGGTACCCTCCTTTGTCCGGCCCATGGCGAGGATGGCCATTCTGCGCTATGCCCAGGAGCAGGGGCATACCGTCATTACCGAAAGCATTGTCGAAGAGGCCACCGCGCAACTGATGCCCAACCACGCCGAGCAGGCGATGGAGGAGATTGTCGAGGCCTATGACAGCGGCAAACTCAAGCAAAAACCGACCGCTGAACAGGCCATGCGCTGGAGCGACGAGGCCACCCGTCTGCTGCTCACGGTCAAGGATCTCAGTCTGCGCGGCAATCTCAGTATGCGGGCGGAGAAGCGCGCCCGCGGCGAGGGCACGCGCCAGGTCGAGGCCACCCATATCCGTCATTTTCTTGAGAATCAACCTGAGCAACAACCCGTTTCCGGAAATGAAGCCGTTGCCGCTCCTGGGCATCCCTGCCCCCGCGGCATTAGTGAATCCGTTCACGCCGCCGCCCCGGATCATTCACCCGCCGGCGATATGACCTGGCAAACCGCCGCCCTGGCACGCCTGATGCGCGTACCCGCGGGTTTCATGCGCGACAGCTCGAAGCAGCGTATCGAGGCGTATGCACGCCAGCAAGGCACGGGCGAGATCACCCTGGCCGTGGCCGAGGCGGGGCTGGCCGAGGCGCGTTCCGCGATGATGGAGATGAACGTGGCTGAGGGGAGACCACGGGGGGAGAAACCACAAGGGGATAAGCCAAGCGCCTGCCCCTTCGCCGGCGCCGGCGCCAATACCCAGCCTGGCCGGGACGCTGCTCCGGCGGCAGCCGCCAAACCGGACGTCTTGGAGTGGACCGCGGAGGCACGCGCCATGCTCGGCGGCGTACCGGTGGGATTCTGCCGCGACATGTCGGTCAACGCCGCCGAATCCATCGCCCGGCATAACGGGGTGCGGATCATCGATGCCGCCTTCATCTCCCTGGTGCTGGAGACGATCAAGAACGGCTCGGAATCGGCCGGTACCAGCATGACCTGGAGTGCGGAGGCCGAACAGCGCCTCAGCCGGGTGCCGGATTTCGTGCGCGGCATGCTGGTACGCGAAATCGAGGATTGGGCCGGGCGCCAAGGCAAGACCACCATCGATCGGGAGGCGGTGGAAGTGGTCAGGGCACAGTGGCAGGAGCGCGGCGCCTTCCATCTCGACCCGGCCGACCCGCGCAACAGTGGGTGATTATCTTGTATAACCGCATCGTAACTACTCACGGGCTGATTGGCCTAACTTGCCGGCCTCACGTGATGGCTTATCTCCTCGAATCCGGCCCCATTTTCAGCGCCTGCCCAAACTCGCTTCGCTCAGACAAGGGCAGGCTTGAATCTGAAAAAGGGGCCGGATCCAAGGCGCCATCAAGATCGGCCAACAAGCCAGGCCAATCACTTACAGGCCAGGTGAGTAGTTGCACCTTGTCGCATACGTTGGGTTAAACGCGCATGCATGATCTTTACCTGATCGCCATCAACCTGACCCGGCGTTGCAATCTGGCCTGCGAGCATTGCTATATGGATGCCGATGGCCGCGCCAGCGCCGCCGGCGAGCTCGGCACCGCCGAGGTGACGCAACTGCTCGACGAGATTGCCGCGCGCGGCACCGAGACCATGGTGGTGCTGACCGGCGGCGAACCGCTGCTAAGACGCGACCTGGAACGGCTGGTGAGCCATGGGAGCCAACTGGGACTGGCCATGGTGGTGGGCACCAACGGGGTGTTGCTGAACGAATCCCGGGTGGTATCACTGAAACGGGCCGGCGTCATGGGCATCGGCATCAGTCTCGATTCACTGGAGCCTGACAGCCACGACCGCTTCCGCGGCTGTAACGGCAGTTGGGAAAAGACCCTGGCCGGAATGGATTTCTGCCGCCGGCATCAGCTACCGTTTCAGGTCCATTTCTCGGTCACCGACCGGAATGCCCATGAGGTGCGGTCGATGATCGATTTCACCCGGGCGGCCGGCGCCCATGTGTTGAACATCTTCTTCCTGGTCTGCACCGGGCGCGGCGAGTCCATGTCCGATATCTCTCCGGCCCGCTACGAAGCGGTGCTGAACGAACTGGTCGAGGCCCAGGCCAACACCCCCGAACTGCTGATCCGCGCCCGTTGCGCCCCCCATTTCAAGCGGGTGGCCTATGAGCGCGATCCAGACTCCCCCTTGACACGGGCCCAGGGCTACGAGGGGGGCGGTTGCCTGGCCGGCATCCATTACTGCCGCATCACCCCGGAGGGGGCGGTGACCGCCTGCCCCTATATCCCGGATGAGCAGGGCAATATCCGCCAGGAGAGTTTCTGGCGGATCTGGGATCACGCACCGCAGATGCAATCGCTGCGCCAGCCCACGCTGACCGGCAAATGCGGCAAATGCGAATACCGCAAACTCTGCGGCGGCTGCCGCGCCCGGCCGCTGGGTATCGCCCGCGCGGCGGAACCGATAGCGTTACCGTCCGATGCGACGGAGTACCACCTCCTCACCACCGAGCGGCTCGGACATGGCGAGGCCTTGATGCGGGCCGATCCCTGGTGCGGGCACTACCCGACCGGCAAGCCGCTGATAGAACCCCTGAACGAGAGCGGGCCTACCACCATAAGCTGGTCTCCCGAGGCGGAACAGCGCCTGGCCCGGGTCCCCGGTTTTTTGCGCAAGATGGTGCGCAAGCGGGCCGAGGCCCATGCCGTGGAACAGGGGGAATCGCAGGTCACGGTGGCGCACATGAGCGCCCTGGCGGCCAAACGGTTTGGCGACAACATGCCCGCACGGCCAACCGCTTCCGGGGATCAGGCTACTCCTGGGAATCAGGCCTCAGGGGAGATCCCCCCGGAGTCGCCGGTACGGCGGTTGGCCTGGACCGCCGAGGCGACGGAGTATCTGCAACAAACCCCCACCTTTCTGCGCGAGGGGGTGTTTGCCGTGGCGGAGGATGTCGCCCGCCAGGAGGGCCGGCTTGAGGTCAACATCAACCTGCTGCGGCGCCTGGAAGCGGAAGACGATCCGGCGCGCAAGCTGTTCTGGGAGGATCAGGCGGAGGAACTGCTGGAGGTGGTGCTGGCCGGCCGCGCCCCGCAGGTGGCGCTGTTCGTTCGACCCAGTATGGAGGCGGCCGCCGAACGGGAGGCCAAACGCCGCGATTCGATCGTGGTCAGCGAGGCCGACGTGGCCGTGGTGATCGCCACCGACATGGCCGGCGTAGAGTGGGACGCGGATGCCCTGGCGCGGGTCGAATCGGCACCGGATTTCGTCCGTGGCGGGATCAAGAAGGCGGCCGAGTTCGGCGCCCGCCGCGAGGGGCTAAGCCGGATCACCGCCGAGGATCTGACCCGATTCCGCAACCGGGCGATGATGCGCGCGGTGCGCCGCATGAAGGGCTTCGGCATGGCCGACCTCGACTTCGACGCCTTCGCCATCGCCCGGGAGCGGGTACCCCGGCTCAAGGGGAATGAACAGGCCGTGAAGCGCTTCCAACAGATCCGCTCCTATGTCGAATCGAAACAGGCGCCCGATGGCGGTGGCCTGGGGCTGCTGGACCGTGATCTGCTGGAGCGGATGCGGGCCGAGCTGAGACGCTGAGGAAAATCATGGCGAACCCCCAAGTATTGATTATCGGCGCCGGCATCTCCGGACTCTCGACCGCCTGGTGGCTGGCGCGGCAAGGCATCGCCGTTGAAGTCTGGGAAGCGGACGGCCGTCCCGGCGGAAAGATCCAGAGCACCCATGAAGCGGGCTACCTCACCGAACGCGCCGCCGGGCTGCTGGTCAACTTTCGCCCGGAGATCGACCGGCTGGTCGATCAGTGTGGTCTCGCCGGGTCGAAACGCACCCGGCCGGATGACCTGAATCGCTATGTGGTGCACCGGGGCCGCCTCACCGCCGTGCCGATGCGGGTCGCCGGCCTGATACACTCGCCGCTGTGGAGTTGGCAGGCCAAGCTGCGCCTGCTGGCGGAGGGATTCATCCCCCGGGGCGAGCAGCCGGGCGAGAGCGCCAGCCGGTTCATCACCCGGCGCCTGGGCCGCGAGGTATTGGAAACGGCGTTCGATCCCTTTATCGCCGGCACCCTGGCCTCCGATCCGGCATTGGCCGAGGCCCGGTCGGTGCTGCCGCGCCTGACCGCCCTGGAACAACGTTACGGCAGCATCACCCTGGGCGTGCTGATCAACAGTCTGCTGAAAAAGAAAAAACGCCGGGCCAACAGCGCCGACACCTTCTCGTTCCAGGGCGGCATGTCCGAGCTGACCGACCGGCTGAGCCGCGCGCCGGGGGTCAGCATACGCTACCACACGCGGGTAACCGGGATCGAACCCGCCGGGCGTGGCTGGCGGGTCACCGCCCGCTCGGGTACGGGTACGGATTCGGGCATGGCCGCGCCTGGGCGTCCCTGCCCCTGCGGCATTAGTGAATCCCTTCACGTCGCCACGCCCGCCCTACAGGTCCCCCAACTGGTGATCACCACACCCGCCGATAGCGCTGCGATGCTGCTGTCGGATCTGGACCGGTCGTTGAGCGGCTTGCTGGCGCAAATAAGTTATGCCCCGGTCTCCATCGTGCATCTCGGCATGGATGAACGCCAGGTGGGACACCCCCTGGACGGCACCGGGTTCCTGGTACCCGGGAAGGAAAAGCTGGGATTTAACGGCAACCTGTGGATGAGCCGCCTGTTTCCCGGCCGTGCCCCCGAGGGCAAGACGCTGCTCACCAGCTATCTGGGCGGGGCGCGTCAGGCCGACAGCATCGGCTGGAGCGATGAACGAATCGTCAGCCTGCTGCTCGGCCAGCTGTCGCCACTGATCGGTCTGCAAGGCGAAGCGGATTACATCCGCGTCGACCGTCATCCCCGTGGGTTGCCGCTCTATCATGGGCAACATCAGGCCCGGGTGGAGGCCATACGCGCGCGCCTGTCGAACCACCCGGGGCTCCATCTGACGGCCAACTACCTGGATGGCGTCTCGGTCCGGGACCGGATTTTTCAGGGCAGCAGAACGGCCCGGGCGATCCTGGAGAGCCTGCCGCGGGCCACCCTGCAACAGGCCATCCGGACCACCCACGCCTTGACGGCATAGCGACCCGGCAGGCATATAATGAAACTGACGACGCCGATCAGGCGACCGGTAATATTCTAAATCATGACCGCACCACAGGTTTTAGACAATGCACAACAACCGCCCTTCCGGCCGTTACGGCTGGTGGCGGTGGTGCTGTTGATCCTGCTCGGCATCTCCGGCGCCGCCCAATGGTACTCCCGCAACGTCACCCTGCCTCGCTATTGCGAGGATCCGGCCACGGTGCTGGAACGGGTACACCGGCTGCTGACCGAGGCGCAACCGGCGGGGGAAGGGGACCGCAAACCCTACATCATCGCGGCGCGACTTACCTTTCTGATCCCACGGGGCCATGATGAGCCGCTGACCGCTTACCTGAACCGGCTGCAGAGGCATATGGAGCAACAATGCCGATAACCCCGCCCATGCCGCAGTCACGCCTGAGCCTGGTGAAAGGGTTCGCAGGCATCTTCATGTCGCTCCTGCTGATGCTGGGAATAGTCGGTTCGATGCACTATTACACCTACTACACCACCGAGCGCAGCAACCGCGAAGCCAGCGAAAGCCTCAATGTGGACCTGGCCCGACGCATGATCGTCAGCGATATCTCCAGCGTGGCCAGCGATCTGATGTTTCTGGCCCGGCATGTCGAACAGCAGGGTCTGTTGCAGGCACCGCGGCACGTCCTGGAACAACGTGTTGCCCTGGAGTTCTCCGTCTTTGCCGAAGAAAAGAGACTGTTCGATCAGATCCGTTATCTGGACAGGGCCGGCCGGGAGGTTGTGCGGGTCAACTACAATGGCGGACAGCTGCGCACCGTGCCCCGCGATGAGCTCCAGAACAAGGCGGACCGCTACTATATCCAGGATGTAATGAGCCAATCGCGAGGCGGACTCTACCTCTCGCCGCTGGATCTCAATATCGAAGATGGAAAAATAGAGTACCCGTTAAAACCGATGATCCGTTTTGCCACCCCGGTATTTGACGATGCGGGGGTAAAACAGGGCGCCATCATGCTCAACTATTTTGGTGACCGGCTGATCGGCAACTTCACCCAGGCCGCGGCCAACATTGCCGATCATGTCGTACTGGTCAATGAGCAGGGCTACTGGCTGAAAAGCCTGAACCGAAAAGATGAGTGGGGCTTTATGTTCGGTAGCGACAAGACATTCGCCACCGAACAGCCACGCGCCTGGGATATCATCCAGCGATCCGAGAGCGGCCAGTTCCAGACATCCGCGGGACTCTTCACCTTCCACACCGTCTCCCCGCTCAGCGTGGCCAGGCAAACATCGCAACCCGGCAGCCCGGCGGTCCAGGGCAATCCCCCTGGTCACTGGAAGATCATTGCCCAGGTCTCTTCCCGTGAACTGTCGGCGACGCTGCCGTTTTTCATCCAGCAGCATCTGGCGCTCTATCTCGGCATGCTGGGGCTGATTATCATCAGCGCGTTGTTTCTCGCCCACTCACAGTACCACCACCGGCGCACCGATGCCCAACGCGAGTATGAACAAAGATTCCGCCATACCCTTGAAAACATCGAATTGGTGGCGGTCGCACTGGATCGCCAGGGCCTGATCACCTTCTGTAATGACTATTTTCTGCGCCTTACCGACTGGAAACGCAAGGATGTCATAGGCAAGGCATGGATAGAGACCTTTATCCCGGACGAATTTAAAGCCGACATGCTGGGCATCATCGACCGGATGCGCCATCCCGAGCAATTCCCACCCCGCTATGAGGGCCGGGTGCTGGCCCGTGACGGCAGTCTGCTGCTGATCGCATGGAACAACACCCTCTCCTATAACCCCGCCGGGGCGGTGATCGGCGTAACCGGTATTGGTGAGGACATCACCGAGCAACGTCGTTCCGAAGAAGAGTTGCGCAAACTGAACCGTGCGGTGGAACAGAGTCCCAGTGTTGTCATGATCACCAACAGGCAGGGACTGATCGACTATGTCAATCCAAAGTTTACCGAGGTGTCCGGCTATACCCGGGAAGAGGTGGTCGGCAGAAACCCACGGATTCTGAAGTCCGGAGAAACCAGCAAGGCCGAGTATAAAAATCTTTGGGCAACGGTCTACCGGGGCGAGGAGTGGCGGGGCGAATTCCATAATCGCCGGAAATCGGGGGAGCTCTATTGGGAGAGTGCCACTATATCCGCTATTCGAAATCCCGAGGGTGAAATCACCCACTTTCTTGCCGTCAAAGAGGATATTACCGAACATAAGCGGCTCGAAGCGGAAGTTGAGGAGCGCAATCGTGAGCTGTCCAAAAACCAGGCGCTGGCCGCCATGGGGCGCATGGCCAGCATGATCGCCCATGACCTGCGCAATCCCCTCTCCTCGGTGAAGATGACGCTGCAGATCCTGGGCAAACAGAACGGAGACCAGGCACTGGCGGAGACGGACGAATTGCGCCAGATCTCGCTGGAGCAGATCCGCTACATGGAGGAGATCCTTTCCGACATGCTCACCTATTCAAAACCCGATGCGCTGAACCCGGAATGGATCACCATCGATCGGGTGATCGATATGGCGATCGGCCTGTCACAGCGCAAGATCGAGGAGTTCGATGTCCAGGTTTCGACCCAGTATCATCCGGGCCTGCCGACCCTTTATGGTGATGCCACCAAACTCCGCCAGGTATTCAGTAACCTCATTACCAACGCCGCCCAGTCGACCGATGGCATCCACAGACCCCGGGTGGCTATTGATGTCATGGTGGAATTGGGCTTGAGCGGCACCTGCATCCGGGTGGATATCTGCGACAACGGCAATGGCATTGATCCCGAGGAACGGGAACGGCTGTTTGAGCCGTTTTTCACCACCCGAACCAAGGGAACGGGGCTCGGTCTGGCGATTGTCAAACGCATCCTCGATCAACATCGGGCCGCCATCGAACTCCTGCCCAATGAACCGCAGGGCACCCGGGTCTCCGTGGTATTACCCATTTCACCGAATTCCATTCAGCAAGATGAAGAGCAATCAGCGGAGAACAGCCCGGCATGAGCAAAATCCTTATTGTCGATGACGACGTCGCCAGCTGCCGGACACTGCAGGTTCATCTGCGCAACCAGGGACATAATGTGGAGATCGCCCACAGTGTCGACCAGGGTCTTGCGGCGGCAGAGACCAAACCCGACCTGGTCATTCTGGATATCCGCATGCCGGGCCGTTCCGGGCTGGAGGGCATTCCCGATTTCAAAACCGCCCTGCCCCAGGCCAGGATCATCATGATCACCGCCTTCCACGATATGGAGAGCACCATCGAGGCGATGCAGAGCGGGGCGGATGATTATATTCACAAACCGATCGATATCGACGAACTGGAAAGTGCCATTGCCAAGCTGATGGTACCGGTCCAGGAGAGTGAAAATCTGTTGCCGGCGCATATCGGCGATACCAGCAGCCTCTCCATGGTCGGGCGCAGCCGGGGGATGAAAGAGGTATTCAAGACCATCGGCATGGTGGCAAAAAGCCCGGCCACGGTACTTATTACCGGCGAATCCGGCACAGGCAAAGAGTTGGTGGCACGCGCCATTCACCGTTCGGGAGAGAACCCGGGTGGTCCCTTTGTCGCTGTCAATTGCGCGGCACTGGTGGAAACCCTGCTCGAATCCGACATGTTTGGCCACGAGAAGGGGGCCTTTACCGGTGCGGTCGGCCGGCAGGAAGGTAAATTTTCCCTGGCTAGGGGGGGCACCATCTTTCTCGATGAGGTGGGTGAGATGTCCCCCGCCATGCAGGCCAAGCTGCTGCGGGTGCTGCAGTACAAGGAGTACACCCCATTGGGAGCAAAACAGGCCCAGACAACCGATGCGCGAGTCATCACCGCCACCAATGTCAATCTCGAGGAAGCCGTGAAGGCCGGTAAGTTCAGGGAGGACCTCTATTACCGGCTACAGGTGGTCAACATCCATCTGCCACCCTTGCGGGAACGAAAAGAGGACCTGATGGACCTGATCCAGGTGCTGCTTGGGCGTATCAACAAGGAACTGCATCGGAATGTGACCCACATTTCCCAAGAGGTGCTGGATTGCCTGGAACGCTATGACTGGCCGGGCAATGTGCGGGAACTGGAGAATGTGCTGATGAAGAGTATCGCCCTCTCGCATGGCGATGCGCTTTCCCGCGACCTGCTGCCTCCGCCGCTGGATAACCTGTCCCGAAAAGACCGCAATAACCATGCGAAAGCCCCGGCAGATCAAAGCCTTGAAGAGATGGAGGCAACCCATATAGCCAGGGTCCTGGAGGCAACCCAATGGCACAAGGGTCGGGCCTGTGAGATTCTCGGGATCTCCCGTCCACGTTTGCGAAGGATGATAAGGCACTACCAACTGACCCCTCCGGAACATATCGTGATTGAGCGGGAAGAGGAGGATTTTGAGTAAACCGGCCGGTATCTCCCGGCGGGGAATCCTCTATACTCTAGGAGCCTGTCGGATTTAACACTGACCTACTGCGGAAAAACCGAATTTGGCCATATTTTCCGATCTTCCTCGTTAAATAGGCCAACTATTCGCCTCGAAAGATCAAAAAATCTGGCTCATTCAATTGCCAGGAGCGATTGAAGTGCAAACCCCGAGGGGTGAAGCACAGGGATGTGCGGAACAAATCGGCTTTCCCTCGCTACGGTCGGTCAAACCCGACAGGCTCCCAGTATCCAGGGTCATCGACCCGATCATCAACTTGAGAGAGGAATGATTATGAATGCAGCCTGGGTAGTAGTTGCTGACACAAGCCGTGCAAGAATCTTCTCCGTGGAAAACGCCTTCAGCCCCCTGGTCGAGATCCAGACCCTGGATCACCCCGAGGCGCGGCTGCATGCCGGCGACCTGGTGACCGACAAGCCGGGCCGCGATCGCAATTCCGGCCCGCGCAGCCATGACATCGGCCATGTGGACGAGGCGAAACACGATGAAGCGGTACGTTTTGCCCACCAGGTCTGTGCCGCCCTGGAATCCGGCCGTGCCCAGGGCCATTTCAACAAACTCCATGTCATCGCCGCACCCAGCTTCCTCGGCCTGCTGAGAAAGCAACAACCGCAACCGCTACAGAAACTGGTTGCCAGCGAAATCTCCAAGAACCTCACCGCCCACGACGTTGAGACCATCCGCAAGAACCTGCCCCACCGACTCTAGGCAGTCGCCCGTACCGGCCGTGGCACACCGGTTGTCCCGCCACGGCCATTCACGATCAATCGGTATAAACCTAAAAACGTAACTACTCCCGGGGTAATTGGCCTACCTTGCCGGCCTCACACGATGGCTTATCTCCTCCGCGGTGTATCGAAGGGGCCTTAATGGCCCCCGGGTGAGTAGTTGCAAAATAATAGTACAATCATCTTATTTTTTGTGGGCAAAATTATTCTGCATCTGGCTCGAACCGCATCGACAGAGTATACTAATGATTCTATTAAAAAATTAGATAACAGATCCCGGACCGGACCAACGCGGTGACAGCCGTGGACACTTCCCGGCAACCCAGACACCTCTCTGAAGAACGGAAAATATGACGCAAAAGCACTACGACACCCTGGTTATCGGCAGCGGTCCCGGCGGCGAAGGCGCCGCCATGAAACTGACCAAATCGGGCCAGAAGATCGCCATTGTCGAGAAACACGACAAGGTCGGCGGTGGCTGCACCCACTGGGGCACCATCCCCAGCAAGGCGCTGCGCCACAACATCTCCATGATGGTGGACTACAAGCGCAACCCGCTGTTTCAGCACACGGTGGAACAGGTCAACGTGGACTACCCGCGCATGCTGCGGGCGGCGGAATCGGTCATCCAGGAGCAGGTGAGCACTCGCTATCGCTACTACTCCCGCAACAACGTGGATATTTTCTACGGAATCGCGACATTTTTTGACGAGCACACCCTGAACATTCAGCACTTCGACGGCTCCGCCGAACGGGTGACGGCGGATCATTTCGTGATCGCCACCGGCTCCTCCCCCTATCACCCGGAGGATGTCGATTTCTCCCACCCCCGGGTGCATGACAGCGACACCATCCTGTCACTGACGCACACCCCAAAATCCCTGACTGTGTATGGGGCGGGGGTGATCGGCTGCGAATACGCCTCCATCTTCTGCAATCTGGACGTCAAGGTGAACCTGGTGGACACCCGCGACCGCCTGCTCTCGTTCCTGGATGACGAGATCACCGACGCCCTCAGCTACCATCTGCGCAACCAGGGGGTGGTGATCCGCAACAACGAGGAGTACACCCGGGTGGAAGCGCTGGACGACGGCGTGGTGCTGCACTGCAAATCCGGAAAAAAGTTTAAGACGGACATCCTACTCTGGGCCAACGGCCGCTCCGGCAACACCAGCGGTATGGGACTGGAGGAGATCGGCGTCCGCATCAACCACCGGGGGCAGATCGAGGTCAATGAAAAATACCAGACCGACCAGGCACATATCTTCGCCGCCGGCGACGTGGCCGGACCGCCGGGACTGGCCAGCGCCAGTTACGACCAGGGTCGTTTCGTCGGCGCCCAGATCAGTGCCGGAAAGTGCGATTGGAGCCTGATCGAACAGTTCCCCACCGGCATCTATACCAACCCGGAGATCAGCTCCCTGGGAAAAAGCGAGCGGGAACTGACGGAACAGCAGGTGCCCTACGAGGTGGGGCACGCCATGTTCAAGAGCATCGCCCGGGCGCAGATCACCGGGCATACCGTGGGCATGCTGAAGATCCTGTTTCACCGCGAGACCTTCGAGATCCTCGGTATCCACTGTTTCGGCGAGACCGCCGCGGAGATCATCCACATCGGCCAGGCCATCATGTCCCAGAAGGGGAGCGCCAACAGCCTGCTCTACTTCACCGAGACCACCTTCAACTACCCAACCATGGCCGAGGCCTATCGGGTGGCGGCACTGAACGGCCTGAACCGCATCTTCTGATCCCCGCCGGCCCGATCAGGCGTCGATCCGCCGCAGGCGCCTGACGGCGCCGGGGTGCCCCTGGGCGGCCGCCTTGCGGTACCAGCGGATGGCCTGCCGCGGGTCCTGCTGGCCGCCGCGCCCGATGCGGAACATCTCCGCCAGATTGTACTGGGCCATGGGATCGCCGTGCAGGGCCGCCTCGCGGTACCAGTTGATCGCCTCCAGCGGATCCGCCTCCACGCCCAGGCCCTGGTCATACAGATACCCCAGGTTGACCTGGGCGTAGCCGTAACCCTGCCGCGCCGCCAGGGTCAGCCAGTACAGTGCCTGGGCATAGTCGCGCGCCACACCGTCACCGGTTCGATACATATCCCCCAGGCAGTTGCGCGCCGCGGCGTGCCCCTGCTCGGCCGCCCGGCGGTACCACGCTGCCGCCTGCGCCTGGTTTCTCGCCAGTCCCAGCCCCTGATCATAACAGCGCGCCAGGCGGTATTGGGCCTCGGTATCGCCCTGCTCGGCCGCCTTGCGGAACCAGTGCACGGCCTGGCTGCGGCTGCCCTGAACGCCGATCCCCTCGTTGTAGAGCACGGCCAGGTTGTACTGGGCGTCCGCCAGCCCCTGGTTGGCGGCCCGCTGATACCAGGCGACGGCCGTGGCGAGATCCCGGGCGATCCCCTCGCCGCGGTCGAACAGCACCGCCAGGCCATATTGCGCCTGGGCGTCACCCGCCTCGGCCAGCGGTGACCAGCAGCGACAGGCCTCTTCGTAGGCACGCCGCGCATAGGCGGCCACCCCCTGCTCATAAGAGGGACCATCCTGCCGCACCGCCGCAGGGGCATCCTCATCCCGTGATATGGAACGCCGCGGAGAGAGCATCCCGTAGACTCCTTCAAGATTATAAAAAACGGCGTAGTATCCCACGAAAAGCGGCGCGTTTCCCGTCCGGGATCAATTTCCCACCGGCTGCTGAAGATCCGACCGCGAGTGCCAGTTATCCACAATTCCTGTGGATAAGACTGTGGAAAAGTTGCTCATATCTGCCCGGACGGCCTGTTCATCAAACTGCAATATTAATTTGGATACTTTTTGTACAATTTTTAATCCACATTAAAATCAAACAGTTATAATGAACGGCCGGAGAACGGGCAGACCGGACCGGCAACCATGCTGAAAATTCTCACTGATCTGGCACGGTGTTAGCAAACTCTCAAGCGGACAATGACTTAGCGGCTAATCCAGACAAATGTCGCTCCCGGATCCGGCCGGCCCCGGTGCTTCCAACCCGGGACGAAATCCACACTCGGGGCAGCCACATCCGGCCAATCACTGGTAGAATAGCTGGATGTCGCCATCCGCAATCCCATTCTGGGTCCACAAGTCCCTCGCGCAGATGACCCCCGAAGAGTGGGAGTCGCTGTGCGACGGCTGCGGCAAATGTTGCCTGCACCGCTTTGAAGATGAAGAGACCCGGGAGATTCAGTTCACCAATGTCTGTTGCCGTTATCTGGACCAGTCCGTCTGCCGCTGCAGCGACTATCCCAACCGCTCGCTCAATGTGCCCGACTGCGTCAGCATCACCCTGGAGGTGCTGGAGGACCCCTACTGGCTCCCCGAGAGTTGCGCCTACCGGTTACTGGCGGAGGGAAGGCCGCTGCCGGAGTGGCACCCGCTTGTCTCCGGAACCGGGGAGACGGTCATCTACAGTGGCAATTCGGTGGGCGGACGGGTGATCAGTGAACTGCAGGCCGACAACCTGGATCACCACATCATCGACTGGATCAGATAACCGCAGAGCGGCGAGACCCCCGTGGAACCGATCAGCACCATTACCGAATTTCTGCAAACCAGCGGTGCCCGACTGCGCTTTTTTGACATGGGACGGCGGGTGGACCAGCTCCCCCGCGACCGCTTCATGCAGTTCGAAAAGACCGAAATCCCCTACCCTTACCCGCTGCAGCAGCAGGCCTGGTTCGCCCTGCTGTTGCAGGACAAGAACGCTCGACAGGAGCCATTGATCTGGTTCCTGCGCCTGCCGCTGGACGAACAGGGCCGCCTGCTGCAGGCGGCCCGCGACGATTTCATGCACCGCCTGATCGAGCGGATCGGTGAAAGGGTGCAGGCGGACAATGAAGATCGGCAACTGGACACCGCGCTGCAGGACAACCCCTACAGCTTCAAGCCGAAGGAAGAGCGCATGGCGGTGTTCCATGCCCAGGTTTCCCGTCTGCTGAACGCCCCACCCTCCCGCTTCTATGCGCATGCACAGCAATACATTTCCGGCCAGCCCGGATGGGAGCAGTGGTCCTTCGTCGGCTATCAGGGCATCGCCGACCTGGCGGCCCGGCTGGATCAGGATGGCAACGAGACCGCCCTGGTCAAGGCCATCCCCGCGCTGCCGGTCCAGCCCTTGATCGCCCTCTGCCACTGCCTGGAGAATGAGGCCACCTCCCGGGGAATAACCGAGGCCCTGCTCGACCGGGTCGCGCAGGAGCTGCAGCGGACCAACCCCGACCCCGGCCTGCTGGCGGCCGCCATCCGCGGCAGCGCCCGCTCCGGCGCGCCGGGGCCGCAACGGGCACTGATCAGCCGGATTCTCGCCTCCCCGGGCGGCAACCATATCGAGATCCTGAGCGCCGTCTCCGGGCGCGCCTGGGAACAGCTGCTGGACGTCGAGCTGCGCCGCCTGTTCCTGGAGCGCCTGGCCGAGAACAGCGCCGGTCAGGAGGCGTTCAACCTCTGCATGGCCGATCTGCTCTACCTGCCGGGCATGCGCCAGCCGCTCCTGGCCGCGGTCCGCGACCCCGGCCGTTCGGTACCGCTTTCGCGTGCGATCGGCGCCCTGTTTCAGGGTGTCACGCAGGGCTAGCACTGACCTTTACCCATATAAGTCCACATAAGTGGGACGGCGTGCATCCGGCGTAGGATGGGTGGCGCGCCCCCATGAACTCTCCGCCCGCTCCCTCTCCAGCGCGCAACCCATCGCGCACCCGCATCCGCATCCGAAGATGGGTTCCGGCGCGCCCGACCGCCGCGGACAGCTGTCAACAAGGGTGCCGCGTGTCCATCGGTATAACCTCACCACCACGCTGCCGTCAGTCACCGAATAAAACCACAACAAAGCCAGTCAAATCAGTCAGTTCTGGCAAAAAAATAACTCCGCGACAGAAACCATGCCCTATGCTTAAGGTATGTCACACCTCTACCTGTCCCAACACCTGCGCGATCAGCTGGGACTGCTGGCCAGTCTCGCGTATCCGCATGAGACCTGTGGCGTCCTGTTCGGCAAGCAGGTACAGGGACATATCTCGGTGCATAAAGTGGAGCAGGTGGCCTACCCGGACCAGATGGAAGGCGACTTCCACCTGGAACTGCTCAACCAGCAGCAGCTTGACCGCAAAACCCGACAGCAGGGGCTGGAGATCGTCGGCATCTGGCGCGCCCTGCCGGACCACAGCCATGTCCCCTCCGAGGACGAACGGCACCTGGTCACCCCCGGCTACTCCTACCTGATCGCCTCCGTCACCCCGGTGGGGATCGCGGAGCTGCGCTCGTGGCGTCTCAGCAGCAACCGCTTCGAAGAGGAGGATCTGGTCTCTTGACTCGCCTTGCTTACAAAATCCCAGCCGGCCGCGACAACTCCTCACGCCGTGATATTTCACCCTGCAAGCGGCAGGAATCCCGCCGCCGGTAGCCGAATTGCATTCGATGCCGCGAAGTGTCATGCTCCGGAAAATCCCATTATTCCCGAGCCTTAGGCATGGATATCGCACTGCTCAGAACTTTTCTCGAGGTGGCCAAGGTACGTCATTTCGGCAAGGCGGCGGAGACGCTCTGCGTCACCCAGTCCGCCGTCAGCGCGCGCATCAAACAGCTTGAGTCGACCCTGGGCGTGGATCTGTTCATCCGCAAACGCGGCGACATCCAGTTGACCCTCGCCGGCAACAGGCTGCAGCGCCATGCCGAGACCATCGTCAAGGGGTGGGCGCGGGCGCGCCAGGATATCGCCATGGAGTCCTCGCTCTCCGACTCCATTGCCATCGGCTGCATGAATGACCTCTGGGACATTCTGGTAAAGGGGTTATGCCTGCAGCTGGCCCATCAGGCCCCGGAGATGATGCTGCAGGTGGAGATCCTGACCCGCGAGACCCTGGTCCAGCGTCTCACCTCCGGTCTGCTCGACCTGGTGTTCATGTTTGAACCGCCGCAGATGTCCGAGTTGAGCATCAGCAAGGTGATGGAGGTCCCGCTGGTCATGGTCTCCTCCCGGCAGGGGCTTTGCGCCGCCGAAGCGGTACACTCCGGCTACACCCTGGTGGACTGGGGCAACAGTTTTGCCAGCCTGCACGCCGAGTACTTTCCCGATGCGGCGGTGCCGATGATGCGCGCCGGATCGGGCGGGCTGGCCTACGACCTGATCCGGCAACAGGGCGGCACCGCCTATCTTGCCGAACAGATGGTGGCCGGGGCGCTGGAACAGGGCCAGCTGTTCCGGGTCGCGGACGCGCCGGTGATCGAGCGGCAGGTTTATCGGGTCGTACGCCCCGAGAGCGAATACCGCAAACCGGTCAGGAGTGCCCTCGCCTGTCTGCAGGCGGGCGCCTGCTAAGGGCTATGGGCTCGCGCAGGAAGCATTTCCCATCGCCGGTGCGCGGCTTGACTCCGACCCCGGTGTGATTCGGCGATTTTATAAACGGTTTTCGACCCGATGAGACTGATGGGTCATCAGGAAGGCGGATGGGATGGGTTGAAGATGCCGGTACGGCAGGGCGCGTACCGGCATCGCCGAAATCAGAAAAAATCCGAATGCTTGTCGGTATTCCGGCGGGGACTGCTGGGTTTGCGCGCGCCCTCTTTGTCACGCATCGTAGAGCGCTTGCTTCTGCCCCCGTCATTCTGCTTACGGTTCTTATGATGCACTTTATCCGACCACTCACCGAGGTCGTCATCATACTCATCCCTATCGGAACGTCTACTCACTGTCAGATCTCCAACAAATATTGGCTAGAAATTGATGGTCAGGTGATATTTTTTACTGCGAAATGGACCGAAAAAACAACTTAAAAATTTTATGACGTATTCAACGTGGCGGCCTGCTCCGGCTTTTAACCCGCTATGTTCCAGGCCGGACGGGCGGCCAGACCGGCGCCTGGGCCGGCAAAACAGTCAGTCAAGGCCATTGAAATCGGGATCGCCCAACAGCTGACGCAGCCGGCGCAGCTCCATCAGCTGTTCCACCCGGCGCCTGGCCTCAGGCGAACTCTTCTTCGCCTTTGAGGAGATATATTCCATATCGGACTCCTCCTCGGATTCCAGATCATCATTATCCAGAACATCATCTACCGTATTCATTCATGCCCAACTCACGCAAATAAAAGAGGCACAGTAATTACTCCCAGTGGCCTGGAGAGGTAAAGTTAATATTTTTTGTCGTGAAGATGAAAATAATTGATCGATAGCCGTGCCATCGCGGCCTGCTTTCCGCGACCGGGGAGGTCCCATAATACTAGCCGATGGCGCGACCCCGCTCCTCAAGCAGGCGGGTAATGAGCCCCATCCGCACATCGTCCCGGGGCAGCCGGGCCTTGACCACATAGCCGCCACCGGGGGCCTCGGTCATGGGATTGCCGTGCTGGTCCTCCAGCGCATCCAGGATGAACTGCCGGTTGCCCGCCGGCGTCAGCAACTCCAGCCGGTCACCCACGGCAAACTTGTTCTTCACGTCCAGCCACACCTTGCCCTCCCCGGCATCCCCCACCAGTACCTCGGCCACGAACTGCTGGCGGGCGCTGCGGGAGGAGTTGTCCCGGTAGGATTGCAGCTCCTGGCTTTCATGGCGCTGGTAGAAACCGTCGGTATAGCCGCGACTGGAGAGATTCTCCAGCTCGCCCATCAGCTCGGGACGGAACGGCCGCCCGGCGACCGCGTCATCGATCGCCTGCCGGTAGATCTGGGTGGTGCGGGCGGTGTAATAGTGGGACTTGGTGCGGCCCTCGATCTTCAGGCAGTCGACCCCGATCTGGACTAGCCGGTGGATGTGCTCCACCGCCCGCAGGTCCTTGGAGTTCATGATATAGGTGCCCTGCTCATCCTCGAAGATCGGCATGTACTCCCCGGGCCGCTCCTTCTCCTCCAGCAGATAGACACTGTCAGCCGCCGGGTGGCGCGGCTGACCCGACTGGCCCGACTGGGCCACTCCGGTGAGCTCTTCCCCCGCGGTGGTCTGCCCCACCTTGTACTCCCAGCGGCAGGAGTTGGTGCAGCTGCCCTGGTTGGCGTCGCGATGGTTGAAATAACCCGACAGCAGGCAGCGCCCGGAGTAGGCGATGCAGAGCGCGCCATGCACGAACACCTCCAGCTCCATCTCCGGACAGGCCTGACGGATCTCCTCGACCTCATCCAGGGAGAGTTCCCGGGAGAGGATCACCCGGGTCAGGCCCACCTGCTGCCAGAACCGGACCGAGGCGGCATTCACCGTGTTCTCCTGTACCGAGAGATGCACCGGCAGCTCCGGCCAGCGCTCGCGCACCAGCATAATCAGGCCGGGATCGGACATGATCAGGGCATCCGGGCCCAGCGCCACCACCGGCGCTATATCCTCCATGAAGGTCTTCAACTTGGCCCCGTGAGGCATCAGGTTGCAGGCCAGGAAGAACTGCTTGCCCTGATCGTGGGCCTCGGCGATGCCGATGGCCAGGTTCTCCTCCATGAAATCGTTATTGCGCACCCGCAGGCTGTAGCGGGGCATCCCGGCATAGACCGCGTCGGCGCCATAGGCGAAGGCGTAGCGCATGTTCTTCAGGGTTCCCGCGGGGGAGAGCAGTTCGGGTCGTTTCATGGGCTAGAGGATTATCAGCGTTGTTCGTGGGGCCGGTGGGGTCGGAGAGGCGAACTATAACGCAGAGCCCGGCGCAGGACCAAAGGAACATGACCCCGTATTTGACAAGGTAAGCCGATGCCGCCGGTTAAAGTCTCGCTCCCCGCGGCCGCTAATGCCCTGTACCCCTTTCAGCCCCGGCATTATGGCATGATCTGCAGTCAAGAAATCAGCACTGAATCCACCAGGAGTATCACGGTCGGCGACATCATCAGCCGAAAAATCCTCAACTGTCCGCCGTCGACGCCGATCATTGAAGCCGCCAATATGATGTGGCAGTCACGTTGCAGCGCCATTGTCATCACCTACAACCAGTTGCCGCTGGGGATCTGGACCGAGGCGGACGCTCTGAAACTGGACCTGACCGAGGATCCACAGGCGGTCCATCAACCGATCTCCAGCGTCATGAGCCGACCGGTTAAGAGTATTGAACAGCACGCCACGCTGGAGAAGGCCGAACGGCTGCTGCAACTGGAACAGATCCGTCACCTGCTGGTCATCGACCGGGATGCCCAGCCGGTGGGCCTGCTCAGCCAGAGCGACCTGGTCCGCGCCCAGGGGGTGGAGCACGATTTGCTGTTGCGCAACATCTCCACCCTATTGAAGCGACCGCTGGTCATCCTCGCGGCGCACCTGCCACTCAACCAGGCGATCCAAAGGCTACGCGAAGCCGGGGTCGATGCGGCGGCCGTTTTCTATGCTGACGATGCGCCCTACGGCATCTTCACCGAGCGGGATTTCCTCAAGACCATCGCCACCCGGTGCACAAGCGCCTGTGTCGGCGACGTGGCCAGCCGCCCGCTGTTGATGCAACCGGACCACCTGTCGCTGATGCAGGCACGAACCATTTTCGATCAACAGGGCTTCCGCCATCTCGGCATCACCGGCGCGGGCGGCAACCTGATGGGTATCCTCTCGTTTTCCGAGATCCTCACCGGCATCGATCACCATCACGTGGACGACCTGCGCAACGCCCTGCGGGACCGGCGCATTGCCCTGGAGCATTCGCAGGAGAACCTGCACCTGGCGCAGCAGGTCATCAGGGCCTCCCGCGACGGCATCATGGTGACCGACGCCAGGGGCTTCATCCAGTCGGTCAATCCGGCCTTCACCCGGATCACCGGCTACAGCGCGGAAGAGAGCATCGGCAACACCCCGGCGCTGCTCAAATCGGGCCGCCACGACGCCGCCTTCTACCAGCAGATGTGGGGCGCCGTGCACAGCGACGGTTACTGGGCCGGCGAAGTGTGGAACCGGCGCAAAAATGGCGAGATCTATCCGGAGTGGCTGAGCATCAACGTCATCCGCAATCATGAAGGCGAGATCACCAAGCTGGCGGCCATACTGTCGGACATCACCGACCGCAAGAAGAGTGAAGAGCAGATCAAGAACCTCGCCTTCTATGATGTGCTCACCGGCCTGCCCAACCGGCGCCTGTTCAACGACCGTCTCAACGTGGCCATCGCCAACGCCCACCGTCACGACCACCTGCTGGGGATCGTGTTCATCGACCTGGACCTGTTCAAGCGCATCAACGACACCCTGGGACACAGCGCCGGCGACCAGCTGCTGGTGGAGGTGGCCCGGCGTATCCAGAGCGAGATGCGTGAGGGCGACACCGCCGCGCGCATGGGTGGGGACGAGTTCACCCTGCTGCTACAGGAGATCGAGGATGCCGATGCCGCGGTGGCCATGGTGCACCGGATCATCGGCGCCATCGCCAAGCCGATCACCCTGGCCAACAACACACTCTACATCACCGCCAGTATCGGCATCAGCATCTACCCCCACGACGGCAACAACAGCGAGACCCTGATCCGCAACGCGGATACCGCCATGTACCGTGCCAAGGATGACGGCAGAAACAGCTACCAGCTCTACACCGCCACCATGAACGCCACCTCCCTGGAGCACCTGGCGATGGAGAGCAACCTGCGCAAGGCGATCAAGGAGCGGGAATTCACCTTGCACTACCAGGCCAAGGTGCTGGCGGAGAGCGGCCGGATCACCGGCGTTGAGGCGTTGATCCGCTGGCAACACGCCGAACTGGGCTATATCGCACCCGCCCTGTTCATCCCGCTGGCGGAGAATATCGGCCTCATCCCCGAACTGGGCGACTGGGTGCTGGAGACCGCCATCAACCAGTGCCGCGAGTGGATCGGCAAGGGCCTGGGGGAGTTCCGTATCGCGGTCAATGTCTCGGCACGCCAGCTGATCCAGCCCGAATTCAGCGAGCGGCTGATCGGCATGCTGCAACAGGCGCGGGTGGAGCCCCGCTACCTGGAGCTGGAACTGACCGAGAGCGCGGTGATGGAGCGTCCGCACGAAGTCATTCCCATGCTCACGGCCCTGAAGAGCCACGGCATCCATATCTCCATCGACGACTTCGGCACCGGCTACTCCAACTTCGGCTACCTGAAACGGCTGCCAATCGACAAGCTGAAGATCGATCTCTCGTTCATCCGCGATGTACCGACCAACCGGGATGACGCCGAACTGGTGGCGGCGATGATCGCCATGGCCCACAAACTGAGGCTCTCGGTGATCGCCGAGGGGGTGGAGAACCGGCAGCAGATCGATTTCCTCAAACAGCACCACTGCGACGAACTGCAGGGCTACTTCATTACCCGTCCCCTGCCGGCCAAGTCCATCGAGCCGCTGCTGATTGCCGGCACCCTCCCACTGGATCGGTAATCAGACTTCCGGTCCAAAGCAATTGGGCCGTGGCTTTGTTCCGCGCCGGGTTTACAGTATCCTCCCCTTCAGCACAACGACTCTCCCACAACCTTTGCAGCACCGGGCAGATCCATGAGCAGCCAACAGACCCCGTTCGCAGATGATGCCGCCATCGTGGTACAGGCCCTGGCCGACTACATCCGTGAGTCGGCCGACCAGGCGGCCCCGGTGATCCACCAGGAGTCCCTGGAACGATTGATCGATCAACTCGATCTGCGCCGACACCTGGCACAGGGCGACCTGACCGGAGAATCGCTGAAACGGTTCGTCACCGACTACCTGGCGGCCACCACCCGCCTCCACCATCCCGGCTTCCTGGCCCATCAGGTGGCCGTGCCCCACCCCACCGGGGCGCTCGGCTCGCTGATCGACGGCGCCACCAACAATGCCATGGCCATTTACGAGATGGGTCCGGCGGCCGCCTGCATCGAATACTTCATGGTCAACTGGATGCTGGAAAAAATCGGCTGGCGGGGGGTGCCCAGCAACCGCCAGCTCGACCCGCACTCGCCACACGCCGGCGGGGTCCTGACCCATGGCGGATCGCTGGCCAATCTCACCGCCCTGCTGGCGGCACGCAGCGCCCGGGTGCCGGAGTTCTGGAGGCGGGGCAACCCCGGCAACCTGGTGGTGCTGGTGCCGGAGCAGTCGCACTACTCGATGAAACGGGCGGTGGCGATCCTCGGCCTGGGCGAGGACAACTGCCTGACCCTGCCGGCCGATGCCGGCGGCCGGGTGCTGCCCTCGGCGATGGAGCGGCAGATTAGCGAACTGCAATCCCGCGGCAAGCGCATCTTGGCCATCGTCGCCAACGCCTGCGGCACCGCGGCCGGCCTGTACGATCCGCTGCCGGAGATCGCAGCCATCTGCCGCCGGCACGCCATCTGGCTACACGTGGACGCGGCCCACGGCGGCGGCGCCCTGGTGTCGGATAACCTGCGCCACCTGCTGCAGGGTATTGACCAGGCCGACTCGGTGGTCTGGGATGCCCACAAGATGATGTGCACCCCCACCGTCTGCGCCGGCGTGCTGGTGCGCGATCACCGCCACCTGGACCACGCCTTCGAGCAGGAGGCGAGCTACCTGTTGCACGCCAAGGACCAGCCCGGCTTCGACTTCATCTCGCGCACCGTGGAGTGCACCAAGGCGGGGCTGGGGCTGCGCCTGTTCATGACCGTCGCGGCGCTGGGCGAGCAGGGGCTGGCGCGACATGTGGAGGGGCTGGTGCAGCGTGCCCGGGAGGCCGCCGAGCTGATCCAGGGCGGGGACGAATTTGAGCTGGCCATCCGCCCCGAGACCAATATCCTCTGCTTCCGGATCGACGGGGATGATCACATCCAACTGGAGATCCGTCGCCAGCTGCTGGAGCGGGGCGACTTTTACATCTCCTCCACGCTCTACAAGGGTCGTCGCTGGCTGCGCCTGGTGTTCATGAACCCCCGCACCCGGCTGGAGGATATCGAACACCTGCTGGACGAGATCAGGGAGATCCGCGCCGCCCTCGGCTGAACAGCGGGCCCTTAGACAGCCCCTCCCACCACATCATCCACCTCCCCCTCCATCCAGCGATCACTGAATTCGGCCGCCGGAACCGGCTTGCCGAACAGGAACCCCTGGGCGGTCTGGCACCCCTCCTCGGTCAGGATCGCCAGCTGCTGTTCCGTCTCCACCCCCTCCGCCACCAGCGACAGGCCCAACGCCCGCCCCATACTGATGGCGGCCGAGACGATGGTGCGATAATCCGGGTCATCGGTCATGTCGTTGATGAAACTGCGGTCGATCTTGAGGGTGTGGAAGGGGAAGTTCTTCAGGTAACTGAGGGATGAATAGCCGGTACCGAAATCATCCATGGCCAGACGCACGCCCAGCCGATCGAGCGTGGTCAGCGCCTCCTGCACCTCGGGAAGATTCCTGATCAGCAGCCCTTCGGTGACCTCTATCTGCAATTGATTGATGGGAAACAGTGACTGTTTCAGGCTGCGCAGAATGGTCCCGGTGATGAAGCCGCCGCGGAACTGGCGTGGGGAGACATTGATCGACATGAGAAAATCCGGCAGCAGGTTCTGCCACAGGCAGGCCTGTTGGCAGGCGTGCTGCATCGCCCACTCGCCCAACTGCACGATCAGACCGGTCTGTTCCGCCAGGCCGATAAAGTGGTTCGGCGACACCAGGCCGAAGGCGCGACTGTTCCAGCGTATCAAGGCCTCGGCGCCAACCAGTTTGCGGCTCTTGATATCAAACAGCGGCTGGTAGTAGAGCTCCATCTCTTCCCGCTCCAGGGCATGGCGCAGCTCCCGCTCCAGCTCGAGTCGCTGCAGGGAGTGGTCATGAATCATCCGATTATAGAAATGGAAGGTGTTCCGCCCATCCTCCTTGGCCTGGTACATCGCCAGGTCGGCATTGCGCAGCAATTTACCCGGATCCTCACCATCCTCGGGATAGACCGCCAGTCCGATACTGGGCGTCACCACCAGGTCATGCCCATCGACCAGGAACGAGCAGTTGAATGACTTGAGAATATTCTCCACCACCGGCTCCGCGTCCGCTCCGGTCGTGAGGCCATCCAGTATCACCAGGAACTCATCCCCGCCCTGGCGCGCCACGGTGTCACTCTTCCGCACCGCCTGCTTCAGCCGGGCGGCGGCCTGCATGAGCAACTTGTCGCCGATCTCATGACCGAGCGAATCATTGATCTTCTTGAAATCATCCAGATCCAGGAACATCAGCACCACCTTGCTGCCGTGGCGCTCGGCGGCGACCATCGAGTGGGAGAGCCGATCCAGGGCCAGGGCCCGGTTGGGCAGGTCGGTGAGACTGTCGAATTGTGCCTGATAGAGAATTTTCGCCTCCTGCTGCTTGCGTACCGTGACATCCTCCTTGATAGCCAGGAAGTGCGTGATCTGCCGGTCGGCGCTCTTTACCGGAGCGATCCGCAGGCTCATCCACTCAAACACCCCACCCTCGAGCCTGACTTCGACCTCGCCCCGCCACTCCTGACCGGCATTGATGGTGGCAATCAGCTCCCGGGTGACATCCCGCGGTATGGCCTTCTGGATCAACAGCAGAAAACTCTCGCCGGTCAGCGCCGCGCTGTGGTAGCCCAAACTCTTCACGAAGGCGTCGTTCACATATTCGATGCGCCCCTTGATATCGGCGATAAAGACCCCGACCGGGCTCTGCTCCATCGCCTGAGAGAGCAGTTTGAGAGAGATCTCAACACGCCGCCGTTCATCCATCTCCTGCTGCAGATGCTGATTTGACGCATTGAGCTCCCGAGTGCGATGTTCCACACGCATCTCCAGGGTGTCATGTGCCTCTGTCAGGGCGCGTTCCCGGCTCTGAACCTGTTGCTGCATCTGATTGAAGGCCGCGGCCAGACTGGCCAGCTCGTCGTTCCCATCGACATGAATCGGACTGTGGGTAAATCCCCTGGAAACCCGCTCGGCGGCATCCCGCAACGAGATCACCCGCCGCGACAGGGAGCGGGAAAACAGCACGACAAAGCTAATGACCACAAACAGGCCCAGCAGGGAGACCAGGGTGAAACCGCTCCTTAACTGCTGCTGTTCCTGCTCGGTCCGCAGATAGGCTTGCTGAACGGCCTGTTTCATGCTGCTGGAGACCGCCTGCAGCTGCAGCTGTATATCCTTGAAGTGCAAAACGGATTGGAAGCTTGAGACCCGGATGGCCTCACCCATCTGCATCTTTTTGGCATACCCGCTCACCACTTGCAGATCCTGCCGATAGAGCTCCCAGCTTCTGCCTAGACTGCGCATGACCGCGCCGCTGGCATACTGTTGCTGCTGTTCAAACAGTTCCAGTTCGCGCTGGAACTCCGTGATCTGCCGGTTCAATGTCTGGAGCTCGTTAGCCACCGCAAAGTAGTCGGTCAGATTCGCCAACTCGATCTCGACCAGACGCAGTCTGCCGATACGCAGATGCAGATCATTGGCACTGGCCAGCACCTGGACCTGATCCGAGATAAGCCGGGTAAACTGTTTGATCGATACGCCGGCGATCTGATTGCCCAGCAACAGCATGATCATTACCAATACGCCGATACCGCCAAAGGCGGCCAACAACTGCTTACGGAATGAGGTGAATCTCCACATGTTCATCGACCGCCGGCTCCCTGCTACTCATGTGCCGTGTGTGGGTAAAGTCCACGTATCTGCCGCCAATAGCGTATCTGCTCCTCCCGGCCATAGCGGTCGGTGATCCGGTTCCACGCTTCGGCGGTCTGTTCCATGGCGACGGCCGCGCTCAGCTCCCCCTTGGCGGCGCGCCAGAGCTGTTGATTGAGTACCGCAATATACTCATCGTCACCAGGCAATCCGGTCCCTGCCGGAACCACATCAGCCAGGCTACGGCCCAGCACCGCCAGTACCTCGGCCGTGTAGACCTGCTTGATCCTGGGATCATCAAGATGACTGTAACGAAACGGATCCGCAAACCCGGCCTGCACCCCGACGGCGTGCAGCGACACCTCGGGGTCGGTCACCCACATAGCAAAAAGAAACGCCAGCAGGGGCTGACGGCTGCTACTGGGAATGACCAGGTTGTTGCCATAGATCAGGGTCGAACGCCGCACCAGCGTATCCGCCACCCGGCTTCCCGGCATCGGCACTGCGCTGAATTTTCCTTTCACCGGCGAGCTGTCGAGATTGAACAGCTTGGCGCCAGCCAGGGTGATGATGGTGGCAAATCCCTTGCCGTTGAAAAAGAACGGCAGGGTGTAACTGTAATCTTTTCCAGCACCGAGTATGTCGGGCGGAGAATAAGGTACGGTGCGGATAAAATTTTCCGTGGCACGGATGCCGGCCGGCGACGCGATGAGCGGGCGCATCCGGTCATCAAACAGGTACTGGTTTGGCACCGCCTGAGATGCATAGCGTGGCATCCAGTACATCCAGGCGGTGAGCGGTTCCCTGGGTTCAAGTGCCCCGTAAAAACCCGCCTCCGGATGATTGAAAAACGCCGCCAGGCGCAGATAGTCATCCCAGGTCTCCGGGGCCTGCAATGGCTCGCCATATTGCTGTTGGAACGCGCGCCGGTTCTCCTCATCTTCCAACAGATCACGCCGCAGATAGAGCAGCGCCACATCGCCATCCGCCGGAATGGCATAGACCCGGCCGTCAAAATAGGCCTGTAACCTGGCGAGCAGATACCCGCTGACGGCATCCTCCGGCAATGAGAAGCCGAAGCGTTGCATCAACGGCGTCAGATCGTTGAGCAGTCCCGCCCTCACCAGATCGGGATACTCGCGATTGCGGGCGATTGTGAGATCCACATCCGTGCCGTTGCTGATGAACTCATGGGAAGCCAGCTGGGGCATCACCCTGGCATCCAGAAAGGTACCGGTGAGCCGCTCCCAGCGGGCCTTCAGCTCCGACTCCGTACCGAGGAAATTGGCAATATTGCCCTGCTTGACCATCAACCGCAGGGTACTGCCGGGGCTGATCTCCCCCCGGGCAATCAGCTCCCGAACCAGCAAGGCTGCCCGGGTGGCCTGTTCACCGGCGTAGACCACATGAGCCGACAGCAGAAGGCATAACAGCAGGAAGCCGCCAAACTGTTTTCGTTTGCGCGCAGATACAGGGGTCATCTCTCCTCCGGCACCGGTAAGCTTGAATTCCGGGAAATAGCAGGGTCGGTCACCCCCGGTAAATCACGGCGGGGATTCACCACGGGCGGGTATACCCACGAGATCGAACTGAACTGCCCGGCTTGAGCCTTATAGTTTTATTGCCGTCGTTAGCGGCACCGGTTGCCAGAACCTTAATCCGATAGTAGGATAAAACTTCTGCGCATTTATAAATCATAATGATATTAAGGTTTTATAGATTTAGGCTGGACCCTGAAAATCGTTATTATGTAACGCTCCCGCATGCACACCGACAGCGCATGCCACATGCTAATCCAGGTACTGGCTGCCGCTTGATATGAAACCTTCCGACCTGATGCAGGCCCTGGCCGTGGTGGTGATCTGGGGATTCAATTTCGTGGTGATCAAGGTCGCGGTGACGGAGATCCCGCCGCTGGCCCTGACCGCGTTGCGTTTTGCCTGCGTCGCCCTGCTGGTCGCGCCCTTTTTCCGCCCGACCCGCGCCCAGTTCAGCAGTATTGCCGTACTGGCCGTGGTGCTGGGCTTTGGCCACTTCGGCATGTTGTTTATCGGCCTGCGCGGCGCCGATGCCGCCACCACCGCGCTGATGATCCAGCTCGGTATCCCGTTCAGCGTCATCCTCTCCACCCTGCTATTCGCCGACAGCCTGGGCCGGGTGCGTATCCTCGGCATGGCCCTGGCCTTCTCCGGCGCCGCCCTGCTGGCGGGCGAGCCGGAGGGCGGCACCCCCCTGGCGCTGCTCTCGCTGCTGGTGTCGGCCTTCTGCTGGGCCTGGGCCAACGTGCTGATCAAACGCCACAGCGAGATACACCCCCTGACCATCATCGGTTGGATGAGCCTGCTGGCCATTCCCATCCTGGTGGCCGCCTCCTGGCTGTTCGAGTCCGGACAGTGGGACGCCATTCAGGCCGCCCGTTGGCGGGCCTGGGCGGCCCTTGGCTATATCGTCCTCGGCTCCTCCATTGTCGCCTACTATCTCTGGTATCGGCTGATTGCCCGCCTCAGCATCAACCAGGTGGCCCCGTTCTCGCTCCTGGCGCCGCTGATCGGCGTGGCCGCCGGCATCCTGATCCTGGACGAGGCGTTTACCCTGTACAAGGCCATCGGCGGCACCCTGACCATCGCCGGGGTCGGCCTGATCGAGCTGCGCCAGGCACGGCGGCGCCGGTTGGCGCTGACACCTGATCCCTGACCGCCGCCAACCACGATTTTTTGCCGCGAAGTCGCTCGACGGGTGCAATACTACCGGGATCACAGACAGCCGGGGTGAATTCCTTATACTGGCCCGAATGGCACTTACTTAAGCCAAGAACTACCGTCATCCCGGCGCAGGCCGGGATCCAGACTGCTTAATGGTGGCGGTATTCCTGGATTATTCGCTTCGCTCACCCTTCGGGCCGACTTTCAGTCGTTCAACGCGCTTCGCGCTTTTGTCCGGCCTGCGCCGGAATGACGAAAATCCTGCGATTCGCTTTAAGTAAGTGCCATTCTATACTGGCCCTTCATTTCAGCGGACGTCGCCTATGTCACGGACAGCACGAGAGCGGATTCTGGCCTTTGCAGCGGCCGTTGCCGTCCTGCTTGGTTCGATGCTGGGACCGGGACCAGCCTCGGCCGCCGCGCCAGCCGTCGCCAAACCGGCAGGAGAAACCCTGTTCCGCACCCTGGCCGCCGCGGTGGCCCAGGCCGGTCGGCTGGAACGCTACGACTTTGCCACCATCGCCCTGAACGAGTTGGTCACCGCCTACGAGGGCAGCTATCGGGAGAGCGCCGACGAACAACATGCCAAACCGAAGGCACGCCTGAAGCTGGCGCGCTGGAGAAGGGAGTCGAAGACATTTATCGATCAACTCAACGCACTGCGGGCCACGGTCAGCGATCAAAGCCTGATTGAGATCGAATCCGACCAGTCCGGTCCTCTGCTGCTGTTCATAGACAATGTCCCGGTGCTCATCAGCGGTCCGGAAATCGCCAGGGCCGGGCCGATGGAGCAGCGGATTATGCAACGCTACTGCCAACTGCATGACTGCGAGCGCTACCACGCCACGCCGCCCTCGCCGGTGCTCACCGAGGTGCCCCGGGTCCGCGGCGGCTGGCACCTGCAGCACCGCCAGGGGGCCAGTTACGAGACCGGGGATGGGCTGATGTTTGTGTTTCGCACGCTGGAGGACCGGGTGGAAAAACAGGCGCGTTGCGAGGCCATCGCCGCTGATTTGCGCCTGCTCGTGGGCCACCTCCAGAGCGCCCGCCAGGCCGGACATGCCATCGACTGGCAGCAGCTGACCATCGCCACCCTGCACGACGGAATCACCAAGCAGATCGTCATCAACGACGCCGGGGTCTACCTGAATATGGAGCTGGGTTTTTTCGGCAACGACCGGGAGCTGCTGCCGCCGTTTCGCGACTGGGTCCGCAAGCGGGTGGCCGGGGAGCCGGCCAGCGTCGTCATCACCGAGGCGGAGCGGTTGATCCGCTAGTGTGATACGCCTCAACCGCCCCCGAACAGGCTCTGCCGCAGCGACCGGGCCATGCCGGAGAGCTGCGATTCGGCACGACTGCTCTCCATGATCTCCGGCCACGCCAGGTGGGCCAGGTGAAAGGCGCTCTCCCCGTTCTCGACGTCCACCAGCCGGAAGATGACAATGGACTCGCCCTTCAGGGCGCGACAGTTGATCAGCGACAGGGAGAGGCCGGCAAACCAGGCCGCCGTCTGCGCCATCAACGAGAGTCGCCGGTCACCCTGAAACGGCGGGGTGTGGGAAAAGTCCGTGATCAGCGCGCTCAGCTGTTCCGCCAGGTTGAGCAGCTCCTCACCTTCGGTGTGTTTTACGCGCCGGGTTATCTGTTCCAGGCTCGAGCGTTGGATCACGGAGAAGAGCAACAGCCGGGTGTGATCGTCGTAGATATAGATGGAGGTCCCGCCCACGACATCCGCATCGAGGCGGGTCGGCATCCATCCCTTGGTCAGCAGTTTTTTATCGTAATCCTTCCTTGCCTTGTATTTGCAGAAATCAGCGACGTTGCCCATTGCTACACCTCAGGTGACCGCTTCATTACCTTAAGGGTAGTTTAACCCCCGGAGAGTAACAAGCTTCCTTCTGAAAGGATTGTCCGCTAGGAGTCCAGCAATTCTAAATTTGACGAGACTTAGCCTCAGCATTTCTTGGCACGGATTCAGAATTCTGATCTCCTCTCTGTGTGAATCTGTGTGAATCCGTGGTTCCTTACTAACCGGACTGGGATAACTAAACGGCTATTGAAAGCCATACTTTAGAATTGTTGGCTAGGAGTCTGTCGGGTTTGATCGATCGTAGCGAGGGGAAGCCGGCAGACCCCTCTAGCGCAGCTGATCCCGGGTATAACGGAAAAACCGGGCTATATCGCTATCGCTGAAGGGATTTTCCAGTACGGTATAGCTGTCACCACGCACCCCCCCTAGCAACCGGGCCAGCCACTCCTGATCGCCCATGGAGCGGGAGAAGCTGCCAAGGTCACCAATCACCACGGAGTTATCGCCCGCGGGAGCGACGTGGCAACCAAGACACATCTGGTTAAAGCTGTCAGTGGTGCGAGATATTTCATCAATCTTCAGCGGACGCTGCAGATCGACCGTGAACCGGATCGGAAATCGGCCACTCAAACGGGAAGCGACTTCATGTAGTTCAGGGGGCTGCTGTCGGGTCTGTTGCAAGGCAACTATCTGTGCAGAGAGGTCAGTAATATCCGCACCCTGCTCCTGCCCGTAGTAGCGGGCCAGCAGGGGTAGAATATTCAACTCGTTGATCACTCGCGCTTCAATCCATGCTCTTTTGACCGGCGACAGTGAATCTTCCAGCAACAGCCTGCTGTCTCCTACCAACAGGGCCAACTCAACTGCCAGCCTTCTTTCATGTTCGCCACTTGCAAAGACGGTGGCAGGGAACAGCAGTGTGAACCCTGCCACCCACAGGATGATGGCTTTCGCAATCAGAGCTTGACCTCCTGGACCATTGGCAGGGATTCATCCGCACTCCACTCAAGCATTGAACCGTCATACAGCCGGGTCTTTTTATTGCCGATCAGTTCACTGCCGACAAACCAGCCAACAGACGCCCAGTGACCGGTATTGCAGAAGTTGATCGCCTCGCCCTCGGTCGGCACATCAGCAAGCTGGTACAGCTTCTTCAGGGTGGCGACGTCACGGAACTTGCCACCGCCGTTTTCCGTCATCCAGCTCTCCGGCAGACTATGCGCCTGTGGGATCGTGCCACTGCGTTTCGCCTTTTCATGACGATTGATGCCACGGTATTGATTATCAGGCCGATTGTCGACCAGGCTAATACCACTGTCGATGGCCTTTTTCACATCCTCCTTACTGGCCAACAACTCCTGGTTCAGCGTAGCGGTGAATTTTTTGGCCTCCGGTGCCTTATTGCCTTTCTCCAGCGGATTTTTCTTGTCCTGGGTATAGGCTGCCAAACCGCCATCGAGGATCGATACATTATCATGACCCAGAACCTTGAAGGTCCAGTAGACTCGCGTTGCACTACCCAGGTCGAGTGCGTTCTTACCGGCGTGATAAATTACCACATGGGTGTTGTTATCAATACCAAGATCACCAATCAACTTGGTGATCTTGTCGGTCGGTGGCAGCTGTCCCGGGACATTTTTTACGCTGGTGCGCCAGCCGCCCTTGAGATAGTCGGTATGAACGGCACAGGGAATATGTCCTCTCAGATAATCGGTCTTGGATCCTCCATCAAGTGGATTGCGTACATCCAGAACACGCACATCGGCATTACAACTGTTTGCCTTTATCCATGCCACATCAACCAGCGGATCGGCAGCCCAGGACATTGACACGATACACCACAGGGCAGCTCCACCAATCAGTTTTTTAGTTATGTTCATTTGTATCCTCCTAGTGTTTAAAGCACAATCAAGCGTTCAGCGGCCAGGATTTCATCTAGCACTCGATCCCAGTCGTCGTCGGCAAGGTCATCCCGGGTTGCGTCATAGCAATAGACATTGCAACTCGGTAAAAGATGGTCGATACCCGAATCCAGGGTCTCGGTATCTGGAAACAGCCCCGTCTTCAGCACAGCAATATTCATCTTCGCGCAGGCCTCCTCAAAGGTTAATGACACTGTCGGCATGTAGCAGCGCCATCGATAGCGCGGCACTGTCCAGATAAGGTAAATCTTCACCCCGGACTGTCGTTTCCGGCTCGATATCACACAGTTCCAGTGTCTCGGCCTGCTCAATATTCTCAGCCGTCTCCGCCACCGGCAAGTGCATGAAGATCAGCCTCACACCATGGCCGGCGATAGTCAGTCCAGCGGCAACCCGCATCGCCTCTGCATGATTGCGTCGCGCCAGTACAACAAGCTGCTTGGTTCCCATCTCCCCTCCTTATAGGCTGATGATTCGTTCTGCTTCACCAACCATAATGCTGTTCTGTGTCTGACTGCCGAGTTCTACCGGACAGATCTTCTCACCCATGTAGCGGGCCCAGGAGTGTTCACAAACCACCACCCGCAGGGCACAGCGGGTAGCCTCTTTAATATCGGGGTCGGCAAGATTATTGACACCATCATTGGTAAAGAAACAGCTCCAGCGCGCCCCTTTTCGCTGGCAGGCAGCTACCAGGGGCAACAACAGACGTCCTGCGCCTGGTGTTGATACGATAAACAAAAGACTCATTCATACCTCCGTTTGCCCAGCAGTGTTTATTGATAGCCGACTCTCAGCTTTTGGTCATCATTAAAACTTTCTGAATCGACTGGCAGGGTGCTGTCCGCCGCCCAGACCCGCCAGCCATCGATCAGCAGATACACCGACTCTTCCCATTGCGACTGCAGGCGGGTGAAACTCGCTATAGAGTCAAGGGGTGCATGGCCATAGATAACGGTCTGGATACCATTGGCCGTCATCCTGGTCGACTGGAGATCGGTGATATCCAGATGCTCAGCACCGGGAATATGGCCACCCCGGTATCCCCTGATACGGACCCCCCAGTACTCCGCATCGCTGCGTGCATCCAGCACTCTGGGCGATTGCGCCTGTATCAGCCGCCAGAGTTCGTGGCGTAAAACAATCTGCCTGTCTCTTGGCGTTGCCACATACTGGGTCTCGCGACTCATACTGCGTCTCTGTCCCGGACCCACGGGCCAGTTTTTCGAGCTGATCGACTGGCTTAACGGGGTTCGCAAGACAAGTACCCTCCGCTGCCCCGCCAGATAGATCACACCGGCGATAAAGTCACGTTCAAGTCCTGGACGACCGGCTATCACAACCGTCTCCTCACCACTCAAGCCGAGACTGCCCAGCAACCAGGTAATATCGCGCAAACTGGGCAGGCGATCCCTTTGCCCCAACAGCTGATCGACCGAAAGACAACGTGCGCCCTGGATCGATCGCTGCTCGCAGCGCTCGACGGAACGGCTATCCAGCAGCCGCCAGCCATCGCCATCCGGCAGCTGATCGATATAAACCAGCCCGGTTGCCGCAGCGGAGAGTGGAGACACCATAAGCATCATCCACAACAGGGGCAGCGGCAGCATGGTGTCGCTAATTTTCATCCTAGCAACCGCCAAAGTGCTGCTGCTTCGGCGCACTGCCGGACTCTTTTACCGGCGGGTTTTCAAGGTAGTAACCCATCAGCTCGATGACCGGGACCTGGCCGTAGTCCGGCCCCAGATCGGCATCCGGAAATGCCTCCATCGGCAGTGGCTGTTCGGCCGCCCGCAACGTCTCCTCGGGCAGGCTGGCATAGGGAAAAAGTACCGCACTGGCACCCAGTGTCAGCAGCAGACTGGCTATATTGAACGCCCAAATTTTCCGACTGATCATGCCCCCTCCTCAAGATGAGTCGCTGGTCATACTGAAATAGAGAATGGCCATCGACAGCACAAACATACCGAGCTGTATCCAGCTTTGCAGATCAAGCGTCATATCACTCCCCCTTGTAGTGACGGATGAGTTCGCCCATCTCCACTGGCTCCCCCCCATCAGGATTAATCACCGGTGGCGTATAGAAAGGCACTCCATCCCGGTCGGACCTGAGATAGTCCGGCTGCACAACACTGATATAAACCAGCGAGGCGATGGAGATCCCCAGCACTGTCAGCGCCAGGCCGGACATAATCAGAAAGTCCCTTGACATCACGCCCCCTACTGCCTGCGTACAATAACGCGCCAGTAACGATCGGCCTTGAGGGTACCGATATAGGTACTGTTCAACTCCGGCATCATCGGCGGTATCGCCTCCATGGAGGTCGGATTGTCGATACGTACCTCAATCACGTCACCCGTCGCCGCCGAGGCAAGGGCCTTCTTGGTCATCAACTGGGGTCGGGGACAGGAGTCACCGATACAATCCACGACCTGACTGACCTGGTAGGTTGCGCCATCTTCAAGCGTGACCTCGCCGGCGGGGCCGGCGGCGGCCGTGGGCTGCGTTTTCTTGCGTCCAAAAAGTCCCATAATTTTTCCTCCGTTGGGGGTAGGGTTCGCGTAAGAATAATTTCGTAGTACCGAGGGCGTCACTGGGCCATGCCGGCAAGGCACGCTTTGCAGGCAATGGCTGTTCCCTTGCCAAAAAGCGTAACGCCGGCGGCGGGGTCCAGTGGCGACCGAATACCGGAACTTATTTTTGCGCGAGCCCTTAGTTTCAGGATTCACTTTCCAGTGCCGGTTTATTGCCTGCCAGTGCCGGTTCATGGCCCGTCAGTGCCGGTTCATTGCCGGGTCGGGGCTGACTGACACGCTGATTCTGTGTCGCAATGCGCTGCTCCTTGCGCAGGATCGCCCGGTAAACGGCATACAGCACGGCAGTCTGCAGCAGTCCGAAGAACAGCGCCGGGATCCCGGTTTTCTCCTGCAGTGTTGATGCATTGGCAAAGCCGAACTGCAGGCCGGCCAGATTCGGTTCCCCGGTCATGGCGGCCGATGCCGGCGGCCAATAGGTGTAGGACCAGACCAGGGAAAAGATAAACATGCCGATAAAGGTGAACAGCAGGGCCCACATGGCCCCCACATTGCCTTCGCCAGCCTTGACCCAGGTGGAGACGGTACAGGCGCCGGCAAGCACCATGCCGATGCCGAACAGGAACAGACCAATGACCTGATTTATACCGACATCGAAACGTAGCGGATAACCATCACCGAAGGTCATGAAGGTGGTGAAGCCCACGGTGAGAATCATCATGGTGACCAGCAGCGCCTTGGTGTTGCGATAGGTCTTGAACATCATGGCATCGCGTAGCGCCGCCGTATTGCAGAAGCGTGAACGTTGCACCAGAAAACCGACAATCGAGCCGAAAACAAAGGCGGCAATACATTGACCGACAACCGACATATCAACCCTCCAGTACTTTTTTGTAGATGAGTGAACCGACCCAGGCGCCGGCGATAATGCCGGTCATTGACAAATAGCCACCCAGATTCATCTGCGGGGTCAGTCCGAAGAAGGTGCTCACGTTGCAGACAAAGGCGAGCCGGATACCGATACCCATCAGCAGTCCACCGATGGTGATCATCACCCACTCGGAGAGATGCCTCGGCACACGCCAGTAGAACTCCTTGCTCAACAGCGCACCGACCAGGGCGCCAAACAGCATGCCGAGGCTGATATAGATCTTCCAGTAGCCGGGGTCGGGCTTGAACACCAGATCCCAGAATGGAATGCGGGCCAGTTCATCGCCGAGAAAGAACTCGGCAATAAGACCGGTCATCATGGTTTCGCCACCACCCACGGTCCAGGCCCCGACGGTAAGAAACAGGAAGATATTGAGGACTGAAATGATCGCCAGTGAAATCACCGGGTCGTAGGTTTTCTTGAAAAGCTCCATGTACCCCCTCCGAGGCCAGTTGGTCATTGGCAAAAGGGAGGAGCAAGGGTGATGCCAGAGAGGGCAGTGGTTATTTTTCTTTTAATTTCATACGGTTAAATAAATTATGATATGCTTATTCTGATCTATTTTGATCACCCCCTGTAGCAAAATGAGTCACCCCACCTGATTCATTTTGCGCCGCAGGGTGGAACGGCTGATACCGAGCACCCGGGCCGCGGCCACCTGATTATGCCCATTCGCCTCCAGTACCGCCCGGATGTGTCGCGCCTCCACCTCGGCGAGGCTCAGCGCAACTTCCGGGCGGGTTTCCCCGGCAATGACCTTGCCCGGTGTAGAGATAATGATCTCGTGCGCGTGCAGAACCGGACCGGAGAACAGGGCAAAACTGCGCTCGATGATATTCTCCAGCTGGCGCACATTACCCGGCCAGTCATACTGCTGCAGTTTTTCCTGGGCACTGGCCGAGAGACCCAGATCATCACGTCCCAGACGCTCACGCAGCTGATGCACGAAATGCCATGCCAGCGGCAGGATATCCTCCCGCCGCTCACTCAGCGAGGGCAGATGGATCGGTAGTACATTGAGCCGAAACAGCAGGTCACTGCGGAACTCGCCCTCCGCCACCATCTGCTCCAGGTCACGATTAGTGGCGGCAATGATTCTCACATCAACCGTTTGGGTTGAGTTGCCACCCACCGGTCTGATCTCTCCCTCCTGCAGAGCCCGCAGCAGCTTCGCCTGGAGGCGCGGACTGACATCGCCTACCTCATCCAGAAACAGCGTACCGCCATCTGCCTGTTGAAACAGGCCCTGCCGATTGCCGACTGCGCCGGTATAGGCCCCCTTGCGGTGACCGAACAGCTCAGAGTCCAGCAGATCCTCCGGAAGGGTGCAGCAGTTGATTGCAATAAAGGGTTTCTCAGCGCGTGCACTGGTGGCGTGCAGCGCCTGTGCGATAACCTCTTTTCCGGTACCGGTTTCACCGGTAATCAGGACCGGAATATCCCGGTCCTGAATCCGGGTCACCACATCCAGCACCTGCTGCATGGCGGCGCTGGCGGCAACGATTGAACGCATCTGCTCACGACCATCAAGCACCATGCGTAAACGCTTCACTTCCTCGCGCAACGCCTTACGCTCCAGAACCTTCTTTACTCGCAACATCAGCTCATCTGGATTGATCGGCTTGGTCAGGTAATCATAGGCGCCCAAACGCATCGCCTCGACGGCGGTCTCTATCGATCCATAGGCGGTCATGACGATACTCTCCGCCGTCACGGCCCGTTCCTGGAGTCGCTCCAGCAGCCGTATACCGCTATCTGAACCGATACGCAGATCTGTAATCACCAGATCAATAGGATGACTGTCAAAGTAACCGAGTGCCTCATTGATACCTGCCGCCTCAAGCGGGGTAAATCCCTCGGCCCGCAACAACAGACTCAGGGTCTTGCGAATGGAGAACTCATCATCGACTATCAGTACGTTACCCATGATTTTCACGATCCAGGTCAAAGCAAGCTTCAGTACCGGAACCTTCCCGACTGGTAATACTCAGCACGCTGGTATGTTGAGCCAGGATACGCTGCACCACAGACAGTCCCAGTCCGGTGCCGTTTTTTCTGCCGGAGAAAAACGGCTTGCTGATCTGTGACATGATGTGCTCCGGTATACCGCCACCATTATCGACTATACTCAGATTCACCCGATCACCGTTGCGCTTCAGCCTTACTATCAGCTTACCCTCGCCCTGCATCGCCTGCATGGCGTTGAGCAGCAGATTGAGCAGCACCTGGCGCATCAGGTCGGGATCAAAAAGACACTGGTTATCCGGCTCGTAGCGACAGTCAAAAGTGATCCGTCCGCTGTAACGGGGGTCTTGCCTGACCAGCTCAACGGTCTCTTCAACCAACTGCTTGAGATCACCGTTCTGTAATTGAGCGGCCGGCAGCCTGGAGAAGGTCAAAAAATCATCCAGAATACGCTGCAGCCGCTTGGACTCGGTATCGACAATACGGGTCACGATGGCATGATCATCCTTGACCAGCTTCTGATCACCCAACAGTTTCACCGAGTTGAGCAGGGCCGCCAGCGGATTACGTATCTCATGGGCAATCGAAGCCGCCATCTCGCCCACACAGGCAAGCCGTTCCGCTTCGGTTCGCTTTTGATGCTCCTGTTCGATCTCCCTGGCGTTGCGTTGCAGCGACGCGGCCATGGAGTTGAACGCGTGCGCCAGCGTCCCTGCTTCATCCTGGCTGCGCACCTCCACCCGGGCACCCAAATCACCGTCACCAATCCGTTTTGCCGCCAGGGTAAGCGCATGCAGATTACGCGTCACCGTGATCGACAGCAGCCAGGCCGCGACGCTCCCGATCACCAGTGCCAGCAGGGTATACTGAATACCGCGATTGCGGGTTGCTGCCAGGGCACTTTCCAGATTTTCGGTAGACAGGCCAAGCACCACGAATCCTACCGGTTTGTCACCGATGAGTACGGCCTGGCGAAGATCAAGCACGCGATCCGTTTTGACAAGGGGAAACTGTTCACTCACCTTGATCACCGGCCCAACCGAGCGCCCTACCCGACCATCACGGGTGCTGGCCATCACATACCCCCTGACATCGACTATCTCGCCATAGGATACATCCTCACGCTCGCCTACCCTGCGGGTCACCTCGGCCAGTGAGGCCAGATCCTCCGCCAGCAGGGCGTTGGTCGAAGCAACCACCATCAGACTGGCCAGGGAGCGCCCCTGATTGACCATCTCCTGTCGCAGTTCCTGGGACTGACGATGAACCGCCTCCCAAGTAAATAACCCCATCAGCACCACATGCACCAGCGCCACGGAGAAAATCAACCGTATCCGCAGTGTATGAAATAGCTGTGGAAACCAGCCCCCATGCCGATCCATAGTCGGCCCAACAGTCGGAAGTGGCAAATCGGTCACTGATTGACCTCCAGGTACTCGTCATCGTTAGCCGGTTCAAAACCCCTTTTGAATCCGAGTTGTTGAATGATCACCTCACCCTGACTGCTCTCGGCAAGTTCGACCAGGGCGCGTCGCAGACGCTCGATGTCCTCTGCAGGCAGATCATCCCGGACCGCTATCGGCATCTGTGGCTGTGGCGGCGTTTCGGCAATAATCCGCAGATCCCGACGTACCACCTCAGGCATGGAACGCAGCGATGGGCGCCAGGTCCCGGTAATATCCACCAGTCCGTTAAAGAGGGCCAGAATGGCCGAATCCTGAGAGCCGAAATACTGCACCTGCAGCTGCCTTTCGACATCGATACCGATCGACTCCAGATATTTCCAGACCATTACCGTTGCCGCAAAAGCGCCCGGATCGGGAAACCCGATACGCGTGTCGGGCGGCAGCGAAGTGCCTGAAAGCTGATTGATCCGCCCCTTTTTGCGGACCACCAAAATGCCGGTAAAAGGCTCGGAAGCGACCTTGGCGATCACCCGGTAGCCATACTGGCGGGATCGCCCATACAGCATCGGGTTGAGGTAGATAATGTCATACTGGCGATCCGCGACCTTTTCCATAAAGCTGGTGAAGTTACTGCTGGTGACAAACTGCAACGGCCGCCCCAGTTGCCGCCCCAGATAGTCGGACAGGGGCAGAAACATCCCGGCCAGTTTGGTCGGACTCTGCAGCGGCAGCACACCAAAGCGAAGATGATCAGAACGGTGTTCCGCCGCCAACAGCGCGGTTGACGTGAACAGCAACAATAACAGTGACCAGTGATTGGCCTTCCTCAACACCTGCCTCCCAAATTGCTGTAATCCAGAGAAGTGGCACCAGGGGAGCCTAGCGCGGACGCCGCCACGCCATGGCAGACTTTAACTCTGAATTGAGTAGACCAACTATCCACCAGACAGTCGGTTTTATAATTATGAATTTCCGTATGGACAGCGCTCATAGAGCAGGTTGCACTCACAACCTGTTGTGCCATTCCAAGAAAGAGTTCTGCTGCGACAAAGATAACAGAGTTTTCAACAAAGTCATGCAGATTGATGCAGCGCGCTCCGACGGATTGGCAATGGGTGTATCCGGGGTAACAGCAGCCTCTCCAATGGATAAGCCGGCAAGACTTGACGTATAAAAATACTGGTGGTATACAATATACCGTATACGCAAAGTACCCGGGACAGCAGCGTTCTGAGCTCTGCAGTATCACCGTCTGGCTGAATCGTTTGGGGATTCAGATTCGGCAAGTGCGTGGTCGGGAATTTTGCTCGGTATATCGCCAAGCTTCACGGCTTAAATGTAATTACAACATTGGATGAAGGAAACTCAATAATGAGCACACCACTACCACTAGATGGCATAAAGGTCATTGATTTCACCCACGTACAAGCAGGCCCAGCCTGTACACAACTGTTGGCGTGGTATGGCGCCGACGTGCTAAAAGTTGAGCGTCCAGGCTCAGGCGACGTCACCCGCAGCCAGTTGCGCGACGACCCAGATGCTGATGCCCTCTACTTCACCATGCTTAACAGCAACAAGCGTTCACTGACCCTCAATACCAAAGACCCTGCTGGTAAGGAAGTACTCGAAAAACTGATCAGACAGTCCGATGTACTGGTTGAGAACTTTGCCCCCGGGGCACTTGACCGCATGGGCTTCACTTGGGAAAGGATCCAGGAACTCAACCCAAAAATGATCCTCGCGTCTGTCAGCGGCTTCAGTGAAGGCCATCACTATGAGGATCTGAAGGTCTATGAGAACGTGGCGCAATGTGCCGGCGGCGCGGCTTCAACCACCGGCTTCTGGGATGGCCCACCCACCGTCAGTGCTGCCGCGCTGGGCGACTCCAACACCGGCATGCATCTGGCAATTGGTATTCTAACCGCGCTGAGGGGTCGGGACAAAACCGGAAAAGGTCAGAAGGTTGCCTGTGCCATGCAGGACGCCGTACTCAACCTCTGCCGTGTGAAACTACGCGACCAGCAGCGCCTGGATAAGATCGGCTACCTTGAAGAGTACCCGCAGTACCCACATGGCGAGTTCAGTGACGTAGTACCCCGTGGCGGCAACGCCGGAGGTGGCGGGCAACCCGGCTGGGTGCTCAAGTGTAAAAGCTGGGAAACCGATCCCAATGCATACATCTACTTCACTATCCAGGGCCATGCGTGGCAACCCATCTGCCGAGCATTGAACAAGCCAGAATGGATTGACGATCCAGCCTACAACACCGCTGAAGCTCGTCAGGACAAAATCATGGAAATCTTTGCATTCATCGAAGAGTGGCTCAAAGACAAGACTAAATACGAAGCGGTGGATATCCTGCGCAAGTTCGACATCCCCTGCGCACCCGTCGCGTCCATGAAAGAGCTGGCCGAAGACAAGTCACTGCGCGAGAGCGGATCCATTGTCGAGGTTCCACACAAACAGCGCGGCACCTATCTCACCGTCGGCAGCCCCATCAAGTTCTCAGGCTTTAAGCCTGTAATTACCGGCTCCCCCCTGTTAGGAGAGCACTCTGATGAGGTACTGGCTGAGCTCGGTTACAACGTAGAGCAGATTGCCGCGATGCATGAGTCAAATACGATCTGATTAGCAACTTATCTGTAATTTAAGCACGGTCCTTCACTTCGCTTGGCGGCGTCCCTCCCCTGGACGCCGCATTTTTTTCTAAGTGGTGTGCTCGATGCACCGATATAAGGCCGTCCAAATGACGTATAATCTCAATGTTAAGGAGCAATAAAATGGCAGCAGAAATCGATTTCCAGCAACTCATTAATGTCATTGGCGAAGCCGTGGTCATATCCGACCCAGACGGTGCTATCACGCTATGGAATCCTGCAGCCGAGCGCCTGTTTGGTTACACCAAGGATGAGGCAATGGGACAGTCACTGGACCTGATTATTCCGGAAAAGCAGCAAAAAAGGCATTGGGATGGATACCACAAGACCATGAAGAGCGGCCAGACCCGTTACGGAAATGACCTGCTCAGGGTGCCAGCGACCCATAAGGATGGGCACCGACTCTCGATCGCATTCACTGTTGCGCTACTCTATTCAACGGATAATGAAATCACAGGCATAGCAGCAGTGATTCGCGATGAAACCGAACGCTTCAACCAGGATCGCGAGCTGCGCAAACGCTTGGCGGAGCTCGAAGGCCAGTCCGCCTAGCAAACACCGAGCGCGCTCCGACTGGAACAACCGTTTTGCCAGGTCAAGGCAGGACTCTTGAATAGCCGAAACAGGAGACCCACTTCCTGGAGGGCATCGTTGTGGCCGCGTCCCGGCCGAAATCCTTAGCTCACTTGAGCGGGTCGGTATTCGCCATCGCTTTTGGGTATCGCGACTCGCCGGATCGCTTCCGGCGATTTTGTCGCCGAACCAGTACTTTGCCTTTTACCGCCCCTTCGGTCGCCCTCGTCTTCGGCTCCTTCAAATGCCGCCGCGCGACGGACACCTTGCCGTTCGGCTAAGCGTTCCCCCTGCCAGGCTGTTAGCGGGTTTGCACCTTCAAGTCACCACCGAAGGATTTCTCGTTAGCCTGAAAGACCAGTTAACCTTGAGGTCCGATACCGGTACCCTTACTCATGAATCCCGGTACCCGGCACATCTCAAACCATGCCCCCAATCCAATGGCAGCATGAGCCGCATAGAGCGCATCCAATCCCGTCAGCATTTGACCAGAAGCGTCACGGGCTTTGTATTCTCCGCCTAATCCCTCCGCATCCACACCATAATCTGATGCAATATCTGGCGTCTTGGAGAGATCGAGAAACTCAAGATTGTTATTGGCATTCTTGGATTTCAAAAAGGCAACCTCATGGGCCATTGCCACCTCTCTTGTATCATAGAGTAGCGTAACGGGAATAGTGAGATTTTTAGAGTCAAAGGAAACGCTTTTCATAACCACCTCCTTCTAGAGAAATATAGACAAAAAGACATCGATAACCGTGTCATCAAATCTTTTGCCAGCACCCAATAACAAAGGCGCCGGATTCACTCTCCCGGCGCGTGCCTTCCAACTCGACCAGCCGGGCTTTATCGACATTCATATCTTTTTCAAAGTGAATGGCTGTACGAATCTTACCTGCTACCGGCGCCAATCCACGAAGCTCATCGGGAGAGCGAAAACAGGCGTGATTAAACACCGATTCTTGTTTCTCGCTGGCAGCCGATTTTCTGCGGTCGGCCCAGGGACTAAGACTATTGAGGGTAGCAACAACAATCAAGCCACCGGTACGTGTTACACGAAATAACTCATCAAACGCGGGCTGGGCATCCGCAATAAATTCTAGTGCTGTGATGCTGAGTGTTTTATCGAAACAATCATTTTCAAATGGCAGGGCGCACATATCCCCCACAATCGGCATAAATGCTGTTACAGGTAACAGATCCCTGGCCGCATTCAGCATCGGCTCCGAAACATCCAGACCGATCACCTCTGCACCACACTGCACTACACACTCGGTAAACAGTCCACTGCCACAACCAGCATCAAGAATTTTCTCCCCCGGCTGCGGATCAAGCATATCCAGCATCAATGCGAGTTCATACTGTTTTACCAATACTCCGATAGGCGTCTCAAACCAACACCGGTACTTATCCGCCCAGGTATCAAAAAGTTGTGGTCCTGACAAAGAGCTGTGCATCTGCAAAGCACGCTAAATTGCATCTAATTTCAGATAACTGTGCTTTTTGGAAGTCAAATAATAATAGGGCAGCAACGGGATCAACAGCTTCCAGTCATCACAGCGGTTTCTGACTTCAAGACGGGCAGTGTCCGAGAGTTGTTCCAAGAAAACGGGATTACTGGAAAAACGAGCCACCGACGCAAAAATATACTCCGCCTCAGGCGGCACCTCGATCTCAACCTCCTGTCTTGGCAGGATGGTCCCTATTACAGCGTTTTCTGTCCTGATTTCATAGGGGCGTCCCATATCCATAATCTGCCAAGGCCGTGTCACCTTCACCTTCATAAAGCCACCTTATGTTATACAGTTATCCTACGTTCGCTCTTACCGGAATTCCAGGATCGGTACTACCAATATCGACTCCGGTGATTGGTGCTTGCGCCGGAACATTGTAATCAAGCCAATGGGATAAGGGTCAATAACAGTGTTCTGGCGCAGGGAAATGTCCGTTTTTTACCGCCCTGTCAAATGCAATCATAGCCTCAAGTACCCCTTTATTTTCGGCCAGAAAATTGTGCGCGAACTTTGGCGTGTGCCCGCGGGTAATACCCAACATATCGTACAGCACCAGCACCTGGGCATCACAATCAGGTCCAGCCCCGATGCCAATAACCGGGATATTCAGGGACCGGCTCAGTCGCGCCCCAAGTTCTGATGGAATACATTCTGTTACCAGCATATCCGCCCCTGCCTCTTGCAGGGCCAGCGCTTCTTCCATCATACGATCTGCCGCTTCGGACTGCCGCCCCTGGACTTTATATCCTCCCAACTTATTAACAGATTGCGGCAGCAGTCCCAAGTGGCCACAGACGGGCACGCCATTGGCGGCCAACAGGCGGATGGACTCCAGATGTTGCTGCCCCCCTTCGAGCTTGACTACCTGGGCGCGACCTTCCTGCATCAGCAAGGTGGCATTCTTCAATGCAAGCTCGGGGGTCGCGTAACTGAGAAAAGGCAGATCAGCGATCAGCAGCGCACGATCGCAGCCACGCGAAACCAGCCGGGAGTGGTAAGCCATCTCCTCGGGGGTGGTCAATACCGTGGTTTTGTTGCCCTGCACCACCATGCCCAGTGAATCGCCTACCAATATAGCCGCGATGCCGGATTGATCGATCAACTGGGCAAATGTTGAATCATAGGCCGTTAAAACCGAGAATTTTTCACCCAACTGCTTCATCTGCTGCAGCTTGGTAACCGTAACCGGCGATTCATCGATTGTATTTGCGTAACCCATGCCCGACTCACTAATTAAATACAACTTTGTGCCCTCGCGGGCATGCTTCAGCTCATGGATTATCTCGGAGCTGTTCCACGCGAACAAGATCACCATCATGGATTGAGGCCAGTATACGAGGATCTTCCAGCAGCTTGCCAATAACATTGACCCTTGATATCAGGCGGCACTCATTACCCTGAGATATGGGCGTCGGACCATAGGGCAAGGCCAGCGACTGACCCTCGACCCAGATACACAGGGTACCGGGCTCCACGACCTGGCGTGCATCTGCATCAAGTTCCACATCAGCTGGTATTTTAAAGTAGGCTTCTTCACCCCAGGTATTTGCGCGACTTTCGCAAGGCAAAGAGTCCAGCAGAGCTTGTGCCGATGCAGTTTCCAGCAAGCTTGCCTGCACTTTGGAGCTGCCCCATGATATCTGAATCTTCGCCATTAATTTTACTCCTTAAATGGGCCAATGCCGGGTAACCATTACTCACGAACCGAGACGTCACAGCACCTGAGTATCAACCTGGTGAATTCAATCTCCAATCTTATTGATATGTAGCAGGTTGGTGCTTCCGGACTGACCAAAGGGCAGACCGGCCGCAATGGCGATATTGTCGCCACACTTGGCGAATCGCTGCTCTACGGCAATTTTGGATGCCTCATTCAGGACATGCGTCACATCCGTATCAGCACCGGATACATCGACCTGTACCGCGTGAATACCCCAAGCCATGGCCAGCTTGCGCGCGACGCCAATAGCCGGCGTAAGACTCAGAATCGGAGCCTTGGGCCTTTGCCGCGCTGCTCGCAACGCGGTGTATCCTGATGATGTATAGGTCACTATAACGGTGGTTGAAAGCACACGGGTAACTTGGCGCAACGCACTGCAAACCGCATCCCCCACGGTATCCTGAGACTCTGGTTGTACTGCCTCCAGGATATTCCGGTAGTAGGGGTCCCTCTCCACTTGCGCAATGATCTGATTCATCATCTTAACGCTCTGAACCGGGTAATCACCTGACGCTGATTCAGCGGACAGCATCACCGCGTCGGCCCCATCATAGACGGCCGTTGCAACATCGGAGGCTTCTGCACGTGTGGGTACCGGAGTGTGCACCATCGAGTCCAGCATGTGGGTGGCAACAACCACCGGCTTACCCGCCTTGCGACACACCTGAATGATATGCTTCTGAGCGCCGGGAACCTGTTCAGGTGGCAACTCGACACCGAGGTCCCCCCGGGCCACCATGATCGCATCGGAAAGTTCCACGATCTCCTCCAGCAAATACAACGCTGAGGGTTGCTCCAGCTTGACGATGATAGAGGCCCGATCGCCGATCAGTTCACGCAGCTCTGCAACATCCTCGGGCCTTTGTACAAATGACTGGGCAACCCAGTCCGCACCCAGCTCAAGACCAAACGCCAAGTCCTCACGATCCTTCTCGGTCAAGGCCGATATGGCCAGTTCGACACCTGGTACGTTGACCCCTTTGTGATCCCGCAAATCACCACCCACGGTGACGACGGTTTCGGCATGATCGGAACCACAGGAGACCACCTGCAATCTGACCTTGCCATCATCAATCAGCAGATCCTGACCCACCTTCAGGGCCTGAAATACCGCCTCGTGGGGCAGTTGTACACGATGCTTATCACCCGGTGTGTTATCCAGATCGAAACGGAACAGATCACCAATATTAAGGGTGATCGGGCCATGGGCGAACTCGCCAATACGGACCTTTGGCCCTTGTAGATCAACCATGACGCCAATCGGATGTCCCGTATCACTTTCAATAGCGCGGATAGTATCGTACAACGCCTTGTGGCTTTCGTGGGTTCCATGGCTGAAGTTAAGGCGAAAGACATCCGCTCCCGCATCAAATAGTGCACGAAGCGTTTCGGCACTTGAACTGGCAGGCCCAAGCGTGGCAACAATTTTCGCCTTGCGATTACGGCGCATTATCCTGATTCCTTGTACGTTTTCAGTTTATGAAACAAATCCTGCATAACGTTAAAAAAGATTGCGGCGGGAGATCCCAGCGCCGCAAGTAGAGGAGAATCATTTCAATTCGAACTTTTACTTGGCAAATTATTGGCCAATCTCATGCATTGCCATGAATTCAAGAGCACGCACCATTGCAGAGTGATCCCAAGCTTTGCCTTCATGCGCAGAACAGGCATTAAACAACTCTTGAGCTGTCGCCGTATTAGGCAGGCTAAGGCCCATGGCTCGAGCACCCGAGAGTGCCAGGTTTAGGTCTTTTTGATGCAGTTCAATACGGAATCCGGGATCAAAGGTCCGCTTGATCATCCGCTCGCCATGGACCTCCAGAACCTTCGAAGAGGCAAATCCACCCATAAGTGCCTCGCGCACCTTGGCAGGGTCGGCCCCGGCCTTGGAAGCAAACAGCAGCGCCTCGCCTACCGCCTCGATATTGAGTGCGACGATAATCTGATTGGCCACTTTACAAGTCTGGCCGTCACCGTTACCACCCACCAGGGTAATGTTCTGGCCCATCAGCTCAAACAATGACTTGATCTGATCAAAGGTAGCCTGTTCACCACCGACCATGATGGTCAGGGTTGCATTCCTGGCACCCACTTCCCCACCCGAAACCGGCGCATCCATATATTGACACCCAAGCTCATTAATACGCTTGGCAAAGACCTTGGTCTCAAGCGGCGCGATAGAGCTCATATCGATAACCACATTACCGGCGACCAAACCGCCGGCTATGCCATCTTCACCGAACAGGGCTGCTTCCACATGCGGGGTATCGGGCACCATAGTGATGATAATATCGGACTGCGCGGCCACCTCACGACTGGAGCGGCAGGCCTTGCCACCCTTCTCAACCAGCTCTGACGGCACCTGCTTGATGTCATAGAGGAACAGGTCATGCCCGGCATCAATGAGGTGCCCGGCCATATGCCGGCCCATAATTCCCAATCCAACGAAGCCAACTTTGCTCATGTATCTCTCCTAGCCACTAAATCAAGTGGTTTTATCAGTCTTTGTAATGTTATCTGTTGCACTTGTTACGCGGGCGATCACAAATAGGCTGAGAGCCAACCAAGTCCTTCATTTGTTGTAGTCGCCGGCTTGTACTCACATCCGATCCAACCCCGATATCCGATCTTGTCCAGGAACGCGAATATAAACGGATAATTAATCTCCCCGGTCCCTGGTTCATGGCGCCCGGGATTGTCTGCCAGCTGAATGTGATCGATATGCGACAAGTTATTCTGTATCGTTCGCGCCAGATCACCTTCCATAATCTGCATATGGTAGATGTCATATTGCAGGGCAAGATTATCTGAACCTACCGCTTTCAGCACATCCAGTCCCTGGGCGGTCCCATTCAGATAGAAACCCGGGATATCGATAGTGTTTATTGGCTCAATCAATAGGCGAATACCCTGCTCTGCCAATTGCCCTGCCGCAAACGTCAGATTCTCGACAAAGGTCTTTTGCAGCAACTTGGGATCCGTATCTACGGGTGCAATGCCCGCTAGACAATTGACCTGTTTGCAGCCAAGTCCTGTAGCATAATCAATAGCCTTTGCCACTCCGTCGCGAAACTCGTCGACCCGGTCAGGATGGCAGGCAATACCTCGCTCACCCGCACCCCAATCCCCGGCCGGCAGATTGTGCAATACCTGCGTTAGATTATTGCTTTTCAGCGCATCGACAAGCACCTCTTTATCAAAATCATAAGGAAACAGATATTCAACACCGTGAAAGCCCGCCTTGCTTGCCGCCTCGAAACGGTCCAGAAAATCTACCTCGTTGAACATCATTGATAGGTTTGCAGCAAATTTTGGCACGTTAGCACTCCTCACAACTGACATGTTTTTCCATTAGGATAAAAAGGCCACCCGATTATTCTAGGTACGATCCTTGATACTGGTATTCGAATCAAGATCGATGATTTCTTCAAATTCATTGATATTATCAATCTCAACGCCCATCGAGATGTTGGTTATACGCTCAAGAATCACTTCAACCACCACCGGAACCCGGTACTCTCTCATTAAATGCTCAGCCTCGCTAAAGGCCGCTTCCAGCTTGTTTGGATCGGTTACCCGGATCGCCTTACAACCCAGACCTTCAACCACCTTGATGTGATCAACCCCGTAACCTTCAGTCTCTGGACTGTTTACATTCTCAAAGCCCAACTGCACGCAGTAGTCCATATCGAAATTACGCTGTGCTTGACGAATCAGACCCAGGTAGGCGTTATTAACAAGAACATGAATATAGGGCAGATTAAATTGCGCGCCCACTGCCAACTCTTCAATCATAAACTGGAAATCATAGTCACCTGACAAGGCGACGATCTTCCGATTCGGATCCGCGGCACGCACACCCAGCGCAGCGGGTATGGTCCAACCCAGAGGACCGGCCTGGCCGCAGTTGATCCAGTGGCGCGCCTTATACACATGCAGGAACTGCGCTGCCGCGATCTGTGACAGGCCTATCGTACTCACATAACAAACCTCTTTACCAAAGGCATTGTTCATCTCCTGGTAGACACGGTGCGGCTTGATAGGGATATTGTCAAAATCTGTCTTGCGCAGCATGGTGCGCTTACGCTCCTGGCATTTAGCCGACCAGCTACTGCGGTCTTTTAACTTACCCGCGGCCTTCCACTCGCGCGCCACTTCCAGGAACAGATCCAGTGCAGAGCCTGCATCGGAGACAATACCGAAATCCGGCATGAACACACGCCCAATCTGGGTCGGCTCAATATCCACATGCACAAACTTACGCCCTTCTGTGTAGACACTCACGGAACCCGTATGGCGATTCGCCCAGCGGTTGCCCAGGCCCAGCACAAAATCCGACTCCAGCATTGTGGCATTGCCATAGCGATGCGAGGTCTGCAGACCCACCATCCCCGCCATCAGCGGATGATCGTCAGGAATACTGCCCCAGCCCATCAGGGTCGGGATGACCGGCGTCCCGGTCAACTCCGCGAACTCAACCAAACGATCGGAGGCATCTGCATTGAAGATACCGCCACCAGCGACGATGAGCGGTGCCTGCGACTCATTCATCATTGACAAGGCCTTTTCTATCTGGGCGCGTGTTGCCCTGGGCTTGAAGACCTGCAGTGGCTCGTAGGTGTCCGGATCAAACTCGATCTCGGCAACTTGCACGTCAAATGGCAGATCAATCAATACCGGCCCGGGACGAGACGAACGCATCAGATGGAAGGCCTTCTGGAATACGCCCGGAACCAGGGCCGGCTCCATCACCGTCACTGACCATTTGGTTACGGGCTTGGCAATCGACTCAATATCAACCGCCTGGAAATCTTCCTTGTCCAGCCTTGCACGCGGGGCCTGGCCGGTGATACAGAGGATCGGGATGGAATCAGCCGAGGCAGAATAGAGCCCGGTGATCATATCGGTTCCGGCCGGACCTGAAGTCCCGATACAAACGCCGATGTTATTCGGTTTGGCGCGGGTATATCCCTCCGCCATATGAGACGCACCCTCTACGTGACGCGCGAGCACGTGCCTGATTCCACCAGAATCCTTCATGGCCTTGTAAAACGGATTAATCGCCGCCCCCGGAATGCCGAACGCAACCTCTATCCCCTCTTTTTGCATGATACAAACGGCCGCCGCCACTGCTGTCATCTTAGCCATGAAAGTCTCCACCAATTATTGATCTGATAGAGCAGATTGAAGCACAATGAATTCTTTCGGTCAATCTAAAACGGAAAATGCTTCCATTTTATTGTTTTTATTATTTTCTCTTATTATCAATACACTATATATCGGTATACAGTATAACGATATATTATCTGTATTATTAATTAAGCTATATATGGCAATTTATTTCTGTCAATAACAGGCGCACAGCGGATGCCCTACGCAGACACCAAACAAATCAAGATCTATTACGAACTGGCCGGCCGCGGACCGCGATTACTTTTCATCGGAGGCGTCGGAGGCGACCTGCGCAGCCACCCCAACGCTTTCGACTCGCCATTGAAGGAACATTTTGAGTTGCTGGCCTTTGACCAGCGCGGTACGGGCCGCACAGCGAAACCCGACCAGCAGTACAGCCTTCAAGACTATGTCCAGGACACCATCGCTTTATTGGATAACTGCCACTGGGACAAAAGCCATGTGGTCGGTGTCTCGTTTGGTGGCATGGTGGCTCAAGAGCTGGCCATACAGCATCCGGAAAGGGTCCAGGGGCTTGTCCTGGCCTGCACCACCGCTGGCGGTGCAGGTGGAAGCTCTTACCCACTGCATGAGCTGAGCGATCTGCCTGCGGAGCAACGGGCGCGGCTAATGCTCGGTATAGCCGACACCCGAAAAGGGCCTGCCTGGCAAGCCGAAAATCCTGAAAGGACGCTGGAACTGATAAGGCAAGGCGCTGAAAATGCAGCGCCATTTCTGAGCGAACCCGGCGGCATAGCGGGGATCCGGCGGCAGATCCAGGCCCGCCGTCACCACGACACCTACAATCGATTACACCGGATCAGCGCCCCCACGCTGGTTTGCGCCGGGAAATTTGATGGTCAGGCCAAATTCGAAGCGGTAAACCGCCTGCATGAGAGGATCCCGGAAGCCAAGCTGAAAGTATTCCAGGGCGGACACGCATTCCTGAACCAGGACCCCGAAGCCTACCTGGAAATTATCAAGTTTCTCACGAGTCGGGCGTAGAATAGCCTGGGTATCATTTATAGATTAAAACCTCAGTCAGCCAACAACGCCCCTATACGCTAACAGATTCCCATAAGGACACCTGATACAGGCACCTTTAATTCCCGCCAGCAGAAAATAGATCCCCTGGGCAGCCCCTTCCGTTTGCCAACGACGCTGGATTATTGTATACCAAGACTTACAGCATTATTGTATACTAATACTTAATTAGCCATCATTTCGAAGGTCCGGGAGCCCCACTCATATGTCAACATCCAGGCTCACGTTGCAGCCAATCCGCAACAACAACGTTCTCAAGGACAATGTCTACAAGGCGTTAAAAGATGCCATAACTTCCATGGATATCTATAACGAAGGGGAGCCACCCAAGCTTGACGAGCGGCGTCTGGCAGAAGAATTGGGGGTCAGCAGGACACCGGTCCGGGAGGCCATAGCACGGCTTGAGCACGACGGCTTGGTCGAGACCATTCCCCGGCGCGGTGCATCGGTGGTGCGCAAGACCAAGCAAGAGATACTGGATATCATCTATGTCTGGGCAGCCCTTGAGAGCATGGCGGCCCGGATTGCCACGGAAAAGGCCACCGACAAGGCCATTGCGAAACTGCGCAAAATGTTTGTCACATTTGATGGTGCCGAGGATGCCCGGGCACACATCGATGAGTACTCGGACACCAACCTGCAGTTCCATCAATCGATCATTGACCTGGCCAATTGCGAGCTTTTGAGCAAAACTGCCGCCAGCCTGCTGGTGCATATGCGCGCGATCCGGTCCAAAACCATTCGCGAACGAGACCGCGCTGACAAATCGGTAATCGACCACCTGCGCATTATTGAGGCCATTGAAGACCGGGATACCGAACTGGCCGAACGCCTTGTTCGAGAACATACCCTGAATCTGGGTAAGCACGTGGAGCAATTCGTCGACTACCTAAAATAGCCATTCTCACCAAGCATGAAATAAGAAGCCCCTGACGAAGGCGGTACACAATCACCGCCTGCTACCTGCACCGGCAAACCCAGCTGATTCCAGCTGGGTTTTTTCTTGCAGATAAAGCGGTTCAGGCGGCGCCCGCTCGGCATTGCCAATAACCTTGGCACACCCATAATAACGGTCTGCCACATCAGCAGGTCGAACAGCCATATCGGAGTGCTCATTAAGCCACGGCCAAAATGACTATGCCACTATAAGGCACAGCAGATCGGTTTACGCGCCAGAAAAGCTCGCGGCGTTAACCAGAAAGTGGGTCCAGATACTGGCGGCATATCCCAGCATAATGGCCCAACTCCATTTCAGGTGCGCAAAAAAAGTATAGATGCCTCGCGCCTGCCCCATTACCGCAACACCAGCCGCAGACCCGATGGAGAGCAGAGATCCCCCCACACCTGCGGTCAATGTCACCAGCAACCATTGCCCCTGATCCATATCCGGCAGCATGGTCAGCACCGCAAACATCACCGGAATGTTATCAACAATGGCCGACAGCAAGCCTACCAGCACATTGGCTGAGGTTGCCCCCAAAGCGCCATACATCAAGGACGAGGCCAGCCCGAGGTAACCCAGGGCTCCCAAACCACCGACACAGAGAATGATGCCATAGAAGAACATAAGGGTGTCCCACTCAGCCCGCTCCAGGGTTTTGAAAATATCAAAATGAGCGTTATTCCGCTTTTCGACTTCCAGTGCCGTGCCACTCATTTCACCACCACCAGTCGTCGAATAGGCACGCTGTTCACGGCGCTTGAGGTAATAACCATAGAACTTCAAAAGACCCAGACCAGTCATCATTCCGGCCACCGGAGGCAAGTGCAAAGTGTTATGCCCGATTACCGTCATGCTGATGGTAAGGATAAACATACCCACAATCACCCAGGCCCCATGCAACAACACGGTCTCGTCCTTTAGCGCCTCGGGCTGCTCTTTCGGTAACGTGAAGCTCATGATCACCGCCGGCACCAACCAGTTCACGAGTGAGGGAATCAACAGTGCAAAGAAACCACTAAATTGAATAATCCCTTTCTGCCACACCATCAGTGTAGTGATGTCTCCAAAGGGGCTGAATGCACCACCGGCGTTGGCCGCCACCACAATATTGATGCAAGAGACCGCAACAAACTTATGATTGGAACCACCTACAGCCATCACCACCGTCGACATCAGCAGCGCTGTTGTGAGGTTATCGGCCACCGGAGAAATCGCAAATGCCAGCCCCCCGGTAATCCAGAACACCGACCGCAAGGAAAATCCACGAGATACCAGGGTGCTACGCAGCATATTGAACACACCGCGTTCACCCATTGCGTTGATGTAGGTCATTGCCGCCAACAAGAACAAGAACAGTTCGGCAAACTCCAGCAGGTTGTGGCGGAACAGGTCGGCCACGACATCACTCTTGCCCATCTGAGAGTAGGCGATAGCCACCAAAATCCAGATGATACCGGCAGCCACAATCACTGGCTTGGATTTGCGCATATGCAACTGCTCTTCTGCTATCACCAGGGCATAGGCAAGCACGAAAATCACCAGTGAAACCACCCCAACCCAGTGACCGGACAAATCCGACCCTCCGGCCGCCGCGGAGGCCACCCCTGGAAGCGCAAAACAGAGCAACGCCAGGAAAATACTCGCAGACTTGGAGTTCATCCTTGCCAATTTATTCATAAAGAGACTCCCCAGCCATGCATCGTGGCCTTAAAAATTGATTTTTTCGCATAAACTAATGGGCCGCCCCTGAAGCCACTACTGCGGCTAAAACGGCGATTCCGCCACTCGATTCCCGATCAATGCCAGCTGCATGACCCAGGCACATCCCGCGCGCAATTCAGGTATACTGTATACCAAATACTGGAGATGGTGCCAAGCGCTTACCCTAAACAAGGCGCTCGGAACTTGGCGTTTCATCCAGGCGACACCTCGCTTATGCCGGACATCCGGGAATTCGCACAGCCCTGGAGTGTTGAAGATCCCGCGAACAGAGCCCCTTCCCTCCAGATCGCCACCCGACCTCTGGATGAACGGAACAACCACCCCAGATAGAGATAAAGAATGAAAACAGACACCCTCAGCATCTATAAGGCCAAGTTATGATTTCCATCAGATATCTGAATTGTGCAGATCGGGCGAGGCCGCCATTATGTGAGTATACATAATACTGTATACATAATACCATTATACTTTACTAAGAAATATCCAGTTAATTTTAATTAATAATCGAATGCGTTTACTTCTGTCACCGGAGGTATTCAGCCGGGATACTTGCTTGATTAACGGCTCATTCAACCCGGAAATGAGCCATCAACATCACCCATTGGCGCCTAAGGTGGAGCCTCCCCGTATCGGTTCTTGAACACCGGGACGCCACCGATAAACTTGAAAGGTCAGTAGCTATGCTTGATTCGATCGGATCGACAGTTGAACGCTCTATCCACAACCTCGGGTTTGCTCCTGTTCTGCTCACGATCAACGGACAGACCATAGATTCGCGGCCAGGCGAGTCTATCCTCAAAGCAGCAAAACGCCATAATATCGATATCCCCAACCTCTGCCAGGATCCCCGAACCAAGGCAGTCGGTGACTGCGGTCTTTGTGTCGTTGAGATCGACGGAACAGACAAACCCGTTAAGTCCTGCTCTATGCTGGTTCAGGCAGGGATGGCGATCACAACCGAAAGTGAACGGCTGTCTGACATACGCCGCGCACGCCTCAACAGCTACCTGGAGAATCACAACGCCTACTGCCAACCCCCGTGCCAATATGGTTGCCCGGCCGGTACCAAAGTAGCCGGCTATGTGAAGCTGATCGGCGAAGGCAACTTCGGTGCGGCCACTTCCCTGATTAAGGAGAATATCCCGCTGCCGGGCGTGCTGGGACGCGTTTGCCCTGCCCCGTGTGAGGCGGTCTGCCGGCGCGGCCAGGTGGACAAACCAATCTCCATCTGTACCTTGAAGCGTTTTGCCGCCGACCAGGCCATGGCACTGGGACTCAAGACCCACCCCGACCCCAAGCCGGACACGGGTAAGCGGGTTGCTGTAGTCGGTGGCGGACCTGCCGGCCTGGCTGCGGCCTTCTACCTGCGCCTTGAGGGACACAGGGTCACTATCTATGAGGCACAGGAAAAGGCCGGCGGCTACTTGCAATACGGCATCCCCGCTTACCGCCTGCCCAAGGATCTGGTGGATAAAGAGATCCAGGAGATTCTGGATACCGGTATTGCGCTCAAGACCAATACCGCACTGGGTCGAGACTACCAGATCAGCGACTTGAAGGCCGCCGGATATGATGCCGTCTTTCTCGGTATTGGCGCCTCCCTGGGCAAAACATCTGGACTCAAGGGTGAAGAGAGCCACGGCGTTTTTTCCGCCGTGGGCTTCCTTGCCGAGGTCAACCGTGGCCAGCGCACCACGATTGGCCAACATGTGGCCGTCATCGGCGGCGGCTTTACCGCGGCCGATTGTGCACGGACTGCGCGCCGCCTGGGGGCGAAACAGGTTTCGCTCATCTACCGCCGCTCCCGCGAGGAGATGCCAGCCAGCCCGCATGAGATACATGAGTGTGAGGTGGAGGGTGTAAAACTTGAGTTACAGACCGCCCCGGTTGCCATCAACCATAATGCCGACGGCAACCTCGTTTCACTGACCTGTCGGCGCATGGCGATGGGCGAGCCAGATGAATCCGGCCGCCGACGCCCGCAGCCTGTAAAGGGTTCCGAGTTTGATATCGAGATCGACAACCTGATGCTGGCTATCGGCCAGGATGTTGATCTTGACAAGGCGATTGAGGATCTACAACGCACCCCTTGGAACAGTATCCAGGTGAATGAGTCCACCATGCTGACTAACATTGACGGTGTATTTTCCGGCGGTGACTGTGTCACCGGTGCTGCAACAGTCGTTGAGGCTATTGGTGGCGCCAAAAAAGCCGTTCGCGCCATGAACGCATTCCTCGCCGACGGCGACCAGCGCGCCATGGCCAAAGCCGCCGTCGATAAACACCCGACACTCTTCGATATCGGTGCCAGGCCAAAGCAGGCCGAGTACGACCGCATTAACCAGGCTGTACTGGATGGGAGACGGCGGACCAAGAGCTTCGGCATCGAAGTCCGCCCTGGTAGCCTTGGGGCCGACAAGGCCGATGGCGCCTTTGAGGAAGTCGATCGCGGGTTCACCAAAGAACAGGCCATTGCCGAGGCAAAACGCTGTCTCGAGTGCGTCTGTCAAGAGGCAGGTCGCTGCGACCTGCAAAGACACTCCATCCGTTATGGGGCAGGAACGACCAGCTTCCGCGGACTTAAAAAATTCGCACCCCTCACCGCCTTTCCCTTTTTTGAAATGAATCGTGAGAAGTGCATCCAATGCCACAACTGCATTCGCGTGTGTGACCAGGTGCAGTTCCGCAAGGTCTACACCAAAGGCGATGATGGCTTCCCCGCCTTGGTCAGTGGCACCACCGACTATGCCGATACGGAGTGCAACCACTGTGGGCAGTGCGTCTCCGCCTGCCCCACCGGCGCCCTCAAGGACCTTAGCGATAAGGGTACGCTGCGTCCGGATCAGAGAAAAACCACTAACACCACCTGCGTCTACTGTGGTGTTGGCTGCGCTCTGAATCTTGAGTCCGAAGGCCAGCAAATTGTAAAAGTGGAAAATGCCTTCAACTCGGATGCCAACCGAGGCAGCATGTGCGTAAAGGGACGCTTTGGATTTGATTTTATCAACAGCCCAGATCGCCTCACCACACCTCTGATCCGGCGCGGCGGAAAAGACGCACCCCTGGAGGAGGCGACCTGGGAAGAGGCGATCACTGTGGTAGCCAGGCATCTTGGTGAAGTGAAGAACAGATACGGCCCCAATGCCCTGGGAGGCCTCAACTCCTCCAAGGTGACCAACGAAGACAACTATATCTTCCAGAAATTTGTCCGTACCGCCCTGGGAACAAACAACCTGGATCACTGCGCCCGGCTCTGTCATGTCGCTTCCGGTGAGGCCCTGGGAAAGGCACTCGGTGGCGGTTCCATGTCGGCCTCCAACCTGGATGTCCGTGCAGCGGACTGCATCATCGTCATCGGTTCCAATACCACCCAGACTCACCCCGTTATCTCCAGCCTGGCGTTACAGGCCAAATACCAGGACGGTGCCAAGATCATTACCATCGATCCGCGCCGCATCGAGATGGCTGGCCACGCTGACATCTGGCTGCGCAACAGCATCGGAACCAATGTCGCCGTCCTCAACGGCATGGCCAACGTAATCATTGCCGAAGGCATGGTGGACGAAGTGTTTATCGCTGAACGAACCGAAGGTTTCGAAGCGATGAAGGCCGCCGTTAAAAAATACACGCCCGAATATGTAGAGCGGCTATCGGGCGTACCCGCCCAAAACATCATCGGCGCGGCCCACGCCTATGCTCAGGCAAGGCGCGGCATCATTCTCTGGGGCATGGGCATCACCCAGCATCTGACCGGGGTAGAGGCCGCCTGCGGCTTGGTAAACCTGGCATTGATGACCGGGCACATCGGCCGCATAGGCACCGGTGTAATGCCGTTGCGCGGTCAGAACAACGTGCAAGGCGCCAGTGACATGGGCCAGCCCGACAAGCTGCCGGGCCATCAATTGATCAAAGACCCGGGAGTGATCGAGAAGTTTCAACAGGCCTGGGGGTGCGAGCTGCCACGCGAGGACGGTCTTACCGTCGTAGAGATGGAGGCGGCCGCCGGAGACAGCATCAAGGCCATGTACATCCAGGGTGAAAACCCGATGATGAGCAGCCCCGACATCAACCACGTCAGACACGGCCTGGAGAGCCTGGAATTCCTCGTCGTTCAGGACATCTTCCTCACGGAGACCGCCGCGCTGGCAGACGTGGTACTACCGGCAACCACCTTTGCAGAGAAGCTGGGCACCTTCACCAATACCGAACGGCGTGTCCAGCTGGTGCGTCCGGCAATCGACCCGATCCGCGAGGCACGCGGCGACTGGGAGATTATCTGCGACATATCAACGGCCATGGGCTACCCAATGCACTATGCTAGCGCGGCGCAGATCATGGAAGAGATCGCCAGCCTGGTACCGGCCTATGCAGGCATCCGCTATGACCGCCTCGAAGATGGCGGCATCATGTGGCCCTGCCCGGATACCGAACACCCCGGCACCCGCATCCTCTATAGTGAAACATTCCCCCTCGGCAAGGGACGCTTCACGGCCCTGGAATATACTGAGCATAATGGCGAAAAGCCGGAAGATGAATTCCCGCTACTACTCTCGACGGGCCGCCTGCTGGAGCATTACCACACCGGCACCATGTCCCGGCGCGCCAGCAAACTCGATCAGGCAGTACCTGAAGCGGGTCTGCAGATGACCGCTGAAGACGCACGACGTTACGGTACAGAAAACGGTGAGTTGATTCGGCTGATAACCAGGCGCGGCTCGATTGAAGTAAAGGTGGAAATTAGCGATCTGCCCCAGCAAGGCGTTGTGTTCTTGCCCTTCCATTTTGCAGAGGCTGCGGCCAACCGGTTAACCAGCTCGAAATTTGACCCGGAATCGAAAACACCGGCATATAAACATTCGGCCGCGCGCATCGAAAAGATCGCCGTTTAAAAAAACCTCCAACACTCCAGCATGCCGTCTGTGGCGGTATTCTCAGGACCATCAACCGAGAATACCGCTGCAGAAAGATTCCTCCGGCACTCTCCCGACTGGATGATTCCAGTCGGGAGATAGTACCAAGAAGTTGGCGAACAACCACTGAGCGGGTAACTGTGGAATTCGACTTGAGCCGTTTACTCGAATGGATTAGACAAACTGCACACACCCTCGATTTCAATCGTGATCCGGTCACCCGGTCGCATTGTTCCAACCCCGACCGATGTTCCACAAGCAATTACATCACCTGGCAGCAGAGTCATATCATGGGATATGGCGCTGATCAGCTCGGCCGGCGTGAAAATCATGTCTGTAATGGGATAGTTTTGTCGCTCCTGATCATTAAGCACGGCTCTGATCGTTAACTGGCCCGCATCCAACCCGGTAGCCACAACCGGTCCCATGACACCAAAAGTATCAGCGGCCTTACAGCGAGTCCATTGGGCGAACTGTGGATCGCGGTTGAGAATCTCGAAGGAGGTAACATCGTTGACACAGGTACAGCCGAACAGATAATCCTCGGCATCGCTAACAGAGACATTGCGACAGGTCTTGCCAATAACCAGCCCCAGCTCACCTTCAAAGATGATCTTCCCATCATAGCCAAGCGGACGTTTAATGGTCTTGCCATCTGCCAGGAAGGAGCTATTGGCCTTGAAAAAGTAGAGGGGCTCTTTGGGTACAGGCATCTGCAACTTATCCAGCAAGGCGTGGAAATTATTTACCATGGCGACCATCTTTGTGGGTTCCACCGGGGTGAGAAGCTCCACATCGCCCAGCGCAATCTGCTCACCCGTGGCGGATGGTTGCTCAAACATATTCCCCTCGTGGACCAGGATCTGATCGCCTACCAACTTACCAAATGCCGTGACATCACGATGCTTAAAACGTACCCACTTACTCATAGGATCAACTCCAGACTGGTTTTAGGAAATTACTCATGGCACCCCAAGCCATGGCCTTCAGGGGGTTAGTTATCTGCCAAGGCTTGTAAATGAGCGATTGCGCTATGCGCATTGGCCTGCAGGTCGTAGCCACCCTCCAGGATTGAGACGATACGCCCCGGGCAGTGGCGGTCAGCCACTTCGATTATCTTTTCTGTGAACCAGACATAGTCATCTTCCACGAATTGCAGTTGACCCAGCTGGTCATCACGATGCGCGTCAAAACCGGCCGATATGAAGATCATCTGCGGAGCAAACGCCTCCAAGGCGGGTAACCAGGTATCGGTTACCGACTTGCGGAAGATGTCTCCCCCGCTACCGGCGGCAAGGGGTGTCTTAATGATGTGGTCACGGTGAGAGACCGGATCGGTGTAAGGATAGAAGGGGTGTTGAAAGCTCGAACAGAAAAGCACACGGGGATCATCCGCAAAAATATCCTCGGTACCATTCCCATGATGGACATCAAAATCCAGAATCGCCACCCGCGCAAGACCCAAGTCATCGAGAGCATGGGCCGCGCCAACGGCGACACCATTAAAGATACAGAATCCCATGGCGCGGTTACGGGTCGCATGGTGTCCACAGGGGCGAACTGCGCAAAAGGCGTGCCGCGCCTCTTCCCGAAAAACAAGCTCCGCGCCGAGACAGGCAGCACCGGCACCACGCTTGGTGGACTCCAGCGAATAGGGGTTCATCAAGGTATCGGGATCCAGGGAGATCAGACCCTGCTTCGGCGAGGCCTCTTCAACCGTACGTATATAATCCACATCATGCACACGCTCGAGTTGATGCCGATCCGCTATCGGGGCAAGGTGTGCCTTGAGATCTGCAACCACAGCGGACGACCTTAGCTGCTGCTCAAAGACCCGCAGGCGCTCCGGGCATTCCGGATGCCCGCTGTTCCCGGCGTGTTTCTGGCAAACAGGGTGTGAAATCAGTGCGGTCTGCATCTTCTCCTCCTGGATTGGCGCAACAGCGTCTTATATGTCGGGTGGACCTGCCGGACTTGATTTGGCTTATATTAAAGTAAGTATATCACTGGTATATTGTATTTAGTATACCAATATACCCATTGCGGCCCTCTGCGCCGCTGTGCCCGCCCAATACCTTGTCCGACCGCCCGCCATCCGTGGGAAAGACAGGAATCACACCAGATTATCGATTCCGTCGCCCTGTTCGGGCCCATTTTCACGCTCC
>NZ_JAQGEI010000027.1 GCF_029017505.1 Sedimenticola hydrogenitrophicus
CTGATACGGGTATCAATCCCTACAGGAAACAATAATGAATTATTTTTCATGTTTTAATTATACTAGCTGCACTATTTTGCCTATCTCCATGGAGAAATCAATTAAAAACCGACTCGTAACTACTCATCCGGTCTGTAAGTGATCGGCCTGCTTTGTTGGCCGATCTTGATGGCGCCTCGAATCCGGCCCCTTTTTCAGATTCAAGCCTGCCCTTGTTTGAGCGAAGCGAGTTTTGTCCACGGATGGACTTATGCCGCGGAGGCCATGGATGGCCGGGAGCGGCTTGGGCAGGCACTGAAAATGGGGCCGGATTCGAGGAGATAAGCCATCGTGTGAGGCCGATAAGGCAGGCCAATCACCCCGTGAGCAGTTACCCCGACTCTTTGGTATCTCATAATAACTTTTTATGGTGCGCAAAGGAGTCTACGTATCCGATTACATTAGGTAGTAAACTACGCCGCTAAGTAGGGAAGCGGGGTAGATAAGCGGGTGCACTACACTTCAGCGATCGATGGAACAGTCTCGGATGTTGAAGGAAATTGACCCGTCTGCCCGACTCAGTATAATGACGTTTACGTTAACGTCAACTTTGCTACCTTGGATCATCCGGAAACAACAGCCGGGACAAACACTAAAGGGGGAGTCGCTGTGGAACGCGAAGCGATGGAATTTGATGTTGTGATTGTTGGTGCGGGCCCCGCGGGTCTCTCCGCGGCCATTCGACTGGCCCAGCTGGCCGGTGAAAAAGAGCAGGAGTTGACGATCTGCGTGGTGGAAAAAGGCTCGGAGGTGGGAGCCCATATCCTCTCCGGGGCCGTCCTCGAGCCGCGTGCGCTCGATGAACTGTTTCCGGACTGGAAGGAGCGAGGCGCGCCCCTGGATACCCCCGCCCTGGAGGATCGCTTCCTCTATTTGACGGAAAAAAAATCCATCGCCATGCCCAACCCGCCGCAGATGCACAACAGCGGCAATTACATCATCAGCCTGGGCAACCTCTGCCGCTGGCTGGCGGAGCAGGCGGAGCAACTCGGAGTGGAGATCTTCCCCGGCTTTGCCGCCGCCGAGGTGCTCTATGACGAGCAGGGTGCGGTACGCGGCATCGCCACCGGCGATATGGGGATCAACCGCGCCGGCGAGAAGACCGACAACTATGAACCCGGTATCGAACTGCACGCCAAACAGACCATCTTCTCCGAGGGTTGCCGCGGCTCGCTGACCAAGGAGTTGATGGAACGCTTCAAGCTGCGCGACGGCGTCGATCCCCAGACCTACGGCATCGGCATCAAGGAGCTGTGGGAGATCGATCCGGCCAAGGTCAGACCCGGCTCCATCATGCACAGTATCGGCTGGCCCCTGGACAGTCAGACCTATGGCGGGTCGTTCCTGTACCACCTCTCGGAGAACCAGGTGGTGGTCGGCTTCGTGGTCGGCCTGGATTATAAAAATCCGCACCTGAATCCGTTCGAGGAGTTCCAGCGCTTCAAGACCCACCCCGATATCCGGCCGCTGTTCGAGGGCGGCCGCCGCATCAGTTACGGTGCCCGCGCCCTTTCCGAGGGCGGCTTTCAGTCGATCCCCAAACTCACCTTCCCCGGTGGACTGCTGGTGGGCGATACCGCCGGTTTCCTCAATGTGCCCAAGATCAAGGGTACCCACACCGCCATGAAGAGTGCCATGGTGGCGGCGGAGGCGATCTTCGAGTCGATCGCCGGCGAGGGCCATAAAGAGGTGGATGGCTACCCGCAGCGCCTGCGCCAGAGCTGGCTGTGGGAGGAGCTGAACCAGGTGCGGAACATTCGTCCCGGCTTCAGCAAGGGGCTCTGGTTCGGTCTGTTCAACGCGGCCTTGGAGACCTACCTGTTTCGCGGCAAGGCCCCCTGGACTCTGCACCACCACGCCGACCACGAACAGCTCGGCAAGGCGGCCGACTACCCGCGGATCAACTACCCGAAGCCGGATGGCAAGGTCACCTTTGACCGGCTCTCCTCGGTGTTTATCTCCAACACCAATCATGAGGAGGATCAGCCGGTGCACCTGACACTGAAGGACCCGGAGGTGCCGATCCGGGTCAACCTGGCGCTCTATGACGCCCCCGAACAGCGCTACTGCCCCGCCGGGGTGTACGAAATCATCCGCGAGGAAGGCGCGGAGCCCAGGCTGCAGATCAACGCCCAGAACTGTGTGCACTGCAAGACCTGCGACATCAAGGACCCGACCCAGAATATCCACTGGACCGTCCCGCAGGGCGGCGGAGGTCCCAACTATCCGAATATGTGACCGCCGGGTTACTACTCACGGGGCGATTGTCCTGCCTTGCCGGCCTCACACGATGGCTCGTCCCCTCGAATCCGGCCCCATTTTCAGCGCCTGCCCAAACTCGCTTCGCTCAAACAAGGGCAGGCTTGAATCTGAAAATGGCGCCGGATTCGAGGCGCCATCAAGATCGGCCGGCAAGGCAGGTCAATCACTTACAGACCGGGTGAGTAGTTGCATTGCCGGTCATAGAAAACCGTCATCCAAACAGGCCTTATCAAGAGGAGTCATCCATGCCCAGCTACAAAGCCCCTATCCGTGATCTGCAGTTTGTATTCCATGAACTGCACGAGGCCGACAGGACCCTGAGCGCCCTCCCCGGCTTCGACGAGGTGAGCCCGGATCTGGTGGACGCGATTCTGCAGGAAGGCGGCAAGATCTGCGAGGAGCTGCTGCAACCGTTGAACCAGAGCGGTGACCTGGAGGGGTGCCGTTTCGAGGAGGGCAAGGTGACCACGCCCACGGGGTTCAAGGAGGCCTATCGCACCTTCATCGAGGGCGGCTGGCCCTCGCTGGCGGCCGATCCGGCACTGGGCGGCCAGGGCCTGCCGGAGACCCTCAGCTTCATGCTGGAGGAGATGCTCTGCTCGGCCAACGTCTCTTTCAGCCTCTACCCCGGCCTGACCCGGGGCGCCATCACCGCCCTCAGCCACCACGCCAGTGATGAGCTGAAGAAACAATATCTGCCGAAGATGGTGGAGGGTACCTGGAGTGGCACCATGTGCCTGACCGAACCACATTGCGGCACCGACCTCGGCCTGGTCCGCACACGGGCGGTAGCGAACGGGGATGGCAGCTACGCCATCAGCGGCACCAAGATCTTCATCACCGGCGGCGAGCATGACCTGACGGAGAACATCATCCACCTGGTTCTGGCACGGCTGCCGGACGCCCCGGAGGGGGTGCGCGGCATCAGCCTGTTCCTGGTGCCGAAACGGCTCCCCGACGCCAACAACGAAGCAGTCGGAGAGAATGCCGTCAGCTGCGGTTCGATCGAGCACAAGATGGGGATCAAGGCCTCGGCCACCTGTGTGATGAACTTCGACGGCGCCACCGGCTACCTGGTGGGTCCGGAGAACAAGGGTCTCGCCTGTATGTTCACCATGATGAATTCCGAACGCCTGGCCATCGGCATGCAGGGCCTGGGGCTGGCCGAGGTGGCCTACCAGAACGCGGCTGAATATGCCAAGGAGCGCGTCCAGAGCCGCGCGGCAACCGGCATCAAGGCACCTGACAAGGCCGCCGATCCCCTACTGGTGCACCCGGATATCCGCCGCATGCTGCTCACCACCCGCGCCTACAATGAGGCCGCCCGCGCCCTGGCCAGCTGGACCGCGATCAACATCGATCTGGCCCACCGCCATCCCGACCCGCAGCAGCGCGAGGCGGCGGATGACTATGTCGCCCTGATCACGCCGATCGTCAAGGCGTTCTTCTCCGATTACGGCTACGAGACCACCACCCTCTGCCAGCAGGTCTATGGTGGCCACGGCTATATCCAGGAGTGGGGCATGGAGCAGTTCGTCAGGGATGCCCGCATCGCCCAGATATACGAAGGCACCAACGGCATCCAGGCACTCGACCTGGTGCGGCGCAAACTGTTCATCCACGACGGCCGGCTACCGAAGCGCTTCTTCGCCCTGCTGGACGACTATATTGCCGATAACCGGGGCGATGAAGCGCTTGCGGAATTCATTGACCCGTTGCGCGAGGCCAACACCCTGCTGCAGGAGTTGACCGCCTGGCTGGTAGCCGGGAGTCAGCAGAATCCGGATGAGCTCGGGGCCGCCGCCACCGATTACCTGCGCATCTTCGCCCTGACCACCTTTGCCTGGCTCTGGGCACGCATGGCGCAGCTGGCACGGGCGAGGCTGGCCGACGACAGCAGCGATTTCTACCGGACCAAGATCAACACCGCGCGTTTTTTCATGGGACGTCTCCTGCCCCAGATACAGGGGCTGAATATCGGCATCCGCTCGGGTTCCGGCCTGATGATGGCGTTTGACGAAACCGAGTTCTGATTTACGACCGGCGGTTGCCATAGCCAATGCCACGATGCCCAGCGATACTTGCTTCCACCATCAGGAGTCCTTATGCCGAAAATAACCTGCCAGGATTTTAATCACATTCTGCAGAGCGAGATGACCTGGGCCAGCGATGCGGACATGCGGCTGGAGCGTATCGAGCCCGGTTTGGCGGTCATGCGCCTGCCCTATCACCACGGCAGTACCCGACCGGGCGGCAGCATCTCCGGCCCGCACATGATGATGCTGGCGGACGCCTGCATGTACGCGGTGGTGCTGGGCCTGATCGGCCAGGTGAAACTGGCGGTCACCACCAATTTCAACATCAATTTCCTGCGCAAACCGGAGGAGACCGATCTCCTGGCCGAGGGCAAGATCATCAAGCTCGGCAAACGGCTGGCCATTATGGAGGTCTCCATCAGCGCCGAGACCAGCGGCAAGCTGGTGGCCCACGCCACCGGAACCTACTCGATACCACCCAGGGAGCATACTGATCTGACGAGCATGCTTGAATAGTAATTAAGAATATTATAATTTTATTGATTGTTCATTATCAATGCGGTACACTCTCCCCGTGTGCTTCAATAGCCACAGGTCGGCGGGACTTGGCCAAAGGCAGTATCGTAGTAGCGTCAAGTCCTGCTGTTCCTTCAAATCTCCATCCTCCTTTGGTGGTTAAACGGTTACTTCTGCCCGGCTTCCTCGCCGGGCATTTTTTTTGCCCAGTGACGAGCTTATACCGTAAAGGCCAGGGATGGCCGGGAGCGGCATTCCAAAACATCCGCCAGTGACTTATAATCCCACGCATGAAAGCGGAATTCGTCAATCCATTCCTGAACGCAATCCTTGATGTTCTCGCTACGATGGCCCGCATAGAAGCCAGACCTGGCAAGCCCTATCTCAAAAACGAACGTACCTCGCTTGGCGATGTCAGCGGCCTGATCGGCCTGACCGGCAACCAGATGAAAGGGTCGCTCGCCATCTCGTTTTCCGAACCGGTCATTTTTCAGGTGGCGGAGAATATGCTGGGCGAGCGGGTTGACTCGGTAAATGACCTGGTCACCGACCTGGTGGGTGAAATCACCAATATGGTAACCGGTGGCGCAAAGCGGACGCTGAGCGAGATGGGCTATGACTTTGACCTGGCAATCCCGGGCGTGGTGGCAGGCAAGGACCATGTGATTACACACAAGACCAGCGGCCAGACCATTATTCTCCCCTTTCATACCGATCAGGGTGACTTTTTTGTCGAGATCTGCTTCGAGGGTTGATCTCGTTCCCCGCCCGTTCGCACTATTTTCAGCCCGGCTTTCCAGCAGTGTTTAAACTGACGATAATCGGTCTGTCGTAAACCCCCAGCGGAGATGTCGCCGTAATTTGATTCTGGACACTCACCGAACCACGCTTTCCGGGTACGTCGCGTATCCGCATACAGGAAACCCACCCATGGATAACCGTTTGCCGCAAAAACTCCAGCTTGGCATTGAATACCTCAAGGAAGCGGGATTGAATCTTTTTGCCATTCTCGAGGTCGGGCGATTGCCGGATCGGGTGACCAGCCGGCTCGCCGATTTCGCCTTCCCGCTCTCCCACCGGAGCCGTATCATACTGATCGGCAATGGTGGACGAAGCCTCTGGGAAGCCCTGCCCGCGGAACAGTGGCAACACCCGGATCCGATCGATCGCTACAGCAGCGAGGCCGCTCGCCACTTTGCCGGCCAGGTACTGACCCCGGGTAACTACCAGCTCCTCTACCCCGGCGACACCCCGGTCGCCCTGCAGCAATTGGGGGCCAGCGCCGGCTGGCATACCGCCTCACCGCTGGGGTTGGGTATCAATCCACGATGGGGGCTCTGGTACGCCTACCGCGCGGCGCTGTTGACCAATGACCCGCTGCCGGAAATGCGCCAACCGGCACCGCTCCCCCCCTGTGCCTCCTGTCGCGAAAAGCCCTGTCTTTCCGTCTGTCCGGCCGGGGCGTTGAGTGAAACGGCGACCATCGACATGGAATTATGTGCCGGTTACCGGCTCAGCCCCGATTCCAGTTGTGCCGATCGCTGTCTGGCGCGTCTCAGTTGCCCTGTATCGATCGAACAGCGTTATACTCTGGAGCAGGTCCAGTATCACTATCGACTCTCCCTAGAAACATTGCGACACTACTTCGGTTAAGGGCCCGCGCAAGAATAAGTTCCGGTATTCGGTCGCCCCTGGACCCCGCTGGCGGTGTTACGCTTTTTGGCAAGGGAGCGGCCATTGCCTGCAAAGCGTGCCTTGCCAGCGGGGCCCAGGAACGCCCTCGGTACTACGGAATTATTCTTACGCGGACCCTAACTGTACATTCAGCAGCAACCGCCCGCCCTCACCCATGGAAATGACGATGTCAGATAGCGCAAAAAAGATGGTTACCGAATCAGCAAAACCGCTCCAGCCGGTCAGCGAAGCCGAATCACCCACCCAGGAGAAGATCCCGCTGGACCTGGATTCCAGTGAGTTTTACCTCAACCGTGAGCTGACCTGGCTGGAGTTCAACAAGCGCGTACTGCACGAGGCGGCGGACGAGCGCACACCGCTGCTCGAACGCCTCAAATTCATTGCCATCGTCAGCTCCAACATGGATGAGTTTTTCATGAAGCGGCTGGGCGGCCTGAAGCAGCAGGTCGGCGCCGGTGTAACCACCCTGACGGTGGATGGCCGCACGCCCCAGCAGCAGATCGACGAATCCAGCCGGGTGGTACGGGAAATCGAAGCGCAGATGCGCGAAAACTATCTGGCGGTTACCGCACTGTTACGCGATTACGACATTGCCATTCTCAGCTACGATGAACTGGATAAATCGGACCGCGGCTATCTGCGCAACTACTACTACGAAAACATCTACCCGCTGGTCACCCCCCAGTCCATCGATCCGGCCCATCCGTTCCCGTTCATCTCCAATCTGTCACTGAACCTGCTGGTGCTGGTGCGCTACCCGGGGGACTCCAACAAGACCTCCCTGACCCGTATCAAGGTGCCGGTGGGCGCAGGAATACCACGCTTTCTCAAGCTGAAGAATCGGCGCCACTACGTACCGCTGGAGTATGTGATCGCCAATAACCTGGACATGCTGCTGCCGGAGATGGAGGTGCTCAGCTGTGAAGTGTTCCGGGTCACCCGAAATGCCAACACCGAACGCAGTGAAGAGCATGCCGACGACCTGCTTTCGCTGATCGAATCGGAACTCCGTGAGCGCCGTTTCGCCCCGATCGTGCGCCTGCAGGTACAGAAGGATATGGCACCGGTCCACCGGGGCATGCTCGCCGCCGAGCTGTTTCTGGATGAAGAGAATGACGTATACGAGATCATCAGCATGCCGGCCATGCGGGACCTGTTCGAACTCGCCTCCCTGGATGTTCCGGAACTGCGTGATCCAACCCATAAGCCGATAGATCACCCGGAACTGGTGGACAGCCGCAACATTTTCCATATCATCCGGGAACGCGGTCCGCTGCTGTTGCAACACCCCTATGAGTCGTTCGGGACCTCCGTTGAGCGCTTCCTGAAAGAGGCGAGCATCGACCCCAAGGTGCGCGCCATCAAGATGACCCTGTACCGCACCTCGAGCGATACCAAGGTGGTCGAATACCTGATCAGCGCGGCCCGCAACGGCAAGCAGGTAGCGGTGGTGGTCGAATTGAAGGCGCGTTTCGATGAAGCGGCCAATATCCGTTGGGCAAACCGCATGGAAGAGGCCGGCATCCACGTAACCTATGGCGTGGTTGGCCTCAAAACCCATTCCAAGATCATCCTGGTGGTGCGTAACGACTACAGCGGCATCAAGCGCTATCTGCATATCGGCACCGGCAACTACCACGCCGGCACGGCACGCCTCTATTCCGATCTCGGCCTGCTCACCAACGATGAGGCGCTGGGCCGGGATGCCACCGAGCTGTTCAATTATCTGACCACCGGTTACACCCAGGAGCGCAGTTACCAGAAACTGCTACCCTCGCCAAAGATGCTCAAGTACGCCCTGCTGGCCAAGATCAAACGGGAACGCAAGCTGCACAGCAGCGAAACGCCGGGGCTGATCCAGTTCAAGATGAATGCACTGGAAGATGTCGATATTACCCGCGCCCTCTACGAAGCGGCGCGCGATGGCGTGCGCATCGACCTGATCGTGCGCGACACCTGCCGCTTTCGCCCCGGGATACCGGGGCTCAGCGAGACCGCCCGGGTCATCGGCATTGTCGGGCGGTTTCTGGAACACACCCGGATCTACTATTTCCAGAATGGCGGCGAAGAGGAGTATTTCATCGGTTCGGCCGACGCCATGAAGCGGAATCTGGAATCACGGGTGGAAGTGGTTACCCCGGTAACCGAGAAGAAACTGTGCGACGAGCTCCGTCTCATCCTCGACACCCAGATCAATGATCAGCGTAGCGCCTGGGAGATGCAACCGGACGGCAGTTTCATCCAGCGCCAGCCATCCACCGATGTGGAAGCCGTTGGCTGTCAGCAACTGCTTATCCAGTCCGCCGAGAAACGCGCCAAACAGGCAGCAAAGCTGATCAAGGGAAAGAAGAAAAAACACCATCTGAGAAGAAATCTGATCTGACCACAGGGGAGAAAACACCTGGCAATGACGGTACAGGGAGAAAACACCGCTCGATGACGGCAGCGGTGGTACACGAAATAACGCCAAGCGTGCGTTTTATCGGTTTGTCTCACCACCACAACCCTCTATAATCCTCCGCTTTCAGCCAGTCCAAAAACTGTCCTCCTGCCGGGAGATCCTGGGTGTTCAGCCTTTTCCGTGAATCCGAAAACCGACATATCGGTACGCTCGTGCTGGGCTGCCTGATGATGAGTTCGATGGGTATCTTTGCCAATCAGATCGTGCAGACACACCCGGTGAATGTGGTCTTTCTACGCTTCTTTTTCTGTGTACTCAGTTTTCCGCTGATTGCGCTGATCTGTTACCCGCTGTTTCCCCGAACAACCCGGGCCAAGATCGCGGAGTCGATTGCTTTCGCAAGAAACCAGCCCGGCCTGTGGGTCGTGGTCGGAATCTCCATGGCGCTGGTGGTGGCCCTCTATACCCTGGGCGCGGTCCTGCTGTCGGTGGGTCTGAGCGTGATTCTGCTCTATACCGCCGCCATCTGGTTTCCGCTCACCGAAAAACTGGCCTGCCGCTACCTGTTCCCCGACCTGCGACCCACCCAGTTCAGCGGTGCCTACTACCTGTCGGTTGGCGTCAACCTGCTGGGGCTGGTGACCATCATCCTCGGCACCACCCAGCTCCCCCGCTTCGGTTCGCTGTCGTCGGTGCTGGGGCTGATCTGCGCGGTCACCGCCAGCATCGCCTTCTCCTTCAGCATGGTGCTGGTCCGGGTGATCAAGACCCGGGGGATCAAATGCGAGCAGATGATCGTTGCCAGTTCCTTCATCGGTTCGCTGATCATGCTGCCGGCGCTGTTTCTGCTACCGATCGAGTTGAGCAGCGCAAATCTGTACAACGCCGTCGGCATGGGTTTTGTTGCCACCGCCCTGGGTGGACTGATCTATTTCAAGGGATTCGGCAGTGTTCGCATCACCCTGGCACCGGTGCTGGCCTACCTGGAACCGATCTTCGGGTTCGGCCTGGCCATCCTGATCCTGGCGGAACAGTTCACCCCCACCCTGCTCCTGGGGATGACGATCATTCTCGCCTCCAACGTCGGCTACACGCTGCTCGATCTCTGGCGCAGCCGCCATCTGCTTGCCGGACTGGAGTAACACACCCAGCTCCCGTAGGGTGGGTTAGGCGCGCCCTGCGCAGGGGGTGGCCGTTTGCATTGTGCGGTGCGCGCGCCGTAACCCAACGTTTGGCGATTGCGGCATCGGTGGCTTACGCAGCGTCCGGCCCTTGTCGTGGTTTGTAACTATGCACCGTTAACCCACCCTACAACCCCTTCCATGAAGCCTGACAGCCCCCCAGACAAAAAGCCCGGCAATATGCCGGGCTTTTGGTGGCGTTTATACTCGCTGTTTACAGATAGTCGTAGGTACCGTTTTTCCATTCATAGAGCACGTAACCCGGTGCGGTGACATCGCCCTTCTCATCAAAACCGAATTTGCCCAGTACGGTTTCAAATTCACCATCCTGCAGCGCCTTGATCACCTTCCCGGTGTCGGTGGAACCGGCGGTGGTCACTGCCTGTGCCCAGGCCTGGACGGCGCCATAGGTGTACAGGACATAACCTTCCGGCTCAATACCCTTGCTGCGGAATTTTTCCACCAGCGGTGCGGCCACCGGGTTCTTGCGTGGATCCGGGCTGAAGGTCATCAGGGTGCCCTCGCCGGCGGGGCCGGTGATGGACCAGTACTCGTTGGTCACCAGGGCATCACCGGATACCAGTACGGTATCCATGCCCTGCTCGCGCATCTGCCGGACAATCAGACCGCCCTCGGTGTGGTAACCGCCCAGATACATGATTCCGATATCGCTCTGCTTCATCTTCGAGACCAGCGCGGTGTAATCTTTCTCGCCCGCGGTGATGGCCTCGTACATGGCCGGCTCGCCACCGAGTTTCTTGTACTCGGCCAGCGTGGCATCGGCTAGCCCCTTGCCATAGGCGGTCTTGTCATGGATAAAGGCGATCTTCTTATCGGCAAAGTTCTCTTTGAGGAATTTACCGGCAACCACACCCTGTTGGTCGTCGCGACCACAGACGCGGAATACGTTGTCACCACCCTCTTCGGTCAGTTTCGGGTTGGTGGAGGCCGGAGAGATCATCACGATGCCCTCCTCTTCATACACCTTGGATGCCGGAATGGAGGAGCCGGAGCAGAAGTGCCCCGCCATGAACACGACGCCCTTATTGACCATCTGGTTGGCCACGGCAACGGCCTGCTTCGGATCGCAGGCGTCATCACCCACCTCCAGCGCCAGTTGCTGGCCCAGGACACCGCCGGACGCATTGATATCGGCAACCGCCTGCTCGGCTCCGGCCTTCATCTGCGCGCCGAAACTGGCGTACTGCCCCGTCATCGGGCCGGCGGTGGCAATCGTGATATCGGCCGCGGCCAGCGAACCAAAGCTCATGGTTGCAGCGGTCACCGCGGCAATCATGGACAGTTTGAATGTCTTTTTCATCTCAACATATCTCCTCTAGTACTTTCCCAGTCAAAAATTTATTTATTCCAATCTTCTTATTTCCGCCCGATAGGGACTTAGGGTCTGTCCATAAATAACTACCACATCCTGCTGGTCTTTTCGTCCGCCTTCGGCGTTACGGCAAGACTTACATAGAACGACTATGCGCGCCTTGCCGTGCGACGTGAACGGATTCACTAATGCCGCAGGGGCAGGGATGCCCAGGAGCGGCCTTGAAGGCAAACGCCCCTTCAAGTTAAAAAAAGCCCGGCGCAATAGGCGGCAGTTATTTCTTTCCAGATCCTTATCGGGCAATCACTCGAATCATGAGGAAATGCGCTTCCTGCATAACCCGATGACCCACAATCAAAGAACACGATTAAGTCTAGTCGGTTTCGTCTGATTATTCTTTAATCTCCGTCCAGCTCAGCAGACCGGTGCGTCGGTAGAGCCAGGGATACTGGCTGATCATCCGGTTCACCCGGGTAACACGAAACGCCAGCAGGGCGATGAGGGTGATGGCGGTGGTGTCTATCAGGTAGCCGCCGGGCGAGATCAACTCTCCGCCAAACAGGGCAAACACCAGAAAACGGTCACCGGCCCCCAGCAGCAGGGCATAGATAAACACTTGCCGGAGGGGTCTCCAGGTGATCGCCACCGCTTGCCCCATCATGTAGCCGGCACCACCGAACAGCACCAGGGTGACGCCGATAAATACAGGTATGTTCAATGTCCGCCCTCCAGATAGGCCGCACGCACTTCCGGTCGTTCCAACAGCTCCTTACTTTCTCCCGACAGGGTGATCTCCCCGGTCACCATGACATAGCCCCGGTGGGCCAGTTTCAGTGCATGGAAGGCGTTCTGCTCAACCAGCAACACGGTCACCTTGTCTTTCCGGTTGATCTCCTCGATCACTTCAAAGATCTGTTTCACCACCAACGGCGCCAGGCCCAATGAGGGCTCATCCAGCAGCAGCAGTTTCGGCCGACTCATCATCGCCCGGGCAATGGCCAGCATCTGCTGCTCACCACCGGACAAGGTCCCTCCCCGCTGGTTGGCGCGTTTTTTCAAGATCGGGAACAGGGTCGTCACCCGCTCCAGATCCTGGTCAAAATACTCCTCGTCGGCGACAATCGCCCCCATCTGCAGATTTTCCATCACCGTCATACGGGGAAAGATCCGTCTCCCTTCCGGCGACTGGGCCAGCCCCAGGCGCATGATGGCATGGGTACTCAGGTGGGTAATGTCCTGTCCCAGATAATGGATCGAGCCTCTTGCCGCCCGCGGCGTACCGCAGATGGTCATCAGCAGGGTACTCTTGCCGGCACCGTTGGCGCCGATAAGGGTAACGATTTCACCCGCGTCGACCCTAAGATCGACGCCTTTCAACGCCTCGATGCTGCCGTAGAAGGTATGTAAACCGGATACTTCCAACATCTCAGACGCCCCCTTTATCTGAATCAATGCTATCTGGATCATAATCCTTGCTAATGTCTTCGATGATCTCCGGAGGCAACTCTTCGGTCTCCTCCTCACCGAGATAGGCGCGGATGACATTGGCATCTGAACGGACATAAAGTGGCGTGCCGTCGGAGATCTTGACGCCGTAATCGAGCACAATCACATGGTCGGAGATCTCCATCACCACGCTCATATCGTGCTCGATCAGCAACAGCCCGATATCGTGCTCCTCCTTGATGTAGTTGAGCAGCTTATTGAGTTCGTGTGATTCCGTGGGATTAAGGCCGGCGGCCGGCTCATCCAGGCAGAGTATGGTCGGCCTGATGCACATCGCCCGGGCGATCTCCAGCCGACGCTGAGCGCCATACGGGAGATTACCGGCATTGATATCGGCCAGCGGGGTCAGCCCCACCTTGTCCAGCCAGTAGCTTGCCAGATCGGTCGCCTCCTGCTCTTTCTTACGATAGCCGCCGAGACCGAACAGGCCGGTTACGGTGTAACCGGATGCCTTCATCAGTTCATTGTGCTGGGCGACGATCAGGTTTTCCAGTACCGACATCTCAGAGAACAGACGGATATTCTGGAAGGTCCTCGCCACATGGGCCTTCTGGGCAATGCGGAACCCGTCCATCCGTTCCAGCAGAAAGGATTCACCCCGGGCCCGCAGGGTCAATCTGCCCACGGTCGGCGTGTAAAAACCGGTGATACAGTTGAACAGGGTGGTCTTGCCGGCCCCGTTGGGACCGATGATCGCGGTGATTTCACCCTTGCCCGCGGCAAAGGAGACGTCATCGATCGCAATCAAGCCACCAAATCGCATGGTGAGGTGCTCGACGGTGAGCAGCGGCTCGGCGCCACTGGGAATGACTAGTTCAGGTGGTATGGATGAAACCTGGTTCATTTCATACCCCCTTGGGTAACCGCCTTGATCACCTCCTCTGGCGGCGCCTTGCCCGAATGCAATTTAATGGTGGGTTCACGGTGCGCCAATAGTCCGCGCGGTCTCCACACCATGATGGCGACCATCAGTCCCCCGAAGGCCAGCATGCGATACTCCTCGAGGCCACGGAACAGCTCGGTGCCGCCAATCAACAGCACCGCCGCAATCGCCACACCGACCTGGGACCCCATGCCACCCAGTACCACGATGGCCAGAATCACCGCCGATTCGATAAAGGTGAAGCTCTCCGGGCTGATGAAGGCCTGCCGGGTAGCGAAGAAGGAGCCGGCAAAACCGGCGAACATGGCGCCCAGGGCAAAGGCGGTCAACTTGGTGTTGGTCGGGTTGATACCCAGTGATCGACAGGCGATCTCATCCTCCCGCAACGCCTCCCAGGCACGTCCGATCGGCATCTTGCGGATACGCAGGGTAAAGAAGTTGGTGAACAGCGCCAATATGAGAATCAGATAGTAGAGGAAGATCAGGCGATGCATGGTGGAGTAATCGAGATTGAAAAACTGATGGAAGGTCTGTTCACCCTCCGCCGCCGTGCGTTTCAGTTCCAGTCCGAAGAAGGTGGGGCGCGGGATACCGGAAATGCCGTCCGGCCCATTGGTGAAGCTATACCAGTTGAGCAGGATCACCCGGATAATCTCACCGAAGCCCAGGGTCACAATGGCCAGATAATCACCCCGCAGCCGCAGTACCGGGAACCCGAGCAGTACACCGAAGCCGGCGGCACAGAGTCCGGCCAGCGGCAGGCAGACCCAGAAGGAGAGATCGAAATAGAAGGCAAACAGGGCGTAGGAGTAGGCCCCCACGGCATAGAATGCCACGTAGCCGAGGTCCAGCAATCCGGCGAGTCCGACAACGATATTGAGCCCCCAGCCCAGCATCACATAGATCAGCACATAGGTGGCCACATCCACCACATAGCGATCGGCAAAGGGCAGCAGCGGCAGGGCCAGGGCAAAAGCGATGAAGAGGGGCCCGCCGATGGTGGAAAAGCGTTGCACGATGATCGCCGCACGATGCTCGGCTTTTTTCCGATCCCGTTGCACGGGTTGTCCGCCCGCTTTCCATTCACGCCGGAGGGCAAACAGCAGGCGCCCGACGAATACCGACACCACCGCCAGCACCACCAGTGGCCAGCGCGTGGTAATACCGAGCCCCGTGGTGGTATCCACCGTGCGCAGTCCGAGCATGACTATGGTCAGTCCCAATGCCACCAGGGCGGCGATAGCGGACTCTTTCAACAACGCGGTAATATCGATGCCGCGCAGCCTGTTGTTGTTTTCATTCATGATGCCTACACCTTCTCGATTTCCGGTCTACCCAACAAACCGGTCGGCCTGAATATCAGCACCAGGACCAGAATAGCGAAGGCCGCCACATCCTTGTACTCAATGGTGAAGTAGGCGGACCAGAAGGTCTCGATCAAGCCGATCAGCAGGCCACCCAGCATGGCCCCGGGCAGTGAACCGATACCGCCGAGTACCGCCGCGGTAAACGCCTTGATTCCGGCCAGGAAACCGATATAGAAATCGATCACGCCATAGTAGAGGACGAACAGCATACCGGCGACTGCCGCCAGTGCGGCACCCATCACGAAGGTCAGGGAGATGGTCCGGTCGACATTGATCCCGAGCAGCGCCGACATGGTCCGGTCCTGCTCACAGCCGCGTTGCGCACGGCCCAGTGAAGTACGCGAAATCAGCAGGGCGAAGGCGGTCATCAGTATGATGGTCAGCAGCACAATCACGATCTGCAGATAGCTGACGGTGATGGAGAAGATGCCCCCTTCCAGAAAGGTAAAGCCGCCGGAGATGACCGGCGGGATGGGCCGCACCCGCGCCCCCTGCAGCAGCTGGACATAGTTCTGCAGAAAAATCGACATGCCGATGGCGGAGATCAGCGGCGCCAGCCGGAACGAGCCGCGGAGCGGTCGGTAGGCCAGGCGTTCGACGGTCCAACCATAGATGGAGGCGATGAGCATGGAGACCAGCAGCACCAGCAAAAGCGCCAGTGGAATCCAGGTGATGCCGACAATACCGAGAACCAAAAAAGCGATCAACGATAGAAAGGCGCCGATCATAAAGATATCGCCATGGGCGAAATTGATCATGCCGATGATACCGTAGACCATGGTGTAACCAATGGCGATCAGACCGTAAATCGACCCGAGCGTGACGCCGTTGATTAACTGCTGGATAAAATATTCCATGAGCTCCTCACCCGTCTATTATTTTCATCATACAGTTGCAGATCGACCCGGTGGATAACGGTCAACACTGTATGCCTTTGATGGCTTGTGGCCGTGCGGTACTCTACCGCTTTATAGTTATTATTGACAATAATGCCAACTGTCACATGCTCACGCCCATCCATGGGCTCTGTGGTATAACGCCTTCCCTGGGCACATCCGCTCCCGGCCACCCACGGCCTTCGCGGTATAACTCCATCCCTGGATAAATACGTTCCCGGTATAGGGATTAGCGGATTACGCTGTTCTCAAGAGAGAGCAGCGTGGCATTACCACCGATGGCGGTGGTATTGATGGTGCGTGTTCTTTCGGTGGCAAAGCGCAGCAGATAGTGCGGACCGCCCGCCTTGGGACCGGTGCCGGAGAGGCCGAGGCCGCCAAACGGTTGCACCCCGACCACCGCACCGATCTGGTTTCGGTTGATATAGACATTGCCTACGCGTACCTTGGTGTCGATACGGCGGCTGGTGGTTTCATTACGTGAATGTATGCCCAGGGTGAGGCCATAACCGGAGTCGTTGATCTGGGCAATCACATCGTCCAGGCGGGACGCCGGGTAACGGATCACATGCAGGATGGGCCCAAAATGCTCCTTGTCGAGCTGCCCCATGCCCGCTATCTCAAACGCCACCGGCGCCACAAAGCTGCCGGCCTCGGCATTCAGCGGCAGCGGGGCCTCGGCAATCAGGCTCGCCTGCTCGCGCATCTCGGCAATATGCTGCTGCAGCGCGCGACGTGCCGCGTCGTCAATCACCGGGCCCACGTCGGTATCCAGCTCGCAGGGATTCCCAACCTTCAGTTCCGCCATCGCCCCCTTGAGCAGCTCCAGCATGCGCCCGGCCACATCCTCCTGAATGAACAGCACCCGCAGGGCGGAGCAGCGTTGCCCGGCGCTGGTGAAGGCGGAAGAGATCACATCCTTGATCACCTGCTCCGGCAGCGCGGTACTGTCGACGATCATGGCGTTCTGGCCGCCGGTCTCCGCCACCAGGGTGGCGATCGGACCGTTGCGCTCCGCCAGTGAGCGATTGATCAGCCGCGCCGTCTCGGTGGAACCGGTAAAGGCCACACCGGTGATGCGTTCATCGGCGGTGAGCAGCGGACCAATGCGGCTGCCCGCGCCCGGCAGCAGCTGCAACACCCGGCCCGGGATACCGGCCTGATGGAACAGCGCCACCGCGCGGGCGGCGATCAGACTGGTCTGTTCCGCCGGCTTGGCGATCACACAGTTGCCAGCCGCCAGGGCGGCCATGATCTGGCCGGTGAAGATCGCCAGGGGGAAGTTCCAGGGACTGATGCAGACAAACACGCCCCGGCCCTGCAGGTAAAGTTCATTGGACTCGCCGGTGGGGCCATCCAGGGTCAGCGCCGAGCCGAACAACTGCCGCGCCTGCTGGGCGTAATAGCGGCAGAAATCCACCGCCTCGCGCACTTCATCGATGCCATCCTGAATCGCCTTGCCGGCTTCCAGGTGGCAGAGTGCGATAAGCTCCGCCCGGTGGCTCTCCAACAGCTCCGCCGCCCGTTCCAGGGCCTCGGCGCGCTTCTCCACCGGGGTGGCGTTCCAGCCGGCAAAGGCCCCATGGGCCGCGGCGATTGCCTGTTCAGTGGTCTGCGCATCCGCCTCGAACAGACTGCCGACATGGATCACCCGGTCAAACGGCGCGTGAACCTGCCTTAGCTCGCCGATTTCGATCCGCTGACCATTGATCACCGGGGCGGCATGCCAGGAGTGGCTGAAGAATGCCTGCACCTCCCGCTGCAGTGGCAGCCACTGATCATCCACATTGATATTGACGCCACGGGAGTTGACGCGCCCCTGGCTATAGATATGCTCCGGCAACGGAATCCGCTCATTGGCCAGGGTGGCGTAGCGGCAGAGCTGGGTCACCGGATGCTCGGTCAGGGACTCCACCGGGGTTTTCTGGTCGATCAGCCGGTGCACGAAAGAGGAGTTGGCACCGTTTTCCAGCAGCCGGCGTACCAGATAGGGCAGCAGATCCTTGTGGCTGCCGACCGGTGCATAGATCCGCACATGGCAGTTGTAACGCTCCATGACCGTGTTATAGAGGGCATCGCCCATGCCGTGCAGCCGCTGAAATTCATACTCATTGTGGCTCGCCATGCTGATGACACTGGCCACCGTGTGGGCATTGTGACTGGCGAACTGGGGATAGAGCCGCCCCCGCACCTGCTCGCTCAACAGGAAGCGGGCACAGACCAGATAGGAGACATCGGTCGCCTCCTTGCGGGTGAACACCGGGTAACCCTCCAGGCCCAGCTGCTGGGCATGTTTGATCTCACTATCCCAGTAGGCCCCTTTCACCAGACGTACCGGAATTGGATCGCCCTGCGCGTTGGCCAGTGCCGCCAGCCAGCAGAGCACCGGCAACGCGCGCTTCGAATAGGCCTGCACCACCAGGCCCAGATTGCCCCAGCCGCGACTGATTCCCTCGCGGTAGAGCCGTTCGAACAGATTCAGCGACAGCTCGAGCCGGTCGGCCTCCTCGGCATCGATGGTGATACCCACGTCCAGTTCCCGGGCCATCTCGATCAGCGCCAGCATGCGCTCGCGCAGTTCGCTCATCACCCGCTGCTCCTGCGACTTTTCATAGCGGGGATGCAGGGCGGAGAGTTTGATCGAGATGGTGGGACGCGGGGACTTGTCGGCGGGGAAGGTATCCTTGCCCACGGCCTGGATGGCGCGGGAATAGGCCTGGAAATAGTGCTCAGCATCCTGGCCGGTCAGGGCCGCCTCCCCCAGCATATCGTAGGAGTAGGTATAACCGGCCTCGCGGTTCTTGCGGCTGTTGGTCAGTGCCTCGCTGATGGTGCGACCGAGCACAAACTGCTTGCCCATGATCTTCATCGCCTGATGCATCGCCTGACGCACCACCGGTTCGCTCAGCCGGTTGACCAGCCGGTTGATAATACTGGCCGGCTCATCCTCGATCCCGGCATCCAGGGTGATCACCTTGCCGGTCAGCAACAAGCCCCAGGTGGAGGCATTCACCAGCAGCGACTTGCTCTGCTTCAGGTGCATCTTCCAATCGGCAATGGTCAGCTTGTCCTTGATCAGGGCATCGGCGGTGGCGCTGTCGGGGATACGCATCAGCGCCTCGGCGAGACACATCAGCAACACCCCTTCACGGGTATCCAGACTGTACTCCAGCAGCAGGGCGTCGATCATGTGCATGGCGTCGTCCCGCTCGCGCACGGCCCTGACCAGCGCGGCGCTCTCCCGGGTGGTCTTGTCCAGCAGCTCCTGGGTGGGTGTGACCAGCGGAATCAGCTCCTCCAGCAGTTGCGTCTCATCCATGCAATACATAGCGCTGATATGGGGCTTGAGCTGGTCGGGAGCTTGCTGGATGGTGGCGGCATCCAAGGCGGAACTGACGTTAAATAAGGGCATCACAACACCTGACTCCTCGGGACGGACTTAGGACCTGTCAATAAATAACTATCACATCTTGCTGGTCTTTTCGTCCGCCTTCGGCGTTACGGCAAGACTTACATAGAACGACTATGCGCGCCTTGCCGTGCCTTGAAGGCAAACGGCCGCTTCAATAAAATCTGTGGCCGGCGCAATCTGTAACAGTTATTTCTTTCCTGGCCCTTAACTGGAAAATCGGCCTGTCACCTTTAGTAAAACTGTAACATGCAATCTCGGATGCGCCAGACTAGCGTTGAGCATGGCGCACTTCTTACAGAATGCTACGTTTTTTTATCGGAATCCTATGCCAGATAGCCCACAACGCACGAATAACGCCGGTAAACGGGCGCCCGGGGATCGGCTTTCCCGAGTATCAGTTATTGCTGAAAAAATAAAAAACGGAATTACTGCTTGAGCCGATATTGCCGCGGCGTGATGTCGTTGTGCTGTTTGAACACATGGGCGAAGGCGCTCTGACTGGAGAATCCGGTCTGCACACTGACATCGCTCAACGGCAGCCGGGTGCTCTCCAGGAGAAATTTGGCATGTTGCAGACGTTGCCGGGTGATGTACTGATTCGGGGTTACCCCGGCCTCCTCCCGGAACACGCTGAAAAAGTGGCTCGGACTCATACAGGAGAGCAGCGCCAGCTCCCGCACCAGCATCTTCTGATTGAGATTCGCCTGGATATAGGCGTCGAGCACTTCCATGTTGAGCCGTTTTGAAGGGCGTCGCTCCGCTTGCCGGCCGGCGCGCCGGGAGAGCAGTTGCAGCAGACAGACGCCAAAACTGCGCGCCAGGGACTCATCCTCGGGGTAGCTTCGCATCTCCTTGACCGAGAGCTGCAGCAGCTGGCGCACCATGGGATCCACCCTGAAAAAACCTGATCGATCAAAAAGTTCCGACAGGCAGTTCAACTCCACCTGGTCCAGCGGCTCGGCCGGTCGATCCTGCACCGGCACATTCAGCACCAGGATTTCGTTACTGTCGAGACCACTGAAGGTGTGGCTCAGCGAGGACGGGATCAGGCAACCGAGCTGATTGCAGACCAGATCGCCGCGGCCCTCCACCTCGAATTCCGCCCGCCCCTGCACGCCCAGGATAATCTGGTGGTACAGATGGTCATGTTCGACACTCTGTTTCGGTAACTGGATAACTTGTGTGTTCAGCATATGTGCTCTTCTGAACCTATGACCAAACATTAGCCGCGGTTTTTGGCCGCTTCGCAAGCCTGCTCGATCCGACCGGTAGGCCGGACGCTAAAGAATACCCCCATTAGCTGTATCAATAAACCCATTAATGCCAACACCCCATCCCGGGGCGTCAACCGTCCGGTGGACACCGGGAAAACAATGTTCGAAACCCGGTTGTTGCGCTGCAACCCAGCGGTTAAAGTGGGCGGTCATTTCAGCGAAAGGCCGTCACACACCCATGTATTCCGAACAGGCAAGCGACGACCGGGGAGTGGGCACGCCCCTGATCCTGCTGCACAGCTCCATGAGTGACCGGACCCAATGGCGCAAGCTGGGCGAACAGCTGCTGAGCCGCTACCGGGTGATCGCCATCGACCTGTACGGTTACGGTAAGAGCGAATACCCGCCCGCTCCCGGGCGCTTCACCCTGGACGAAGAGGCGCAGCGGGTGGCCACGATCATCCGGCAACGCCTGGGGGATCGCCGCTTCCACCTGATCGGTCACTCATACGGCGGCGCCATCGCGCTCCGTCTCACCCATGAACAGCCGTCCAGCGTCCTGTCTCTGGGGCTGTACGAGCCGGTGGCGTTTCACCTGTTGGAGGACGACGATCCGGCGCACCGAATCATCCGCCAGGTGGCGGAGCGGGTGGCGGAATGCCTGGCGGCCGGGAATACGGCCGCCGCCACCGCGCACTTTATCGACTTCTGGAGCTGTCCGGGTACCTACCAGGGGCTCCCGGCGGAGCGGCAGCAGATGCTGGACCGTTACGTTGCCAAGGTGTCCCTGGATTTTCAGGCGCTGCTGCGGGAACCCCTCAAGGCGGCGGATTACCGGAACCTGACAGCGCCGGTCTGTCTGCTGCGCAGTCGGGAGAGCCCCCTGCCGACCCGCCGCATCGCCGAGATCCTGGAACAGACCCTGCCCCGGCTGGAGTCCCACTGGGTCCGCGGCGGACACATGGCCCCGATCAGCAACGCCGGGGAGGTGAATCCGCACTGGATAGACTTTCTCGATCGCATCTGCGCCTAAGGGCCCGCGAGCGACCCAGTCGATCACTACCACCGGCTTGCCTGGAGCACCCCCGGTTGCTAGTTTGATAACAGATCTCGGACTCGTGGCGCTGACCCGCACGCGACAGGTTAACCCCCACCGTACTGACAGGAGATGGATGATGAGCGAAAACCAATTTCGCGCCTTGGTCGTTGAAGAGGCCGAAGCGAAAAAATACCTCTGCGGCATCAAAACCCGCGCAATTGACGATCTACCGGCCGGCGAAGTGCTGGTACGGGTGCACTACTCCGCACTGAATTACAAGGATGCCCTCTCATCGGTCGGCAACAAGGGGGTGACCCGCCACTATCCCCATACCCCGGGGATCGACGCGGCGGGCACCGTCGCCGCCAGCGAGCACGCCGACTTCGCGGTGGGCGACGAGGTGATCGTCACCAGCTATGACCTGGGCATGAACACCGACGGCGCCCTGGCCGAGTATATCCGCGTACCGGCGGCCTGGGTGATCCAGCGGCCACCGAACCTGAGCCTGAGGGAGGCCATGATGTTCGGTACCGCCGGCCTGACCGCCGGGCTGATGATGGATGCCCTGGTAAAGCACGGCGTCACCCCCGAACGCGGGCCGGTGCTGGTCACCGGTGCCACCGGCGGGGTGGGCAGCCTGGCGGTGGCGATGCTCGCCAAGGCCGGCTTCACAGTCACCGCCGTCACCGGCAAGGCGGATGCCGCCGACTTCCTCAAGTCCCTCGGCGCCGGCGAGGTGGTCACCCGGGGGACCGTTATCGAGACCGAACGCCCGCTGCTCAAGGAGCAGTGGGCCGGGGTCATCGATGTGGTGGGCGGCGACATGCTCGCCAGCGCCCTCAAGGCGACCCGCTATGGCGGCACCGTCACCTGTGCCGGGCTGGTGGGCTCCCCGGAACTCCACACTACCGTGTTCCCGTTCATCCTGCGCGGCATCTCGCTGATCGGTATCGACTCGGCCGAGTGCCCCATGGCAACCCGGTTGGCGGTCTGGGAGCGCATGGCCGGCGAGTGGAAACCGGACTGCCTGGAGACCCTGACCACCGAAATCACCCTGGACGAGGTGGCGGAACGGTTGCAGGCCATCCTCCAGGGCCAGAGCCACGGCCACTACCTGGTCAGGATAGCCTGACAGCTGCCCATTTGGGGTTATAATCGGCCACCCGCCCGGCGCGGGTGGCCATCCCTCTTCCAGACCATCGACCACCAGCATGAAGCGTGACGCAGAACAGGACAAGGTCTACTCGACCCGCAGAGAGCAGGTGGACGAATTCGTCTTCGACCGGCAGGTAGCGCGGGTATTTACCGACATGATCGGGCGCTCGGTGCCCGGCTATGACAGCGTGATCAACCTCAGCAGCGTGCTGGCGGCGCAATACGTACAACCGGACAGCGTCTGTTACGACCTGGGCTGTTCCCTGGGTGCTACCGCACAGGCGTTGCGGCACGGCATCCGGGTGCCGGGCTGCCGCATCGTCGCGGTGGACAATTCACCGGCCATGCTGGAGCAGGCGGTAAAGCGATTGCCGGCGGCGGCGGACCGGACACCCATCGATTTCATCTGCGCCGACATCGCGGAGATGGCGTTCGACAACGCCTCCCTGGTGACCCTCAACTTTACCCTGCAGTTTATCCCGCTGGCACAGCGCAGTACGCTGCTGAGCCGTATCCACGCCGGACTGCGGCCGGGCGGCATCCTGATCCTCTCGGAGAAGATCCGCTTCGATGACCCGCAGGAGGAGCAGCTGCAGATCGAGATGCACCACGCCTTCAAACGGGCCAATGGCTATAACGACCTGGAGATCAGCCAGAAGCGCAGCGCCCTGGACAATGTCCTGATCCCGGAGACGCTCGAACAGCACCGGACCCGGCTGAAACAGGCCGGCTTCCGGCGCGCCGATCTCTGGTTCCAGTGTTTCAACTTTGTCTCCCTGGTGGCACGAGGGTGATGATCGACTATCAGGCACTCTATCGGTCGATGCAGACCCACGGGCTGGGAGCCTGGGCGGAACAGTTGCCGGGGCAGCTGGAACAGCATTTCACCCAGCGTCCGCATGGCGATCTGGAGCACTGGCTCTCTGTCATTGCCCGACTTCCGGTACTGGAACCGGGAGTGGTGACACTGGACCGCTCCCAGGTCGGTGCCGCCGGCACCCGGCCGCTGACGGAGACCGAACAACGGACGATCCAGGCACTGCTCCAGGAGTTGCACCCCTGGCGCAAGGGACCGTACCGGATCCACGGTATCCCGATCGATACCGAGTGGCGCTCGGACTGGAAATGGGACCGGGTGAGCCCCCACATCACTCCGCTGGCGGGCAGAAGCGTGCTCGATATCGGCTGCGGCAACGGTTATCACTGCTGGCGCATGGCCGGTGAGGGGGCCGGTCTGGTGATCGGCATCGACCCGACCCAGCTGTTCCTGGCCCAGTTCCTCGCCATACGCCATTTTCTGGGGAACTCCTGGCCGGTGCACCTGCTGCCGCTGGGCATCGAGCATCTGCCGCCCGACCTGGGCGCCTTCGACACGGTCTTCTCCATGGGCGTGCTCTATCACCGACGCTCCCCCATCGACCACCTCTATGAGTTGAAGGCGACCCTGCGTGCAGGGGGCGAACTGGTTCTGGAGACCCTGGTGATCGAGGGCGAGCAGGGTCGGGTACTGGTACCGGAGGGCCGTTACGCCAAGATGCGCAACGTCTGGTTCATTCCCACCCCGGCCACCCTAGCGGGCTGGCTGGAACGCTGTGGCTTCCGCGACGTGCGGGTGGTGGATGTGACCCCCACCAGTACCCGGGAACAGCGTGCCACCGACTGGATGCGCTTCGAATCCCTGACCGACTATCTCGATCCGGCCGATCCCGGCCGCACGCTAGAGGGTCATCCGGCACCCACGCGGGCGGTCCTGGTGGCCACCGCACCCTGAAGTTGGTTCGTAGGTCGCACGTTACGTTACGCCAACAGCGCTATCTGCCCCCCGCCGCCAGCTTCAGGGCCTGCTCGATGCCATCCGGTGCATCGGATATCTTCATGAAGGTGGTCATGGTCAGATCGGGGAAGCTCTGGGCAATACGGAACTTGCCGTGCAGCATGTAGACCTTGCCGCCCGAGACCAGCAGATCATAGGGCAGATGGGCGGTATGCCGCATCTCGGCCTGATCGATAATCTGCATCACCGGCGCGTCCGCCCCGGTGCCCTGCTTCACCGCCACATTGAACAGTGACTCCTCCTTGCCGATCACATCCACCCGGGAGATCAGGGTCACCCCCCCTTTACCGGCGGCCAGGCCCGCCTCGACGGCGTCCAGCGCCGCCTGGTGAGAATCATAGCTGGCCAGCTCCACCTGATCGTCAAAATAGGGCATGAACATCATGTAGTGATATTCGCGCAGGTTCTCCACCGTGCGGCCACCCTCCGAACCGAAGGTTTTCTCCCGCCCCAGGGCAGCCTGCAGACGGTCGGACACCGTCTTGAAATCACCCGCCATGCGGTAGACATTGCCCATCCACCGCGGATCGGTATAGCTGACCTGTACGGCCCCGCCCTGCTCCGTCAGGGAGACCCGGAGGGCCGCACCATAGCCACCCAGGGGGGACCCCGCGGCCTGCTTGCGCAGACTCTCATCGGTAATGATCAGGATATGCGCCCCGGCATAGGGAACATATTCACCGGCGATGGAAAAACCCGCCTGACCCAGTGCCGCCTGGACCGATTGCAGCTTGGCCTCCAGCGGAGTCTGGCTCGTCTCCGCCAGGACAAAGGGCCTGAGCCGCTCCGCGTCCTGGGCCATGAGGGAAAAACTGGTTAACAAGAGTGACAGCAGCACGGCTGCAAGATGAACAGATCGCATGGTTTCCTCCCAAGATTGTGATGGGCCTTTGCACCGGCCTCTTTTATCTGCTCACGGGGGTGAGCGATACAAATCTAGCAGATCGATCCTGAGAATGACATTCGATATTTTTGATTTGGCAATAAGCCGTCGAACACCAAGACCCTGGGATTGACAGGTTTTTGTATGCCGGCCAGGGACCGGGCAACGGCACTACCACTGAGTAGAGCAGGGCCAAGTCATCTAAACGCGCAAATGCTTGAAAGAGAGGATATGACTGCTTGATTGGCGGGTGTCCGCGGCCATGGATGGCCGCGGCAAGCCCCCAGGAGGAGTGGTACAGGGATGTACCGTTTACGGAGCGGAGGATGCAATGGGTTTACGGCGTCCCGGCAAGCAAGCAGACAGATACTCGCCCCGCCCGAAGTTAGATGACGTCGTCCTGCTGCGTGGAGCAACGCACCTTGCGTTGATCAGCGGGCTGTCGCTAGAATGGGCGCGATGGTTCCGACCGGCGTCAGCCGATGGGATTAAAAAGGGAACACGGGAGGGGAAACCCGAGCCGTGGCTGCCCCCGCAACTGTAGGCGGAGAGTTCATGTCATCTTGCCACTGGAGAGATCCGGGAAGGCGACATCCGAACAGCGACCCGCGAGCCAGGAGACCTGCCATCGACCATTCACCTTTTCACTGGGGCGGGGTGTCCCAAAGGAACCAGACCATGACGAACCTGCACTATCCGGCGGTGTGCCTGACCCGCCAACATCTTACCTGCCTGCGCCATCCGCTGACCGACGCTCTGTAAACCGTCGCGGCCGCCTTCATTCCCGATTTCGCAGGAAGCAACATGCATTACAGTGACCCCGAGGCGTTTGCCCAACGCCTGAACAGCTGCCTCCATCAGGCCCGTATCTCGCAACTGGAGCTGGCCAACCGGACCGGTCTCAAGCCGAGTCAGATCAACCACTTCTGCTGCGGCAGACGGCTACCCAATCTCCGCAACTTCACCAAGATCTGTCGCTCCCTGCCGGGCGCCGATCCCCGTTTTCTGATGGGGCTGAAAGAGGGTTGATCGCGATTTTGCATTCGCGCCCGATATTGGCCATGCTACACAGGCGATGAAACAACCCAACTACTACAGCAGCCAGGGCTTTGACCGACTGGATCGTTACCGGGATGATCCCGAGTGGCTGCAGGCGATGCTGAACGCGGAAAACAGCCGCCTGCTGCCGGTATGGCGCAATAAACATCTGGTCAACCGCCAGCAGCGGCCGGTCTCCTTTCCGGGCAACCGGGATGCCGGGCTACTGGCCCTGGACGGGGAACTGGTGCTGCTGGGCAGCGATCCCGACGGCATCGTCTGGCTGGCCCTGGACATCTCCCACCTGGAACAGCCGACGGCGCTTCTGCCCGACCGCGAAGAGCAGAGTTTCCAGGATCTCCGCGTGGTCGGCCCGCTGCTGGACCGCCACAGCGGCGCCCTGCTGGCCCATGCCCGGGCCATGACCTACTGGCACCGGCATCACCGCTTCTGCGGCGTCTGCGGCAGCGCGACGGCATCGACCCGCGCCGGGCACATGCGTATCTGCGGCAACCCGGCCTGCGGACACCCGCACCATCCCCGCACCGACCCCGCCGTGATCATGCTGGTACATGACGGCGACTACTGCCTGCTGGGTCGGCAACCGAGCTGGCCGCCGGGGATGCACTCCACCCTGGCCGGTTTTGTCGAGCCGGGCGAGAGCCTGGAGGACGCGGTGGCGCGTGAGGTGAGTGAGGAGGCCGGCATCCGCGTGACGGAGATCCGCTACCACTCCTCCCAGCCCTGGCCGTTCCCCTCTTCCATCATGCTCGGTTTTTACGCCCGGGCGGCCACTACCGCTATCCAGGTGGATGGGCTGGAACTGGAGAGCGCCGGCTGGTTTCACCGGGATCAGCTGCTGAACTCACCCGAGAATGAGCAGTTCCATCTGCCCAGACGTGACTCCATCTCCTGGCGCCTGATCGAGACCTGGATGCGCGGGGAGCATTGTGGCTGAGGGCCGCGAGGAGTGGTGCAGGAGGAGTGGTACAGGGATGTACCGATAACGGAGCCGAGGATGCAATGCACCGTTTACGAACCTAAGGATGGAATAAACGCGAATAAGGCGTGTAGGGTGGGTTAGGTGCGCCCAGCGCAGGGGGTGGCGGTCTGCATCGCTCCATGCGCGCACCGTAACCCACCGTTTTGGCCACCGCCGATGTGTTGGGTTACGCGGCGCCCGAGCCTTATCGTGGTCTGGATGCGCAGTGCCTGTGCGCCGCTAACCCAACCTACGGGACTCCCATGCGCGGTATCCGCGTGGGCACAAACTACGTGCCCACCCTACCCGCCTTGATCAGGGTTTAGCAGCCGTCTGTTTCGGCAGATAGGCGTTCAGCCCATCCACCATCTGTTTGGCCGAGATGCCATGGGCGAACTTGGTGATGAATTCGCCGTTGGGCGCCATCAGATAGACGCTGGCCGAGTGATCCATGATGTAGAGATCGGGGTCGCCGCCCTCCTCGATCACCTTCTCGTACCTCACCTTGTAGGCCTTGGCCACCCGCTCGATCATCGCCTTGGTGCCGGTGAGTCCCACCAGTTCCTGATTGAAGTACTTGACGTAATTCTTCATCACCTGGGCATTGTCCCGCTCCGGATCCACGGTAATGAAGTAGGGCTTGATCAGCGCGGCCCGGTCGCCGAGCATATCCAGCGCCAGCGACATCACCTGCAGCGAGGTGGGGCAGATATCGGGACAGAAGGTGTAACCGAAATAGAGCATCTGGTACTTGCCCAGCAGATCCTTCTCGGTGACCAGCTTGCCGTTGTGGTCGATCAGCATGAATTTGCCGCCGATCCGCGCGGTCTCCGGCTCGAACGACTCTGCGGCCGCCACCTTGACCGGTTCGCCGCTGTACTGCAGACAGCGCTTGATGGTCCGGGTGTTCTCCTCCATGAGCTGGAAATAGAGTTCCGGCCCGGCGGCGATGGCACTGCCGAAGCTGTCCAGGATGCCGATATTGATATCGACCCCCCCGGTCAGCAGCGGCAGCTCCGGCATCGGCATACCCCGTTCGGTCAGCAGACAGGCGTAATACCCCTCCTTCAGCCGGGCGTGACTCTGCAGCAGCTTGATCGCCTCCAGCGGCTGTTCCGGCGACTGCGTCAGCACCCCGCGGATCTTCAGCGCATAGGCCTGCTCGAAATACTGCAGGGTGTCAAAGTAGGCCATCCCCACGCCGCTTTTCAGCCCCCGATAACCGTACTCCAGGCGGCGGTCCAGCTCGGCCATCCGCGCCAGCAGTTTGGCGCGGTTTCTCCTATAGAGATGGGCGCGACCATTGTCCGCGTCCATCAGCGCCCGGGCCAGTTCATCCACCAGGATCAGGGTATTGCGGCTGTCCATCCAGATAAACGGGTCACGCTCCGTCGAATCGTCGCTCTTGCTCCAGCGGGAGGGCAGAATCTTCAGTTCCGGATTGTCCAGCAGGGTGACCACCTGCCTGCCCGACTGTTGCGCCCGGGCCACCGGTCCGATCAGAAACTTCTCCAGCTCAGGTCCCACCCAGATGACCAGGTCGGCGGTGGCCAGGCTGGCCTGCTGCGCCTCGCTCATCCGGTAGCCGAACGGCAGCGCATCCCCTTCCAACAGCAGCTCCGGTCCCTCGGTGCCAACCATCAGGCCGGCCAGGATGGAGTGGATCGGTTTGATGCTGGTAACCACGCGGAAGGCCGTCTCCGCCAGCAGAGACTGGCTGCCCAGCAACAGCAGAAGCGCCAGCGATGAATGAAGAGTCGAACGGAAAAAAACTGCGCTGAATCTGTTCACGAATACCTGCCCACCTGCGGTTGCCACGATCTATTGCCCGGCGAATACGGAATCCAGTACCAGGATTGCCGCGTCGACCTGTTTGCTGAAGTCCGCTTCCACGGGGCAGCTCGCCTTGGTTTCAATGAATTTCAGGAAGGCGGTATTGGTTTCCTGGTCGAATGCCTCGCCATACTGCCGGCGCTTGGGAAGCGCCAGCACCAAGGCCTTTTTCATGCGCTGGGTTTCGCTCAGGAAACGGCAGTTGAGTGCCACGCCGTTCAGTCCACCCAGCTGCTGTATGGCGTTGAACTGCTTGTCATCCATGCCTTCCGCCTGTGCCACGCCGTTGAACAAAAACGCCACCAGCATTGGCACAATCAACCTCAATCCCGTCATCTGTCTCTCTCTCGCGCATTAAATAAGGAAAATCCAAGCGCCGATTATAGAGATCCCTGACAACGGGGTAATTGCCCAAAATCAATCGCGGACTGGTCAGCCCTCGTCATCCCTGGGACCGGTATAGAACTCCGGCCAGCGCTGTTTGACCTCCGGACCGTCGCTGATCAGGGCGATGCAGGTGTCGAGGATGCGCGGCCGGCTGCGCTGTGGTTGCCGGCTGGCACGCTCCTCCAGGGCCGAATGCATGGTCTGATAGGCGGTGGTGGCGAGCGGTCCCAGCAGCTCCATCAGATGGGTACAGCTGGCCCGGCGCTCCACCCGGCTCCTCACCTCGCGCATCCAGCCGGGACCGATCTTCAGGCCGATCAGCCGGCGCATCGCCTCCGCCGTCAGCTTGCACACCGGATAGGGGGTGTCGTCGGAGACGGCAATCACATCGTGAATGACAAAATCGAGATCCAGGGTCAGCCGCAGATGCAGACCGTGCACCGGCGCGCCGGGCTGCATGTAGCCACGGTGGCGGGTATCGAAGCCGAAGGTCTTGGTATCGGTCAGATGGGCTTCCAGATCCCACAGCCCATCCTGGCGCAGATAGCCCTCGCAGGTGATTTTGCGGGTATGGAGATGTTCGCGTTCAACAGGTCGGGGTAACGGCACGGCGGTTCAATCTCATCGGCCTACGGGGACTGGGGAAGATAATATCAACTGCAACGGATATCAAATCGGTAATGGACTATGTGGACGCGGGAGACCGTTCGCCATGTGACTTGACGGCGCCCCCGACAGGCGCCTATTGTCGGCGAATATGCCTCGATTTCAACCTGTTGCTTGGCTGTTGAGTCTGTTCCTGTCGCACCTGCCGGGAGGCGTCGCCGCGCCGGTCGGTGAACCGATCAAGATCGCGGAAAAGATCGGCAACGGCGACCGCTTCATGGGCGTCGAGCTGCTGGGAAGCCTGTCGCTGAAGGGGGATCCGGCGTTGGCGGAACTCTCCGGGCTGGCCTGGGACGAGGACGAACAGACCCTGCTGGCGATATCCGACCAGGGCCGGGTGCTGCACCTGAAGCCCGATCTCAGCGATGGCCGTCTCCGTCAGGTGGAACTGATGGCGGTGCATCCCCTGCTGGACCCCCAAGGCCATCCGCTGAGCCGGGGCTGGCGCGACGCCGAGGGCCTGGCCCTGGAGAACAGCGCCAACGGCATCCGCGGAGACAGTCGCTTGATCGTCTCCTTCGAACGGCATCACCGCATCGAACGCTACCGGGCGGACGGCACCTGGCTCGCCACGCTCCCCCTGCCCGGGCGCTTGCGACAGGCCGCTTACCGACCGAAAAGCAATCATGGCCTGGAGGCGGTCACCCTGCACCCGCAACACGGTATCATCACCGGCCCGGAGTACCCGCCCAAGGGTCAATCCCACTATCTGGCCAACAATCTGTTGGGTACGGCCGGTCAGACCTGGCACTACCGGCCTGGGGAACCGGATGGCGCCCTGGTGGCGCTGGAGGCGCTGCCCAACGGCGATCTGATCCTGCTGGAGCGGGCCTACACCTCGATCTTCTCCCCCTGGGTGATCAGCCTCACCCGCCTGCGCGCCGCCGAGCTCGCCTCTCCCGGAACGCTGACAACCGAACTGATCGCCCGCTTTGACAGCGGCCAGGGCTGGCTGGTACAGAACATGGAGGGGCTGACCCGCCACCAAGGCATGCACTTTTTCATGGTCAGCGACGACGGCGACAAACCCTGGGCCCAGACCCAACTGGTCTATTTCAGAATCGTCCCGGAGTGAGTTGTCGCAGTGTCGCCGGCAACCTCGCCGTCCAGCATCGGCCGCAGCCGCCCCCAGACATGCTCCAGCATCAGCGGCTGGCCTTGCGCGGTGGGATGGATCCCATCCCCCTGCATCCACTCCGGCCGATCCGCCACCCCCGCCAGAAAGAACGGCACCAGCGGTACGCGATGCCGCGCCGCCAGCTCCCGGTAGATTCCCAGGAACTTCTCGGTGAACGCCTTGCCGAAATTCGGAGGCAACATCATCCCCAACAGCAACGGACGGCTATCGGCGTTCCGGGCTAGTGTTATCATCTGATCGAGGTGGTCGCGGGTCTGATGGTTGCCGAGCCCACGCAGACCGTCGTTGCCACCCAGTTCGATAATCAGGATCTCCGGCTGGAACTGTGCGAGCGCCCGGGGAAGCCGTGCCAGGCCACCGGCCGTGGTGTCACCCGAGATACTGGCGTTGACCACCCGATGAGGGTAACCGGTCTCCTGCAGGCGGTTCTGCAGCAAGGCCACCCAGCCGCGGCTACGCTCGATACCGTAGGCCGCGCTCAGACTGTCACCCAGAACAAGAATCACCGGCTCGGCAGCCGATACATTGGACATAGCGAAAATCAACAACAGGAATAGTCTCTTCATGGACACAGATCATACCCCAGACAGCATCCTGGTAAAGGCCACCGGCGTGGGTAAACGGGTGAACGGGCCGGGCGGCAGCCTGACCATCCTGGAGGATGTCTCGCTGCGGCTGGCCAGCGGCGAGGTCACCGCCATCCTCGGCACCTCCGGCTCGGGCAAGTCCACCCTGCTGGGACTGCTGGCGGGACTGGACGAGGCGAGCAGTGGCCAGATCGAACTGTTCGGCACCCCGCTGAACACGCTCGATGAGGACCAGCGCGCCGCCCTGCGGGCCGGCAAGGTCGGCTTTGTCTTTCAATCCTTTCAACTGTTGCCCGGCATGACCGCCCTGGAGAACGTGATGCTGCCGCTGGAGCTGGCGGGGGTTTCCCGCCCGGCGCAGGGGGCCGGCGAGGCGCTGCGCCAGGTCGGCCTCGCCGATCGACTGCACCACTACCCTGCCCAACTCTCCGGCGGCGAGCAGCAGCGGGTCGCCATCGCCCGCGCCTTCGCTTCCGGCCCCAAGGTGCTGTTCGCCGATGAGCCCACCGGCAGTCTCGATCAGGCCACCGGCAGCCGCATCATCGACCTGCTGTTCCGGATGCGCGAGCAGACCGGGGCGGCACTGCTGCTGGTCACCCACGACGAGCGGCTGGCGGCGCGCTGCGATCATCGCCTGCAGATCGAGAACGGACGTTTGGAGCAGGACACATGGTAACTACTCACGGGGTGATTGGCCTGCCTTGCCGGCCTCACACGATGGCTTGTATCCTCGAATCCGGCCCCTATTTCAGCGCCTGCCCAAACTCGCTTCGCTCAAACAAGGGCAGGCTTGAATCTGAAAAAGGGGCCGGATTCGAGGCGCCATCAAGATCGTCCAACAAGGCAGGCCAATCCCTTACAGACCGAGCGAGATACGACACATGAACACCCTCCTGCTGGCCCTGCGCTTCCTGCGCCGCGACTGGCGCAGCGGTGAACTGCGGCTGCTGGTGCTGGCCCTGATTATCGCCGTTTCGGCCGTGACGGCGGTGGGATTCTTCACCAACCGGGTCGAGCAGGCGATGGTGCTGCAGGCCAACCAGGTGATGGCGGCCGATCTGGTACTCTTCAGCCACCGCCCGATTCCAGAATCCTTTGAACAGCAGGCGACCGAACTGGGCCTGCGCACCGCCCACACCCTCAGTTTTCCCAGCGTCATCCTGCACCGGGACGAGACCCAACTGGTGGAGGTCAAGGCGGTGAGCCGCGACTATCCCCTGCGCGGCGAGCTGCGTGTCCGGCCCCAGGCGGCCGCCGAAGAGCAGCGCGTCACCCGTCCACCCGCGGCGGGCAACCTGTGGGGCGAGGCGCGGCTGATGGCGGCGCTCGAACTGCAGCCGGGAGACCGGGTCTCCCTGGGTGAGCTGGGCCTGAACCTGGAGCAGATCCTGAGCCGTGACTCGGCCCTCGGCAACAACTTCTTCCGCCTCGGCCCGGAAGTGCTGATCGCCCTGGAGGATATCCCGAAAACCGGCCTGGTCACCCCGGCCAGCCGGGTGCACTATCGCCTGCTGGTGGCCGGCGAGCGGAACCAGGTGGAGAGCTACCAGCGCTGGGCCCGGACACGGCTGCCGCGCGGGGTGCGCCTGGAGCACCTGAGCAGCGCCCGCCCCGAATTGCGCAACACCCTGGACCGGGGCAGCCGCTTCCTCAGTCTGGCGGCGCTGGTGGCGGTGCTGGTGGCCGGCGCCACCGTCGCCCTCGCTACCCGCCGCTTTGTCGAACGCCAGTCGGACACCAGTGCCATCATGCGCTGCCTGGGTGCCAGCCAGTCGCTGATCCTGCGGGTGCTGCTGCTGCGGCTGCTGCTGCTCGGCCTGCTGGCGAGCCTGCTGGGGATCGCCGTCGGCTGGTTGGCCCAGTACCTGCTGGCCGGCCTGCTGAGCGACTGGTTCGGCGGCACCCTGCCGCCACCGACCCCCTGGCCGATCCTGGTGGGGCTGGGCACCGGCCTGATCACCCTGGTCGGCTTCACCCTGCCGCCGGCCCTGCGTCTGGGCGCCGTGCCGCCGCTCCGGGTGCTGCGCCGCGACCTCGGGGCACCGCCCGTCAGCACCTGGCTGCTGGCCGTTTGCGCCATCGGCGCCATGGCGCTGCTGATGCGCTGGCAGGCCGGCGATGCGACCCTGGCCGGCTGGTTCCTGCTCGGCACCCTCGGCACGGTCTCCCTGCTGCTGTTGGCGGGCTGGCTGCTGATCCGCCTGCTGCGGCCGTTGCGCCATCGCGGCGGAACGCGTTGGCGCCAGGGGCTCGCCGGACTGCTGCGGGACCCCGCCATGACCACCCTGCAGCTCACCGGCTTCGGCCTCGGGATACTCGCCATGCTGCTGTTGGGGATCATCCGCACGGATCTGCTGGACGCCTGGCACCGCACCATCCCGGAGCAGGCCCCCAACCATTTCCTGATCAACATCCAACCGGAGAACGTGGCGGGGATGCGCGAGTTCCTCCGCCGCGAGCAGATCCAACCGGCCGGCATCTACCCCATGCTGCGCGCCCGCCTCACCCGCATCAACGACAAGCCGGTGGCTCCCGAACAGTATCAGGATGACCGCGCCCAGCGACTGGTGGAGCGGGAATTCAATCTCTCCTGGGCGGTCGAGCCGCAAACCGGTAACCGGATTGTCTCCGGCCGCTGGTGGGGGGAGGAGAACCGGGAGGCGCCCCTGTTCTCGGTGGAGACGGGGATCGCGGAGACCCTCGGCATCAAGCTGGGCGACCGGCTCGGTTTTGACCTCGCCGGGGTGCCCATCGAGGCCCGGGTCGCCAACCTGCGGCAGGTGCGTTGGGACTCGTTCCAGCCCAACTTTTTCGTCATCGGCACCCCGGCCCTGCTGCGGGATCATCCCACCAATTACATCACCAGTTTCTATCTGCCGCCGGGCCGGGAGGCGCTGCTGGCGCAACTGGTACGCCAATACCCCTCGGTCACCATTATCGACGTCAGCGCCATTATGCGGCAGATCCGCGAGATCATGCAGCGCGGTTCGCTGGCGGTGGAGTATGTCTTCCTGTTCACCCTGGCGGCCGGCCTGCTGATGCTCTACGCCGGCATCCAGGCCAGCCGCGAACACCGCCGTCAGGAGTCGGTGGTGCTGCGCACCCTGGGGATGCAGCGCCGCGGGCTGATCGAGGCGGCCGGGATCGAGTTCGTCACCCTCGGCCTGCTGGCCGGCACCCTGGCCAGCCTGTGCGCCACCGCCACCGGCTGGTTCATTGCCACCGAGGTGTTCGGCTTCAATTTCCAGCCCAGTCCCTGGACCGCCATTGTCGGCATCCTCGGCAGCGGTTCCGCCATCGGTATCGCCGGGGTGTTGGCCACTTGGCCGCTGACAGTGCGGCCGCCGCTGCGGATGCTGCAGGACGGCTAATGACCCGGCAGCACTACAACGCCTTCCTGCTGACCCGGCACTGGCGCGACACCCCCCAGGGGGTCGAGCTGCAGTTTTGGGCTCATTCACCCGCCGGGCCGCTGCGGCTGATCTATCCGCGGCAGCAGGCGGTCTGTTTCATCGCGCGGGACTGTGAACTGCCGCTGGATGGACTGATGGTGGCGCGCAAGCCACTGCAACTGACCGATCTGCACGGCCAACCGGTGGATGGGCTCTATTTCCACCAGCAGCGCCAGCTGCAGCAGTTCCGCGAACGTACCGCCGGCAGCAGCACCCTGCTGCTGGAGTCCGACATCAAGGTGGTCGACCGTTTCCTGATGGAGCGCTTCGTCACCGCACCGCTGCAGGTGAGCGGCGACCCGGTCCAGCGCAACGGTTATCTTGAGCTGGTCAATCCGCGCATCCGGCCCGCCGATTACCAGCCGGAACTCAGTTACCTGAGCCTGGACATCGAGACCGACGGGACCGCCAACCAGGTCCTCTCCATCGCCTTCTGCGGTCCCGGGGTGGCGCGCATCCTGATGCAGGGCGCGGCGGCCGACTGGCCCAGCGACCAGCCGATCCACTGGCTCGACGACGAGGCGCAGCTGCTGCGGACCTTCCTGCAGCAGTTCGCGGAACTCGATCCGGACCTGATCCTGGGCTGGAACCTGATCAATTTCGACCTCGACTACCTGGAGCGGCGCTGCCAGGCGCACCACATCCCCTTCAACCTGGGACGCGGCGGCGAGCCGGCCGCCGTCCTGCAGCCGCAGCAGAGCGGCCAGGGGCGGGTGGCCAGTATTCCCGGCCGGGTGGCACTGGATGGCATCGACAACCTGCGCGCCGCCTTCTGGTCGTTCGAGAGCTTCTCGCTGAACCATGTGGCGGGCGAACTGCTGGGGCGCAGGAAGCTGATCAGTGACGGTCAGGACAAGGTGGCCGAGATCCGCCGCCAGTTCCGCGAGGAGCGCCCGGCGCTGGCCGCCTACAACCTGGAGGATTGCCGGCTGGTCGAGGATATCGTCCACAAGACCGACCTGATCAACTTCGTGCGCCAGCGCGCCACCATGACCGGCCTGGCGCTCGGCCGCCAGGGGGGATCGGTGGCGGCGTTTGACAACCTCTACCTGCCACTACTGCACCGCGAAGGGGTGGTGGCCCATGACATCGGCGCCTTCCGGCACTCGCAAACCAGCCCCGGCGGCTATGTGATGGATTCCCAGCCGGGACTTTACCGCAACGTGCTGGTGCTCGATTTCAAGAGCCTCTATCCCAGCATCATCCGCACCTTCCGCATCGACCCGCTGGGCATGGCCTTTCCCGGTGACGATCCCATCCCCGGATTCCTGCAGGCGGAATTTTCCCGGGAGCGCCATCTACTCCCCTCGATCATCTCCGCCCTCTGGGCCAAACGTGATAGCGCCAAGCTGCGCCAGGACAAGGCGCTCTCCCAGGCGACCAAGATCATCATGAACTCCTTCTACGGGGTGCTCGGTTCCAGCGGCTGTCGCTTCTACGACCCGCGCCTGGCCAGCAGCATCACCCGACGCGGCCATGAGATCATCACCCGCAGCCGCGATTGGCTGGAGGAGGCCGGCTATCCGGTGATCTATGGCGATACCGATTCGCTGTTCGTGCTGGTCGGGGAGGATTTCGACGAGGCCCGGGCCAAGCGGACGGGTCAACAGCTGGCCGTCGATCTCAACCGCTGGTGGAGCGACACCATCGCCCGGGAGTTCCGCGTCGAGTCGGCCCTGGAGATCGAGTTCGAGACCCACTTCATCCAGTTCATCATGCCCACCATCCGCGGCGCCAGGATCGATATTGGAACCGGCAGCAAGAAGCGCTATGCCGGGGTGATCCGCAACGCATCCGGCGAATACGAGCTGGTGTTCAAGGGGCTGGAGAGCGTGCGCAGCGACTGGACACCCCTGGCCCAGCGCTTCCAGCGCGAGCTCTATCGGCGGATCTTCTTCAACGAACCCTACGCGGCCTATATCAGCGACCTGGTCCAGCGCCTGAAACGGGGTGAGCTGGACCGGGAACTGGTCTACCGCAAGCGGCTGCGCCGCAAGCTGGACGAGTACCTGCGCAATGTCCCGCCCCATGTACAGGCAGCGCGAAAACTGGACAAGCCACGCCGCACCGTCAGTTACCTGATCACCCTGAACGGACCGGAACCGGTGGAGCGGCAGACCAGCCCCATCGACTACCAGCACTATATCGACCGCCAGATCGCCCCGGTGGCCGACGGCATCCTGCACTTTCTCGACGACAGCTTCGAGCGCATCACCGCGGACCAGCTGACGCTGTTCTGAATCAGGAACATGCCCGGCCCGGGGCGGGTCTCCTACCGGTTAATGCGCTCTTCGGGCAGGCAGTTCGACGCGGGCGGCCCGGGGATTGTCCCGATCACATCCAGGTCCTGACAACCATAATTACGGCCATCCGGCAGTACGCAAAGCCGATCGAAAAAATTCCCGGGTAACCGCCGGTACTGCTCGATAAGATGGGATTCATCCAGCATGTCCAGGTAGCCCGAGACGGCGTTCCGATAATAGCCGGTGGTACGCCAGGGGGAGGTGTACCATTGGCGAAACGCCGCCCGCATTGCCGCCAGCTCATCACCCGACTTACCGATCTCGCTCTCGAACGCCCGGGCAATATCGGCATACTTCGCGAAGCCCAGCAGGGTGTGCCAGAGCCCGGTCTCGCCTCGCTGCTTCAGGCGCCAGGCAAACAGTGCGGAGAACGCCTGGACATCCGCCTCCACCGCGAAGGTGAGGCGCACCACCTCAGGCATGGCATAATCCAGTGACTGCCGGTAACCCTGTTGCACATGGGCCACGTGCCGCAGTTCATGCACCACAATGGCCGTCTGCTGTTGAAGGCTCAGCTGCTCCCTGACGGCGATCACGTTATGGTTGTAGTCATAATAACCCCGGGTACCGTCGGCACGATCCTCGATGCAGAAGGCGACACCGGCCCGGCGGGCTGTTGCCAGCAGGTAGCCGGCAAGCTCCCGATCCCGTCTCAGATAGGCGAAAATAGCCCCAAACCGGCTGGCGGCCTGGTTGACCTCATGCGGTCTGTCAAACCGGTAACAGCGTGATGCGGCGTCCGGGTGCCACTGCCTCAGCCCTTCCGCCTCCCGGGAATCCCAATTCTGATCAAGGGTGTCGCCACGCAGCGGCTCCAGGTAGAGGACAGAGAGCACAACGAGTACCCCCGACCAGAGTCGATTGCGGTACAAGTCATGTGCTGCACGAGTTGGCATAGGTTCATTCCATCCTGGATTCCGCGATTTCCGGATCAGCATAAATCACTGATACCTATAACATGCAAGCGCCACTCAAGGCCATGATCGACCCGGAGAGAAGTGTTAAAGTAACGGCATGCATCTACTACTGATTGAAGACAATCCCGATCTGGTCGAGAACCTGTGCGAGTTCCTTGAGTCCACGGGGCACACGGTGGATATCGCCTACAACGGCATCACCGGCCTGGGGTTTGCGATAGAGAACAGCTATGACGTGATTATCCTCGACCTGATGCTGCCCGGCCTGGATGGTCTGGAGGTCTGCGCCTGGTTGCGCCGGGAAGGCCGCGATACCCCGGTACTGATGCTGACCGCGCGCGACACACTGCACAACAAGCTGGAGGGGTTCGCCAGCGGGGCTGACGATTATCTGGTCAAGCCCTTCGCCCTGCCCGAACTCGGGGCGCGCGTCGGCGCCCTGGCCCGGCGTGCCCGCCGGGAGATCACCCAGCAACGCCTGATTGTCGCGGACCTGCAGTATGATCCCGATACGCTGCGCGTGGAACGCGCCGGACGACGCATCGAGCTCGCCCCCATACCGCTGAAGATTCTCGCCCTGCTGATGCGCCGATCCCCCGGCGTGGTGCGGCGCGAAGAGATCGAACGCGAGATCTGGGGCGACGATCCCCCCGACAGCGACACCCTGCGTGCCCATCTGCACGCCCTGCGGACCGCCATCGACCGCGGCTTTGAATCCACTTTGCTGCACACCATCCGCGGCATGGGCTATCGGATCGCCGGGCCCAATGGCCAGTAACTGGAGTCTGCGCAACCGGGTTGCCGTCACCCTCGCCCTGTTCGGCGCCGTGGTCAGCCTGGCACTGGCCGTCATCATCTATCTCACCTCGCACGATCTGGAGACGCGACTGATCGATGACACCCTGGTGGCGGAGCTGGACGACTATGTGGCGCGGCGGCAGCGCAATCCACTCTCCCTGCCCGTGCGCACGGCCACGATCCGCACCTACGTGGTCGCCGAACAGGGAGGGACCCACCCCATCCCCGAGGAAGTCAGCGCACTCGGTCCGGGGCGCCACAGTCTGAAGGTCGACGGCATCAGTTATCGTGCCGCCGTGCGCGAGGTGCGGGAACAACGCTTCGTCGTACTCTATGACACCAGCGCGCTGCAACGTCGGGAGCGGGGTTTCCTGCTCCTGCTGTCCGGCAGCGTACTCATCGTCACCCTGATTTCCGCCCTGGCTGGACGCTGGCTGGCGGCGCTGATCATCGCACCGGTCACCGAGCTGGCACGCCGGGTGGCACGGCTCCATCCCGAAGATGAACCGACCACGCTGGCGCGTGAGTTTCCCTGGCTGGAGATTCACCAGCTGGCCGGGGACTTCGACACCTATCTCAAACGGTTACACGATTTCATCGAGCGCGAGCGCCTGTTCACCGGTGATGTCAGTCATGAACTGCGCACCCCCATCGCCGTCATCAACGGCGCCACCGAATTGCTGATGATCGATCCGATACTCAACGAAAAAAACCGCAACCGGGTTGCCCGTATCTCCCGTGCCGCCACCGAGATGGGCGAGATCTCCGCCGCCCTGCTGGCGCTGGCCCGGGAACAGGGTGATGCCAGCAGCCAATCCGCGGAATGCGACATCCTGGGGATTGTGCAGGAACTGATCACGCGCTATCGCGACCTCTTCAGTCACAAGCCGGTCGAACTGCTGCTGGAGGTCGGGGCGTTATCGGACAAGCAGGTGGATCACGCCATCCTCTCCATGGTGCTGGGCAATCTGCTGCGCAATGCCCTGAGCTTCACCGCGCAGGGCAAGGTGCGCATCCGTCTTGATGCCGAGACCATCCGTATAGAAGACTCGGGACCAGGACTGGACACCGCGAATCCGGCGGAACTGTTTCGGCCCTACGTGCGGGGCGGCCAGAGCAACGGGGCAGGCCTGGGACTCTCACTGGTATGGCGCCTGTGCGAACACCAAGGCTGGCAAATTACGCTGGAGAATCTTCCTGGCGGCGGAACCCTGGCCCAACTCGACCTGTCACCCCCCAGCCGCTGATTTTTTCAGCCCCCAGATCGCTTTATACACTCCCTTAACATTGCCTATCCACTCCTTATACCACCGATTCTGTAGGGTAACGCGGTGTGAATGCCAAGTCCGTTAGGTTGGGTTCGCAAGCTCACCCCGACCTACAAACTGTCTACCCCGCAGACACCCGCCGGCCCTATACCGGGAACGGATCCTCCCCTTGTCGAGGCGCTGCACGGGCATGGCGCACACGGAAAATACGAGTCGGGAGGGCGTGTCCGCTATCCCCTTCGGTTTATTAGGTTGAACCACCACTTCAGGATTTACCATGCAGTATGTTCATGCCTTACCCGGCGCCCCGCTGAAAAATGGTCTGCGGTTTCTCCGTAACCGCTACCTGTTGTCGATCCCGCTGTTGCTGCTGGCCGCCTACACACTGAGTGTCGGCCAGTTGATGCTGCTCGCCCTGGCGTTCGGACTTGCGCTGGGTTTTGTTGAGCGGATCAATAATTTAGAGCATGCCGCCGCGCGGTTCAGCCCAGGCACCCGCACCCTGAAAACCTTCGATGGCGGCGCATTTTCGACAGAACCGCGGCCTGCGCGTCCGCGGGCGGGCGGCAAGGTCGTCCATGACGGTGGCAGCTTTGAACGTGCGCGCTTAGGGCCTGTCAAGAAATAAAGGTCACATCTTGCTGGTCTTTTCGTCCGCCTTCGACGTTACGGCAAGACTTACATAGAACGACTATGCGCGCCTTGCCGCGCCTTGAAGGCAAACGAAAATCCGGCGCAATCTGTAACCTTTATTTCTTTCCAGGCCCTTACCACGATGAAAGCACTCTCTGCTGATGCAAACACCTTTACCGGGGCGGATCAACCGCTCTCGATTCCCCAGCGCCTGCTGCTTCTGCTGCCGTTCCTGCGCTGGCTGCCCGGAGTCACCGGCCGGAGCCTTCGACTTGACCTGATGGCCGGGTTGACCGGGGCGGTCGTGGTACTGCCGCAGGGTGTCGCCTTTGCCACCATCGCCGGCATGCCGCCGCAGTACGGCCTCTACACGGCCATGATCACCCCCATCATCGCCGCGCTGTTCGGCTCGTCTCGGCATCTGGTATCCGGCCCGACCACGGCCATCTCCATCGTCGTCTTCTCCTCCGTCAGTCAATACGCCACCCCGGGCACCCCGGAGTTTGTGCAACTGGTGTTGACCATGACTTTCCTCGCCGGGGTCTATCAGTTCGCCTTCGGTGTGGCGCGTCTCGGCGCGCTGGTGAATTTTGTTTCCCATACCGTGGTGGTGGCCTTCACCGCCGCGGCGGCGATCCTGATCGCCACCAGCCAGATCAAGCATGTCCTGGGACTGGAACTGGCGCGCGGCCACTCCTTTGCCGACACCTGGATCGGTGTCTTTCAGCAACTTGACCAGACCAACGGCTATGTGCTGTTCATCGCCATCGCCACCCTGGGCGTGGCACTGTTCAGCCGGCGCCTGTCACGCAGAATGCCGCATCTGCTGCTGGGCCTGGTCGTCGGTTCACTCGCCGCCCTCTTTGTGGGCGCCGCCGCGCACAACGTCGCCCTGGTCGGCAGCATTCCGGCCCAGCTGCCGCCGCTCTCCAGCCCGCTGTTCAGTATGGACGCCATTCGGATGCTGGCGCCTCAGGCGTTCGCGGTGGCACTGCTCGGCCTGATCGAGGCGGTATCCATCGCCCGCTCCGTCGCCACCCGTTCCAACCAGCGCATCGACGGCAATCAGGAGTTCATCGGGCAGGGTCTCTCCAATATCTTCGGCAGCTTCTTCTCCAGCTATGCGGGTTCCGGCTCCTTCACCCGCTCCGGGATCAACTATGACGCCGGCGCCCAGACCCCCATGTCGGCCATTTTCGCGGCGCTCATGCTGATGATCATTGTCCTGCTGATAGCCCCCTTGACCGCCTATCTGCCGGTGGCGGCGATGGGTGGTGTTATTTTGCTGGTGGCCTACAACCTGGTCGATTTTCACCACATCCGTGCCATCTTTAAAACCAGCCGGCCGGAGACGGCCATCTTTCTCGTCACCTTCTTCTCCACCCTGTTTCTGGAGCTCGAATTTGCCATCTATATCGGAGTTCTGCTGTCACTGGTGATCTTTCTGGCCAACACCTCAAAGCCCAAGATCACCCTGCTGGCACCTGACTTGACGCAGAAAAGCCGGGTGTTCACCGATATTGAGACCAAGCCGCTCCAGGAGTGCGGACAGCTCAAGGTGGTGCGCGTGGACCGCTCCATCTATTTCGGTTCGGTCAGTTATCTGCAGCTGAAACTGCAGACGATCGAGGCCAGGTACGGTGTCAAGCATATCCTGCTCATTGCATCCCGTATCAACTATATCGACATGGCGGGTGCCGAGCTGCTTACCCAGGAGGCAAAACGCCTCAAGGCGACGGGCGGCGGACTCTATATCTACGGGTTGAAGGATGAACTCTGGCAGTTTCTGGCCGAAGGCGGTTATCTGCGGAGCATCGGTGCGCAGTATTTCTTTGACAACAAATCCGACGCCATCAGCGCCATCTACCGCAAACTCGACCGGCAGGTCTGCCGGCAGTGCGTCAACCCCATCTTCATCGAATGTCAGCGCGAACAATTGACCACATCTGACGGCATTGCCCACCGGCCCCGGGCCGACGCGGTAGTGGGCGTATGAGTATGGTTGCCTGGTGTCACGGCATTTCGACATATCCACATCGTTGGATGTGGTATTGCGGGCCGATCAACCTAAGCTCGCGCCTTGTCATTGCAGGCAAAGCGTAACCAGAGCCAGCCCAGGACCCCGGCCAACAGGGACGCCACCAGAATCCCCGATTTGGCAGCGACCAGCTGGTCGGCCTGGGCGAAGCCGAGATCGGCAATGAAGATCGACATGGTAAATCCCATGCCACCCAGTATACCGATACCGATAATGTGCCGCATATCAAGCCCCTCCGGAAAATGACCCAGACGGAGTCTGACCGCGAGCCACGCCAGCAGTGGGATGCCAATGCCCTTGCCCAGCACCAGGCCCAGCACGATACCCGAGGCGAGGTCGTGATTCCACAGGGCATGGACTGTGTTGGGCGAGATCGGGATACCGGCATTCACCAGGGCGAACAGCGGTAATACGAACAGCGCTACCGGGTGCTCCAGCGCCCGCTCCCAACGGCGCAGCGGGGTGGTGGCCTTCTCCGCCGCCACCTGCACCCCCTCGACGAGATCGTGCTGATCGTTACTGCTGAGGATGTCTTCCGAGCTGTCGCTCTGCCGTTCAATGCGTTCAAAACGCCTCATCAGACGCCGTACCCGTTGCAAAAACCAGTAGGGCTCCCGCGTTGGGCGCGCCGGTACGGTGAACGCCACCAGGATGCCGGCCACCGTGGCGTGAACCCCCGACTGGTACAGCGTGCCCCAGATCAGCACACCACCTGCCAGATAGGCCCAGGATTTGCGGACACCGAGGAGATTCAACAGCAAAAGCGCGGCAAGGCCCAGGGCACTTGCGGCCAGGTAGAGGAAATCGATGGTGTCGGTGTAAAAGACCGCAATCACCAGGATGGCTCCGATATCGTCAATAATGGCCAGCGCGGTCAGGAAGACGAAGGCCGTGGGCGGAATCTGCCGCCGCAATAGCGCCAGTATACCCACTGCAAAGGCGGTATCGGTGGCCATGGGAATCCCCCAGCCATGTTCCGTAGCGCTGCCGAAGTTGAGCGAAAGAAACAGCAAGGCCGGAAACAGCATGCCACCGATGGCAGCGGCAATCACCGGCATCATCCGCTGCAGATTCCTCAGTTCACCTGCCAGCAATTCCCGCTTGATCTCCAGGCCCAGTAAAAAAAAGAACAACGACATGACGGCTTCATTGACCCAATGATGCAGGCTCATGCTCAGGAGTCGGTTGCCCACCACCAGGCCGAAGGGGAGCTCGACAAAGGCCTGGTAATCATCCCGGAATGGCGAATTGGCCAACAGCAGTGCGATAGCGGTACAGAGGATCAGCAATATACTGCTGGTGGTTTGATCCCGGATGAAATACTGAAACGGCGTGACTACCTTTTCAAATCGCCGTTCCAGTTTGGTTTGAATTGAACTCCCGTCTGTTGACTGTTTATCCATAAATTATTATCGCCGGCTGAAAATCCTCTATCGGCCATACACGCCATGGGGAACAACGGCATGGGAGTTTCACACCAGTATAGTTGCTCCCCGGTGCAGCAATCCGGATAACGCCCCACTTCGACCGCCCTGTCGATGGTAAAAATACCATTAGATCGTTATGCTTTTTTCTCACGCCGCCGAGCGGGGTTGTCTACTATTTGTATAGGGAATAACTGATTAGAGACAGGGCCGGATGACCCTCCCCACTGCTATTCAATCGAATCATGCCAAAACCAGACACAAGCCCGTTGCCCGCGCCTGTCCCAAGTGAGGTAATCGGGTTTATTCACGAAGTCCAGGGCCCCGTGGTGGTGATCCGCTGTGAGCGGCTCCCCCCCCTCCGCCAGGCCCTCTCTGCCAGGGTGGATGGCGAGGAACTGCTGTTCGAGGTGCACCAGCATCTGGATGAACACCACGTCCGCGCCATTGCCCTGCACAGTACCGCCGGCCTGAGTCGCGGCATCCCGGTCATCGATACCGGGACACCCCTGCACGTGCCGGTGGCCCCCGATTGTCTGGGGCGGGTGCTGAATATGTTCGGCCGGCCGCTGGACGGTCAACCCGCTTTTGTCCCGGTTACGATGAACAATATTCACGGCGTGACGCGGCCGCTTCACCAGGTGCGCGGGGCGAGTGAGATCCTGCCGGTCGGCATCAAGGTGATCGACCTGCTCTGCCCCTTCGTGCGCGGCGGCAAGACCGGCCTGTTCGGTGGCGCCGGAGTCGGCAAGACGGTGTTGATCATGGAGTTCATCCACGCCGTCTCCACCCTCCACCAAGGAAGCGCGGTATTTGCCGGTGTCGGCGAGCGCATCCGCGAGGGGCATGAGCTGTGGCACGAACTGCGCGAGGCGGAGGTGATGGACAAGGCACTGCTGGTGTTCGGCGAGATGGACGAGTCGCCCGGGGTGCGCTTCCGCATCGCCCACTCCGCCCTGACCTATGCCGAGTATCTGCGTGACAGCCTGCAGCACGAGGTGCTGCTGCTGATGGACAACGTGTTCCGCTTCGTCCAGGCCGGCAGCGAGATATCCAGCCTGCTGGGACGCATGCCGGCCACCGTCGGCTATCAACCGACCCTGGGCACCGAGGTGGCGGAACTGGAGGACCGTATCAACTCCACCGACCAGGGGGCAATCACCTCGGTGCAGGCGGTTTATGTACCGGCTGATGACATGACCGATCCGGCGGTCACCACCATCCTCGGTCATCTTGATACCAAGGTGATCCTCTCCCGCAGCCAGGCCGCCCGCGGCATCTATCCGGCGGTGGACCCGCTGCACTCCGGCAGCCGGCTGCTGGACCGGCATGTGGTGGGTGATCACCATTACGCTATCGCCGAAGGGGTGCGCGAACATCTGGCACGCTACCGCGAGTTGGAGGATATCATCACCATGCTCGGCATCGAGGAGCTGTCACAGAAGGACCGCGCCATTGTGCAGCGTGCACGCAAACTGCAGCGCTATCTGAGCCAGCCGTTCCATCTCACCGCGGCCCACACCGGCATCGCCGGCATTACGGTAACGCTGGCCGACACCCTGACCGACTGCGAGGCGTTTCTGCGCGGACACTATGACGGGATACCGGAAGCCCAGTGTTATATGCGCGGCAGCATGGAGCGTCCAACCCAATGAGCGGCTTCAGCATCCAGTTGCAGAGTGCCACCCAGTCCGAACGGCTCGACCGGATGGTCTCCTTTGTCGGCGAGGATGCCAGCGGCAGCTTCGGTCTGATGCGCGGTCATGCCCGCTTCGTTACGACCCTGGTGTTCGGTCTCGCACGGCTGCGCTTCGACGATGGACGCCGGGAGTATCTGGCACTGCCCGAAGCGGTGGCCAGTTTCGACAACGATCAGCTGACCATCAGTACCCGCCGCTATCTGCGTAGCGGCGACTTCAGCCGGATCAGCCAGGCGCTGCGGCAAGAGCTGCTGCAGGAGGAGGTGATCCTAACCGGGTTCAGACGCAGCATCGGGCAGTTGGAGCAGACCATGATGCTGCGCCTGTGGCGCATCGGCCGTGGTGAGGGGCGCGGCGGATGAAACCGGGCAACGACCGCCTGGCCAGGCGGGTCGAACAGCAGGCGAAACGCATGCAACGGGCCGAGCGCGAGCGTCCGACCCTGCTGGCCCAGACCGTCTATCTCGGCAGCCTGGGCCTGATGTTTATCCTGCCGGTGGTTGGCGGCGTCTATCTGGGCCACTGGCTGGATGGCCGGCTGGCCGGTTACTCCATGCGCTGGACCCTGAGCCTGCTGTTTCTCGGTCTGCTGGTCGGGGCGTTCAATGTCTACTGGATGATCAAGAGCCATGAATGAGTCCAACCCGCTCGGCACGGCGATACTGTTTCACTTGGGTCCGTTGGCCCTCACCTCCACCGTGCTCACCACCTGGGGTGTGATGCTGATATTGTGGCTGGCGAGCCGGCTGGTAATGCGCGGGCTACACCTTCAGCCGGGCCCCTGGCAGACCGCCGCCGAAGGAATCATCGAGACGATTTCGGCCGTCATCGGCGAGCTGCTGACGCCACAGCAGGCCCGCCAGGTTTTGCCCTTTGTGGCCACGCTCTGGATATACCTGGTACTGGCCAATCTGGTCGGTCTGATCCCCGGCCTCCACTCCCCCACCGCTGACCTGTCGGCTACCAGCGCCCTGGCGCTGCTGGTGTTCCTCTCGGTACACTGGTTCGGCATCCGCGCCAACGGCCTGCGCGCCTATCTGCGCCACTATCTCACCCCCACCCCGCTGCTGCTGCCGTTTCACCTGATCAGCGAGATCACCCGCACCGTGGCGCTGGCGGTACGCCTGTTCGGCAACATCATGAGCCTGGAGATGGCCGCGCTGCTGATTCTCTGGGTGGCGGGTCTGCTGGCCCCGGTGCCGATCCTGATGCTGCACATCGTGGAGGCCCTGGTACAGGCCTACATCTTCGGCATGCTGGCGCTGATCTATATCGCGGGCGGCCTGCAATCACAACAACTACGACAACAGAAGGAAGCGCCATGAGTGAACTGAGCAGCTTTGTCACCGACTCCACGATGTGGGCGCTGGTCGCCATCGGTATCGGCGTGTTCGGACCGGCCATCGCCATGGGCTGGGCCATCAGCCGCGCCCTGGACGCGCTGGCCCGCCAGCCGGAAGCGGAGAAGTCCATCACCCGCACCCTGTTTATCGGCTTGGCCATGATCGAGTCGCTGGCCATTTATGTGCTGGTGATCGTACTGATTGTGCTGTTCCGCAACCCACTGCTGGAATACCTGCTGCAATAAGGAGCGTGCATCGTGGAACTCGACTGGTCGACCTTTGCCCTGGAGGTGGTCAATTTCCTGATCCTGATATGGCTGCTGAAACGCTTCTTTTACCAGCCGGTACTGAATGTGATAGAGCAGCGTCGGGGACAGATCCGGGAGGAGCTGAGCCAGGCATCCCGGGAGCAGGCGGAGGCTGATCAGCTGAAGAGCCGGTATGAGGCCCGCCTGAGCGACTGGGAAACGGAGAGACAGGCGGCACGGGCGGCCCTGGAGCAGGAACTGGTCCAGGAGCGCGGCAAGCGGCTACGGCAGCTCGACGACGAGCTCGACCGGCAGCGGCTCAAGCATGCGGCCCGCGATCTGCAACAACAGACGCAGTGGCGCCGGCAGGCCGAGACCGAAGCGCTGCAGCTGGGGGCGGCCTTTGCCGGCCGCCTGCTCAGCACCCTCGCCGGCCCCGAGCTGGACCGGCGCCTGCGACAGCTCTTTATCGATCAACTGACGACGCTGCCGGAAAGCGCACTCAAGCAACTGCATCAGGGCCGACTCGATGAAGCCCAAAGGATCGAGGTGGTCAGCGCCCTACCGCTGGATGAATCGCAACAGCAGGCGATCCGCCAGGCCCTGGAGCAACGGATCGGTCCAAGCCAGGGTCAATGGCAGTTTCGCCAGGATGCACAGCTGATCGCCGGCCTGCGCATTTCAATCGGTGGCTGGCTGTTGCATGCCAACCTTCAGGATGAACTGCGCTTCTTCAGCGAGGCCGCCCATGCCGAATGACCCGTTCCCCGCGCTGCGGCGCCAGCGCCGCTGGCTGGACAACTACCAGCCCGGGCTGCGGCTGGCCGAACGCGGCACCCTGGTCTCGATCGGTGATGGTATCGCCTGGATCGAGGGACTGCCGTCCGCGGCACTGGATGAGCTGCTCAACTTTGCCGATGGCAGTCTGGGCCAGGTCCTGCATCTTGGAGAACGGCTGCTTGCTGCCGTGCTGCTGCGGGAGACGGAAAAGTTGACCGCCGGCACCACGGTCCGGCTCGGCGGGCGGCGGGTCAGCGTACCGGTGGATGAGGCACTACTGGGACGGGTGATCGACCCGCTGGGTCTACCGCTGGACGGCCAACCGATGCCCCCCGGCCAGGTGCGGCGCAATCTGGAGGGACCGTCACCGCAGATGATCGAACGTGACTTCGTGCAGCGACCGCTGTACACCGGCATCCGCCTGATCGACAGCCTGCTGCCGATCGGTAAGGGCCAACGCCAGCTGATCATCGGTGACGAAGGGCTGGGGCGCACCAGTATCGCCCTGGATACCGTCATCAACCAGAGCGGGAGGGGAACACGCTGTGTCTATGTGGTGGTCGGACAGAAACGCTCCGAGGTGATCAACATCATCGACCGGCTGCGCGAATACAGCGCACTGGAATACACCACGGTGGTGGTTGGCGAGGCCAGCACCCTCCCCGGGCTGAAATACCTTGCCCCCTATGCCGGCTGCGCCATCGGCGAGGCGTGGATGCGTCAGGGCCATGACTGCCTGGTGATCTATGACGACCTCACCCACCACGCCCGCGCCTACCGTGAACTCTCGTTGCTGCTGCGCCGTCCCCCCGGACGCGAGGCCTATCCCGGTGACATCTTCTATCTGCATGCGCGCCTGTTGGAGCGGGCCACCTGCCTGGCGCCCGCACAGGGCGGCGGCAGCCTCACCGCGCTGCCCATTGTCGAGACCCAGCAGGGCGAGATCGCCTCCTACATCCCCACCAATCTGATCTCCATCACCGACGGTCAGATCTACCTGGAGCAGAAACTGTTTGCCGCCGGTGTGCGTCCGGCCATCGATGTGGGCAAGTCGGTCTCGCGGATCGGCGGCAAGGCCCAGCACCCGCTGATCAAGCAACAGGCGGCACGGATCAAGCTCGACTACCTGCAGTTTCAGGAGCTGGAGTCTTTTACCCGTTTTGGCGCCCGACTCGAACCGCAGATGCAGGAACGCCTGCAACGCGGCCGTATACTGCGCGAATTGTTAAAACAGGACCGGCTCAAACCGGTCAGCGAAACCGAACTGCTGGTCTGGCTGATCGCCTACAATGACGGCCTGCTGGACGCTACGGAGCCGGAACGGGCGCGCGATCACCTGGAACGGCTGGATCAGGGTATCCGGCAGAGTGAACTGTCACTCGATACCCCGATCGAGGATTGGCAAAAATGGATTCGTCATTGGTGGTCGGAAAGCGGAGCGGACCATGAGCAGACGGCATGATATAGAGGAGCGTATCGAGGCGTTCAAGGAGATCCGCGGCATCATGGAGAGCATGAAAAACCTGGCCATGATGGAGACCCGTAAACTGGCCCGTTATCACCAGACCCAACAGCGCGTGGTCAGCTCCATCCGCGATGCACTCAATGACGTGTGGCGCTTCAACGCACCCGATACGGGGTTGCCGGATGCGCCGCCGGTCTACCTGCTGTTCGGTTCGGAACGCGGCTTCTGCGGTGCCTACAACGAGCAGTTGCTGAGCCGGCTGGAACAGCAGCCCGATCATCTGCGCGCACCGCTGATCAGCATCGGATCACGCCTCAACGGGTTGATACGGCAGAAGTATCCCCATGCCGTCTGCCTGACAGGCGCCGTGGTGGCCGGCGAGGCGGCGGCAGTGCTGGCGGACATTATCGATACCCTGAACCGGCTGCGCCGGCAACTGGGCCCGCTACGCCTGGAGGTGATCCATTTCACCCCCGACAGCCAGGCACCTCTCTGTGAACCGGCCCTGCCGTCATTGGCCGAACGCGCTGACCGGGGTGTGCCGCCGCTGCTCAACCTGCCGCCCCGGCAACTGCTCGGCGAGCTGCTGGAACAGTACCTTTTCGCCCTTGCCAACGCCTGGTTCTTCGCCGCACTGATGGTGGAAAACCAACGCCGCATGCAGCATCTCGATCAGGCGAGCCATTATCTGGAAGGCCGGATGGACGAACTGGCCAAGCGCCGCAATATACTCCGCCAGGAAGAGATTATTGAAGAGATCGAAGTGATCCTGCTGAGTGCCGAGTCGGTCTGCGTACCCGGAATCGACAGTAATGGCACAGTCCGCAGGGAGAACAGGTAAGGATACCGCGCCGCGCGTCGGGTCAGCGGGAGTAATGCATGACCGATCCATCGAATTAAATACTCTGATAGGCATATTATTTTCTTGGATTGTCAGGACCATTTCACTACTAAATAAAGGGCGCGCGATAATCAAAAGTTAATCGCTACATCCACCAGTTTGATGATATTAACCCTACTCTTCGTGTAGACTCGGCGCATTGCTTGTCGTACTTCTATAAGACCAATTGACAGGTTATCGCTTATGCGCAGTTTAGTGAGCCAGGTCTGCTTGCCGGTTTTGGCACTCGTTACATTGGCATCCACCTACCCCGGCAATGCCGCTGAAATCACCCTCGCGGTAGCCAATTCCACCTGCGGCACCGTCCAGGCGGTGGGGGCGCGGTATGTTGAAACCCATGACATCAAGATCAACTATCTCTGCAAATCCTCAGGCCTGCTGGCCAAGGGTATTCGCGGCGGGGCCATCCAGGCGGATATCTACATCTCCGCCAGCCAGCGCTGGATGGAGTACATGGTTAAAGGCGGTCTGGTAGCGGCCGATAAGGTCGTCAGTCCCTGGGGCAATCGCCTGGTGGTCGGTGCGCCTGCAGGCAGTCCCCTGAAACTTGAGGCGTGGAATGATTTGACAACGGACAAGGTAAAAACCATTCTCATAGGCGATCCCGGCACGGCGCCCTTTGGCCGCTATGCAAAGCAGGCCCTGCAGCGGACCGGTATCTGGGAGCAAATAAAACAGAAGATCACCACGACAAGACATATCACCCTGCTGGCGGATCGACTCGCGCAATCGGACAACCGGACCGTCGGCATCCTGTTTTCAACCAATCTCTCGGACCGGTTACGTTCGATCTACCCCGTCGACCCGACCTGGCACCCGGAGATCCGCTACTACATGGCACCGCTTGGTGCCCCCGAAGCCGGGACCGAGGCAAGCCGGTTCTTCGAGTTCATCAACGGTGATCCCGGGCGAGAGGCGTTCCAATCCGCCGGCTTCGATGTGAGCGGATAGCCCCGGATGCTCCAAAGGCTGAGAAACTGCTCGCTTTATCGGCAACTGATCATCCCCATGTTCGGTATCGGGCTGTTCTCCCTGCTCGGTACCGTCTACTTCTCCAATATTCTCAAGGAGTCGGTGGCCGCGCTGGACACGGTCTATGTTGACGGCGACATCAGGCTGCACAACCTCGAACAGATAGAGAAACAGGTCACCTTTTACCGGGCACTGAGCCTTCGGCACCTGACGACGGAAAGTTTCAGCAGCATGGAGGAGATCAATCAGCAACTGCAGCAGACCCGTCGGAAGATCCTGGACGCCCTGCCGGGTGCCCGCACCGCCCCTGCGGTAACAGAACAACCGTTGCCGGAAAGCGACGAATACACTCACGACCTCGCCGCTGCCCTGCGAAGCTATTTTGGTGAGACCGGCGTTGCGATCAAACTGAGTGCCGAGTTTGAAAAAGAGGCCGCGTTTATCCTGCTCAGCCGCGTCGAATCGAAATACGTACCCCGCATCATGGAGATCACATCGCAACTGATCCGTCATGAGTTCGAAGACATTGCCGTTTCGCGCCAAGTGCTCATGTCGGTCGCCACGCAAAATCTTTATATCACTATCGCCATCGGCATCAGTGGCGGAGGCCTGCTGCTGTTGATCGCCTTTGCCGTGATCCGCGGCGTTACCCGACGGTTGTCGCGACTGCTCACCTGGTCCCAGGCGATATCGGAGGGAAATTATTCCGTCCCCCTCACCCAGGATTCCAGCGATGAGGTAGGACAACTGACCCAGGCGATGATGGAGATGGCGGACAGCGTCTCCGACGCACATGGCAAGCTGGAGACGGCGAAAAAAAACGCGGAATCGATTGCCGAAGCCCTGCAGATCTATGCCAACGCCTTTGAGAACAGCGGCGAGGCGATTCTCATCACGGACCGGAATAATCACATTATCAACGTCAACACCGCGTTTACCCGGCAGACCGGCTACGAGCTGGCGGAAATTGCCGGCAGGAATCCGCGAATACTTTCGGGCGGCAACACCACCACCGGCACCTACCGCGAGATGTGGCAGGCCCTGGAGAAAAACAGCTTCTGGCAAGGCGAGCTGTGGGACAAAAAGAAGTCCGGCGAACTCTATCCCAAATGGGCGGCAATTTCCGTCATCCGCGATCCGCACGGCGAGGTCCTGTTCCATATCGCCAGCTTCACCGATATCAGCGATCGCAAGGCGGCCGAAGCCAGAATCGAACATCTGGCCCACTATGACATGCTCACCGGACTGCTCAATCGCTTCAGCCTGGAGAGCCGCATGGAACAGGCCATACTGGCGGCAAAAAGGGATAATCAGCAACTGGCCGTGCTGTTTGTCGATCTCGATCGCTTCAAATATATCAACGACTCGATGGGACACCAGGTGGGTGACCAGCTGCTGATCGAGGTGGCCAGCCGGTTGAAGGAGTGCGTCAGGGAGAGTGATATTGTTGCCCGGATCGGTGGTGATGAGTTTGTCCTCGTGCTCACCGGGCTGAAGGATACCAACCGGGTACCCACCCTGGCCGGGAATATCATCGATCGTATTTCGCAACCCTATACCGTCAATGACAACGTATTCGACAGCAGCCCGAGTATCGGTATCAGCATCTATCCCGACGATGGCGACAACATCGATGAGCTGTTGAAGAACAGCGACATCGCCATGTATCACGCCAAGAATCAGGGCAGAAGGAACTTTCAGTTTTTCACCGAGCATCTGCTGGTGGCCTCCGAGGAGCGGCTTGATTTCGAACACCAACTGCGTAGCGCCCTCGAACTCGACCAGTTCGAACTCTACTATCAGGCACAGGTCCACACTCAAGGCAACCACATCTACGGCATGGAGGCGCTTATCCGCTGGAATCACCCGGTACGTGGCTTCATCGGTCCCGACCGGTTTATTCCGATCGCCGAGGAGATCGACGTAATCCAGCAACTGGGGGCCTGGGTTATCGACGAGGCCTGCCGGCAACTGGCGATCTGGAAGCAGACCACCACCAACCCCCTGCAGATCTCCGTCAATCTCTCGGCCAAGCAGCTGCACTCGGATACGCTGATCGAGACCGTGCGCGAGGTCATGGAGCAGCACCGAATCCGGGAGGGGGAACTGGAGCTGGAGATCACCGAGACTGCCACGATGTCCGATCCCGAACTGGCGGTACGCCAGCTCAACAGATTGAATCAGCTGGGGGTGAGCTTGGCGATTGATGACTTTGGTACCGGCTACTCCTCCCTCGCCTACCTGAAAAAGCTGCCGATCAACACTCTCAAGCTCGATAGAGCCTTCGTCGGCGACATTGAGAACGACCGCAACGACGCCGAGATCTGCATGGCCACCATCGCCCTCGCCCACAACCTCGGCCTGAAAGTGGTCGCCGAGGGGGTGGAGACCACCGCCCAGCGAGACTTCCTGGCCGAACACCGCTGTGACTATCTGCAGGGCTACCTGTTCAGCAAACCGGTGCCGCCGGAAGCGGCCGGCGCGCTACTCGAAGCGCGCCACGCCCCCCGGGAAACAGAGACCTGCCGGTAGCCCGCACGGGCCATCACGGCCCCACGAATCCCCGCCTTTCCCGGCTGGCGCGGTTTTCTCACCACTGTTCGTCACGAGAGTATCGAGCCGCAGTAGGACGGTGGTGAGAAATGCGGGCTAGAACTGCTCGGTACAGCTGGCGGGAAACAGCCTCTCAGGCAACGGCCCGACGCGGCCGCCGCTCCGCTTCAAGTCACCTTGAACACCCGGCCGCTCATCACCCCGGCAATGGACTTCACATAGGCCTGGGCGACACGCGTGCCGGCCACCGGCTCGAAACCCGGGAAAAAGCCACCGAACACGTTCACGCTCTCCTCCAGCAGCGCGGGACTGACGACATTGATACGGATCCCCTTGGGCAATTCGGTCGCCACCGCCCGTACAAAGTGCTCGATGGCACCGTTGACGGTGCTGGCACTGGTTCCCCAGGCGATAAACTCCTCACTCAGGATGCCGCTGGTGAGGGTAATGGAGCCGTTGGGATTCAGATAATCGACGGCCGCCCGCGCGGCATTGATCTGTCCCATCAGTTTGCTGTTCAACCCGACGGACCACGCCTCGGCATCCAGATCACTGAAAGGCTTGAAAGCCACTTCGCCGGCGGTCACCACCAACGCATCGAACGGGCCGATCTGGCCGAAAGCGGTATGGATCGAGTCCGGATCAGCGATATCCAGTTGCACGTCCCCGTGGGTTTTGCCTACCTTGACCACTTCGTGATCCTGTCCCAAGGCCTGAACCACGGCCGAGCCGATCGTACCGTTCGCGCCGATAACAACAATTTTCATCTCAGTTCTCCTCTATCCGGGTGGTGAATTCAATGGTTTACACTGAAGAAGATGTTAGCCCCTGTTTTTTGCAGAAAAACCGTAGAAATCAACTCAAGTCTCGGAGTTCAAATGGCATCGTTCAGGGCGGTCCACCCCCTTTCCGGGACCGTCGGAGGCATGGATGCCGACGCCGAGCGTATAGGGACGTATTCACAGCGTGTCCCGGCAAGGGGGTAGCCCGCCCGGCGTCTGGAGCTGAACTCCGAAACTTGAGTTACAACCCACGTGGCCGCAGCGGCGCATTGTGCGTGGCCAGGCTGACTGGCAGCCGGGTCACGCCCATCAGATAACGATCGATGGCGCGGGCCACGTCGCGTCCCTCGCCGATCGCCCACACCACCAGGGAGGCGCCCATGCGGGCGTCACCGGCGACAAACACGCCGGGCAGCGCGGTCATCATCGATTCATCGCTGGCGATCGTGCCGACCGGCGTGGTGGCGAGCCCGGCACCGGCGAAGGGCGCCATCTCGGGACCGCTGAAACCGGCGGCGATCAACACCAGATCGGCCTCGACCCGTATGCCCGATTCCAGCACTTCCTTGTCGCTCCTTCTACCGTACTCATCGAAACGCCAAAGCACCCGTTCAAACTCGATGGCGTTGACGCGGCCGTCGCCATCCGTGTCGACGAAACGGGCCGAGTTGAGATCGAAGGCTTCATCACCGCCCTCGGCGATGGCATAGGTCATCTCGTAGGTTTGCGGATGGGCCGGCCAGGGATTGCCGGTCGGGCGCAAGTCGGGTGGACGCGCACGTATGCTCACCTGCACCACGCCTGCCGCGCCCTGCCGGTGCGCGGTGGCGACGCAGTCGGCGCCGGTGTCGCCGCCGCCGAGCACGACCACACGCCGCCCCGCCGCGTCGATTGGACGCTCCACTGCGCGCCCCGCCTGGCGCCGATTCTCGGCGACCAGAAACGCCATGCCGAAGTGGATGCCGAGTAGCTCCCGGCCGGGGATGGCAACCTCGCGCGGTGCGAGGGCGCCGCAGCTGAGGCAGACCGCGTCGAAGTCGCGGCGCAGCCGCTCCAGCGGCAGGTCGTCGCCGACGCTGATCCCGGTGCGGAAGCGCACCCCTTCGGTGGTGAGTTGCGCGATCCGGCGCGCCACCCGATGCTTGGCCAGCTTGAAATCGGGAATGCCGTAGACCAGCAGGCCGCCGGGGGTGTCGTCGCGCTCGAACACCGTCACCGCGTGGCCGGCGCGGTTGAGCTGCTGCGCCGCGGCCAGTCCTGCCGGACCCGAGCCGACTACCGCGACGCGGCGGCCGCTGCGCCGCACCGGCGGTTCGGCGACGATCCAGCCCTCCTCCCAGCCGCGATCGACGATGGCGCGTTCGATGCTTTTGATGGTCACCGCCTCGCGGGTGATCGCCAGGGTGCAGGCCGGCTCGCAGGGGGCGGGACAGGTGTAGCCGGTGAACTCGGGAAAGTTATTGGTCGCATGCAGCCGCGCCAGCGCGTCGCGCCAGGCGTCACGCGAGACCAGATCGTTCCATTCCGGGATCAGGTTGCCGATCGGGCAACCGGCCATGCAGGTGGGCACACCGCAGTCCATGCAGCGTTCGCCCTGCGCGCGCAGCTGCGCGGCGTCCCAGCGCGGCAGGTAGATCTCCTGATGATCGCGTCGCCGCTCGGCCGGAGCACGATAGCCGATAGGGTCACGCGCATGGCGCCGGTAGCCGCCCGGGTGGTTCTCGGCGGTCGGCAGCGGCGGTGCCGCGGGCAGATCGACGCCTTCCTGGTGTTGGCGCTCCAGGTGTTCGGCATAGGCCTCCGGTATCACCTTGACGAAACCGGTGCGCGTCGCCGCCCAGTCATCGAGCAGGATGCGCGCGGCCGCACTGCCGGTGAGTGCCACGTGGTTCGCCAGCAGACGGCGCACCCGCTCCACATCGCGTGGCGCATCGAGTGGCCCGACGCGCAGCGGCTCGTCGGCCAGCCGTTCACCCAGACGCCCGCCCGGATCGTGGATGTACGCCTCGCCGCCGCTCATGCCGGCACCGAAGTTGCGTCCCACCGGACCCAGGATCAGCACCACGCCGCCGGTCATGTATTCGCAGGCGTGCTCGCCCACGCCCTCGACCACCGCCAGCGCCCCGGAGTTGCGCACGGCGAAGCGTTCGCCGGCCTGGCCGTTGAAATAGGCCTCGCCCGCGGTCGCGCCGTACAGCGCCACATTGCCGATCAGGATGTTGTCGGCGGCAACAAAGCCCGCATCGGGCGGTGTGGCGATGCTCAGGCGCCCGCCGGACAGCCCCTTGCCGACGTAGTCGTTGGCGTCACCGACCAGATGCAGGCTGATGCCCGGGCAGAGGAAGGCGCCGAAGCTTTGCCCCGCGCTGCCGCTGCAGTGCAGGCGGATCGTATCGGCCGGCAGGCCACCGGCGCCATGGCGCCGGGTGACCGCATAACTCAGCAGCGTCCCGAAGGTGCGGTCGCTATTGCGGATCGCCAGCGCCGCCGTGACCGGCTCTGCGTGCTCGATCGCCACCTGCGCCTGGGCGATCAGCGCATGGTCAAGCTTGTCGGTGAGCTTGTGGTCCTGAGCGCGGATCCGGCGCGGCGTGTCGTCACCCTGTGCCGGCTTCAGCAGTTCGGTGACATCGACGGCGATCCCCCGCGGGTGGCTCAGGTCGCGCGGCCTGAGCCGGTCGACCCGCCCGATCATCTCGTCCATGCGCTGAAAACCCAGTCGCGCCATCAGCTCGCGCACCTCCTCGGCGATGAAGCGCAGGTAATGGATGACGTGCTCGGGTGCACCGGCGAAACGCCGGCGCAACGCCGGATCCTGGGTCGCGATACCGACCGAACAGGTATTGCAGTGGCACTTGCGCAACATGATGCAGCCCAGTGCCACCAGCGGCGCGGTGCCGAATCCGTACTCCTCGGCCCCCAGCAGCGCCGCGATCACCACGTCGCGGCCGGTCAACAGGCCGCCGTCGGTACGCACCCGGATGCGCGAGCGCAGCCGGTTTTCCATCAGCACCCGATGGGACTCCGCCAGCCCCAGCTCCCAGCCCGCGCCGGCCCCCTTGATCGACGTCTTCACCGAGGCGCCGGTGCCGCCCGCGTCACCGGAGATCAGCACCGCGTCGGCACGCGCCTTGGCCACCCCGGCGGCGATGGTGCCCACGCCGGCCTTGGCCACCAGCTTGACATGGATCTCGGCGGTCGGATTGGCGCACTTGAGGTCGTGGATGAGCTGGGCGAGATCCTCGATCGAGTAGATATCGTGGTGCGGCGGTGGCGAAATCAGGCCGATGCCGGGGACTGTGAAACGCACCTCGGCGATACCCGCGTCTACCTTGCTGCCCGGCAGTTCGCCGCCTTCGCCGGGCTTGGCGCCCTGCGCCATCTTGATCTCTATCTGGCGCGCCGTGGCGAGATAGTGCGCGGTTACGCCGAAGCGTCCGCTCGCCACCTGCTTCATGCTGCAGGCACGCTCGGTGCCGAAGCGCTCGACCTGCTCGCCGCCCTCGCCGCTACCGGAGATACCGCCAAGCCGGTTCATGGCGACCGCGAGCGCCTCATGCGCCTCGCGGCTCAGTGAGCCGAAGGACATGGAGCCGGTAGCGAAGCGTGCGACGATCGCCTCGACCGGCTCCACCTTCGCCAGGTCGATCGCGAGCTCACGGCGGTCCACGAAATCGAGCAGCCCGCGCAGGTTGTGCAAGGTACCCTGATTGCCATTGACCGCGGCGGCGAAGTCGCGGTACGCCGCGCGGTCGTTCTCACGCGCGGCCTGTTGCAGCTTGCCGATGGTGTACGGATTCCAGTGATGGCGTTCGCCGTCGCGGCGCCAGTAGAGTTCACCGCCGGAGCCGAGCGCGGCGCTTCCGGGGAGGCGTTCGGCGAAGGCCTGCGCGTGACGCGCGCGGGTCTCGCGCTCGAACTGTTCGAGGCCGGCACCGGGCAGCGCGCAGGCGGTGCCGGTAAAGTATTCGTCGACAAAGGCGCGGGCCAGCCCGATCGCCTCGAAGATCTGCGCCCCCTTGTAGCTGGCGAGCGTCGATATGCCCATCTTTGCCATCACCTTGAGCAGCCCGCCTTCCAGCGCCGCGCGGTAGGCGACGAGCGGATCGGAGCGGCCCGGCAGGCGGCCCGCCACAGCGAGCGCGTCGAGACTGCGGTAGGCAAGCCAGGGGTGCACCGCGTCGGCCCCGTAACCGATCAGGGTACACAGGTGGTGCACCGCGGCCGGTTCGCCCGAACTCAGGATCAGCGCCGCACGCATCCGCAGGCCCGCGCGGATCAGGTGATGGTGGACGGCGGCAACCGCCAGCAGGCTCGGGATCGGGACGCGGGATGGGTTGACGGCGGCATCGCTGAGCAGCAGGATCTCGTAGCCGGCCCCGATCGCCGCGACACAGTCGGCACGCAGGCGCTCGATCGCCTCCCGCAGCGAACCACCCGGTGCGAAGGTGATATCGATTTCGCGCGCGCGGATGCCGTTGCGCGGCCGGGTGGCGAGGGCGGCAATCGCCGCCAGTTCGGTGTCGGAGAGGACCGGCGAATCGAGGAGCAGCTGCCGGCAGTGCTCCGGTGCAGGTTCGAGCAGGTTACCGTGACGGCCGACCGGGGCCGCCAGCGAGGTCACCAGCGCCTCGCGCAGGTAATCGAGCGGCGGGTTCGACACTTGGGCGAACTGCTGCTTGAAGTAGGCGAATAGCGGCCGGTCGTGGGCCGAGAGCACCGCCGGCGGCGTGTCATCGCCCATCGAGCCGACCGGATCCTTGCCCCCTTCGGCCATCTTCTCCACCAGTACGCGCAACAACTCGTCGCTGTAACCGAAGGCGCGTTGCAGCCGTGTGACACTGATGGGGGACGCTTTTCCGGGCCGTTCGGCAAGCTCCCGGGCGAGTTCGCGCAGACGCGGCTGGTGGCGCTGCAGCCACGCGCCGTAGGCGGGACGCGTCAGCTCGGCGAAGATCTCCTCCTCCGGAACAATGCAGCCCGCGTCGGCGTCGGCAACGAGCAGCTGACCCGGCTTGAGCCGCCCCTGAAAACGGATCTCGCGCGCCGGCGTCTCGAGCACGCCGGTCTCGCTCGCCAGGAGCAGGCGACCGGCACGGGTGACGGAGTAACGGCAGGGACGCAGTCCGTTGCGATCGAGGATCGCCGCGACACGCCCGCCATCGGTCGCCACCACCAGCGCCGGCCCGTCCCAGGGCTCCATCAGCGACGCGTGCCAGGCGTAGAAATCGCGCCGCGCCGGGTCCATGAAACGGTCATGATGCCAGGCCTCGGGGATCATCATGCGCAGGGCATGCGGCAGGCTGCGCCCGGCCAGCACCAGCAATTCGAGCACGTTGTCGAACAGTGCGCTGTCGCTCAGTCCCTCGCCGCCCACCGGCAGGATCGTCGCCAGCCCGTCACCGAAACGGGCCGAGCTCATCTCGGCCTCGTGCGCGCGCAGCCAGTTGAGATTGCCGCGCAGGGTGTTGATCTCGCCGTTGTGCACCAGGCGCCGATACGGGTGCGCCAGTTCCCATGCACCCAACGTGTTGGTGGAGAAGCGGGCGTGCAACAGCAGCAGTGCCGAAGTGGTACGCGGATCGGTCAGATCGGGATAGAAGCGCGGCAGCTGCGCACAAGTCAACAGCCCCTTGTAGACGATCGTACGGCGGGCCAACGAACAGATATAGAACAGATCACTGCCGGCGCCACCCGGGTGCTGCAAGGCGGCCGCGTGCTCGATCGCACGCCGCAGCACATAGAGGGAGAGATCCATCCGCGGCGGCTCAGGTTGCTGGTGAGGAGTGATGAAATACTGCCACACCGCCGGTCGAGACTCGGCGGCGGTGCGTCCGAGACCCCGGGGATCGACAGGTACCTCACGCCAGCCAATGAAGCCGAAGTCATGCGCGCGACAGATGGATTCAATCAGGTCCCGCAGCCGGTCGCGGCGCGGCGCATCCCGTGGCATGAACGCCTGGCCGACCGCATACTGCCCCCGCGCCGGCAGGCCGTCCACCTCGTCGGCGAACAGCGCATGCGGCGTCTGTAACAGGAGTCCTGCGCCGTCGCCGGTCTCTTCCTCCGCACCACGGGCACTACGGTGATCGAGGTTCGCGAGCACCCGAAGGCCGTCCGCGACAAGGGCGTGCGTACTACGCCCCGAGAGATCGACAAGTGCGCCGACTCCGCAACTGGCGTGGTTCGTGAGAATAGCGAGTCCCTAATATATTGAAGTCACTCGATTGAGTATAGGCAGTGGCTGCGGTCGGTGCCAGAGAGGTGCAAATAGCCGGCGCACGCCAGGTCCCAGCCACTCTTGTGACGTTTTTGATTTGGTGACGGGTTTCCATCGTTCTGTTCTGGCGACACAAGCGATGGGACAGAACGCGAAAAGACGGAATATCGGGGTTCTGTTTTTAATCCGTTTGTAAAAGATAATTTGCAACCCGAATAACTGATGAAACTGTCTTTTTAAAACGCACTGTTAATGTGCGCAGCAGACTTTTGGATGCATTCTAAAAACACATTCCTGCAGTGCCACCTATTCCTCAATTTTTCAAAGGCAATATCTAAGATATTGATTTTGAATTTTTAAAAATACGCGCCACACGCATGGCATAGCTTTTGCAAAACCGACAATCGATACAGATACACCGGTGCGACACGGTCGCTGTAACGCGCTCTTCCAATGAAGTGGCAGTCAGCAAAAGTTTTTTTGGAAGTGCCATGGCAAAGGCATTCCATAAAGCAGTATGCCTGGTACAGGAGTGACGATGTCTCAACCCCTGGCGGTAGTGGAAGCCATGCTTCCCGATGCGACACAAGCGGTAGATGCCCTGCCTGTCGTCATTGTTGGCAACGGCCCGGTGGGCATGCACACCGCACGGGAAATACTGCGACGCACACCGGATAGTTATCTCGTAATTTATGGTGACGAGCAGCACCAGCCCTATAACCGCGTCAGGTTGTCATCCCTGCTGCTCGGCAACAGTGACTGGGAAGAATTACTCGAGCGGATCGAAACGGATGAGCGCAGCCGCATTGAAGAACGCTTCGGCATTGCCGTAACCGCAATTGATCCGCAACGGAACCTGCTCGAAGACAGTAGCGGCCGACGCCAATCCTACCAGACCCTGGTGCTGGCAACCGGCTCCCGGCCCCATATCCCCAATATCCCGGGCATCTTCCTGCCGGGCGTATTCACCTTCCGCAACCTGGATGACACCAACCAGCTGGTGGCGCGACGGGCCCGCAGCCATCACACCGTAGTACTGGGTGGTGGTCTGCTGGGCATGGAGGCCGCGCGGGGCATGCAACGGGGCAATACCCGCGTCACCCTGATCGAACATGCCGACCGCCTGCTGGGTGTGCAGCTCGATGATCGCGGTTCACGCCAGTTGGAAAAACGCGTGGCCGCGCTGGGCATCGACATCATTATCGGTAACGGGGTCAAACGGGTAGTCGGCGACGCCCGGGTGGAAGGCGTGGCACTGCTATCCGGCGAACGATTGAAATGCGACACCCTCATCATCGCCGCCGGCATTCGGCCGCGCATTGAGCTGGCCCGGCAGGCCGGCCTTGCCATCGGCAAAGGCATACGGGTTGGCGACACCATGCAGACCTCGGTCGCCAATATTTATGCGGTGGGTGAATGTGCCGAACACCGCGACCGGGTATACGGCCTGGTGGCACCGGGACTGGAGCAGGCCGGCGTGGCGGCCTGCCACATCACCGGCCAGGGCACGTCCGGCTATACCGGCTCCATCACCTCCAGCCGTCTGAAAGTGGTGGACTGCCCGGTGTTCAGCGCCGGCCCCATGGGTGCGGGAGAAGATCCGTTCCATGGTCATGATCATACCTATGCCGATCCACAGCAGGACATCTACCGTAAAATCAAGATTCACCGCCACCGCCTTGTTGGCGCCATCGGCATCGGCGCCTGGGACGAGGACACCCGCCTGCAACAGGCGATTGCCTGTCGGCAGATTATCTGGCCGTGGCAATTACTGCGCTTTAAACGCCACGGCCTGATCTGGCCCGAAGGCGAACAGCAGGGCGTCACCCACTGGCCAGCCACCACTCACGTGTGCGTGTGCACCGGCGCCACCCGTGGCAGCATCAGCGAAGCCATTCGTGCCGGGGCGCAGTGTCCCGAAGCCGTTGGCGTTGCTACCGGCGCCGGCACTGTGTGTGGTTCCTGCCGTCCCCTGGTGATGCAGTTACTGGGTGATGCATCCGTCCAGCCGGCTCCCTGGCACAGGACCCTGCTGGGCTCCGCCCTGCTGAGTCTCATCGCCGTACTCGCCATCTTGTTGCTGCCCGCCATCCCCTACCCGGATACGGTCCAGGTGGAGTGGCGCTGGGATGCACTGTGGCGCGAAGGGCTTGTGAAACAGATCAGCGGGTTCACGGTGCTGGGGCTGTTCCTGCTGGGGCTGGCGCTGTCACCGCGTAAACGCGTTGCTAAGTGGCAATCCCTGGGCAAGTTCGATAGCTGGCGCCTGGTGCATATCCTGCTGGGCCTGCTGGTGATCGCGGTCCTGATCGGACATACCGGCGGTCGCCTGGGTAGCGGCCTCAATAACCTGCTGATGCTGAGCTTTTCCAGCACGCTGCTGCTGGGCTCGCTGGCTAGCGGAATCATCGGCCTGGAACACAAAATCGGCGGTGCCCTGGCAACCCGGCTGCGGCGCAAATCCGTGTGGTGGCATATCCTGGCATTTTGGCCGGTACCGGCACTGCTGGGGTTTCATATTCTCAAGGGGTACTGGTACTGATGGCCGGTCCCAATCGCGCTGCATTCTGGGCGGTCTGGTTTATCACCAGCCTGGCACTGATTGGCTGGTTCAGCTGGGAGCTGCTCGGTGCCGACGACAAAACCCTGTTCATGCCCGGCCCCCTGGCTGACGGCCATCACCAGTTGGCGGATGACTGCGGCGTCTGCCACACCGATCCACTGGGAGGTGGTGAAGTATTACAGGAGGCCTGTATCGACTGCCATGGCTGGGAGCGGATCAAACCGCTGGACTCCCATCCGCGGGGCAAGTTCCAGGACCCGCGCAATGCCGAACGACTGGTGAACATCGACGCCCTGCACTGCGTCACCTGTCACACCGAACACCGCCCGGAGATCACCCTCGCGGACGGCCTCACCCAGCCCCGTGACCTCTGTTTCCACTGTCACAAGGAGATTGCCGAGGAGCGCCCCTCCCATGCCGGGATGGATTTCATGAGTTGCAAAAATTCCGGCTGTCACAATTTTCACGACAACCGTGCGCTGTATACCGATTTTCTCATCAAACACCTGGATGAGCCTGCCACGCGGAAAGCGGCATTACTGCCCCAACGCCAGCTCGCCCAGCTGTTGCCTGAGCTGGCGGATTATCCCCACGACCGCTATCCGCTACAGGCCCTCAGCGCCAGCGTAGCGGATGCCGCTGCCGGTCACCTGGGTGATGCGCAACTGCAGCGGGACTGGCTGGAAACCGCCCATGCCAGATCCGGGGTGAACTGCAGCGCCTGCCACCAACCGTTGGATGATACCGGCGCGCGACAGAGCTGGACCGATCACCCGGATCAAACAGCCTGTGCCCAGTGCCACAGTACGGAAGTCCAGGCCTTTGGCAGGGGCCGGCATGGGATGCGCCTGGCGGCAGGGTTGTCCCCCATGACCACCGATAAGTCACGCCTGCCGATGCAAAGCGGTGTCGAAGGCAAACAGCTCGGCTGCACCAGCTGTCATGCCGCGCACCGCTTCGATACCGTCACAGCCGCCGCCGAATCCTGCCTCGGCTGCCACGCCGACGATCACAGCCTGGCCTGGAAAGACTCGCCCCACGGCAAGCTGTGGCAAAAACAGCAGGCGGGTGACGCGCCCGCCGGGAGCGGTGTCTCCTGCGCCGGATGTCACCTGCCCCGGGAAGAACAGGACGTGAACGACTGGATGAGCCGCATCGTGGTACAGCACAACCAGAGCGCGGTGCACTCCCCCAACAGCAAAATGATCCGCCCTGCGTGTCTGCATTGCCATGGCCTCGAATTCAGCCTCGATGCCCTGGCCGACCCTGAGCTGATCTCCCGTAACTTCACCGGTCAGCCTGCCGGTCATGTTGAAACCATGGCCCTGGCGAAAAAAGAGCAACAGCGACGGGAGGAGAAACGCGAGGATCAGGGGCATGGCGATACCAGCATGTTTGGTTTTTAAAATGCCGCTCCGAGGTGGCAAACCGTTGTACGTATCATTTCACTCACAGGAGAAACCCATGAAAAAATGTAACCCGCAAATGACTGGCGCACTCGTCCTGCTTGCCGCCTGTCTTACCGCCCCGGTAAGCGCCGCAGTGGAGGACACGGTATCGGTCAAGACGATGGCGGATGCCCTGCACCTGGTAATGGACTCGGATCGAACGGTTTACACCCGCTTGATCGTCAATCGCCTGGCCGCCCAGGAAAAAGTCATCAAGGCGAGCGAACACTTCAAGGATGACAAGGCCCTGGTGTTGCCGGCGCAGATGTTCCGGTTCGGCGCCGAGATGGTGGCCAAGCGCTCCGAGAAGCTGCCGGATGTCAACTTCAGTTATTCCTTGCAGTCGATGTGGCCAGTGAATAAACAGAACGCACCCAAGACCCAAGCGGAAAAAGAGGGCCTGAAGTATGTCGCGGATAATAAAGGTGAAAATTACTACACCACCGAAACCCTCGGCGGGCAGAAATATTTCACCGCCGTGTATGCCGATACCGGGGTCGCACCGGTCTGTGTCGCCTGCCATAACGCCCATCCCGACAGCCCGCGCAAAGATTTCAAGATCGGCGATGTCATGGGCGGCGTGGTCATCCGAATTCCGCTGAAGAGCTGATCCATGCAGGCGGCAGTGGTTCATATCACCGACTGGCACACCTTAATCTTGCCCATGAACCTCAACACCATAAAACCTGTATCAAAAGGAGATTACGATGTCTTTATCTGAAGCTACCATAGCGACTGTCAAAGCCACCATACCGGCACTCAAGGAACACGGACTGGCGATCACCACGCGCATGTACGATGTGCTGTTTGAAAAATACCCGGAAACCAAAGCACTGTTTAGCGGCGCACCGGGCGAGCAGCCAAAAATCCTGGCGGCCGCCGTGGCGGCCTATGCCATGAACATCGACAACCTGAACGTACTGGGCGATGCCGTCGGCAGAATGACAGCCGCACATGTCCGCACCCAGGTGAAACCGGAACATTACCCCATGGTGGGTGATGCCCTGCTCACCGCCATGGTCGATGTACTGGGTGATGCCGCCACACCGGCGATACTGGATGCCTGGACCGAGGCCTACTTCTTCCTCGGTGATCTGCTGATCGCCAAGGAAAAGGAACTCTATGCCGCACAGGTACCCGCCTGATTAGTTCACGCGGATGGCGCATGGCCAGGGACGGCCACAGAGGTCAATACTGTCGGGTATTCATCAATCCAATACTGTGGGTCCGGTTACTTTTGGTTTAACTGATGGCCTGGTTAAAGCCTGCCTCATCGAGTTTGCAGAGCCCATAGTCTGGGGTGAGCCTGCGAACCCCAGCAGGGCTGCATGTGCGTGCACCATATCGATGTAGGGGCTCATTCCTCACCCCAACCTACGAACTGTCTGTGAAAATACGTTATTATATTTATGGCGATCGGTACTTCATCATACTGGAACTTTTTCTTGCGCGGGTCCTAAGGTATTCAGGAGCATGTTGTGAAAGCGAATATTAAATTCTTGGCCATAATGTTGGCCCTGGTCCTGGTCCCGGGTGTCGGTTCGGCCGAATCCGTGCCACTGAGTCAGCTGCGGCAGAGCACCCATTTCCACGGAATTTCGGTCGATCCGCAGACACCGGGCCACCTCTACCTGGCGACGCATCACGGCTTTTACCACGTCGCGCCCGAAGGATCGGCGACACGGCTTTCCGAAGATCGCAATGATTACATGGGCTTCACGCCACACCCCCGGGATGTCGAGATTCTCTATGCCACGGGGCATCCGGCGCGTGGCGGGAACATGGGGTTCATCCGCTCCAACGATGGTGGAAAAACCTGGCGGCAGCTCTCCAAAGGCGTCGGCGGACCGGTTGATTTCCACCAGATGGATGTCAGTCGTGCGGATCCGAATCAGGTGTACGGCGTCTACCGGGGAAACCTGCAGCACAGCGTGGACGGCGGCGACAGCTGGAACATCGTGGCGCGCTCGCCGGAAGGGCTGGTGGATATTGCGGCTTCGGCACTAGACATCAACCGGCTCTACGCCGCCACCCAACAGGGCCTGTTGCGTAGCGACGATGGCGGTCGAAGCTGGCGCAACGCCCACCTCTTCCGCCAGCCCGCCACCTTGGTCTACACCGGGCCCGGGGGGTCGATCTACGCCTTCATGGTAGGTCGAGGCCTGCTGCGCGCCGATGAATCCAAACCGGGCTGGCGCCCGCTCGGTCCTAAATGGGGCGACCGCTACCTGCTCCACCTGGCCGAGGATCCTAACAACTCTGAGCACCTGTACGCCATCGCCAGTGATGGCGAAATCCTCGTTAGCCAGGATGCCAGCATCGCGTGGGCGCCATTCGGCACACCCTGATCCAGGCGGCCGGCCGTGACTGGTCCGGCCCTGGCATTGCAGACGTTTCAGCCTGCTTGACTCGCTGCTCGCTTTACCCGGCGGTGATCAGGTGGCTTCCCTATAGATGGCATTCCTGACGTAATCCGCAAAAGCAATCCGCTCTCCGCGATATTAAATTTCCTGCCGCCTGAAAGATTTCCCCTGCCCTCCGGGTCTCTTAGTGCAAGGACCACTTCTCAGGTCCACTAACGAAAACTCAGGAGATTCACCATGAAACTTTCAAACAAACTTTTCGCCGTTGCTGTTGCCTCTATACTCTCTGCGGGTGTTGCCATGGCCGATGATGTTGGCCAGGATCAGCTCTACGGCTCGAAGGCAACGGAAACTGACTTCACGCAAATGCCGGCTACTGGCGCAGGTTCGGTCTCTCATGAGACTTCAACGAGCGTTACAGTAGGAATCAATGCCATTCCTGATTATCTGGAAGGCGTGAACACCAACCAGTAAATCGAAACGCCTTTGCTGAAACGGCCGGCTATGCTCCCATAGCCGGCCGTTGCTATTTCAGCATCCAGGGGAAGCAGGTCAGCCGGGTCATTTGGCTGGCCGCCTCCATCTGTCTCCGTAATGCCTTCGAGGGTCATGCCAAAACGGTCCGGAGGTGGGTAAATGAAACACCTGTCGCATGGCGCCTGCTGGTTGGCGGCCCTGATCCTGCTGTACGCTGTCCCAATGGCGGCTGCGGCAGCCGAGGCCTGGCTACCCGATCTGGTGGAAATACCCGCCGGTTTGTTTATTGCCGGCTCCGACATTGAGGAGCGCGAAACCGCCTACCGCCTGGACACGGCGGCCTACGGCAGCCCGGTGACCCGGGAACAGCATTGGTACGATACCGAACCGCCACGCCAACAGGCGCGGACCGCCGCGTACGCCATCACCCGGACACCCATAACCCATCGCCAGTATGCCGCTTTTATCAGCGCCACGGGATATCCCCTTCCGGGCGTTGACAGGGCGACCTGGTCCACATATGGGGTGATCCATCCCTATGAGCGCACCTGGCGCTTCGCCTGGATCGAGGGTCATCCGCCGGCCGGCCGGGAGCAACATCCCGTGGTCCTGGTCAGCCAGGCTGACGCCAAGGCTTACGCCGCCTGGTTAAGCGAACGTACCGGGCGGGTGTGGCGCCTGCCCACCGAACGCGAATGGGAAAAGGCGGCGCGTGGCAGTGACGGACGCTACTTCCCCTGGGGTCGGGAGTTCGACCCCGCGCGGCTCAACAGCGGTGATGCCGGCCCCTTCGATACCACCCCGGTCGGGCGCTACGAAACCGGTGCCAGTCCCTACGGCGTGTTCGATGTGGCCGGGCAGGTCTTCGAGTGGACGGGAACAGCCGCCGATCCGGAGCGGATCATTGTCAAGGGCGGCTCCTGGGACGACCGGGGCTGTGGCGTGTGCCGGCCGGCGGCGCGCCACGGGCGCCCGGCCGGGATGAAGCACATCATAATCGGATTCCGCCTGGTGCGTGAAAAATGACCAGGCACTTTGCTGTATACTGTCCGGGCTCCCGATCAGGTGTGTTTTTGCAATACGACTCCCCACGAATGAGGAGAGGAAACATGTCCATCCCAAGCTGGCTATCGGCCCTGGTGCTCTTAGGTTGCCTGCTGCCTGGTGTGGCCGACGCCGGGCGCGGCCTGCTGCTGCTCGCCCACGGGACTCACTCCCATGGTGGGCAGGACGGTGCGGCCAGTTCCTGGAACCGCAATGTCGAGACCCTGGCCGCGGAACTCGACACCGAGTTGCCCACCGAGGTGGCGTTCGGTATGGCCAACCCCGCGAGCATCCAGGCGGCCATCGATCGCCTGGAGAGGCGCGGGGTGCGCGAAATCGCCGCCGTACCGCTGTTCGTCTCCTCCCACAGCCCCATCATCTGCAACTTCCGTTACATCCTCCGGTTGAGCGATCGCCTGGCCGAGACCACCAGCCTGCGACGGCTGGAGCAGATACAGACCTCCTCCCGGGTGGCGTTCACCACCGCCATGGACAACCACCCGCTGATCGGCGGGATTCTGCTCGATCGGGCCCGGGCGTTGACGCAAAAGCCGGGCACCACCCACGTGGTGCTGATCGCCCATGGACCCAACGACCCCGGGGAGAACCGGCAGTGGCTGCAGAACCTGGAAGCCCATGCGGCGCTGTTGCGGAAGGCGGGCGCTTTCCGCTCTACCAGCGTGCTGACCCACCGCAACGACGCCCCGCCAGCGGTCAAGTCCCGGGCACGGGCGGCCTTTCGTCAGATGGTGGCGGAGGCGGGCCGTGCGGGAGAGGTGATCGTGCTGCCCGTATTGCTCTCGGCCGGCGGAATCGAACAGGAGGTGAAGGCGGACCTGGAGGGACTCTCCTTCCGTTTTGCTGCTCCGCTGATGCCCCATCCAGATATCCGCCGCTGGGTGGAGGCACAGTTGCAGGCAGCGGGTTTCCGCTAGGGAACATGCATCGCAACATCCGAAGGGCTGAATTCGCGCTTGCGAAGCACCCGTGCCGCCAATTTGATATGGCAGAGACGAAGCCATTGCTTGAGCTCAGTGTTAGTGCCATTCGGGTCAGAGAACAATTAACTCAAATATTAGCAACGATGGTTCTCTGACCCGAATGGCACTTACTTAAGGCGAATTGCAGGATTTTCGTCATTCCGGCGCAGGCCGGAATCCAGGAATACCGCCACCATTAAGCAGTCTGGATCCCGGCCTGCGCCGAGATGACGGTGGTTCTTGGCTTAACTAAGTGCCATTCTACTCTGCCCCGGTCTTTTCTATGCTTTCTGAACAGGCACACTCCATATGGGAGCCGTATGGAACACATGATCTTTCTCAGCTATCGGCGCATGGATACCTCAGGCCACGCGGGCCGGATCAGTGACGATCTGGGCCGTTGTTTCGGAAACTCGGTGATGTTTCGTGATATCAATTCAATCGGACCCGGGGTCGATTTTGTGCAGGCGCTGGAGCAGGCGATCCAGTCTGCCCGGGTGTGCCTTGTCCTGATCGGCGATACCTGGCTCACGGAGACGGCTGCGGATGGAGAACGTCGCCTGGACTGTCCCGACGATCATGTGCGCCGCGAGATCGAAATGGCACTCAACAAAGAAGGACTGAAGGTGATCCCGTTGCTGGTGGAGGGGGCCCACATGCCGGACGAGGATGATCTGCCCGTATCCATCCGGAAACTGGCGCGATTGCAGGCGGTAGAGCTGTCGGAGAGTCGCTGGGACTACGACATGGCACGACTGGTGACGGTGCTTAGTGCAACCGGTATTGGTCAGCGGTTTTACCAGCGCCTGTCACGCGGCTGGCGGTTCATGTTGTTGGTCGTGCTGCTGGCGGTGATGGCGGTCCCTCTGTATTTCTGGCGCGCTGCGTCGGCTGTCGATGCATACAGCGGCCTGTGGTACCTGCCGAACGGCAGTTACTGGTCGGTGGAGGAGAAGGATGCCCGATTGTGGGTGGACGAAACCCATTTCGAGTCCCATCAAGTGTGGAGACAGGGTCCGGCCGACATCGTGGACGGGGAACTGCGGGTACAACTGGCGCTGGTATTCAAGCGCACGGAGCCCCCCTTTCTGTACCGGTTGCGGCTGTCGGTGGACCGACAGAGCCTGGCGGGGTCAGTGAGACGCTCGGGGCGACCCGCAGGAGAGTCCCTGGTGTTGCGGCGTAGACTGCCTTGAGCCAGACTCCGGCGGTTCAAGGCGGTTTCCGTGATTACAGCTTGCTGATGTTCAGCACTGCGTTTACCGGAAAACCGTGCGAAAAACCGCATCAGTGCGCGGTTTTTCGACCCACATCCTTATGTGACAATCCGTCAAAGGGTTCTGCCCCTTTTATCTGATCAAGTTCCATTCATTTTCCCTGTTTTTGCTGCGTGAGCACTTAAAACGTGCCTACCCTACCTGACCTTGTATTTTTACTCCGGCCCAAAATATTCTAAAGGCGTAGCGCCGGGTGAATTAAATACCTTTTGGGTGATATGACCCTGCATCTTCCGCAACTGACAGAGAATTTGGCTATGCTTTGTTCATAACCACCTGATGTTGGGCATCAGGAGGTGGCATCCAGTATGCAGGGACAATAAGCAGTTCAAGACAAAGGAGAGAAAGGTTATGTTCAAGACACTCGCTCTAATAATACCGATTTTCCTGGTCTCAACACTGAGCGTACAGGCCGATAACGATGGCTATGTGTTCAGCAGCGGCAATTCCGTGCTACACGATGGTTCAGGTGATTGTGTGTATACCAACTTCTGGGATCCCCAGGATGCTATTGCCGGCTGTGATGCAGTGGTTTCTGAAGTGGAATCCAAGCCAGTGGAGTTTGCGGCGGTGGAACCGGCCGCGCCCAAACCACCCATCACCAGACAGGTCACGCTCGATGCTAAAACCCACTTTGATTTTGATAAGGCGACACTCAAACCTGCGGGTAGAGAGGCCCTTGATTCAATCATCGCCAGCCTGGGTAACTTGAATGAACTATTGGAAATAAGCATCGCCGGGCACGCTGACCGAATTGGTGATGCGAGTTATAACCAGCAGTTGGCTCTGGAGCGCGCCATGACCGTCAGGGATTATCTGAGTCAGCGTGGCTCTGTTGATCCCAATTTGTTGAAGGTGGTCAGCATGGGTGAGGATGACCCGTTGGTGAGCTGCGAAGGCATCCGCGGCCAGCCGCTGATCGATTGTCTTGAACCCAACCGGCGTGCCGAGGTTACCATCAAGGCGATTGAGGTCGAATAATCTCCACATTTCGACAAAAACCGGGCCAGAGTGCAATTGAATCTAATATTAGCGACAATTGTTCTTTGACCCGGTTTTCGGTTTTCGCTCAGGACACCTAAAATAACAGGTTAGCTTATTCCCGCGACCCATTACAGACTACCAACAAACGGCACGGCAACAGGGAATACACACCCACTATTTCCAGGATCATCAAATCCGACAGACTCGGCCCGCCCGATCAACCCCTCTTGAAATGAGTCACCACGGTACTCAAGCCATCCGACATTGTACTCAGCCTCTTGCCAGACTCAGTGGACTGTCTGGAAGTAGATTCGAGTTCTACGGCAACACCCTGGATACTGACCATAGTTCGATTAATATCCTCCGTCACAGCGCTCTGCTCCTCGGTGGCGGTTGCTATCTGCACATTCATTTCATGCACCTTGGACACGACAGAGACAATTTTATGCAGCCTTTCACCCGCATTTCTCGCCTCGACGACACTCCGGTTCGCCTGCTCGCGTCCACCATCCATTGCGGTAACCACCTGATCAACTCGCTGATGTAAACAGTTGATGGTGGCTTCAATGTAAGCGCCCCAGAACCGACACCTGTTTTTTAGAGTTTAGCTATCGAATACTTTTCCCGTCACTAACAACGGGAGAACATCATGTCCAGTAAGACCTCGCACGACGGCCA
>NZ_JAQGEI010000028.1 GCF_029017505.1 Sedimenticola hydrogenitrophicus
TGTTAGATCCGGGCAGGTACGGGGGGCTGCCCCTGCATTCGGCGGTTCAACGCCGGTGGCGGGACAGATGCGACCGGTCCGTTCACGCCCGGTGTCACGACAATCCGTAGGGGCAACCCCCTGTGGTTGCCCTTGGGGCGGTTGGGTGCCGGATCCGGGCAGGCACGGGGGCCTGCCCCTACTGGACAGCCCATTTACTTGACTAAAATAGTTGGATATTTTTTCCCGGATTTAACATTTATCAATTCGCCACCCCTACCCTTCTGTTAATTTAACCACCAATAGATATTAACTCGCTGATTTAAAAGCCCTAATGAATCCCATTCACGGGTCTGAAAGAATCATCCCACGGAATCAGACAGATGACCCAGGCAATAGAAACACTCACCCTCGATCAGGACAATCTCGATCAGGACAATCGCTATCCCCCCGGGGATCTGGCGATCTGGATCTTTATCCTGGCCGAGCTCTCGGTATTCGCCGCCTTTTTCGGCGCCTATGCCTTCACTCGGATGAACAACGTCGCCCTGTTCAACGAATTCCAGCTCCATCTGGATCGCGAGGCGGCGCTGATCAATACCCTGGCCCTGATCACCAGCTCCTATTTCGTGGTACGCGCCGTCTCCGCGATCAAGGAGAATCACAGCGCGGTCTGCGCTCGCTGGCTGGTCGCCGCCATGGGCATGGGGGCCGTGTTCCTTATTGTCAAGATCGGTGAATACAGCCACCATTTTGCCCTGGGCATCAATCTCAGCACCAATACCTTCTATATGTTCTACCTCTCCCTGACCGTGTTTCATTTCATGCACGTGATCATGGGGATGGTGATACTCGCCGCTGTCGCCATCAAGGCAAAACAGGGCTGCTATAGTGCCCATGAGCATACCGGCGTCGAGACCGGCGCCTCTTATTGGCACATGGTCGATCTGGTGTGGCTGATCCTGTTCCCACTCGTTTACGTCATGCGCTGAGGAGCTATCATGAGCACCAAACCTTTTCTTGGCATGCGCCCCAGCACCTGGGTATTCTCCCTCCTGGTGGTGCTGACCTTCATTACCTTCTATATAGGTGAGCAAGGGCTGGGCGGCCTGAACATCGCCCTGTTCGTGCTCGCCATCGCCCTGATCAAGGGTCATCTGGTGGGCGCCTATTTCATGGGCCTGGGCGGTCTGCGTGGACTGTGGCGCTGGCCTGTGTCAGTCTGGCTGATCATCCCCGGCAGCCTGATTACCACGGCCTTCATATTATCCAACTGAATATTTATTGATTACGGGATTTACCCATGAGCAACGCGCCCCAGACCGCGCCCCGGACCGCAGAACCGAGCGTGGCACTCGACACCCCCTTCTACAAGCCGCAGGGCAACGAGGTGGAACTGTTCGAGCACGCCTACAAGCACCAGCTGCCGATGCTGATCAAGGGGCCGACCGGGTGCGGCAAGACCCGCTTCATCAACTACATGGCCGCCCGCCTGGGTCGACCGGTCTACACCGTGGCCTGCCACGACGACCTGACCGCCGCCGATCTGGTGGGCCGGCACCTTATCGGCGACAGCGGTACCTACTGGAGCGACGGCCCCCTGACCCGCGCCGTTCGCGAGGGCGCCATCTGTTATCTGGACGAGGTGGTGGAGGCGCGCAAGGACACCACGGTGGTGCTGCATCCGTTGACGGATGACCGGCGCATCCTGCCGATCGAACGCACCGGCGAGATTCTGCACGCCCCGCCCGAATTCATGCTGGTGGTCTCCTATAACCCCGGCTATCAGAACCTGCTCAAGGGTATGAAACCGAGTACCCGGCAGCGCTTTGTCGCCGCCCGCTTCGATTTCCCCAGCGCCGAACTGGAGCAGGAGGTGATCATCGGGGAAACCGGTATCGATGCCCTGATGGCCAAACGGCTGGTGAACCTGGCCAACAGCCTGCGCGCCCTCAAGGACCACGACCTGGAGGAGGCCGCCTCCACCCGCTTGCTGGTCTACACCGCGACCCTGATCCTCGGTGGCTATGCCCCCCTCGAGGCCTGCCGGGCGGCCATGGTGGAACCGCTCACCGATGATCTCGAGACCACCCGGGCATTGATGGAAGTGGTCGATATCGCCTTTGGGAACTGATCGGCCATAAACCTGATGACCATGGACCCGATGACCACGAACCCGATGAAAAACGCCACCAAACTGCAGCAGAACCGGTTCTGGTTTCAGGCCGGTTTTTTCGCCCTGTTTGTGCTGGCCCCGCCCCTCGACCTGTTCCGTTTCGACCTGACCCAGTACCATTTCTTCTTCCTGGGCCAACACTGGACATTGGGACTGGATGCCTTCATGGCCGGTGAGATCGGCCCCGGGCAGGCGGCCTTTAATCTGGTGTTTCGCGGCTTTCTGCCGATCGTCGTGGTCGGTGGCGGCCTTATCTGGACCGCCTGGCGCTATGGCCGACTCTACTGCGGCTGGCTCTGCCCCCACTTCTCGGTGGTGGAGACCATCAACAAGCTGATGCAGCGGGCCAGCGGAAAACCGAGTATCTGGGAAAAGAACCCGCTGCCCGAACTGCAAGCCAACGGCAGTGTGCGGACGCCGGACCGGCGCTTCTGGCCGGTGACGGTGCTGGCCGCCCTGTTCTTCGCCTTTCTCTGGGCGCTCTCCCTGCTGACCTACCTGCTGCCGCCGTTCGAGATCTATCACAATCTCCTGAGCGCCTCGCTGACCCCGAACCAGATGCGCTTCCTCGGCATCGGTACCCTGCTGCTGTTCATCGAGTTCATGTTCGCCCGCCACCTGTTCTGCCGTTTCGGCTGTGCGGTGGGGCTGTTCCAGAGCTTGGCCTGGATGGCCAACGACAAGGCCATGGTGGTGGGCTTCGACCGCAAGCGGGCCAGCCTCTGTTCCGATTGCAACAACGCCTGTGACAACGTCTGCCCGATGCGGCTGAAGCCGCGCTCGATCAAACGCAAGATGTTCACCTGCACCGAATGTGCCCAGTGCATATCGGCCTGCAACCAGGTGCAGGCGCAGCAGACCCGCCCCGGGCTGCTCAAATGGGTGGCCGATCTGGAGGCGCTGCCGGTGGTCACCGGGCGCGATCCCGGCGGCAGGAAACCGCCGCACGCCGCATCGGCGGCAACCAGCCAACCGCCCCGGTCGGGCCTGCAGGCCGGTCTTCAGGAACAGTAACCATGGAAGAGAAGGTCGGTGAACTCTGGCATCGCATGATCACCCGGATGGCGGATACCCGCTATCCCGAGGCGGCCGTGCACCTGGAGGAGATCGAACTGACCGTCGGCATCATGTTCCGCGCCCTCGGGGGCGACGGCGGCCTGGAGGTATTGGCCGCCAACGCCACGGAGCACGGTGCGCGCCGCGGCTTGCTGCAACGCATCGCCGGCAGCAGCAAGCGGATCGAACTGGCGTGGCGGGATGAGCAGTCTTTGCGGCTACCCGTCTCCATAGACTACTTCCCGGAAAGACGCCTCAACCACTATCTCTACACCTGGCTGGCCGCCCTGGCGGTCGGCGACCATCAGCAGGAGGAGGCGTGGCTGGGCAAGAACCAGCGCCTGACCCTGAAGACCCTGCACAATTACCCCGGCATCGGCAAACGCTACAAGCTGCTGGTGGACGCCCACCTGGCCGAACGCATGCCGCCGGAGAAGCTGCCCGCGGCCGAGGCGGCACAGGAGCAGGCCATCCGCCAGGCACTGCTGCATCCCGGGAGCGTCGACCGGCTGCCGGCGGCGAAACGCCCGCCGCAACCGGTGCCCCTCTGGCTGCACCCCTTTCCGCCCATCGCCGCCCCCTCCTCCGACGGCGCGGGAGATCAGGAGGGCGAGCGCGGCGGCGGTGAAACCAAGGACATCGAGGACATGCAACGGCACAAATCGGAACGCGCCAAAAAACCGGAGAAAGAAGACCAGGGCCTGATCACCGTCCGCATGGAGAATATCTTCACCTGGGGCGAGTTCATGAACATGGACCGCGGCTCCGAGGATAACGACGACCTGGAGAGTGCCGCGGAGGCGTTGAAGGATATGGATAACCTGAGCGTCAGCCGTGACGCCAAGGCATCGGCCGGCAAGCTGCGTTTTGATCTGGACCTGCCCTCGGAGGCCAACGATGACCAGGTCCTGGGTGAAGGCATCCTGCTCCCGGAGTGGGACTTCAAAAAGCAGAAGCTGATCCCGGAGTACTGCCGCATAGTGCCGATGATGGCGGCCGATGCCCAGCCCCGGGAACTCCCGGAGCGCCTGCGCGGAACGGCAAAGAAACTGCGTGCCCAGTTCCAGCACCTGACCCCGGCCCGCATCTGGCACCGGGGCCAGCAGGATGGCTGCGAGATCGACCTGGATGCCTATCTGCGCTACGCCAGCGACCGCGCCGCCGGCCACTCCTCCGCCAGTGATGGCCTGTACAAGGAGCTGCGCGTGGGGGCGCGTGATCTGGCCTGCCTGCTGCTGGCCGACCTGTCGCTCTCCACCGATACCTGGGTGAATAATCACGCCCGGGTGATCGACGTGATACGTGACTCGCTGTTCCTGTTTGCCGAGAGCCTCGCGGCCACCGGCGACCGCTTCGCCATGTACGGTTTCTCCTCGCGCAAGCGGGACCCGGTGCGGGTGCATCAGCTGAAGACCTTCGATGAACACTACTCCGCTAGCGTCCGGGGTCGTATCGATGCCATCAAACCCGGCTACTATACCCGCATGGGCGCCGCCATTCGCCACAGCAGCGAGCTCCTCAAGGCGCAGCCGGCCGGGCGACGCCTGCTGCTGATCCTCACCGACGGCAAGCCCAACGATCTGGACAAATACGAAGGACGCTACGGGATCGAGGACACCCGGCGTGCGATCCACGAGGCGCGCCAACTGGGGCTGCAACCCTTCTGTGTCACCATCGACGCACAGGCCAACGATTACCTTCCCCACCTGTTCGGTACCGGCAGTTATGTGGTCATCCACAAACCCTCACAGCTGCCGCGTGAACTACCCCTGCTCTATGCCAAGCTCACCGCCTGAAAGCGCCTCCGGCAACGCCAAAATCTCCATTCAATTTTCTGATTCAAGCACAGCAAATATCAATAGCCCATTAACTCCTATTATCATGTAGATTTTTTTTCTTTATCATTCAATATGTTATACAAGTACCCAGCCAGTCATCCGACGCCTCGGCTACCCACTGACCCTATAGTGGAAAACCGCTAGCTGCTTTGCAAAAACCCCGGATATCCCGTACCATCTTTGTGCATAATAGAAAGAAACTCTCTATTTAAGAGAGGCGTAGTAAGCGGAGGAGCAGGCGTTTTTCAATCAGACCGGGTGATGTGGATAAGCTTTTTTATCCGTCCCTGCCGCCCTATTTCCGCATGCATCATAAATCCAGTTCAGATCATGGATATGTTGAGGGTTGTGTATGACTGGTAGTCCCCAGGGCGGAGGCACCTCAAGGAAAAAGTTCATCCTTATCCTTGTGCTGGTATTTTCGGCCGGCATGCTCTTTTCCGGATTGTTCAACGTCGGACTCTCTTCAACCAATGAATTGGAGTTCTGCACCTCATGTCACTCGATGAAAGTCAACTTCGATGAGTACAAGGAGTCGGTGCATTACCAGAATACCTCCGGTGTCCGGGCCACCTGCGCAGATTGCCATGTGCCCAAGGAGTTTGGCCCCAAGATTGTCTCCAAGGTGCTGGCCTACAAGGATGTGGTGCATGAACTGCTGGGCACCATCGATACCCATGAGAAGTATGAAGCCCGGCGCTGGGATATGGCGAGCCGGGTATGGGCCAGAATGAAGGCCAGCAATTCACGCGAATGCCGCAGCTGCCACGATTTTGACCAGATGGACCTCAGCGAGCAGAGCCGGATGGCGCGCAAACGCCACTCCAAGGCGGTGGACGACGGGCTGACCTGCATTGACTGCCATAAAGGCATTGCCCATACGGAACCTGATGAACCCGAAGAGAATACCGATAACAAGGGTTGATCATTTTTTGCGGTTCAAAAAAGGGAGACGGTAAAGATCATGAAGCAGAACTGGATCTTCGCCCTGTTGATAAGCCTGGCCTGTGCCGCATCCGCGGTTGCGGGCGATAGCACCAAGGAGAGCGAATACCGCCTGGCGGCGAGTATCGGCGACACCGAAACCGTCACCCGGCTGCTGAACGAGGGAGTGGACGTCAACAGTGCCAACCGGTTCGGCGTTACCGCCCTGATGATGGCGATCCAAAATGACAATTTCGAGACCACCGCCTACCTGTTGACCCGAGGCGCCGATGTGAATGCCAAGGCATCCGCCGGCTGTACCGCCCTGACCTTCGCCGCGGAGAACGGACACTCGGCACTCACCGCCATGCTGCTGGAACGGGGCGCGGACCTGAATGCACGTACTCGCGCCGGCTGGGATTCACTGAGCATAGCCGCACGCTACGGCCTGACCGATATGGTGGAGCAGTTGCTCTATAAGGGGGCGAACCCCAATCAGGGCGACAATGACGGACGCACCGCACTGATGCATGCCGCGGAGAAGGGACATGCGGAAACCGCCGCCAGATTGATTGAACGCGGCGCCGACCTGGAGGCGCGGGATACACACGGCAGATCCGCGCTGATTATCGCGGCGGACAACGGGCACCTGCCGGTAATAGAGGCGCTGCTGGAGAAGGGCGCCAACGTCAACGCCCAGGATCAGGACGGTGCCACTGCACTGGTATGGGCGGTTGGTCGTGGTCGGCTCGATGAGGTTGAACTGCTGCTCAGACGCAAGGCGGATGTCAACAAGGCGGACAACGAAGGGATCACCGCGCTGATGGAGGCGGCCACCTTGCGGGACGAGGAGCTGGTCAAACTGCTGCTGATCAACGGCGCGGATGTCACACTGCAGGACAAGAGCGGCCGCACCGCTGCGGACATCGCCAAAAAGAAACGTAATCAAAAGGTGATTTCGCTGTTGATCGATGGATCCTGAACGGACAGAGAGTAATAATAAATTTGTATCCGGCCAACCGGTACATTCAGACATGAAAATCCGATTCATGTCGCACCCGTGATGCAAGGTCACCAGGAGACTGGCGATCGAGCATCGTAAAAAGAGGCAGTTAACCTCTATGATTGAGAAAAAAAGCCTGAAAACCAAAGGAGGTATCATGGCGTATAAAACCTTTACAAGGGCCGCACTGGTCGCTGGACTCGCGGTTGGCGCCGCCTTTTCAGCTACTGCAGCCGAAGAAAAGCCAAAGATGATGATGGGCGCGGATGCGGCCATGCTGGCCAACAGCTGTACCGGCTGTCACGGTACCGATGGCAACAGCCTGGGACCGGCGGCACCCAGTATCGCCGGACTCTCCCCGACCTATTTCGAAGAGACCATGGTCGGCTTCGCCAGCGGTGAGATCCCTTCCACCATCATGAACCGCATCGCCAAGGGCTACACCGAGGACGAAATCAAGGCCATGGCCAAGCACTACGCCGGCAAGCCCTTCGTCAAGGCCACGCAGTCATTCGATGCCGACCTGGCTGCCAAGGGGGCCAAGCTACACGACAAGTATTGTGAAAAATGTCATGCCGAAGGCGGCCAATCGCCCGAGGATGATGCCGGCGTGCTGGCGGGCCAGTGGACCCCCTACGTGAACTGGACCCTGGCCGACTACAAGGCTGGCGACCGGGAAGCCACCAAAAAAATGAAGAAAAAGCTATCCGAAATGCTGGAACGTGAGGGCAGTGACGGCGTCATGGCCCTGCTCAACTACTACGCCAGCCAGCAGAAATAAGATAGGGGACATATGAAAATGAAGATTACACGTCGAGGATTTATTCAGACTGCCGGCGCGGCAACCGCGGCCGGTATGATTGGTGTGCCCTATATCGCCCTGGGCGCCTCCAAGAAAGTGGTTGTGGTCGGTGGCGGCACCGCCGGCGCCACCGCCGCGAAATACATCCGCCTGGCCGATCCCACCACGGATGTCACCCTGATCGAGGCCAACAGCAACTACTACACCTGTTACATGAGTAACGAGGTCCTGGGTGGCGACCGCTCCATGGACGACATCAAGTTTGGCTACAGCGGCCTGGGCAAGCATGGCGTCAAGGTTGTCCATGCCAAGGTCACCGGTATCGATGCCAAGGCGCGCGTGGTCAAGACCTCCGATGGCAGCAGCTATAGCTATGACCGTTGCGTGGTGGCGCCCGGCATCGATTTCCAATGGGACAAGATCGAGGGCTATGACGCAAAGGTCGCCGAGAAAATCCCCCACGCCTGGAAGGCCGGTCCCCAGACCGCCCTGTTGCGCAACCAACTCGAGGCGATGAAGGATGGCGGGGTCGTGGTGATCGCCGCGCCGCCCAATCCGTTCCGTTGCCCGCCGGGACCCTACGAACGTGCCAGTCAGATCGCCATGTATCTGAAAGCACACAAGCCGAAATCGAAGGTGTTGATCTTTGATGCCAAGCCGAAGTTCTCCAAACAGGGTCTGTTCGTCGGCGCCTGGAAAAAGATGTACGGCTACCAGAGCGACAATGCCATGATCGAGTGGCACGGCCAGCAGGAAGAGGCTGGCGTGGTCAAGGTGAATGCCGCCAGCAACTCCATCGTTACCGCCTTTGGTGACGAGATCAAGGCCGATGTGCTGAACGTGATTCCAGCGCAGAAGGCCGGTGCCATCGCCTTCGCGGCGGGACTGACCAACGATGGCGGCTGGTGTCCGGTTGACCTTGGGACTTTCGAGTCCAAGATTCATCCGAACATCCATGTACTGGGCGACGCCAGCATTGCCACCGGCATGCCGAAGTCCGGCTACTCGGCAAACTCCCAGGCCAAGGTCTGCGCCGCCGCCATCGTGGCCATGATGAATGGCCAAGAGCCCGGCACGCCCTCCTACGTCAACACCTGCTACTCCATTGCAGGCAAGGACTACGCCTTCTCCGTGGCGGCGGTCTACCGTCTGACCGAGGACCGCTCGAAGATCGCCTCGGTCTCCGGCGGCCTGACCCCGGGCGATGCCAGTCCGGAGGTGTTCAAGCGGGAGGTGGCCTACGCCTACAGCTGGTACAACAACATCACCCACGATATCTTCGGCTGATCGTTGCGCCACTGGCAGTAAAAACGGGGCCGCAAGGCCCCGTTTTCTTATCCGGTACCGGTGACGTAGGATGCCGGTGAGGCACGAACCGCATCAAGCCTTACCGCGAAAGATGCGGTTCGCAAGCTCACCGGCATCCCTACCTTGGAAGCCTTATTTGTGTTCATTCGCGGCTAATAATAAAGTCCGTTGGGGTGAGGTACAAACCCCAACATCAGGGCACACGCATGAAACCCCGTTGGGGTTCGCAGGCTCACCCCAACCTACAGGCTTTATTCGCGTTCATTCACGGCTAATACTGAGTTGGTTGTGGTAGTGTCCTAACGGATCACCTGATAGGCCGGCAGCTCCTGCCAGGGCTGGCGGGCATAATCGGGAAAATCCGGATTCTGCCAACCGGGCGTGGCCAGTTTCTCCTGCGGTGGCCTGATCCTGGATACATAGTCCAGCACCGCGAACTCTTCGCGCGGGGTGAAGCGCCGGATCTGCTTGACCATTTTCGAATCCGCATTGCGGCGCTTGCCGGAACGTATCCAGTCGAACTGGCGGACCAGGTAGTTGTAGTTCTGCCCCTGGATCAGGGGAATATGGTCTTTCGCATCACCCTCACCGGCCGGGCCGTGACACTCGGCGCACTCCTCCTTGTACAGCGCCGCACCCAACACCAGTTCAAATCCTGGACCGGCGACGTTGTTGACCTCCATCGGCAGCGTGGCGATATAGGCCGCCACATCGGCTATCTCCTGGGCGCCCCCCAGCAGTCTTGGCGAGGTGAAGGGCAACATGGTGGGATTGTCGCGGTTTCTCGCCCGAATATCCGCCAGCTGTTTGATCAGCACACTCGCCTGCTGTCCGGCGATCTGGGGATACATGCCATCCGGGCTGGCCCAGCCCTCCGGGCGGTGGCAGACGGCACAGATCATAAAGACCTTTCTGCCATTTTCCCTGTCGGGGGTCAGATGCAGGGCCTTTTCCACCTCGCGGGCCGCCTCTTCGATCCCCCCGGCGGGAGCGGCAGAAGAGCCGACAGCCATCAACAGGGACAATACCCTGATCGCTCCTTGTTTAAAAATCATTCCACCTCCCTCTAGAACCGCGCCTTGTTGTTATAGTGTCCGGGAATCTTCCGAAACGGCACGGCAGTCGAGATTAACTGGTTAAAAGTTGCCACTTCAATAGGGTATTTCCCTAAGGGCCCGCGCAAGGATAATTCCGTAGTACCGAGGGCGTTCCTGGGCCACGCTGGCAAGGCACGCTTTGCAGGCAATGGCCGCTCCCTTGGCAAAAAGCGTAACGCCGCCAGCGGGGTCCAGGGGCGACCGAATACAGGAACTTATTCTTGCGCGGGTCCTAAGGGATCAGCCCAGCTAATTGTTTCAGCGTGATGAATGCCCCCGGTGCTTCTGTTGTACACTACGCCTTGGTCAACCCGGACCCCGACATTTGTCACACCATGAACATCCGCTGGAAGCTGTTTATCACTATCGGAACCGCGCTCGTCATCAACCTGGCGGTCGGCTATTACGCCTTCATCAGCCTCCGCCAGGCCACCGCGGATACCACCCGCATCACCGAGCACACCTTCGGCGTAGTCACCGAGAGCCTCACCACCCAGGTCCACTTCAAGAAACAGGTGCAGGAGTGGAAGAACATCCTGATTCGGGGACACGAACCGGCACTCTACACGCGCTACTTCGGCCAGTTCGAGCGAGAGGAGCAACTGACGCAGCAGAGTATTAAAAGACTGCTCACGCTGCTGGAAGCGGAGACTCCATCCTGGCGGGCCGCCAACGATTTTCAGCACGCGCACGAGACCCTTGGCAGACAGTACCGCCAGGCGCTCGACGCCAACCGTGATATCACCGACAACACCTATAGCGTAATCGACCGTGAGGTCAGGGGCATCGACCGCCAGCCGACGGATCTGATGGATCAGGTGGTCGAGGCCGCGGGCGCATACAAGAGCGAAAGGCTGGAGCGGATTGCCCGGCATCAGTCGGCGATCGAGCAGCGCATCCTGCTTGCGGTCATCGGCCTCCTCACCCTCACGGTCATCACCCTGGTCTGGTTCGCCGACCGGGTCATCGCCCGTCCCATCGTCGAGGCCACCCAGGTGGCCAGGCGTATCTCCCGGGGCGATCTCGGCGGGGCCATACCGGAACGCGGGAACGATGAGGCGGGAGAACTGTTGCAGGCGCTGAAGACCATGCAGGAGAGTCTGGCCATCTCCCAGGGCAAACTCAAACAGGAGCAGTCACTGCTGGCCGAGCGGGTGGAGCGGCGTACCCGGGCGCTCAATATCGCCAATGCCGAACTGGCCCGCGCGGCCAAGACCAAGGATATGTTCCTGGCCACCATGAGTCATGAACTGCGCACCCCGCTGACCACCATCATGGGGCTGACCGAGATGCTCCAGGATCAGCTCTATGGCCCGGTAAATAGCGGCCAGGGCCGGTCGCTGGCCACCATTCAGGAGAGCTCCCGCCACCTGCTGACCCTGATCAACGACATCCTGGATGTGGCCAAGGCGGAGTCCGGCAAGATGGTGCTGAAATGGGACTACCTGCCGGTTGACCAGTTGGTCGAGGCCAGCCTGCGCATGGTCCGGCAACCCGCCAACAGCAAAAAACACCGCCTGCTGCAGCAGATCGATCCGGCGGTGAAACTGATCCACGGCGACGGCCGCCGCCTGAAACAGCTCCTGGTCAACCTGCTGGGCAACGCCATCAAGTTTACCCCGGAGGGGGGCACCATCGGCCTCGACATCAGCGCGCCGGGTGACAATAGCGGCATCGATATAGCGGTCTGGGACAACGGCATCGGTATCGAAGAGCAACAGCAGCGGCATCTGTTCGAACCCTTCGTGCAGCTGGACAATGATTCGACCCGACGCTACAGCGGCACCGGGCTGGGCCTGACCCTGGTGAAACGGATGGCGGAGCTGCATGGTGGTACGGTCCGGGTCGAAAGCGAACCCGGTGCGGGAAGCCGGTTTACCGTGACGCTCCCCTGGTGCAGCGATGACAATACCGCGCACCACCAGAAACTCTCCCGCGAAGATACCGAGGCATCCCCGATACAACACCAGTCAGTACAGGAAACCACCCTGCTGCTGATCGAGGACAACCCGGCCAACCGCGCTATGGTCAGCGACTTCCTGCGGCTGCAGGGCTTCCATGTGGTGAGCGCCAGCAGCGGCAGCGCGGCCCTCAGGCTGGCCTACGAGCACCTGCCCGACATCATCCTTATGGATATCCAGCTCAGTGACATGGACGGGCTCGAGGTGACACAACAGCTGCGCAAACACCCGTTGCTGGCCAAGACCCCGGTCATCGCCCTGACCGCCCTGGCCATGCCCGGCGACCGGGAGCGCTGCCTGGAGGCCGGGATGGATGACTACCTGAGCAAACCGGCCGGATTGAAGGAGATCTACCACCGGCTGCTCGGCTACCTGTAGCGCATTTTTCCGGCTCCGGAGGAATCCGTTTCACAGCACGGTGGCGGCGGGCACTGCCCGCCCAATGGCGACGGGCGTGGCGGGTGCATCAGCTATGCCAATCTGGACTGCGGTCTATTCGGAGCCGGTGGAAGACGCCGCGGGAGCAGCGGCCAGGTGCTCGGCCACCAGTTCGGTGAGGCCGATCACCTCAACATCCATATCGCGGTCCTCGATACCCTCTTCCAGGACAATCCGGCAGTTGGCGCAGGCGGTGACCAGGGTCTTCACCCCCAGCGCCTCGAGCTGTTTCCGTTTACGATCAAACACCTTCAGGCGCAAACCTTCGGCCCGCTCATTGGCACTGACGCCGCCACCACCGCCGCAGCACCAGTTCATCTCCCCGTGATCGGCCATCTCGACGAAGCCGCTGGCCACCTTGCCCAGGAGATCCCGCGGTGGTTCGATAACCCCGCCGCGACGCACGATCTGACAGGGGTCGTGAAAAGTCAGCGGGGTCTCCGTGAGTCCGCTGAGCTTGAGGCGCCCCTCCTGCTGCAACTGATCCAGCAGCTCCAGGATATGAATAATCTCAAACTTATACGGACGCCCGATGAGATTGGGTCCCTCCCAGCGAATGGCGGTATAGGCGTGTCCGCACTCGGGGCTGATCACGTATTTGACACCGAGCGACTCGGCGGCGTCGACCACCCGGCCGACGATCTCCCGGGCCGCCTCCCGGCTGCCGATCTGGATGCCGCTGTTGGTCGCCTCGAAGGCCTGGCTGCTGATGGTCCAGGAGACCCTGGCCGCGTCGAAGATGCAGGCGACGCTCTCGATATATTCCGGGAAGTTCACCACCTCCATGGAGGAGAACAGGGCCATGTAGTCGGCGCCCTGCCGATCCATGGGGATACTCAGACCGGTATTCCGCTCGACATGGCGCAAGGCCGCCTGCAGGGTCTTCAGGGTGACACCCATCGGGCTGCCGATGGTGAGCGCCCGGTGTGTCGCCTCCTGCAGCCCCGGTGGCGTGTAACCGGCGGCCGCGAAGCCTTCCCGCTCCTTGCGGATCATATAGGTGATATCGTTGCCCACCGGACAGACCATGGAGCAGCGCCCGCACAGGGTGCAACTGTCATAGACCAGCTCTTCCCAGTCGGCGAAATCCTGATCGCTCAGCGGCTTGCTCAATCCCAGCTTGATGGCAAACTTGCCCCAGAAGGTGTGCTGCTCCTTCCATAGCCGGCGCATCGGTTCCAGCTTGTAGATAGGCGTGTAGCGCGGATCCTGGGTCTCGGTGTAGAACAGGCACGCCTCGGCGCACAGACCGCAGTGGACACAGGAGGAGAAATAGGCGGCGACCCTGGAATCGATCTGGCTCTCCAGCGCCGCCACTCCCTTTGCGAAATCGTGACTCATGGTCTCTCCCTGGCTCAGGCGTTGACGCCCTTGCGTCCCATCATGGCACCGGTATAACCACGGCTGAAGACAAAGGTGAAGGTGTGCATCAGGCTGCTGAACGGAAAATAGATCAGCAGCAGCTCGGCCAGGAACAGATGCAGCAGACGCAACGGCTCGAAGGCCTGCGCCAGGGCCAGACAGCCGCTCAACATGACCAGGAACACCAGCCCGGTGCCGATATGGTCGTCCACAGATGAGAGCAGACGGGTCACCGGATGCAGCAGCCGGTGCAGCCACAGCAGCAGCAGGCCGACAAAGGCCAGCTCGGCACTGATGATAAAGGCCCAGTAGGGGAGTGCCGGCCAGCCGAAACCGGTGATCCGCTCGGCCAGGAAATCCACATGGGGCTGGGCAAAGAACAGCAGCGCGAACAGCCCCAGGTGAAACAGGTAACCGGCGATCAAGGTCAGCCGGCCGCGGGTCGCCACATCCCGGCGGGGGACGAAGCGGCTGAACAGGTTGCGCAGGGCGCCGGCACCCCCACCGGCGCGGGGGGGCGCCAGATCCGGTTTCACGCCGGCGCGCAGGATCGAGTAGAGACGATACAGCATGCCGACACCGAACACCGCCAGGGAGAAGTACCAGAGCGGTCCGTCAATCAGCTGTCCGATCATTGTCCGGACTCCTGCATCCCGCTCGGCGCGGCCGGTCCGCCGGCCGCTTCACCGCGCTGCGACGAAACCTCGCTCTCGCTCACCACCTCTCCCTCCTGCTCGCAGCGCTCGGCCCACTGGGCATGGTGCTCGCGCGCCCAGTTCAGGTCGCAGTAACCGGTAGTCATGCCGTCCAGCGCGCCTTCCATACCCACCGAACCGATATAGATGTGCCCAAGGATCACGGCGATCATCAGCACCGTGGTGACGGCGTGGGAGACGTGGGCCAGCTCCATGGTTATGCGCGCCTGCCCGAATACCGGAAACACCAGCACCAGACCGGAGCCGACGATCACCACACCCACCAGCGCCAGCAGCCAGAACATGCTCTTCTCGCCCATGTTGAAGAAGTTGGACGGCACATGGCGCTTGCCGATAATGCCACCCCCTTTCAGCAGCCAGGTAAGATCACCCTTCTGGTAGATGTTGCGCCGGACAAAGCGGAAAAAGATCAGCAGCAGCGCCACCGCAAACACCGGGCCAAACAGGTTGTGGCCCTCCTTGCTGGCGGAGGCGAGCAGGGAGAACCCCTCCTGCCCGATCAGCGGGATCAGCAGGGGACGGCCATACAGCAGGATCAGGCCGGTCAGGGCGAGAAACAGGAACACCGAGGCGATGAACCAGTGGATGGTTCGCTCATAGAGGGTATAACGGAACAGTTTCCTGTCACCCAGGCCGGCATCGACCTTGATCTTGCCGAGGATGAAATAGAACAGCGTCAGCAACAGCAGCACCCCGGCCAGCAGATAACCACTGTAGGGGATCAACTGCTGCATGCGGAAGTTGCGCCAGGTCTCCCCATAGGGGTTGATCAGGGTCCCGCTGTCCACCCCGGCCACCTGGCTCCGGCCCGCCACAATCCCCTCGCGCTGCCGCACCTCGCGCCACAAATCGGCGCTCGGATTGGGGACCGGTATGGCCCTTTCGCTTTCATTCGTCTGTGTCTGTGCCCGTGCCGCAGTCGGGGTCAGCATCGGCAACAGCACGATCAGGCAGAACAGGATGAACACCCCGCCCTGGATCGCAGTTACTGCTCTATACGGGATTCTGGCCCTGCTCATCACACTCTCCTGACTCTCATGATCCGCAACACTACCCTGCACTAATCCACGCCCCTACAGCGAACCTTCTCGTATTGAGTGAGCTGGCCACAGGAAGACCGCTTCCGGTTGGACCATTTATTGGCTCTGCCCCAAGTGGCACTTACTTAAGAAATCCCTATTGGGGTCGGAGTCAAATTTGATGGACATTGTCTGGAAAAACGCCCGGTTTCCTTGATCAAATTTGACTCCGACCCGAATGGCACTTAATTAGGCAGTCTATTCCCGTGAAAGTAAGTGGATCGTCATTCCGGCGCAGGCCGGAATCCAGAGAAGCGACCACCATTGGTGGATATGGATCCCGGCCTGCGCCGGGATGACGGGAGTTTTAACCTTAACTAAGTAGCATTGGACTCCGACCCCTGTTCTGATGCGATAGGGCGAGCCCTTCCGCCGCGATTTGGCAAAGCACCCCGCCAAAGCACCGCCTCTCAGATAACACCTAACCGCTACACAGCCTATTTTTTCATGCTGCTCTTACCCTCCATCCCGCGCGAGGCGCGGAAGGCCGCATTCCGGTAGGAGACCCCCCGGTTGAGCACGCTGGCCCCGCGGTTGATGACCCGTTCGCGGTAGATGTCGGAGATGGTGTTGGCATCGCCGGCCAGCAGTGCCTTGGTGGCGCACATCTCGGCACACAGCGGCAGCTTGCCCTCAGCCAGCCGGTTGGAGCCGTATTTGCGATGCTCCTCGACACTGAGGTCCTGTTCGGGTCCGCCGGCACAGAAGGTACACTTGTCCATCTTGCCACGTGAACCGAAGGCGCCGGCCTGGGGAAACTGCGGGGCGCCGAACGGACAGGCGTAGAAGCAGTAACCGCAGCCGATACAGATGTCCTTGTTATGCAGCACCACGCCATCCAGCGTATCGTAGATGCAATCCACCGGGCAGACGGCGATACAGGGCGCGTCCGAACAGTGCATACAGGCCACCGAGAGCGAGCGTTCACCCGGCTCGCCGTCCTTGATGGTCACCACGCGGCGGCGATTCACCCCCCACGGCACCTCGTTCTCGTTTTTACAGGCCGTGACACAGGCGTTGCACTCGATGCAGCGTTCAGCGTCACAATAGAATTTCATTCGAGCCATCGTTTTATCCTCTTGTTTACGCTTTGCTGATCTTGCACAGGCTACACTTGGTCTCCTGCATCTGGGTCACCGAATCATAGCCGTAGGTCATGGCCGTGTTGGCGGCCTCGCCCAGGACGAAGGGGGCAGCCCCCTCGGGATACTTGGAGCGCAGGTCCTTGCCCTCAAAGCGGCCACCGAAGTGGAACGGCAAGAAGGCCACACCGGCGGCGACCCGGCGGGTGACCTGGGCCTTCACCCTGAGCCGGGCACCCTCGGCGCCCTCAACCCAGACATCGTCACCATCCCGCACCCCGGCGTTGTTGGCGTCGCGCGGATTGATCTCCACGAACATCTCCTGCTGCAGCTCCGCCAGCCAGGGGTTGGAGCGGGTCTCGTCGCCACCGCCCTCGTACTCCACCAGACGACCGGAAGTGAGGATCAGCGGGTAGTCCTTGGAGTAATCCTTGGCCTGAATCGACGCATAGCGCACCGGCAGGCGATAGAACGACTTGCGGTCCTCATAGGTGGGATACTTCTCCACCAGATCACGCCGGCTGGTGTAGAGCGGCTCGCGGTGGATCGGTACCGGATCGGGGAAGGTCCAGACCACGGTACGCGCCTTGGCGTTGCCGAACGGCGCACAGCCATGCTTGATGGCGACCCGCTGGATGCCGCCCGAGAGATCGGTCTTCCAGTTCTTGCCCTCGGCCAGCTGCTGCTCTTCCGCGCTCAGGTCGTTCCACCAGCCCAGCTTCTTCAGCAGCTTGTCGGTGAACTCGGGATAGCCGTCCTTGATTTCGGATCCCTTGGAGTAGGAACCATTGGCCAGCAGGCTCTCGCCGTTACGCTCCACGCCGAACCGGGCGCGGAAGGTGAGACCACCCTCCGCCACCGTCTTGCTGGTATCGTAGAGGTTGGGCGTACCCGGGTGTCCCATCCCGGCGGTTCCCCAGCAGGGCCAGGGCAGTCCGTAATACTCGCCGTCGCAGGCTCCGCCCTCCGCCAACAGGGTATCGTAGTTGAAGGTGCCCCAGTTCTCCTGCTGCTTCTTCAGACGCTCCGGGCTCTGGCCGGTATAGCCGATGGTCCACATGCCGCGGTTGAACTCGCGGGTGATATCCTCGATCAGCGGCTCCTCGCCATTGACCTGGATGTTTTTCACCAATTCGCCGTCAAAACCGAGCTTCCGGGCGAACTTGTACATGATGGTCTGATCGGGCAGTGACTCGAACAGCGGCTCGATCACCTTGTTACGCCACTGCAGTGAGCGGTTGGAGGCGGTGACCGAGCCCGAGGTCTCGAACTGGGTCGCCGCCGGCAACAGATAGACCCCGTCGGTGCGATCGTGCATCACCGCGGAGACCGTGGGATAGGGATCGACAATCACCAGCATGTCCAGCTTCTCCATGGCGCTCTTCATCTCCTTGCCACGGGTCTGGCTGTTGGGGGCATGGCCCCAGAACACCATCGCCTTCACATTGTCCTTCTGCGCGATATTCGCCTTATCCTCCAGCACCCCGTCGATCCAGCGCGAAACCGGGATGCCGTTGGTGTGCATGGTGCTGATATCCTTGCCCTTGCTCTGCTCGTAGCTGGCCGGGTCGAATCGCCCCTTGAGCCACTCGAAATCCACATCCCAGACCTTGGCCCAGTGTTTCCATGAACCCTCGGCGAGGCCGTAATAACCCGGCAGGGTATGGGAGAGCACACCGAGGTCGGTGGCCCCCTGCACATTGTCATGGCCGCGGAAGATATTAGTGCCGCCACCGGAGACGCCCACATTGCCCAGCGCCAGCTGGAAGATGCAGTAGGCGCGGGTATTGTTGTTGCCGATGGTGTGCTGGGTTCCTCCCATGCACCAGATCAGGGTGCCCGGGCGGTTATCCGCCATGGTCTTGACCGCGGCATATACCTGGTGTTCCGGCACCCCGGTCACCCGCTCCACCTCGTCCGGCGTCCATTTGGCCACCTCTTGCTTCACCTCTTCCAGGCCGTACACCCGCTGGTTGATATACTCCTTGTCTTCCCAGCCGTTCTGGAAGATGTGCCAGAGCATGCCCCAGATCAGCGGTACGTCGGTTCCGGGGCGCAGCCGCAGATACTGGTCGGCATGGGCCGCGGTGCGGGTAAAACGCGGATCGATCACGATCAACGGCGCATTGTTGCGCTCCTTCGCCCGCATAATGTGCTGCAGGGAGACCGGATGGGCCTCGGCCGGATTACCGCCGATCAGCAGGATCGCCTGCGAGTAATGGATATCGTTATAGGAGTTGGTCATCGCCCCGTAGCCCCAGGTATTGGCGACACCGGCGACCGTGGTGGAGTGACAGATACGGGCCTGATGATCCACGTTATTGGTGCCCCACAGGGCGGCGAATTTACGGAACAGATAGGCCTGTTCATTGTTGTGCTTGGCGGAGCCGAGCCAGTAGACCGAGTCCGGCCCCGAGCTCTCGCGGATCTGCAGCATCTTGTCGCCGATCTCGTTGATCGCCTGATCCCAGCTGATGCGCGTCCATTTGCCATCCACCAGTTTGGTGGGGTACTTCAGGCGTCGCTCGCCATGCCCATGCTCGCGCACCGAGGCGCCCTTGGCGCAGTGCGAGCCGTGGCTGAACGGATGGTCGAAGGCCGGCTCCTGGCCGGTCCAGACGCCGTTGCGCACTTCGGCCAGGATGCCGCAGCCGACCGAGCAGTGGGTGCAGATGGTCTTCACCTGCTGGACCGCCCCGGCGTCGGCGGTTTCGGCCTGCACCCGCTTGATCATGCCGGGCGTATAGCTGCCGGCAAGCACCGCCCCTCCGGCCATCAGGCTGGAGTTGCGCAGGAAGGTCCGGCGGCTGATGGCAGTGCCGCTGGAGGCAACTTTCCGCTGGTTGTCATCGACCGGTTGCAGCGTGGTCTGATCGGATCGTTTAGTCAGTTTCATAGCGTTCCCCCTGATGGGCCGTGGCTGCCGATCAGCTTGCCGTGGATTTGTAATATTCAAGGATGTGCGCGGTCAGGCGATAGCCCTTCTGCGCCCTGGGTTGTCCTGGGGGTTGTCCCGGGGAGTCGCTATCGGCCGCCACCACCGCACCCGGTATCACCGCGGCCGTAGCCACACCCACACCCGCCACCAAAGAACCGCGGATGAAGTTCCGCCGCTCGCTGTTCAGGGCCTTTTTCTGATCATTTTTCATTACATCTCCTCCCACCAAGGGCAAACTATAGAGGGGTCATCAGACCTGCATCGCCAGGTAACGGCTCTCCAGCTCCATATAGGCGACACCAAAGCGACCCACCGCGCGGTAAAACACCGCCGCGCCGGCCTCGCTCAGGTCGCTGAAAAAGCGCTTCGACCAACCGGCTAGATGCGCATTGAAGAAGCGTGACTGACGGTCGTGGTCGACGGCATCGCCGATCAGCAGCCGCATCACCTCACAGAGTGCCGCCACGTGATCTTCCGGTTCGTGCACCGCGGGATCCCGTTGCAAGCCCATTGCCGCCAGATCATCCCGCAGACGCCCCAGCGGCCGCTCCATCAGAAACCCGGTGAGATACCAGGAGCCGTAGGGCACCAGTTCACCCCGGCCCAGGCCGATAAACAGGGCGTGATACTCATCCTTGATCGCCTCCGGACGACAGCGGCTGGCGGCCAGTCCCAACATGGACATGGAGAGGGCCATCTCGCCGCCGTTCTGATCGATCGCGGCGAACCCGGAAACCCAATCCAGCATTGTCTGATCCGGCGGCCGCGCCAGCAGCGAGGCCAACAAACCGTAGGCGCCGGCGCGATATTGCTGCTCCCGGCTCAGTACGCCATCATGGGCCGGCAGCGGGGCCACCCGGGCTGACGGTTGTTGTTCGAGCAACTCTGTCTGCATCGCCTCGACCTGTTTCGCCATCACATCTTCCTCGTTTTAGCTATGAGCAATGGGCGGGCCAATAGACCCGGTAAAAAAGCGACCATTAGGGAGCGAAATAACCAAGCCCTAGGGACTACTGGAGCCATTTCCCGGTTATCCCCTGGTCCATGGCCTCCGGATCCTGGGCAATATCCACCACCCGGCAGTCCTGACACATGGTCAGACGGTGCCGCGCCCGGCCATCCTGGAACATCGCGTGCCCCTCCAGCTTGCGCAGCATGTTCTGGATCACCGAGCGGGTGGCGAAGGGCTTGCCGCACGCCGTGCAGCAGAACGGCGGCTCCTGATGCAGCAGGCGTACCCGGCTGCGCTCCTCGCGGTTGAACAGCAGTCGCGGGGTGATCCAGATGGCATCCTCGGGGCAGGTGCGGGTGCAGAGTCCGCATTGCACACAGTTGGCCTCGATAAAACGCAGCTGAGGCTCATCCTGACCCGACAGCAGCGCCTTGCCGGGGCAGGCGCCGACACAGGCCAGGCAGAGGGTGCAGGCATCCGCCGACACCTGGGCGGTGCCGAAGGGCGCCCCCACCGTCAGGCTGGCCATCGGCCGGGCCCGGGCGGCCTGTGCGAACAGATGATCGATGGCCATATAGGCGACCTGACGCTTGCCGCCGTTGGCGGCGAAGTTGGCCGGCTCGATGCCGAGCCGCCCGGTCGCGCCGGCTTCGACCAGATCTGCCACGCCGACCAGGCGGATGGCGTGTGGCGGATAACCCAGGGCGGCAAGGATCTCCCCGGCAGTGGTGATCTGCTGCTTCACCGCCTGGGCAACCGCCGCCGGCATTCCCCCCTGGTCGAGCAGCAGCACCGACTCGGCGCCATAGGCCAGCGCGGTCAGCCAGACCTCCAACCCGACACTGGCCAGCTCCTCGATCCGTAGCGGGATCTGGTTGGCCGGCAGTGGCGGCGGCTCGGCATCGCTAGCCGCGACAAAAACCAGCACCGCCTGGCTCCCCCCCTCCTGCCGATAAGTACGCAGCAGCAGGCGGATCTGTTCCAGGGTGTCCGCCGGCCGGGGATAACGGTAACGGATCGCGCCGCTGGGGCAGACCGTGGCACAGACGCCACCCCCCTGACAGCGGTGGGCATCCACGGTCACCTGTTCGATCAGCGAACTGATCGCCTCGGCCGGACAGGCATCGATACAGCGGGTACAGGCGATCTGTCCGGAGCGCCCGTGCGCACAGATCGCGGCGTCGTAACCGAAGTAGCGCGGTTTGTCGAAAGTACCCACCAGCTCCCTGAGCTGGTCGAGGGCGCGGCTCAGCGCCGGCTCATCGCTGGCGCTCCACAGATACCCCGGCGGCTTCATCGGCATACCCAGTTGCGGTTCCGCCCCCAGGTCGAGGAGCAGATCCGCCGTCAGCACCTCGGCATTGGGCCGGCCCGGCTCGCCCAGGTGCAGCGTGAACGCCCCCAGATGCCCGGTGATGTCCAGCGTCCTTCCCGCCAGCGGGATCACCGGCACCCCGGGCAGCTCCTCGCCCGCGGTCAGCAGCACCTGGGCCCGCAGTGGCGGCTCCAGCCGGGGGGCAAACTCCAGCGCCTCGGCCCCGCCGATGATCACCACCCTCCCCCGCGACTGGTACTCAACCAGATCGGTCGGTTCCAGCGCCACGCGCCCGATCGCCGCCAGGGCCGCCTCGCGGGCGCGGTTGTTGCGCATCCTAATCTGCTCATTCATCCGAGTGCTCCGTCAATGTGATAATTGCGAGTTCAGTGAGCTTGTCAGCGTTCATGGCAAGGCGCGCCTCGCTGGCAATGGTCGGCTCCCTTGGCAAGAGGCGCAACGCCGTCCATGGGCGCTGACAAGCTCACCCTTCGGGCGTCCCTGTGGCGTCCCGCAGCCGCGTTGCAGCGCTTGACAAGGGAACCCGACATTGCCGGCGCACTGCGCCTTGCTGCGAAACGCCACAGGGACGCTGAATCCGTAATTATCACGTTGACGGAGCACTGAACTCCTCGATTCAACCGCAAAGAACACAAAGTACGCCGTAACTACTCACCCGGCCTGAAGGTGATTGGCCTGCCTTGCCGGCCTCACACGGTGGCTTGTATCCTCGAATCCGGCCCCTTTTTCAGCGCCTGCCCAAACTCGCTTCGCTCAGACAAGGGCAGGCTTGAATCTGAAAAAGGGGCCGGATTCGAGGCGCCACCAAGATCGGCCAACAAGGCAGGCCAATCCCCCCCGTAAGTAGTTACAGTACGCCAAGAGATACTATGGCTCATGTCCTGTCCAACCCGTCAGATGAAGGATCGGAAAAATACAAGTCATTGTTTTCCTTCATGTTACTTGCGTTCTTCGCGGTTGAAATGAAATTTTTGGGTTCATCATCTGCTTCTACCTGTTGCCTGACGCCGGGACCGGCCGTGACGGGGACGGGCTCCGGGCAAGGCGACTCGTCGCCCTCCATCCCGTTGTCCACCCCATTGTTCACAGCGGCCCCCGACGGGCCTTCATCATCTGGCGCCAGCGCGGCCTTCAGCCGCTCTTCCGCCAGGGCCAGTTGATGACGCATGTCCGAGGTGACGATATCCCCCAGTGGGGCGAAGCTGGTGAAATCACCGGCATAATCATCCAGGCCGTCACAGACGTTGAAGAGCTCGCTGTGAAACAGCTTCCGCAGCGCCTGCCGGCGCAACGTCTCGCTCACCTTCTCCGACAGGAAGCCGGTGTAATCGGACGTCTCATCCAGCGACTCCAGCGGCGGCATGTCGGCATCGGTGGGCGGCGCCTCGCGGACTTCCGCGGGCGCGGGCGCTGCGACGGACTCGCTGGCGGGTTGAGGCGGTGCTGCGGACGCCTGCTTCAGCCGCGACCAGCGGGAGACAAAATTGTCCGACGCCTGGGCACCCAACGGTGTAGCCGACGGCTGAACATCCACCGCATCCTTGTCTCGGCTACTCATGGCGCGCTGCCTTTATCGCTGGGTCATCGCCCGCCTTGCGCCAGTCGGTCAGGCGGCGTTTTTTCTTCTTTTCCGGTACGTAGTGATCCAGTACAAACAGTTCACACCAACGGTAAAGCTCCGGCGGCATCGCCACCGCGTAGACCGCCCCATCACCCTCCTGATAGGCGTTGGCCTCATCAAAACTGAGACTGACCAGAAAGGGCACAGGCCTGCCCTCCCCGTCCTCTCCGGCAATGACGAAGCATCGAGGGACAGGGGCGCGGAGGTTGTGGTAGTAGCTCTCGCACTCATCGACATGCAGTCGCAGCCGGAAACCGCTGTGCCGGTACTGGCGTATCTCGCCCTGCTCATGCACCAGGGTTACCGTCCCCGGGGACGCGGACCGCTCCCCTCGGGTGGCGGTGACACCGACCACTTCCCAGAGTTCATCCTGCCAGGGGCTGTCCGACGGCGACCGCTGCATCAGCACGGAAAGCGAGAATTCGGTTGGGACCGGCACACCCGGATCATCCACGGCTTTTTCAGACATGCTAAATCGCCTCTTGGCAGCAACCATTCGAAACTGCACCGCAAGGACCGTACCAGCGGTTGCAGCGGCCGCTCTGGAGCGGGCGAGGGCAGATCAGCGGCGAAAAAGGAATTTAACGCGTTATGAATTGCGGCAAAATGTCACACCAGGTGATGCTCATTGGGACAAATGACACCATTTAACGGTCACTTCACCACCCCTGCCACCGGGGCATCATTGCCGCCGCCGCCGGGAAACAAAAAAACCCTAGTAAATAGGTATGGTATTTGCGGACAGCTGACTCTAAACTCTGGGCTATGTATGAATCAGAGCAGATCAACGAGAGCGGTACGGCAGACCGGCAGCGGCTGATCGACCGTTTTGGCAGAGAGATTAAATATCTTCGGATCTCGGTAACCGACCGCTGCGACCTGCGCTGCGTCTACTGTATGTCGGAGGATATGGAGTTTGTACCCCGCTCCCAGCTGCTGACGCTGGAGGAGCTCTACCGCATCGGCAAAACATTCGTCGAGCTGGGGGTCAACAAGATCCGCATCACCGGTGGTGAACCGCTGACCCGGCGCAACATTATTCAGCTGTTCCGGTCGCTGGGCCAGCTGCAGGGACTGAGTGATTTCACCCTCACTACCAACGGCACCCAGTTGACGAAATATGCCAGGGACCTCAAGGAGGCCGGCGTCACCCGGATCAATATCAGCCTGGATACCCTGCAGCCGGAGCGCTTCCATGCCATCACCCGCACCGGGGAACTGCAGCGCACCCTGGATGGTATCGATGCCGCGCTGGATGCCGGCTTCGGACGTATCAAGATCAACTCGGTGATCCTCAAGCATCGCAACCATGATGAGGTGGTCGACCTAGTGCGGTTCTGCCAGGTGCGCGGCATGGACATCAGTTTCATCGAGGAGATGCCCCTGGGAGTGATCAGCGAGCATGACCGCGCCGAGGCCTACTACTCCAGCGACCAGATCCTGCGGGATCTGCAACAACAGTTCTCACTGCTGCCAACCACCGAAACCACCGGCGGCCCGTCGCGTTATTACCGGATCCAGGGTAACGAGACCCGGGTCGGCTTCATCTCTCCCCACAGCCACAACTTCTGCGACAGCTGCAACCGGGTGCGCATGACGGCCGAAGGCCGCCTGCTGCTCTGCCTGGGGCAGGAACACTCCATGGATCTGCGCCGGGTACTGCGGGCCCATCCGCTGGATGATGCGCCGTTACGCGCCGCGATACACGAATCCATGAAGATCAAACCCAAAGGTCACGACTTTGATCTCACCCGCCAGCCGGTGCTGTTCAGACACATGAACGCCACCGGTGGCTGATCGCCGGACATCGCCCTATCCGGTGATTTGGATCAACCCAATGACCGCTATCCTTTGCCATAGTGATAGATGAGAGAAAATTCCATCGGAGGGATCGAACCATGTTGACCCTTGAAGATTGCCTCGGCCTGTGCGAACTGGATGAGAACGAGATCATGGCTATTGCCGAGCATGAACATGTCCCCGAAATCGTTGCCCTCGAAATGGCCCAGTACCTGGTCCATCTGCCGGAAGGGACCGTGGTCATCAAGCGCATGATACTGGATGATATTCAACACGCCCGGGAGAACGACAACCTGGCTCACGCGGAGGCGCTGCAAAACGCGCTGAGACATTTTATCGACACCCATCCGGAGTCCAGACCGCTGCGGCATGACTGATCCTGGCAGTTACAGATAAACCCTGCGCCCGCCGGTCGAGGTAGCAGCCGGAGCCGGCGGTATCGCCCCGCCACCCAGCACCGGGATGGCACGGATAACAAAGCGCTCCGGCCCGCCCGGGGTCAGGGCATCGAAGGGGTAACAGGTGATCAGCGTCAGCAGGGTCTGCCCCTGTTCGAGCAGCCAGAGATCGGACTGGTCATGCACTTCGGCGCTCACCACCGCATACATCAGCCCCTCGCCATTCGCCGGGGTCAGCTCCAGGCGGTCGCCCGGCCGCAGATCGCGGAGAAAGCGGAAATGGGTATCCCGATGCCCGCTGATCACGCTGTTCCCCGCCTGCCCGGGAAGGGCGGTGCCCGGGAGATGACCCGGACCGAAGGCCAGGGTGCGACCGCTGGCGCCGGACAGCACCACCTGATCGACCGCCAGCCGCGGCACCCGCAGTCTGGCCAGCGGCCAGGTATCGGCCCAGGGCCAGGGGCGTATCCGCTCCCCGCCCGCCTGGGTGGTCTGCCAAGCCGACTGCAGCAGATACTGGGCCAGCCACGCCTTGGCCTGGATATACCCGCCCGCGGCGACCTGCCAGCTGCCACCCAGGATCAACAGCGCCGCCAGCAGCCGACGCAGATGAACCCCGGGCTCAACCCGGCGCCACTTCATACCCGCCTCCCGCGGGCGCTGGCGTTATCCATGCCGGGCACCAGACCGGGCCGGAGGGTGGACCAGCGGGAGATCAGCAGGCCACCGATCAGCAGCAGCGTGCCCAGCAGCAGATTCCACTGCGATGCGGTCGCGGTCTGCGGCAGACTGCCGAACACCTTGGTCGCGCTCCAGCCCTTGGGCAGATTGGTCGGCAGCGCCTTGCTGCTCAGCCCCTGGTCTGCCGGCCTGGACGGCGTCTTGTCCACGGCCACCAGACTGGTGTAGCGGCTGACCAGCCGATGCAGCAGCGCCACATCCAGGACCGCCTGGCGTATCCCGGCCTCGGCCTCGCCCTGGGCCATGCGGTCCATCAGATCGGCGATCTTGCGACGTGCCCAGAGCTGATGCACCCCGGCGCGGGCCGCGCCGCCCCGCAGGGTCACCTGCTGCCGCCAGGGGGTGCCGGCGGCATCCCCGGTCAGTTCCAAAGGCAACCCGGCCCCAGCCATCTTCGCCGCCGCCATCTTCAACGCCACCAGGACCGGCTCACCCTGATAGAGATCGGGTATCCGCGCCGGCCACATCTCCACCGCTTGATCTTGCGGCCAACGGATCTCGATGTCGGTCAGGCGCGGGGTTTCCAGGCGGGCAAACAGGGCCGCCATCTTCTCGGCCACCTCCGCCACCTTGCCGATATAGGTGAAGGTGCCGCGGCCGAATTGGGCCGCCCGGGTCATGAAGAAGCTGTTCGGCGCCGAGCCGATCCCCACCGTGAACAGCCGGCTGTCGCCGAGCTGCCGGTGAATCAGGCCGAACAGCGCCTGCTCGTTGCCCACGCTGCCGTCGGTGAGAAAGACAATCTGCCGCAACACCCCCTGCTCAGCCTGCTGTCCCAGCGCCAGTTGCAGGGCCGGCAACATCTCGGTCCCGCCGTCGGCCGTCAGGCCCTCGACATACTGCCGGGCGAGCCGCAGGTTGCCGGGGGCGGCAGCCACCGCGCGGGGAAACAGCGCCGAGGTACGGTGGTTGAACTGGATGACATTGAACCGGTCGGCCGGATCGAGCCGCTGCAGGGCCAGCTGGAGGGCGGCGCGGGCCTGGATGATGGAGTCGCCGTGCATCGAACCCGAGGTATCGATCACATAGATCACCTCTCGCGGTACGCGGGGTGCCGTGGCGGTGAGGGCCGGCGGCATCAGCATCAGCAGTGCATATTCGTCGCCCTGCCAGGATTCATTGAACAGCGCCGCCCGCGGGGCATCTCCGGGCTCGGGCACCCAGAGCAGTTCAAAATCGCGATCCGCCGGCACATCCGCGGCCTGCAGGGTCAGGTGATGGATAGCCTGGGCGTCGCTCTCGATCCGCATCGGATGGTAGACACTCTCCAGGCGTGACAGCGGCATGCCGGCATCGAGGCGGATGCCGATGCTCACCGGGTTGACCGGACCTTCCCGCGGGTCCACCACCGGGGGCGTGATCCGGGAGGCGTCGGGTACCGCCACGGTGTCCCTGGCCCAACCGGTGCCCTGAAACGCCGTCACCTCGGCTGCCTCGACCACTTCACCCGGAATATAGCGGGGCGCCACCACCAGCGGGAAGCGCAGCCGGAACTCGCCCTGCCGGTAGGCGACCGTCTGCTGATACTCGATCTCCACCTGCACAGTTTCCCCGGGAGCGATATTGGCCACCGCGGTGGTAAAGATATTGGGTCGCTCCTGGCTCAGCAGGCTCGCCTTCCGGCCCGACCGTTTGGCCGCCTCGTAGGTTTTCCGGGCCGCCTCCTTCTCCTGGATCTCACCCTCGATCAGGCGCTCGCCGATGCGCAGGCGCATCCGGTCGACCGCCGCATCCTCGGGCAGGGGAAACACATAGGTGCCCTCCACCCATTCGGTCCCGGGATTGCGGAAGCGCTGTCGCACCGTCACCCGCGCCAGCATGCCGCCGACCTGCATCTGCACATCGGTATGCAGCAGCGGCGCATCCACCGCCACCCCGCCACTAGCCAGCCTGAGCAGCAGACTGCCACGGCGCACCTGGTCCGGATCGAGCGGCATCGATGGCGCTTCGACGGGTGACTCCGCCGCCGCTACCGGGGGGATGAAGATAAACACCAGCAGCCCCAGCAGCAGCGCCGTGACGACACCTGCCAGCAGCGAGGCCAGGGAGGTGAACCACATATCCCGTCCCAGATGATTAACCGTTTTTTGCCTTGCCATGACGCTCCTCCTGGGTTTTCTTTTCGTGATGGTCATAACCGGCCCGGGGAACCGGGCACAGTCGGTACAGTTCCCGGCTCATCGCCTCCGGGGAACAGTAGATAAACTGTTCGCTCAAGGGCTGGATGCGGCGGTTCATTACGCCGCCGCCCCGACGCTGAAGCGGATCACCACCTGGCGGTCATAACCCAGCCCCTCGCGGTCAGCGGCGGGATAGCGGGCCGCGGCTTCCCCGTGCGCCTGGCGGACAATGCGTCCGCTCGCCACGCCATGCCGGAGCAGCTGTTCCACCACCGCCTGGGCGCGCGCCTGGCTCAGCGCCCGGTTGCCGTCTTCGGTTCCGCGACGGTCCGCATAGGCGTGCACCTCGATGCCCAGCCCGGCCAGGCTCCGCAGCGCCACCGCCAGTCGTTCCAGGGCGAGTCGATCATCCGCTTCTATTACACTCTGCCCGGTGCGGAAATGGAGGCGATAGACGAAGCCGCCGGCGATGGCCTCCAGCTGCTGCCTGCCCCGCCACTCCGCCGACTCCAGCCGTTGCGCGAGTTGCCGCTGGCGACCGGCCTCCGCCTGGCGCAGCCGCTCCAGGCGCGCCACCTCCTGCCGCGCGCTGTGCAGGTCGGATTCCAGTCCCGCACTGCGTCCCGCCAGCACACCGCCAACGGCACCGACAATAAAGCCTGGCGGCCCGGCCAGCAGCGCACCGGCAACCGCCCCGATCCCGGCCCCCTGCCACTCCCCCGGGTAGCGGGTTTCGCTACCCGCCGCAGCGCCACCCCGCCACTGCTCCAGGCCCCCATCCACCGTCCGCCCCGGCGACTGATAGGCATGGGCGTTGCCGGACAGCATCGCGCCGGCCAGCAGGGAAAAAAGTACACTTCGGTTCATCGCTTGCTCCTGTTTGATCCAGCGCACCATCCCTGGTAAGGCAGTCATCCTGACTTGCGCCGGTTGCCTGTTGTGTTGCGGACATTAAACGGGAGCCGGGTGGCAGGGGGATTTCATTGAACGGGCAATCCGCTGTCAGAATCGGGCGGAATTGTGGCAATTTGTCCGAACAGTCCCGGGCAACTGGTACAAATCGGCCCAGTTCCACGACGGGGTTTTCCATGAATCGGGCTGGAACAGGCAACAAACTACCGTTAGGAGTCGGTCCCGGGTGGTGCAGGGCGGTGCGGTACGAATTTTGCCTGATATCGAAGGACTCACCCCATGGAGACAGGGAATTCATTGATGGCTGCCGTGACGTCACCCCACAACGATGTATTCATGAGCGTCAAACAGGTGGCCGAGTACCTGCACCTGAATGAGAAAAAGATCTATTCGCTGATCAACGAAGGCGGTATCCCCGCCACCAAGATCACCGGCAAATGGATGTTTCCACGCGAACTGGTGGACCGCTGGATGCTGGACTCCACCCATGGCGGCCTGCTCAGCGATCGCCTGGTGATTTCCGGCGGCGAGGACCCTCTGCTCTACCACCTGATCCAGGAGTTCGCCCGGGAGTCGGGAGCCCACGCCCTGATCAGCTATACGCCCACCAGCACCCGGCTGGGGCTGGATCTGTTGCAGGCCAACCGGGTGGACGCCGCCGGCATTCACTGGGGACCGGAAGCGGAGAGTCACGTGCGCCATCCGGCACTGCTGAGCCAGTACTCGCAACATCGCCAGTGGGTGCTGATCCGCGCCTTCAAACGGGAACAGGGACTGGTAATCCGTCGGGAGCTTGCCGAGCGGCTCGATAACCCGCGTCAGCTGTTCAATCCCGGACACCGCTGGGTGCTGCGCCAGACCGGGTCGGGGGCGCAGCGTTTCCTGCTGGAGCTGTTGAGTCACTACGGGATCAACAAGGATCAGTTGAACGGGGCGCTTACCGCGCTGTCCGAGCGCCAAGCCGCCGCCGCGATCGCCATGCAGCGGGCCGATATCGCACCCGGTACCCGGGCCAGCGCAACCGAATATGGCATGGGATTCATCCCCTTCGGCTGGGTTTCATTCGATCTGGCGCTGCCCCGGGCGATCTGGTTCAGGCGGCTGTTTCAGGATCTCCTGGCGCGGCTGAAATCCCAACCCTGCCAGGCCATGGCGGATATCTTGAACGGCTACGATCTGGAGGGTGCCGGTGAGCTGGTCTGGGGGGATGAGTAGAGCGACCGGGGAGGAAGGTAGCGCTATTCGGGAGCGTTGAGCCCCTTCAAGGCGATGCCCAGACGCTCGCCTTCAAGGTACTGGAAACAGCGGGTACTCCACTCATCCACTGTGATGGTGCCATCGGCCAGCATGGCGGAGACCACCAGCCCCCACTGGATCAGATAAGCATTCTTTTCCAGCAGCCGGGTGTGCTGATCCAGTATCTCCCGACGCTGCTTGTCCAGCTTCTCGAGCTCCTGCTCAATGAATAAACCGTGCTCATCTGTCATAACGCCACCCTTGTTCGATCAGTTTCGTGGTATCCGCTGCCGGGATCATATCCCGGTACCCCACCCCGCGCCTACTCTCCACGGGAGGATTGCGGCGAATATCCTATAAAAACTATAGCTTAACGCCGATTCGAGCCCGATTCTCCGGGCTTTCCGCAGCAGCTCAGCGTTGCTTGAGACGGGTCGCAGGGTGGGTTAGCCGCGCAAAGGCACACGGTACTGATTCGCCCGGTTCCTAGAGCAGGGCATGCAACTGCTCCTCGATGGTCTCTTCATCGCTCGCCATGACCGGCTCGCTCAACAGCCAGACGCAGAAGCAGGCGCCCTCGCCCGGGCTCGATGTGACGGTGATATTGCCGCCGTAGCGCCGGATCAGGCCGTAACTGACCGAGAGGCCGAGGCCGCTGCCCTCGCCCTCGCGCTTGGTGCTGAAAAAGGGATTGAAGACCCGGCCGATCGCCTCGTCATCCATCCCCATGCCATTGTCCTGGACCCGGATGACCACCCCCTGCCCCTTCCAGTCGCGAGTGCTGATCTCGATCTCGCCACCCCCGGCAGGAAGGGCATGGACCGCATTCACCACCAGATTGACAATGACCTGCTGCAGCTCCTGTTCGTTGATCTCCACGCTAACTGTCGCCTGCAACGACAGGTTGATGACGAACTCCCGCTGCTTGCGCAGATGCCTGACCAGTGCCAGGGTGTGCTCGACCACGCCGTTAACGTCCACCTGGGCCAGGTAACCGGCATACTCGTCGGGACGCGCATACTGCAGCAGATTGTTGACGATATCCTTGATCCGGTAGATCTGCTCCATCACCAGGCGGATCTCCTGCTCCACCGGTTTGATGGCCGGTCCGAGCTCGGCTGTGATCAGATCCAGATTGCCGAGCATCACCGCGGCCGGGTTGTTGATCTCGTGGGCCACCCCGGCGGTGAGTTCCCCCAGCGCCGCCAGTTTCTCCGCCACCACCAGCTGCTGGCGCGTCTCCCGCAGGGCGCGGATGGTGCGTTGCAGGTCCTGGTTCTTGCTCTGCAGTTCGGCGGTGCGCTCTTCGACTTTGTGTTCCAGCTGGTCGGCCCAGGCCTGGATCTGCCGGCTGCGCTCCGCCAGCAGGTCCAGCATCGCATCGAACTCGCGCGCCAGCTCGCCGATCTCGTCGCGCGAGGCGAGCGCACCGACCCGCCGCGCACCCCCCGCGCGGGTGGCCCGGACCACCTGGCTCATCTTCTCCAGCGGCTTGAATATCGACTTGGCCCCCACCACCGCCAGCAGCGAGGAGATCCCCATCAGCAGCAGAAACAGCAGCACCAGCATCCCCAGCGCCCGCCACAGTGCCGTTCGGAACGGCTCCTCCAGAAACCCGGCATAGAGCATGCCGACCCGTTGACCGTGCACGTCCTCGATCGGCTCATAGGCCGAGAGATACCAGTCGTTGACCACGAAGGCGCTGTCGATCCACACCTCGCCCCGGTCCAGCACCTGGCTGCGCACCTCGTTGGAGACCCGGGTACCCAGTGCCCGCTCTCCCGGACGCAGCGGCACATTGGTGGTGATGCGCACATCATCGAGAAACACGGTCACCGTGCCGATACTCCCCTCCGGCAGGCTCCCGGGCCCATACACCAGGTCACGAATGGTATCGACAAAGGCGAAATTCCCGTTCAGGGAGACCGCCCCCTCCACCACCGCCACCAGCCGGCCCTGGGTATCCGCCACCGGGTGCAGCGCGCGGATCATCATCGCCCGGTCTTCGGTGTTTCTGCGCGTGGGTCGGGCCTTGTCGGTGTCGATCAGCGGCAGCCGGTAGTGCCGCGCCAGCACGGGGGATATCCGTTCCAGCTCGGCCTGGTCGAAAATCTCCACCGCCACCCGAGGCTCGCCACTCAGCGCCGCCACCAGGGACGGGGACGACTTTGCCGGCACCGGGCCGTCCGCCGGACCGCCATACAGGTTACCGCGACGATCCAGCAGACGCAGGTAGCTAAATCCCGCCGACCGTTTCAGTGCCGCCAGCTGGGCCTGGACCGCGTCGAGTTGTTGCGCCTCCAGGGCGGTGCGGAAGGCGTAGGATTCGGTCAGCCGCCCCAGCTGGGCCAGATAATCCTCGCGGATGCGGCGAAAAATATCATGGGAGACCGAAAGATCCGTGTTCACCTTGAGATAAAGCTGAGCGTAAGTGGTGCTGGCCCCCCAGTAGATGGCCAGCACCAGCGCAATCGGCATGATCAGCACGATCGGGAACAGCACCAGGGTCAGCAGCTTGTAACGCAACGTCCCCTGGATCCGCGCGATCACTTTTAAAAACAGATTCGGTTTCCCCATCCGCTCTGCCTTATTCTGGAAAAATAATCGATCTCTACCCGAATGACACTTACTTAAGCCAAGAACTACCGTCATCCCGGCGCAGGCCGGAGGAGTGGTGCAGGGATGCACCGTTTACGGACCTAAGGATGGCATCCAGACTGCTTAATGGTGGTGGTATTCCTGGATTATTCGCTTCGCTCACCCTTCGGGCCGACTTTCAGTCGTTCAACGCGCTTCGCGCTTTTGTCCGGCCTGCGCCGGAATGACGAAAATCCTGCGATTCGCTTTAAGTAAGTGCCATTCATCTCTACCCCACCATCCCCCAGACCTGGATTTTCCGCTCCAGGGTCTTGCGGGAGATGCCCAGCAGCCGGGCAGCAGCGGATTTGTTGCCCCCCTCGCTCTCCAGCACCCGCAGGATATGCCGCTTCTCCACGCTCTCCAGCTGCAGATCGCCGACGGCGTCCGCCGCGGCGACCGCTTCACCGCCGGCCACCGGTTTGCCCAGACACTGGCTCGGGGTGCTGTTGAGCAGCAGGCAGCGCTCGATCACATTTTTCAGCTCGCGCACATTTCCCGGCCAGTCGTAACTGCCCAGGCAGGCCAGGTCGGTGGGCGAAAACGCCGGCGGTTCGACGCCCAGCTCAGCCGCCAGGGAGCGGCTGAAATGGTCCGTCAGCACCGGGATATCTCCCAACCGTTCCCGCAGCGACGGCATGCGGATCGAGAGCACATTCAACCGGTAGAAGAGATCCTCACGAAACGTCCCGCTACGCACCAGCTCACTCAGATCGCGGTTGGTGGCCGCGATGATCCGCACTGCCACCGGCACCTCCTTGTTGGAACCCACCGGGCGTACCGTGCGCTCTTCCAGCACCCGCAACAGATGCGCCTGCATGGAGAGCGGCATCTCGCCGATCTCATCCAGAAACAGGGTCCCCTCGTTGGCGTAGGTGAAGAGCCCCTCACGCGCCTGGTGGGCCCCGGTAAAGGCCCCCTTGATATGGCCGAACAGCTCACTCTCCAGCAACTCCGCCGAGATGGCGCTGCAATTCACCGGCACAAAACTGCCGGGGCGGCCGCTCCACTCATGGATGGCCCGCGCCGCCAGCTCCTTGCCCGTCCCGGACTCACCCTCGATCAGCACCGTGGACGGCATGGGCGCCACCCGCTTGATCACCTGGCAGAGATTGCGGATCAGTTCGCACTCCCCCACCATGCCCGACTTGTCGAACAGGTGATCCACCTGGCGACGCAGCACAAAGTTCTCCCGCTGCATCTTCTGGCGCTCCATGTAACGTTGCACCGAGGCCATCATCTGCTCCATACGAAAAGGCTTCATAATGAAATCCTCCGCGCCGGCGCGCAGCGCGGCGATGGCGGTCTCCAGGTCGGCATAGGCGGTCATGAAGATCACGCCGGTCGCGGCCCCCTGCTCCCGCAATTCGGCCACCCATTCGACACCGGTACGCCCCGGCAAGCGGATGTCGGCAATGATCAGATCAAAATAGCAGCGCTCATGCAGTATCTCGGCGGCGGTGGCGCTCTCCGCGGTCTCCACCAGGCCAAAATACTTCTGCAGGCCACGCTGCAGGAAACTGCGTATGCCCGGCTCATCATCCACAATCAATACCGAGGTCATGCGGGTACTTGATTCCACCTCGAGGGTATCCATTACATGCTCTCCCACCTTCATCACCTTCTTCTGGAGTCCGAAAATTCGATAAGAAAAAACAGGGGTGTCCTCTAGGAGTCCGACGGACTCCTCGACATCTCATTGTTCTATTGCTTACGCAAGACCGATCAACCCACACCGATCCCGGGAGCCTGTCAGGTTTCACCCTGAACGACTGCGAAAAATCCGTGTCGCGCTCACGAAGTATGGGACATTTTGACGCAATTGCCAGCAGGTGGACCAAGACAATCTGACCTTGTCGCGGGCTGTAGCCCCTCCTTTCCCTCCTCACCCCGGCCAAACAGGCCCATTCCCTCTGACAAACCGCCCATTTTGTGGATTTTCTTCCAAGCGGTCAGCGGGAATGCAAAGCAATAATCAAACCACCCCCTGCAGACCCATTGGCACTGTTATTGCTCTTTGTGGTTAAAAGCGGTCAACCGCCAAACCCTCGATCGGCGCCGCGAAATTCGGCCAGGAGATCAGACGTATGATTGAATTTCCGCTCCCGCTCATCGGTTTCAGCGCCTTCAGTGGCACCGGGAAAACCACCCTGCTGACCCGACTGCTGCCGCTGTTGAAACGCCAGGGGCTACGCATCGGTGCCATCAAGCACGCCCATCACCGGTTCGAGATCGACCACCGGGAGAAGGACAGCTACCGGCTACGCAAGGCGGGGGCGGAGCAGATGCTGGTGGCGTCGCGTAACCGCATCGCCCTGATCACCGAACTGCCGGAACGGCTGACCTATGAGCCAACCCTCGCCGAACTGCTCAAGGTCCTGGACCCCACCACCCTGGATCTGGTCCTGGTGGAGGGGTTCAAAAAGGAGCGTTTTCCGAAGATCGAGCTGCACCGTCCCAGTCTCGGCAAACGGCTGCTCTACCCGGACGACCCCGATATCATCGCCATCGCCACGGATGACCGCCTCGCCACCCCACCCTGCCACATCCCGGTGCTGAATCTCAATCAACCGGATGCGATCGTCGCCTTCCTGCTCAACCACTGCTTCCCCCAGGATCGCCAGCCGGCTCCCGTGATCCCGCTGCGGGAGCGGGAGCGGCGGCAGCTGTAGCGAAGGCTCCCACTTATGAGCGGCCCGAATATGGTGTAGAGTGAGCGGCAAAAGCCATGCCCGGACACCATGAAGAAACTGATTGCGATTGTTGAAGACGAACCCGCCATCCGGGAAAACTACGCCGACCTGCTGCGCCGCCACGGCTACGAGGTGAAGGGTTACGCCACACGCCAGGAGGCCAATGACGCCTTCCGCCAGCGCCTGCCCGACCTGGCGATCCTGGATATCGGCCTGAATGACGAGATGGAGGGGGGCTTTACCCTGTGTCGTGAGCTGCGCGCCCGCTCCACCACCCTGCCGATCATCTTTCTCACCGCCCGGGACAGCGAGCTGGACACCGTCTCCGGCCTGCGCCTGGGCGCCGACGACTATCTCACCAAGGAGATCAGTCTGGCCCATCTGGCGGCGCGTATCTCGGCCCTGTTCCGGCGCATGGAGGCGATGCAGCAGCCGGTCCGGGAGGAGAAGGTGCTATTGCGCGGCGAGCTGAGACTGGATCTGGACCGGTTGCAGGTGAGCTGGCGGGGCACCCCCATCGAGCTGACCCTGACCGAGTTCTGGTTCGTGCATGCGCTCGGCCAGCGCCCCGGCCACGTGCGCAGCCGGGATCAGCTGATGGATGCCGCCAACATCCTGGTGGACGCCACCAGCATCAGCACCCACATCAAACGCATCCGGCGCAAGTTCGAGGAGTGTGACCGCCACTTCGACGCCATCGAGACCGTCTACGGCATCGGCTATCGCTGGAACAGCGCCACGTCGCCCGCACCGGAATGACCCCCAGGCGCGGTTTCTTCCAGAGCATCCGCTTCAAGCTGCTGCTGGTCTCTCTCTCCCTGCTGGCCATTCCCTGGGCCGGGTATCGCTATATCCAGGAGACCGAGCGGTTTCTGCGCCAGACCCAGGAGACCATGCTGCTGGGCACGGCCCAGGCGGTGGCCGCCATCCTCCACAACAGTCCCGCCATTATCAACTCCACCCGGGATGGCGAACAGGCCGACGCGGGCATCCCCCTGCAGTATGTCAACCGGTTGGAGCAGCCGATCCAGCTGGATGGCTACACCGAGGATTGGCTGCCCTACCTGGGCAACCTGCAGCGTTATCCTGCCGAGGGGGAGTGGCTGTTCGAAAGCATCCTGGGCGAGGACGCCGGTCACCTCTATCTGTTGCTCCGGGTGAATGACCAGCAGGTGCTGCACCACCCGCCGGGCAGCGTCCGGCTGGACCAGGGCGATTATGTCGACATCACCCTGGGCGCCGCGGACGGCGTGGTCAGCCGTTACCGTATGGCCTCGACCGCCCCCGGCTGGGTCACCGCCCGCCGACTGCCGGCCCCCTCCGGTAGCAGCGCCGAACCGATCGGGCGTGAGGACCGGATCCAGGGCGAGTGGCAGACCTCGGAGCGCGGCTACACCCTGGAAATGCGCATTCCCCGCTACCTGCTGGGGGAGCGCATCGCCATCACCGTGGCGGACCTGGACGATCCGGCCCAACCGCTGGCGCGTCGCCTGGTCAGCTCCACCGGCGACGGCCAGCCCACCCGACTGGGCCGCCTGGTGCGGCCGGACCCGGAGATCGGTCGCCTGATCGGCGGCCTGGAACACGAGAATGCCCGTATCTGGGTGGTCAACAACCAGCGTCTGGTGTTGGCCCGGCGCGGGCGCCTGCAGCCTCCGGAGGCGGTGACCGAGTCCGATGAAGCGGTGCGGCTCTCCCCCCTGCAGCCGTTGATGCGCCTGGTCCTGGACCAGCCCAGCGAGCACTTCCAGGATGACTTCACCCGCAGCGCCCGCCTGGAGGGCGGTGAGATCGACGCCGCCCTGGCCGGCCAACCACGGTCGCGACGCAGGAACACGCCGGATGGGCGCGCGGTCATCCTCTCCGCCGCCTGGCCGATCCAGTCATCCGCCGGAGTGGCCGGGGCCGTGCTGGTGGAACAGACCACCAACCGGATACTGAGCCTGCAGAACCGGGCACTGGAGCAGATCACCGGTACCACCCTGCTGCTGTTTCTGTTCGTCGGGCTCGCCATTCTCGGTTTTGCCACTCTGCTGACCACCCGTATCCGCCGGCTCAGCCAGCGCATTGAAACGGCGGTTACCAGCGACGGCAGGATTCAGGGCACGCTGTCAGCGGATCAATCGGCCGATGAAATCGGTGATCTGAGCCGCAGTTTCTCGGGTGTGCTGAATCGACTCGCGGAGTACAACCGTTACCTGGAGGCGATGGCCTCGCGGCTCGCCCATGAGTTCCGAACCCCGCTGACCATCGTCCGCTCTTCCCTGGAAAACCTCCAGAGCGACCCGGCGGAGGGCGACCGGCAACGCTATCTGCTGCGCGCCCAGGAGGGGATTGAGCGGCTCGGGCTGATCCTGCACCGCATGCGTGAAGCGACCCGGCTGGAACAGCAGCTGCTGCAGACGGAACTGGCGCCGTTCGATCTCGGGGCCCTGCTGGAGATGGCCCTGGAGGGGTATCGAAGCGCCTTTCCGGATGTCACTTTCGAACTCGACCGCTGCCAAGCGCCGGTAATCATCCGCGGCGCCCCCGATCTGATCAGCCAGGCGCTGGATAAATTGATCAGCAATGCGGTCGATTTCCATCAACCCGGCAGCGCCATCCGGCTGATATTGAAAAAAACAGAGCGGCGCCTGGTGCGGCTGAGCGTCCGCAACATCGGCCCGCCCCTCCCCGAGGGGATGGAGCGGGAGCTGTTTGCCTCCATGGTTTCCATACGTAAAAACGGCGCCAGCGAACCCCACATGGGCCTGGGACTCTATCTGGTACGGCTGATCAGTGAGTTTCACGGCGGGCATGCCGAGGCACGTACCCTCGACTCGCACTCCGCCGTGGAATTCAGCCTGCTGCTGCCGTCAAACCCGACAGACTCCTAACTCTTGATGCCGATACCCCGGTTGAGCAGATAGAGGCTGAAGCCGGTGAGCGCAATGATAAACAGGATGACTATCCCGAGGGCCACACCCATGTGGATATCCGACACCCCGAGCAGGCCGTAGCGGAAGGCGTTGACCATATAGAGTATGGGATTGGCCAGGGAGATCTGCTGCCAGATCTGGGGCAGCATGTTGATGGAGTAGAACACGCCGCCCAGATAGGTCAGCGGGGTGAGCACGAAGGTGGGAATGATGGAGATGTCGTCGAAGCTGTTGGCATACACCGCGTTGATGAAGCCGGCCAGGGAGAACAGGATCGCGGTGAGGGTGAACACCGTCAGGGTCCAGCCGTAGCTCTGCACCTGGATATCGGTGAAGAACAGCGACACGGCAGTGACGGCAATCCCCACCATCACCCCCCGGGCCACGCCACCGGCCACGTAACCGCCGAGGATCACCCAGTTGGGCACCGGCGAGATGATCAGCTCCTCCACATGGCGCTGGAACTTGCTGCTGAAGAAGGAGGAGACCACATTGGAGTAGGAGTTGGTGATCACCGCCATCAGGATCAGCCCAGGCACGATGAAATCGATATAACGGAAACCGTCCATCTCGCCGATGCGCGAGCCGATCAGGTTGCCGAAGATGATGTAATAGAGCACCGTGGTGATCACCGGCGGCAGGATGGTCTGCAGCCAGATCCGGGTAAAACGCAGCAACTCCTTGGTAAAGATGGTCCGAAAGGCGGTCCAGTAGCGGCTGTAACGGGTCATTGGGGCGCCCCGTTGCGCGCGCTCTCCACCATGTTCATGAACAGCTGTTCCAGGCGGTTCTGCTTGTTGCGCAGCGAGGTGACCCCGAGCCCCTGGGAGGAGAGCTGTTCAAACAGCTGATTGATGCTCTGGCCACTGCTCACCGCCACCTCGACCCGCTGCTCATCCAGCCGTTTCAGTTCAAACCCCTGCAGCCGCGGCAGTTCCGTGATGCGGTCGCGCAGGTTCAGCACGAAGGTCTCGGTGTGCAGCTGATGCAGCAGTTGGTCCATGCGCGAGTGCTCCACGATACGCCCCTGATTGATAATGGCGATATTGCGACAGAGGCTCTCCGCCTCCTCCAGATAATGGGTGGTGAGGATAATGGTGGTCCCCTGGCGGTTCAGCTCGCTCATGAACTCCCACATGGAGCGGCGGATCTCGATATCCACCCCGGCGGTCGGCTCATCCAGGATCAGCAGTTTCGGCCGGTGCACCAGGGCCCGGGCGATCATCAGCCGGCGCTTCATGCCGCCCGACAGGGTGCGCGACATCTGCAGGCGCTTGTCCCACAGGTCCAGCTGCCGCAGGCTCTCCTCGGCGCGCTGCCACGCCTCCTTGCGGGGGATGCCGTAGAAGCCGGCCTGATTGACCACGATCTCGCCGATCGGCTCCCACATATTGAAGTTGAACTCCTGCGGTACCAGACCGATACAGGACTTGACCCCTTCGGGATCACGGTCCAGATCGTGGCCGAACACCTCCACCCGACCGGAGCTCTTGTTGACCAGGGAACTGATGATGCCGATGGCGGTGGACTTGCCGGCCCCGTTCGGTCCCAGCAGGGCGAAGAAGTCACCCTCCGCGACGCTGACGTCTATCCCCTTCAGTGCTTCAAAGCCGTTTTTGTAGACCTTGCGCAGGTCGCGGATGTCGAGCGCGTTCATGCGGCACATCCCTGAGCCGCACCCTGGAGGGCGGCCTGCGGCCGTGAAAATTGTCTCTCCTGCCAATTTTTCATGGGTTGCCTGTAAATCCGGGTAGTCGATCGGGGTAGCAGACGCACAATAGTGGAAACGGCACCACCGGATCAACTGCCCGGATAGATACCGCACCCACGGTCAAAGCCATGGCCCCAATATGGAGTCGTTGCCGATGAAATCAACCGCGGCGCCGGTGTGAAACCCCGTCGATGCCAGGGGGACACCTCGGACAAAACCGATATAATGGCGCCAAAGCAACCGGGGCCACCCCCGGCCAACAACAAGATCCCCGAGGTATAGCGATGAACAGAATCACCCTCGTCGGGGCCGGCTTCGCCGCCCTGACCGCCGTGCAGAAACTGCGCGCCGCCGATCCGGCCGCCGAGATCACCCTGGTGGCACCGGCCCCCGAGTTCACCTATCTGCCCGGCACCATCTGGATCTCTTCCGGGCTGCGCCGGCCCGAGGATCTGCGCATCGACCTGGGCAACTTCTTCCGGCGCATGCGGGTGAATTTCCACCAGGGCTCGGCCAGCGGGCTTGAAGCCGGGGGCCGCACCCTGTTGACCGACCGCGGCGGGATCGAAAACGACGGTCTGATCATCTGCTCCGGCGGACGCTTCATCAAAAAGCTGCCCGGCATCGAACACGCCATCACCCCCTGCGAAGGGATCCCGGCGGCCATCGAGATCCGCGACCGGTTGCGGGCGTTGCAGGGCGGCACCATCGCGGTCGGCTTCGCCGGCAACCCGAAGGAACCCTCGGCCATGCGCGGCGGACCCATGTTCGAATTCCTCTTCGGTATCGACCGGCAACTGCGCCGCGAGGGCCGCCGGGAGCGGTTTAAGCTGGTCTTCTTCAGCCCGGCGGCGCAGCCCGGCCAACGCCTCGGGCCCAAGGCGGTGCGCGGCCTGCTGCGGGAGATGAAGCGACGCGGCATCGACACCCACCTGGGCCACAAGATGAAACAGTTCACCGACCGCCAGGTGATCACCGAGGGGGGAGAATTCGACGCCGACCTGATCCTGTTCATGCCCGGCATGACCGGCAACCAGTGGTTTGACAACACCGACCTGCCGCGCTCCGATGGCGGCCTGATCCAGGCGGATGCCCAGTGCCGGGTGCTCGGCATGGAGCGGGTCTACGTGGCCGGCGATTCCGGCAGCTACCCCGGCCCCGAGTGGATGCCGAAACAGGCGCACATGGCCGACCTGCAGGCGGAGGCCGCCGCGGCCAATCTGCTGACTGAGCTCAAGGGAGGCCAACCGGTGCGGACCTTCAAGGTGGAGCTGTTCTGCATCGTCGACAGCCAGACCAGCGGCAGCCTGGTGGCGCGCACCCCGAATTTCAATATTGCCCTGCCGCAGCTGCGGGTGTTTCACTGGCTGAAACGATTGTTCGAGTGGTGGTACCTGCGCCAGTACCGTTAGACGTCGCGCGTCGCTCGCTTACGGGCGTAGGGTGCCGGTGAGCCTGCGAACCGCACCAATCAGCGTTGGCTGCGGCAGATCCACCTTGATGCGGTTCGTTGCACTCACCGCATCCTACGACTTCCGTTGCCAGGGTTAGACTCGGTGACCGCGGGGCGGGAAACCCATCGCGACGGGGGCGCCGCCTCCCGGTTCGGGCGCTATTTGCCCGGCCGGATCAATCCGCCCAGGCCCATCTCGTCGAGGGATTTTTCCATCAGTTCACGCACTTGGCGGGCGTCGGTCATACGCAGCGCCGCCTGCAGCAGGCTCTTGGCCCGGGCTCGGCTGTAGCTGCGGATCACCCAGCGGATCTTGAGCAGGCTGCCGGCACTCATGCTGATGCTGTCCACGCCCATGCCGAGCAGCAACACTGCGGCCAGGGGATTGCCCGCCAGTTCGCCACAGACACTGACCGGACGTCGGTAGAGGGCCGCCCCCTCAACAATCTGCACCAGTGCCTGCAACACCGCCGGATGCATATCGTCAAAGATGGCGGCGACGCGGGGATTGTTGCGATCCACCGCCAGCAGATACTGGGTCAGGTCGTTGGTACCCACGGAGAGAAAATCGACCCGGCGGGCAATCTCGCCGATCTGGTAGACCGCGGCCGGCACCTCGATCATCACCCCGACCGGCGGCATCACCACCCCATGGCCCTCTTCCAGCAGCTCATCGTGGGCACGCCGGATCAACATCTGCAGCTCATCCACTTCCGAGACCTTGCTGATCATCGGCAGCATGATGCGCAGATTATTCAGGCCGATATTGGCCCGCATCATGGCGCGGATCTGGGTCATGAAGATCTCCGGATGATCCAGCGAGATGCGCACCCCGCGCCAGCCGAGGAACGGGTTCGATTCGGCAAACGGGAAGTAGGGCAGCGGCTTGTCGCCGCCGATATCCAGGGTACGCAGGATCACCGGGCGCGGGGCGAACACGGCCAGCAGCTGCTGATAGCTCTCGAACTGGACCTCCTCGCCGGGGAAACGGTCACGCACGATATAGAGCAGCTCGGTGCGGTGCAGGCCGACCCCTTCGGACTCCTCCAGCCCCACGGTCATGACATCCGATATCAGCCCGGTATTGAGATGGAGCGGGAGCACGACCCCGTCCGTGGTCTCCGCCTTCAGCCCCTTCATCGCCTCCAGCTCCCTGGAGATCTCGGAATCCTCCCGGGCCAGACGGGAATACTCGTCGCTGACCGACGGATCGGGCGAGACATAGACCCGCCCACGGTAGCCGTCGATGATGATATCCAGCCCTTCCAGCCGCCCCACCGGCAGATCGGTCACACCCATCACCGCGGGAGCCCCCATGGCACGCGCCAGGATGGCCACATGGGAGGAGCTGGAGCCCTTGGCGGAGACGATACCGGCCAGCCGTTCCGCCGGCACCTCGGCCAGCTGCACGGCACTGATATCATCCCCCACCAGGATGGTTTTTTTCGGGTACGTGATCTCCCGGGGTTTATCCATCTGCAGATGGGTCAGGACGCGCCGGCCAAGATCACGGATGTCTGAGGCGCGCTCCCGCAGGTAGATGTCATCCATGTTGTCGAACACCCGGGCGTGGGTCTCGATGGTATGGCGCAACGCACTCTGCGCCCACTGCCCCTGCTCGATGCGCTCCACGGTCTGGCTGACCAGGGTGTCGCTCTCCAGCATCAGCAGCAGCGCATCGAACAGCGCCTGCTCCTCGACCGGCAGTTCGGTCGACAGCCGCACCTTGAGCAGTTGCAACTCCTGCCGGGTCAGGGCGACCGCCTCCCTGAATGCGGCCACCTCGGCCGGGGCGTTGCTGGTGGCCCGATCCGGCACCGCGTCAAGATCCGCCAGCTGATAGGCCACCACGGCGCTGCCGGTGGCCACCCCGGGCGCACTCGGCTGGCCACTGAGATAGCGGTTCAGTGGACTGCGGGTGGGCTGCAGCTGGGTCAGTTCGCCACTGGCCCTGGCATGGGTGATCGCACCGGCCAGCTGTGCCGCCAGGGTAAACAGGAAGGTGACCTCATCATCGCCGAATTTGCGAGACTCCACCTGGCGCACCACCAGCACCCCCAGCACCTTGCGGTTCTGGATAATGGGCACGCCGAGAAACCCCCGGTATTCGGTTTCACCGGTGGCATGGATAAAGAGATAGCGGGGATGTTCCGTGGCGTCGTCCAGATTGACCGGCTCGGCCCGCTCACAGACCAGGCCGACCAGACCCCGGTGCATCGGCAGCCTGACCTTGCCGACCGCCTCCTGACGCAGACCCTCGGTGGCCAGCAGCACATGCTCACGGCGGTCGAAATCGGTCAGATAGACCGAACAGACGTCGGTCTTGATCGCCAGCCTCACCCGCTGCACGATCAGCCGCAGCGCCTCCCCAAGGTCCGGCGCCGCGTTGACCTCCTGCACAATCCGGTGGAGTACTTCAAGCATCATCAGTCATCGCCTGTTCTGGCGCAGGAAGTTGGTCTGCGCGCGCGTGGGGGCACCCTCGGGAAATAGCAGGGGTGCCAGTTCCTCAAGTGCCTGCACATAGACCTTGCGCTTGAAATAGACGACCTCACGCAGAGGATGCCAATATTTTACCCATCGCCAGCTGTCAAATTCCGGTTTGGGCGCGTGGTCGAGACAGAAATCCGTCTCTTCACACAGCACCCGCAGCAGATACCAGAGCTGTTTCTGACCTATGCAGAGCGGTTTGCAGTGGTGGCGCAGAAACCGTTTCGGTAACCGGTATTTGAGCCAGCCGGTCGTCACACCCACGATCTCCACCTGGTGCCGACGCAGCCCCACCTCCTCCTCGAGTTCGCGAAACATCGCCTGTTCGGGTGTCTCGCCTTCGTTGATACCACCCTGAGGGAACTGCCAGGCATCCTGCCCTACCCGTCTACCCCAGAAAAGTTGCCGCTGATTATTGCACAGTATGATGCCGACGTTAGGTCTATACCCTTCTGAATCAATCAAAGGAAAACCTGTTTAAGAATCAATAAACTGAGTTGATTGTTCCACACTCCACCGCACTCCGGCAACCACCAGGGAGCGGCGTCGCGGCCGCAACCGCCAGTTTTTCTATTCCGGCCGGCCAGGGATTGCTTCCGCTGCCGGTTTCCGGGGTAAAATACGCCACTCATTCTTAGTGGAGCTGCGACCTTGCCTTTAGCCATTTTCGATCTCGACAACACCCTGCTCAACGGTGATTCGGATCACCTCTGGGGCGTCTTCCTGGCGGAGCAGGGCATTGTGGATGGGGAGTGGTACGAGCGCGAAAACGACCGCTTCTACCAGGAATACAAGGAGGGACGGCTGGATATCTTCGAGTTTCTGCGCTTCTCCCTCAAACCGTTGAGCGAGCACTCCCCGGCCCAGTTGCAACAGTGGCACCAGGCCTTCATGCAGGAGAAGATCGAACCCATCCTGCTACCCGCCGCCCGGGCGCTGGTGGAGAAGCACCGGGCCGCCGGGGATACCCTGCTGATCATCACCGCCACCAACGCCTTCGTGACCGCGCCCATCGCCGCCGCCTTCGGTGTTGAACACCTGATCGCCACCGAACCGGAGATGGTCGACGGCCGCTATACCGGTAACGTGGCCGGGACCCCCTGTTTTCGGGAAGGCAAGGTGACCCGGCTGAATCAGTGGCTGGGGCGGCATCGGCTGGACCTGGCCGGGAGCAGCTTCTACAGCGACTCCCACAACGACCTGCCCCTGCTGCAACGGGTGGAACACCCGGTGGCGGTCGATCCCGATGAAACCCTGGCGCGGCATGCCCGCGAGCGCGGCTGGCCCATTATCACCCTGCGCGAATGAGCGGCGTGCTATAGTCGCCCAATCTGGTGTGGTCGGCTAGGAGTCTGTCGGGCTTGACCGACAGACTCCCGGGACAGCGAAAATGAAGCAGAAACCCTTTCTTCTGATATTGGCGGTGCTGATCGGCGTCATCATCTACGCCTACTACGCCCCGAAAGAGTCCCCGGAATGGGCCGCCACCCTCACCCCGAAGCAATACATCGAGCTGGTGGAGCAGAAGAAGCAGGAGCGCAGGGCGCAGGCGGCGGAAGCGGCGGAAGCGGCGGAAGCGGCGAAGCTGGAGCAGGTGGAGACGCAACGGCAATAGCCCTTTACCCCTAAGCGGGCCGGACTGCATCCTACACGCTCGGGCAGGCACGGGGGCCTGCCCCTACAAGCGGTTTTGCGTGACCGCGCCGCACCACGATACTACCGACATAAAATCTGCCATTGTAGGGTGGGTTAGCGGCGCATGGGCACGACGCAGGCCGACCGCAACAACGCCCGGGCGCCGTGTAACCCACCGATCCCCCGACCGCCAAAGGCTGAGTTACAGCCGCCGGCAGACCGAGCGCTCGTCGGGATGCTCCACGGCGTCCACGATGGCATTGATGAAGCGGCCCAGTTCGTCGGTGCTGAGTACGCTGAGCATCCGGTTCAGCAGGGCCGGATCCACCAGCGCCTGCACCGACCGTCCATCACTGAGATTGACACTGACCCCGGCGGCGTGCACATGCTCGGAGGCGTCGGCCTGTTCCACGAACAGCGCCTCGTTCATATCCAGCATCTCGTCGTAATAGGCCTCGATGTCATTCATCAGGCTGTCGTCGGTCTCGTCCGGCAGCCGTACCATGAAGCCCTGGTCCTCGCTGGCCGAGAGCGGCTGCAGCCCCTTCCGCTCCAGAAAAAGAATGAATTTCTGCCAGGGGCGCTCATCGAAAAAGATATATTCCAACATGGGGGACGACCTTGATCCTGCCAATACTACGGTGCGGAAACATTTTCACATTCGCGAGCGGAATGCAAGAATCAACTGGTTGCGCAGGGTCTTGATCAGGTTGAGCTGTTTGGCGGTCAGCACGATACCGTCCGGCTGTGGATGATCGGCATAGATCAGGCCCAGGGGCCGCTGTTTCATGACCAGCGGAAAGATCAGAAACGATCCGGCGTTGGAGATCTTTGTGTACCACGGCGGCAGGTCATCCCTGATCTTCGGGTCACCGGTATTGGAGATCGCCAGATCCACGCCATTCTTCAAGGCAGCATGAAACACATCCGTGCTGTACTGGCGGGAAAAATGGAAACCGGCGATGAAGTTGTCGATATCGCTGCCGAACCCCAGTTTCGCCTGGATCTCCTGATTGTTGCGATCCTGCAGGCAGAGGACCACCCGGTTGAAGGCCAGGGCACGGTAGATGGTCTCCAGCACCACGTTGAATACCTGGATGATATTGGTCGTGTCATCCAGCAGCATATCGGTCACCTCCTGCATCCCCTCGGCGAGCACGATCTCGGCATTGATCGCCGGGTCATCCGGGGTGATTTCGGCGATCGGATCCTCGCCGACAGGTCGCTTCAACGGCTCCAGCGCCAGCGTGGTGGTGATTTCCTCCAGATGCCCGCTGCCCCCGTTGCCCGCCTGGGTCACAGGCGCGGTATCGGGATGGGCCGGCCGCGACAGCCGGCGCATGAACGGGTCATTGGCCGCCTTGGCGGTGAGGCTGCCGCTGAGTTCGACAAACTCCGCTCTTGCCTCCTCCAGCATGCTGTCGAAACGGCGCTCACTGATCGCCAACCCGCGGCGAAAGCGTTTCAGCAGCTGACGGATCTGCTGTTCACCGCCATCCTCTGCTTCGCCGATGATCCGGGTCGCCTCGTTGGAGAAGTTGGCGATCAGGCGCAATTTCACATCCTTATCCAAAAGGTCACCCGGCGCAGCGGGGTCCACCTTGACCATACCCCGCGTAATACTGGCCGGAAAATTCCACTGTTCGGCGATAGCGATGCCCATCTCCTGAAAAGACATGCCCAGCACCCGGCGCTCGGCCTGCTCCTGGGGCAGCGATTCGGTCCTGACCAGACGCTGTATCTCCTCGCTCTCGTCATTCAGATAATAGGTGACCAGAATCTTGCCCAGGGTATGCAGCATGCCGCAAAGGAAGCCCTCCTCCACATGCTCCAGCCCGGCGTCTTCCGCCGCCTGGCGTGCCAGGGTGGCGCTGAAGATGGCCGCCGCGATCTCGTTCTTGAGTTTGATCGCCTGGGTCTTGTTGTGCAGATGCTCAAAAAAGATCAGCGAGGCGGCGATGGAACGGATGGTTTGGATACCGAGCACCACGATGGCCCGGGAGATGGTGCCAATGCGCCCGGCGAAGCGACTGTAATAGGCCGAGTTGACCACCTTGAGTATCTTACTGGCCAGGGCAAAGTCGCGGATGATGATGCCGGCCAGGTGATCCATCCCCTTGTCATCCGAGGCGGTCAGACGGTTGAGGGTTCGAATGGACTCCGCGAGCACCGGAAAGTCACTCTTGTGCTGCATCCGCCGCAGCAGAAAATCGACTGTCCCCTTGGTCGCCTGCCCGGTCAGTTCATCGACGCCCTTGCGATAACCGACGATCGCACCCAGCATCTCCCCGGCATCGGCAAACCGCGAACCGGGCTCTTTTTCCAATGCCTTCTGCACTATCCCGTCGAGCTGTTCACTGACTTCCGGATTGAAGCTGGAGGGATTGGCCACGGCCAGATCGCGGATATGCTTCAGCAGGGTCGGCTGATCGCGGGCGTCGAACGCCACCTTGCCGGTCAGCAGCTCGAACAGGATCGCCCCCAGGGCAAACACATCCGCCTGCGGGCTCACCGTGCCCTGATCGATATATTCCGGTGCCATATAGCGTGGCGTGCCGGTCAGCTCCACGTCCGGGTTCACCGCGCCACCAAGCAACCGGGCGATACCGAAATCCATCACCTTGGGCGTACCCTCGCGGTTGAGGATGATGTTGGCCGGTTTCAGATCCCGATGCACGATGCCCTTGCGATGCACCTGGTCAATCCCTGAAAGTATCCCGGTGATGATATCCAGGGCCTCCTGCAGGCTCGGCGCCCCCTGCCGCAGGCGGTCCGACAACAGTTCGCCCTCGACGAATTCAAATACCAGGTAGGGTCGCTTCCGCTCATTGCCGACGTCAAAAATGGCGACGATATTGGGATGCTGAATCTGACTGATGGTGCGCGCCTCGCTCAGCAGGCTGTCCAGGATCGAGGTGGCGCCCGGCATCACGCGGTCCAGTAACTTGATTGCCACCGAGCGGCGTAACTCGGAATCGATACATCGATAGACCGAGCCCTGGCTCCCGGAACCCAACTTCTCCTTGATTTCAAACCGACCGATCTGCGGCATAACCTGATATTGCACTCCTGATCACTGTGTAGAGGGTTAGCGGCAGGCTAAGTGAAATCTTGCTGATTTGTATCACCCGGTCCCGACGCGAGACCAGATAGGCTATAGTGAATTGAGTTGAACACGGCCGCCAGCGGCAGATTCATATTATTGAAATCCATGGATCCCATAATGGTTGAGGACAAACCGAAGCAGATCTTACAGAACATGCTCAATGACCGGGAAAGCGACCCGACCCATCTGCTACAGACGCTTATCGAAGTCCAGCAAGCCTTTCGTTATATACCGCATGATGCCATAGACCGGCTTGCGGAATCACTGGGACTGGGCAGGGCATTTATCCTGGGGGTCATTGAGTTCTACAGTTTCCTGCATCTCGAACCGCGCGGTGAGTACGACATCCTGCTCAGCGACAATGCCACCGATCAGATGCAGGGGAGCCGGCTGCTGGCCGAACTGCTGGCTCGGCAGCTGGACGTCGGGATCGGCGGCACGCGCGGTGACTATCGCGTCAGTCTCGGCTACACCTCCTGCACCGGCATGGGCGATCAGGGTCCGGCCGCCCTGGTCAATGGGCGGGCGGTCACCCGCCTGACCAGTGAGCGTATCGACCGGATGGTTTCCCTGATCGAGCAGGCCATACCGCTCGACCAGTGGCCGGCCGAGCTGTTTGCGGTCACCGCCGGGGTGGTGCGCCGGGACATCATCCTCAACAGCGACTATAGCGCGGGCGCCGCCATCCGCCGCGGCCTGGAACACGGCCCGGAGGCACTGCTCGACCTCCTGGAACAGAGCGGACTCCGGGGCTGCGGTGGCGCCGGTTTCAGCACCGGGAAAAAGTGGCGCTTCTGCGCCGGCGCCGAGGCGGCCGAGCACTACGTGGTGTGCAATGCCGATGAGGGGGAACCGGGCACCTTCAAGGACCGCTATCTGCTGCAGGCCCATGCCGACCGGCTGTTCGAGGGCATGACCCTGTGCGCCGCCGTGATCGGGGCGCGCCGCGGTTTCCTCTATCTGCGCGGGGAATACCGTTATCTGCTGGAAACGCTGCACAAGACCCTGCAACAGCGTCGCGAGCGCAATCTGCTGGGCCACTCCATCCTCGGCCGGGCGGGCTTCGATTTCGACATCGAGATCCATCTGGGGGCCGGGGCCTACATCTGCGGCGAAGAGTCGGCGCTGATCGAATCGCTGGAGGGCAAACGCGGCATCCCCCGCAACCGTCCGCCGTTCCCGGTGATCCAGGGCTATCGGGGCATGCCCACGGTGGTCAACAACGTCGAGACCCTGGCCAATGCGGCAATGATCGCCCAGCACGGGCCGGCGTGGTTCCGTTCCGTCGGCACCGCCCAGTCGCCCGGCACCAAGCTGCTCAGCATCTCCGGAGACTGCGAACGGCCGGGCATTTATGAGTTTCCCTTCGGCACCCCGATCGGCGAGATCCTGGCCGCCTGCCAGGCGCACCATACCCAGGCGGTGCAGATCGGCGGAGCGGCGGGCCGCCTGATCCCGCCCACCGAGTTCGGCCGCACCCTGGCCTTCGAGGATCTCGCCACCGGCGGTTCATTCATGGTCTTCAACCAAGGCCGGGAACTGCTCAAGGCGATCGACAATTTCACCCGTTTTTTCAGCCATGAAAGCTGCGGCTTCTGCACCCCCTGCCGGGTCGGCACCGCGATGCTGGTCAGGCAACTGGGGAAAGTCATGGTGGGACACGCCACCACCAAGGACCTGGATGAACTCGCGACCCTCGGCACCCTGATGCGGCAGACCAGCCACTGCGGCTTGGGGCTGACCGCGGCCAATCCGGTCCTCGATGGCCTGGAGAAATTCCCCGGCATCTTCCAGGCACGCCTGTGTTCCACCAGTTTCGAGCCGTCGTTCGACCTGGACGCCTCGCTGCAAGAGGCCCGCGCCCTCACCGGCCGCACCGACCCCGGGGCACATCTGGAAGGCGGTGGCGTATGAACCCCAGTTTCAAAATCGACGGCGTGACGGTTCCGTTCGAGGCGGGTCAGAGCATCATGGAGGCCGCCCTGGCGGCCAAGATCTATATTCCGCATCTCTGCCACAACCCGGAATTCCATCCCCACGGCAGTTGCCGGCTCTGCTGCGTCACCGCCGATGGCCGCAGCGTCGCCGCCTGCACCACCCCGGCACTCGACGGCATGGAGGTGGCCAACGAGACCCATGAGATCACCACCCAGCGACGCCTGCTGCTGAAGCTGCTGTTCGTGGAGGGCAATCACGTCTGCCCCGCCTGCGAGAAGAGCGGGGCCTGCCAGCTGCAGGCGGTGGCCTATCACTGCGGCATGCTGGCACCGGAGTTCGTGCACTTCTATCCGCGGCGCGCGGTGGACGCCTCCCACCCCGAGACCATTATCGACTTCAACCGCTGCATCCTCTGCGAACTCTGCGTCAGGGCCAGCCGCGAGTATGACAAGAAGGGGGTGTTCAGCATCGGCGGCCGCGGTATCCAGGCCCATCTGATGATCAACTCCGCCAGCGGAAAACTGGGCGACTCCCACTTCAGCGCCGCCGACAAGGCGGCCCGGGTCTGCCCGGTGGGGGCCATCCTGCCCAAACACCGGGGTTACGAGGTGCCCATCGGCAAGCGGCTGTACGACCAGGAGTCGATCAGCCAGGTCGGCGACGTGGCCGCACACCAGGAGCGCGACCATGGTGAATAAGGTCCGGATCGCCACCGCCTCCCTGGCCGGCTGTTTCGGCTGTCACATGTCTCTGCTGGATATCGATGAGCGGCTGATCGAGCTGGTCGCGCAAATAGAGTTTGACCGCACCCCACTGACCGACATCAAGCAGATCGGCAGCTGCGATGTGGGGCTGATCGAGGGCGGCGTCTGCAATGCCGAGAATGTGGAGGTGCTGAAGGCGTTCCGCCGCCACTGCAACATCCTGGTGGCGGTCGGGGCCTGCGCCATCAATGGCGGCGTGCCGGCCATGCGCAACCAGTACTCGCTGGCGGAGTGCCTGGAGGAGGCTTATCTTAGCGGCAGCGGCATCGACAACCCGCAGATCCCCAGCGATCCGGAACTGCCGCTGCTGCTGAATCAGGTGCACCCGGTCCACGACGTGGTTTGGATAGACTATTTCCTGCCCGGCTGCCCCCCCTCCGCCGATACCCTGTTCACTTTTCTGGGGGAGCTGCTCTCCGGCCAGCCGATCCAGTTCGCCTACCGCCAGATCCGTTATGACTGAACCCATTATGACTGAACAAGACCCCATCGATATCAGCCGCCTGGAGACGGCGGAACACCCGCAGACCCTGCGGCGCATCGCCATCGAACCCCTGAGCCGGGTGGAGGGACACGGCAAGGTGACCCTGCTGCTGGACGATGACAACCGCATCCGCCAGGCGCGCCTGCACATCGTCGAGTTCCGGGGCTTCGAGAAATTCATCCAGGGACGCCCCTACTGGGAGCTGCCGGTGCTGGTGCAGCGGCTGTGCGGCATCTGCCCGGTCAGCCATCACCTGGCGGCGGGCAAGGCGATCGACCAACTGGCCGGCGTGGACCGGCTGACGCCCACCGCCGAGAAGGTGCGCCGGCTGATGCACTATGGCCAGATCCTGCAGTCCCACGCCCTGCACTTCTTCCACCTCGCCTCGCCCGACCTGCTGTTCGGGTTCGACAGCGACGTCAGCCGACGCAATGTGGTCGGCCTGATCGAGCGACACCCGGACCTGGCCAGGCAAGGGGTGCTGCTGCGCAAATTTGGCCAGGAGGTGATCCGGGTCACCGCCGGCAAGCGCATCCACGGCACCTGCGCCATCCCGGGCGGGGTGAACAAGTCGTTGGAGCGCAGCGAACGGGACTATCTGCAACAGGATATCGGCCAGATGATCGCCTGGGGGGAGGCGGCGCTGGCGCTGGCGCGGAACCTGTTCCTGGCGGCACGGGAGCAGCATCGCCGCTTCGCCCGCATCGACACCCCGATGCTGAGCCTGTGCCGCACCGACGGCGCGCTGGAGCTCTACCACGGCGAGCTGCGGGCCGTCGCTCCCGACGGCGCCAAGCTGCTGGAGCGGATCGACCCACGGGACTACCACCGGCACATCCGCGAACAGGTCAAGTCCTGGAGCTACATGAAGTTCCCCTATCTGCAGCAGTTGGGCCCGGAGGTGGGCGCCTATCGGGTCGGTCCCCTGGCGCGGCTCAACACCTGCGACTTCATCGACACCCCGTTGGCAGAGCTGGCGCGGATCGAGTTCCGCGCCCTGGAGCCGGGCGGCCTGGTGCAATCCACCCTCGCCTATCACTGGGCACGCATGATCGAGCTGCTGCACTGCGCCGAGAAGATCGAGCAGCTGCTGGCCGACCCCGACCTGCTGGGCGGCGAGCTGAGGCAAACCGGCGAGATGCGGCCGCGCGGCATCGGCGTCATCGAGGCGCCCCGCGGCACCCTGATCCACGACTACGAGATCAATCCGGACGGCCTGGTCACGCGGGCCAACCTGATCGTCTCCACTACCCACAACAACCGCGCCATGAATGAGTCGGTGCGCACGGTGGCGGCCGATCTATTCGACGGCCGGGAGATCAGCGAAGGTATGTTGAACAGTATCGAGGTGGCGGTGCGTGCCTACGACCCCTGTCTCTCCTGCGCCACCCATGCCCTGGGCAAGATGCCGCTGGTGATTGAATTGCAGGCGCCGGATGGACACATCGTCGACCGCCTGATCAAGGACACCCGGGGTGAACTGAGCCGGTGAGCAGAGCGCCGATTGCTGTCATCGGCTACGGCAACCCCTCCCGGGGGGATGACGCCCTGGGTCCCGAGTTGCTGGAACGGCTGGGGGAGGCGGCGGCCGGGATCGAGCCCGGCTGCTACGAACCCATCACCGATTTCCAGCTGCAGATCGAACACGTCACCGATCTGCAGCGGCGCGAGCTGCTGCTGTTTGTCGACGCCTCGGTGACGGCCCGGCCACCGTTCGAGTTCTTCCGCCTTACCCCGCACCGGGACCACAGCTACAGCAGCCACAGCCTGAGCCCGGCCACCCTGCTGTCGGTGTACCAGGAGGTCTATAAGACCGCGCCGCCACCCGCCTTCCTGCTCGCCATTTCCGGTTACCGGTTTGAATTGGGCGAACCCCTGTGCCAGCAGACGGCCGCCCATCTGGCGCGTGCGGTTGATTTTGTCCGGGGTTTACTGGCGCAGCCGAACGGGACGTTCTGGAATGCGCAGGTGGATTTGATGGCCAGGCCGTTTGAAGTTTGAAGTTTGAAGTTTGAAGTTTTGTAGGGTGGATAAGCCGGTAGGCGCATCCACCATTGCTACGGTGGATGCGCAAGCTTATCCACCCTACAGTACTTTTGGGTGGAAGGATTCCAAGACCGTCGGCGGCAGGGATGCCGCCGCTGCTCACCCCTTGCTGAAGCGCAGCCCCTGCTCCGAGACGTCGACGCGGATGGTATCCCCGGGGCCGAAGCGGCCACCGAGGATCTCCTGGGCCAGCGGGTTCTCCAGTTGCTGGCGGATCACCCGCTGCAGCGGCCGGGCGCCGTAGACCGGATCGAATCCGGCCTCACCCAGCCGGTCCAGGGCCGCTTCGCTGAGCTGCAGACCCATGTCTTGATCGGCCAGCCGCTGCTCCAGGTAACGCACCTGGATCACCGTGATGGCGCGGATCTGCTCGCGGCCCAGGGGATGGAACACCACGATGTCATCCACCCGGTTGATGAATTCCGGGCGGAAGTGCTGGCCCACCACCTCCATCACCGCGTGTTTCATATCCTCGTAGCGCTCCTCGCCCGCCAGGGTCTGGATCAGGTCGGAACCGAGATTGGAGGTCATGATGATCACGGTGTTGCGAAAGTCCACCGTGCGCCCCTGGCCATCGGTAAGGCGCCCGTCATCCAGCACCTGCAGCAGCACGTTGAACACGTCCGGATGGGCCTTCTCCACCTCGTCCAGCAGGATCACCGAATAGGGTCGGCGGCGCACCGCCTCGGTCAGGTAGCCGCCCTCCTCGTAACCCACATAGCCCGGGGGAGCGCCGATCAGGCGCGCCACCGAGTGCTTCTCCATGAACTCGGACATGTCGATCCGCACCATGGCGTCCTCGGTGTCGAACAGGAAATCGGCCAGCGTCTTGGAGAGTTCGGTCTTGCCCACGCCGGTGGGCCCCAGGAACAGGAACGAGCCGTTTGGCTGGCGCGGGTCGGAGAGTCCGGCGCGCGAGCGGCGGATGGCGTTGGCGACGGCGGCGATGCCCTCGGCCTGGCCGATGACCCGCTTGCCCAGCTCCTCCTCCAGCCGCAGCAGCTTGTCGCGCTCGCCCTCCAGCATCTTGCTCACCGGGATACCGGTCCACTTGGAGATCACATCGGCGATCTCCTCGTCGGTCACCTTGTTGCGCAGCAGCTTCATCTCCTGCATCTCGGCCTGGGAGGCCATGTCCAGCTGCTTCTCCAGTTCGGGGATACGCCCGTACTGCAGCTCCGACATACGTGCCAGGTCACCGGCGCGGCGCGCCGTCTCCATCTCCAGGCGGGCGCGCTCCAGCTCCTCCTTGATGTGGGCGGTGCCCTGCAGGGCGGCCTTTTCGGATTTCCAGATCTCATCCAGATCGGAAAACTCCCGGTCGGCCTTCTCGATCTCCGCCTCCAGCTGGGCCAGGCGTTTCTTGGAGGCCTCGTCCGACTCCTTCTTCAGCGCCTCGCGCTCGATCTTGAGCTGGATCAGGCGCCGCTCCAGGCGATCCATCTCCTCCGGCAGGGAGTCGATCTCCATGCGGATCTGCGAGGCGGCCTCGTCGATCAGGTCGATCGCCTTATCCGGCAGCTGGCGGTCGGTGATATAGCGGGTGGAGAGGGTGGCGGCGGCGACGATGGCCGGATCGGTGATGTCCACGCCGTGGTGCAGTTCATAGCGCTCTTTCAGACCGCGCAGGATGGCCACGGTATCCTCCACCGACGGCTCTTGCACCAGCACCTTCTGGAAGCGGCGTTCCAGGGCCGCGTCCTTCTCGATGTACTTGCGGTATTCGTCCAGGGTGGTGGCGCCGACACAGTGCAACTCACCACGGGCCAGGGCCGGTTTCAGCATGTTGCCGGCGTCCATCGCCCCTTCGGCCTTGCCGGCACCCACCATGGTGTGCAGCTCATCGATGAACAGGATGATCTGCCCCTCCTGCTTGGAGAGGTCATTCAGCACCGCCTTCAGACGCTCCTCGAACTCGCCACGGAACTTGGCACCGGCGATCAGCGACCCCATGTCCAGCGACAGCAGGCGTTTGCCCTTCAGCCCTTCCGGCACCTCGCCGTTGACGATGCGCTGGGCCAGTCCCTCGACGATGGCGGTCTTGCCCACGCCGGGCTCGCCGATCAGTACCGGGTTGTTCTTGGTACGGCGCTGCAGCACCTGGATGGTGCGACGGATCTCGTCGTCGCGGCCGATCACCGGGTCCAGCTTGCCCTGTTCGGCGCGCTCGGTGAGGTCAATGGTGTATTTTTCCAGCGCCTGGCGCTGCTCTTCCGCGTTCGGATCATTCACCTGCTGGCCGCCACGCAGCTGCTCGATCACCTTTTCGATCGGCTCCTTCGCGGCCCCTGCCTTGCGCAACAGTTCGCCCATGGCGCCCTTGTCATCCAGGGCGGCCAGGACAAACAGCTCACTGGAGATGTACTGGTCCTTGCGCTTCTGCGCCAGTTTGTCGCACTGATTGAGCAGCCGCCCCAGGTCGTTGGAGATGTGCATATCCCCGGCCGCCCCCTCGATGCTGGGTAGGCGGTCGAGGATCTCGCCCAGCCCGGAACGCAGCTGGTTGACGTTCACATCGGCCTGGGTCAGCAGATGGCGTACCGTGCCCCCCTCCTGGTCGAGCAGGGCGGTCATCATGTGCACCGGTTCGATGAACTGGTGATCGCGGCCCACCGCCATACTCTGGGCATCCGCCAGGGCCATCTGGAACTTGCTTGTCAGTCTGTCCATGCGCATGAAAATTACTCCGATAAAATCTAAGGTTACTCAGCAGATGGGGCACCCGATATCGAAATTCAACTGAAAATTCATATTGCTACACTGCCCTCGTGGCCATCCAGGATGGCCTGCACCAGTTTCGTAGGGTGGATAAGCGACAGCGCATGCCATCCTCTGGTCCGTAAACGGTACATCCATGTACCACTCCTCACCGCGGCAATGGTGGATGCGCCTACCGGCTTATCCACCCTACAAAAGTACTTTATCAAATTGAAGTAGCACTAACGGCCATCGAGGATGGCCTGCACCAGGGCGTGCAGCTGATCCCGGCCCCACTCCTCGGGATAGATGGGGGAGCTGGCCCGGATCCTGGCCCGGCTGCGCAACAACACCCCGCCGATCACACCGCCGGCACCGCGGATGCCGTTGATGCGATGGGGGATGATCGGTGCCCCGGTGATCTGGGAGAGGCGGATGGCGCCGGCCTTGATGCGCCGCGGCGGATCACTGTCCAGATGGATCCGGCCGTGGGGAAACAGCGCCACCACCTCGCCGCTACGCAGACAGCGCAACGCCTCGCGCAGCGCCTGCTCCGGTTTCTTCTCCCGGTCAACCGGGATACAGCCGACCGCCCGGAACAGCCAGGTCAGGCCGAACCGCTCATACTCCTCGCGGGCGATGACGAAGCGCAGCGGCCGCCGCGCCGAAGCCAGCAGCAGCAAGGGATCGAGACCGGAGACATGATTGGCCACCACGATCGCCGGGCCGCGCCGTGGCAGGCGCAGTCCGATCAGGTTGAGCCGGTGGTAGCGGTAACAGAAGAGGCGGATGAGCCCATCCAGCAGATTCACCCAGGCGTGCCCCCAGTCGACCCGGTTGGCGCGGCGGCAGGCCCGGTAGAGCCGATAGAACAGCCACAGCAGCAGGACTAGCAGGAAGAATGAAACGGCAACAGCGAAAGACGACATGGCCTCCCCATGAAATTAGCCGCGAATACACGCAATTGGCCATATATGGTAACTACTTACCCCTAAGCGCACCACGGAGACACGGAGAGGAATCGAGAGGTGTCGGAGTCAAGCCGCGTATTTCCGTGAATCGAGCGATCCACTCAGAGCGGCTTGACTCCGACACCTGCGCGCGATTCGAATGCCCCACCCCTCTGGCACCCACAAAACCACCGGAGGGGATTGTAGCGCGGTAGGATGCGGTGAGTAACACGAACCGCATCATGTCTTGTCGCCGCGACTGATGCGGTTCGCAAGCTCACCAGCATCCTACATCCGTGCTTATCGCAATAGCCCGGTAGAGTGGCACGAAGTACGTGCCCTACTGAATCGCGATTTCACCCTCTTTTACTTCCTCGACTTACCGCCCTTCTGATAGACCTTGCGCTGGAACAGGTCGGTGCGCCGGCTTACCACCCGGTCGATGAACAGCAGGCCGTCGAGATGATCCAGTTCGTGCTGTACGGCGCGCGCCTCGTAACCCTCCATCTCATACTCCAGCGGCTTGCCCCAGGGATCCTGGGCGCGGATGCGGATGTGGGTGGCGCGGATCACGTTGCCGGTGTAATCGGGCACCGACAGACAACCCTCGCGGCCCATCTCGAAGCCGTCCCAGTGGGTGATCTCGGGATTCACCAGGATCATGTAACCATGATTGGGCACCGGCTTGCGGGTATTGGAGACATCGACGATCACCACCCGCAGGAGGCGGCCCACCTGGGGGGCGGCGATACCCACCGCGGCAGGGCCGTCGCGGCGGGTCTGCTCCAGTTCATCGATAAAGGCGCGCAGTTCATCATCGAATTGTTCGACCGGCTCGGATACCTGCTTCAGCCGCTCGTCGGGTATTTTCAGTATTTCCAGAACGGCCATGGTTATCCAATCAGGGTCTCTATGGGCGAAACATGCACGTCGATATCGCCCAGGTTGTCCAGTGCCGCCTCCAGGGTCTCCAGCGGCAGGTCGGCATAGCCCTGGATGTGCATGATGTAGACCGGCCGCTCACTGGAGCCGGCCACATCCGACTCCAGCTCCAGAATATTGAATCCGTGCTCCGCCAGCACCGCCGTTACCTGGGCGACGATGCCGGCCCGGTCGGCCCCGACCACCCGCACCTGGATATTGGGGACCACGTGCTGATGCAGGGATCCGGCGATGTCATCCACATGCATGTGCAGCCCCAGCGCATCGGCCACCGGCTGCAGTACCGGTTCCACCGCCCCCTCGCCGGTGACCATCATCATGATGGTGAAATTACCCCCCAGCCGGATCATCGAGGTCTCACCCAGATTCCAGCCCGCCCGGTACAGGGCATTGGTCACCCGTCCGACGATCCCGGGCCGGTCGGCGCCGACCAGTGTCAGCATTTTCCAGTCACTCATTTCTCTTCTCCCGTTGTTAAACGGATCATGTCTCAAAACCATCAAGGGGTCGGAGTCAAATTTGATCATGGAAACGGGGCATTTCATACGACAATGTCCCGCAAATTTGACTCCGACCCCTGCAGGACTGCCCGACCACCAATCGGTGGGTTACGGCGCGCGCACGGTGCAATGCAAACGGCCACCCTCCGCGCACGGCGCGCCTAACCCACCCTACAGGAGCTTTGTAGGATGAGGCGTGGCACAAGGATGTACCGGTTACTTGGTGGATGCGCTGTCGCTTATCCACCCTACACCCTCCTCGCCCCACCTCCGGTTTTTTGCCGGTCAGCGCCGTAGGGTGGATAAGCCGGTAGGCGCATCCACCATCAGCCGCCGCAAGCGTAGGGTGGGTTAGCGGCGCACGGGCACGACACTTCCCGGCTGCGACAACGCCCGGGCGCCGCGTAACCCACCGAGCCCCCGACCACCAACCGCCGGGCCCAGGCTCACTCGATCCAGATCAGCGATGCCATGCGTCCCGTCACGCCGTCGCGGCGATAGGAATAAAAGCGCCTGCTGTCGGTTACTGTACAGTAATCACCACCGCCGATGAAACCGACACCCGCCCGCCGCAGCCGCAGCCGGGCCAGCTGGTAGATATCCGCCAGCCAGTGCCCCGGCCGGCCCGGACGGAACGCGTGGTCGGCCTGTGGATCGTCCTGCAGGAATCGCTCCCGTACCTCAGGTCCGACCTCAAAGGCGTCCGGGCCGATCGCCGGACCCAGCCATGCCAGCAGTTGCTCGGCGGAATCATCGAAACCGGCCAGCGCCGCCTCGATGACGCCATCGGCCAGACCGCGCCAGCCGGCATGCACCGCCGCCACGCGGCTGCCTGCGCGGTTACACAGCAGCAGGGGCAGGCAGTCGGCGGTCATCACCACGCATACCTGACCCGGCTGGCCGGTGATGCCGGCATCGGCTTCGCGGCTCTCCCCGGGGCTCTCCCCGGAACTCTCCCCGGCTCTGGCGCAATCCAGCACCCGGGTACCGTGCACCTGATCGAGCCAGACCGGGGCGGCGGGCAGCCGCGCCGCAGCCGCCAGCCGCCGGCGATTTTCCGCCACCGCCGCTGGGTCATCACCGACATGCTCGCCGAGGTTGAGGCTGTCGAACGGGGGCCGGCTCACCCCGCCCGAACGGGTGGAGATCACGGCGCGCACGCAGGCGGGGGCCGGCCAGTCCGGGATCAGCAGCTCCGGGGCCGCATCAGTCATGCTTCAGGTCCTCCCGCAGCGCCTCCAGCAGCAGTTGCATATCCTCCGGCAGCGGCGACTCCCACTCCATCCACTCGCCCGACTCCGGATGGGTCAACCCCAGCTTGAGGGCGTGCAGGGCCTGGCGGCGGAAGCGGCGCAGCGCCTCGCGCAGCTGCTCCGAGGCGCCCGCCGGCTGGCGCAGCCGTCCGGCGTAGACCGGGTCACCCACCAGGGGATAACGCAGGTGGGCCATGTGGACACGGATCTGGTGGGTCCGGCCGGTTTCCAGATTGATCTTCAGGTAGGTGTGGGCGCGGAAGCGCTCCAGTACCCGGTAGTGGGTGACCGCTTCCTTGCCGGCGCGGTGCACGGCCATCTTGATTCGCTGGGTCGGATGCCGGCCGATCGGTTCATCCACCGAGCCGCCCGCCGTCATCACCCCGGTCGCCACCGCCCGGTATTCGCGGTCGAACTCGCGGGCCTGCAGCTGTTCCACCAGCGCCTTATGGGCGGCCGGTGTGCGGGCGATCACCAGCAGGCCGGTGGTCTCCTTGTCGAGCCGGTGGATAATCCCGGCCCTCGGCAGCTGGATCAGCTCCGGATCATGGTGCAACAGGGCGTTCTGCAGGGTGCCGTCGGGATTGCCGGCGGCCGGATGCACCACCAGCCCGGCCGGTTTGTTGATCAGGATGAGGGAGGCGTCCTCATAGACGATGTCCAGATCGATCGCCTGCGGCCGGCACTCCACCTGGTCCTCCAGGCGCGCCTCCAGCGCCACCCACTCGCCGCCCAGCACCTTGTCGCGGGGCCGGCAGGTTACCCCGTCCAGGGTCACCAGACCAGCCTTCACCCACTGCTGCAGACGGCTGCGGGAGTAATCCGGAAACAGCTGGGCCAATGCCTGATCCAGCCGTTTGCCGGCCAGTTCCACCCCCACCCGGGCAGTGTGATGTTCCACTCTTTCAGACAAAGCCGCCGCTCCCGCTGTTCATGCCGTTCACTCTCGTGGTCGAAAGGGGGCAGTTTAACCCATTCGGCCCCGCCGGGCTTCACCGAACGCACGGCTGGGTGCGATTCAAGCTGATGTGGGGAAGTGCCTAACATAATCATGTTATTACGAGCCCCCCGCTGCGCAGCCCTGGATCAAGGACAAACTCGCCACTGTCATTGAGAGGATCCGTAGGGTGGATAAGCCGGTAGGCGCATCCACCATCAGCCGCCGCAAGCGTAGGGTGGGTTAGCGGCGCACGGGCACGACACTGCCGGCTGCGACAACGCCCGGGCGCCGCGTAACCCACCGAGTCCCCGACCACCAATCGGTGGGTTACGGCGCGCGCAGGGTGCAATGCAAACGGCCACCCTCCGCGCACGGCGCGCCTAACCCACCCTACGGGAGCTTTTAGGATGAGGCGTGGCACAAGGATGTACCGTTTACTTGGTGGATGCGCTGTCGCTTATTCACCCTACGTCTGCTTGACCAAACACTCAGGGGGATGGAGTCAGGCCACCCACCCCGTTCGGCAAAACGAGTCGTGTCGCCCAAGCGAAACCTTTCGGGTATACTTTTTGGCTCGAATCATCATCCAGTTACGATCGCTCATGGCCAAACATCGCATTTTCACCCTTGCACTCATCCTGCTGCTGCTCTCGGGCTGCTCCCTGCTGCCCAAGGAGAAGGACGAAACCCTCGGCTGGAGCGCCCAGAAATTTTATTCCGAGGCCAGCTTCGCCATGTCGGATGGTGACTATGAAACGGCCATCAAGTATTTCGAGGGCCTGGAATCCCGCTACCCCTTCGGACGCTACGCCATGCAGGCCCAGCTCGATGTGGCCTACGCCTATTACAAGGATGGCAATCATGAATCCGCCATCGCCGCCGCGGACCGCTTCATCCGCCTGCATCCGCGCAACCCCCATGTGGATTACGCCTATTACCTCAAGGGAATCGTCAATTTCAATCGCAACCTGAGCTTCATCACCCGTTTCATTCCCACCGACACCTCACAGCGCGACCCCGGTTCGACCATCGAGTCGTTCAATGACTTTGCCGAGCTGGTGCGCCGCTTCCCGGAGAGCCAGTATGCCGAGGATGCCCGCAAACGCATGTACTACCTGCGCAATAACCTGGCCAACCATGAAGTCCACGTGGCCCGTTACTACATGAAGCGCGGCGCTTACCTGGCGGCAGCCAATCGCAGCGTGACCGTGGTCGAGAAGTACCAGCGCACACCGGCGGTCAAGGATGCCCTGGAGATCATGATCGCCGCCTACGAAAAGCTGGGACTGGAGAAACTCTCCGCCGATGCCGAGCGGGTGCTGGCGGTCAATCTGCAGAATGGCGCACTGGACGTGGCGCAAGCCGAGTACACGGAAAAGAAATCGCTCGGAAAGGCAGTCTGGGACTACTTCGAACTGGACGAGAACTGAGCGCGTCCGCGTGGGCACAAAAAGCGTGCCCACCCTACGGCCTCCGCTCTACCGCCTCCATCCCTGGACAAACAAGGGGCGCCGCAGCGCCCCTTTTTGTTGGTTCAAATAAGCACTCAGATCGCGGCTTCGTCTTCCTCGCCGGTACGGATACGCACCACCTTCTCCACCGAGGTGACAAAGATCTTGCCATCGCCGATCTTGCCGGTCTTGGCGGCACTGGTGATGGCCTCGATGCAGTCATCCAGCTGATTCCCGTTGATCACCACCTCAATCTTCACCTTGGGAAGAAAATCGACCACGTATTCCGCCCCCCTATAGAGCTCCGTGTGGCCTTTCTGCCGACCGAACCCCTTTACTTCACTGGCGGTCATACCGGTGATACCGATGGCAGACAATGCCTCCCGTACATCATCCAGTTTAAAAGGCTTAATAATCGCGTCGACTTTTTTCATTGTTACCAGGCTCCTGTTGTCACCTTACCGCACCAGCGGTGTATTTACTGATTCATGACCGCTCATATTACCGGAAATAAAACCTTCGGCAATAATCCTGGACCGATTCTTTGGTTTCCGTATGGAATGCTACTCACTTAAGGCGAATCTCAGGATTTCCGTCATTCCATCCTTAGGTCCGTAACCGGTGCATGGCATCCTCGGCTCCGTAAACGGTACATCCCTGTACCACTCCTCCTGTACCACTCCTCCTGTACCACTCCTCCTGTACCACTCCTCCTGCACCACTCCTCCGGCCTGCGCCGGGATGACGGCGGTTCCAGGCTTAAGTAAGTGCCATTCGTTTCCGTATGGGGTTCAGCGCCTCCGTTCAGAAACCATTGGTCAGAGGATAGCGTCTATCCCGGCCGAATGCGCGCTGGGTAATCTTGATACCGGGAGGCGCCTGTCGGCGCTTGTATTCATTACGATCGACCAGTCGGGTCACACGGCGCACGATCGCCTCTGGATAACCCGCCGCGATGATCTCCTGCACCCCCATGTCCTGCTCTATATACATTGCCAGAATGGGATCCAGGATCTCATAAGCCGGCAGTGAATCGGTGTCTTTCTGGTCCGGCGAGAGCTCCGCCGACGGTGGCCGCTCGATCACCCGGCGGGGTATCACCTCAACCTCCCGGTTGCGGTACTCCGCCAGCCGGTAGACCAGCAGCTTGGGCACATCCCGGATCGGCGCAAAGCCCCCGGCCATATCGCCATACAGGGTGGAATAACCCACCGACATCTCACTCTTGTTTCCCGTGGTCAGGAGGATTTTTCCGGTCTTGTTGCTGATCGCCATCAAGATCACGCCACGACAGCGGGCCTGGATATTCTCCTCCGTGGTATCGCGCTCGGTACCAGCAAAGGTCTGCGCCAGCATTTCAAGAAAGGTGTTGAATGCCGGTTCGATCGGGATGGTCTGATGCTTCACGCCGAGGATTTCCGCCTGGAGAATGGCATCTTCGTTACTCATATCCGCCGTATAGCGGGAGGGCATCATCACCACTTCCACCTGATCGGCGCCGAGGGCATCCACCGCAATCGCCAGGGTCAGGGCGGAATCGATGCCCCCCGAAAGCCCCAGCACCGCCCCCTTGAAGCCGTTCTTCAGGACATAGTCGCGGACGCCGCTGACCAGGGCCGAATAGACCGCCTCCTCTTCCGAGAGCAGCGGCTCGATGGTGGCGGCAACGGGGACCGGCCGGTCGGCCTCCCCGGCATACTCCACCAGCACCTGGTCTTCCCTGAAGAAGGCGGCCCGCTGGGTGACAGTGCCTGCCGCATTGACCACGAGGGAGCCGCCGTCAAACACCAGTTCATCCTGGCCGCCCACCAGATTGACATAAATGATCGAAAGCCCGGCCTCCTGGGCGCGTTTCTGCAGCAGCGTCTCCCGCTCCGGTGCCTTGCCGGAATGGAAGGGCGAGGCGTTCAGGTTGAGGAGTATCCGGGCACCCGCCTCGGCTGCCGCGACCGCCGGGGACTTGTACCAGATATCCTCACAGATGGTGATACCGACCGGTACCCCCTGCAGATCGAAGATGCAGGGTCCATCGCCGGGTTCAAAATAGCGCTTCTCGTCAAACACGCTGTAGTTGGGCAGCAGGGATTTGAAGTACTCGGCGATGATCACGCCGTCGCGGATCACGCCCGCGGCATTGTAGAGCTTGCCCTCCTTGCATCTGGGGTAGCCCAGGATCAGGTCGATCCCCGAGCAGGCACTGCACAGGCGCTCCAGTTCGCTCTCCACCCTGGCAATCAGTTCCGGCCGCAGCAGCAGATCCTCCGGCGGGTAGCCGGTGAGGGTCAGCTCGGGGAAGATCACCGCGTGGGCCTGTTGCTGATCGCGGGCGACCCGCATCGCCTCCAGGACGCGATCGGCGTTGCCGCGGACATCGCCCACCATCAGGTCGATTTGTGCTAAGGATATTTTCAGGTTCAATTGGCTATCCATTGATATGGCTGGTTAAACACCCCACTAGGAGCGCCTCTGGCGCGAAGGTTTTCGCGGCAAAGCGACGCACAAGGAAGTGCTAATGCCGCGGGAGGCAGGATGCCGGGAGCGGCCACTCCTACAAAAGCACTGTCCCTCATGCAACACCTAACAGGTATATGGGTGCAATCGAAAGTGTTGGTCCGCTTATTTGGCAACCGAAAAAAACAGTTATTTACGGATTCAGCCCGTAGGGTGGATAAGCTTGCGCATCCACCATTGCTACGGTGGATGCGCAAGCTTATCCACCCTACAGTACTATTGACCAACACTTTCGATTGCACCCCAGGTATATAGCCTTAAGAAACACCGGGAACCTGCCGGCCCCATAAACAAGAAACCGCCACCGGCCTGACGGCCGGGGCGGCATATGATACCCAATTTCGGGAATCCGGCGCTATCGGCTCATCAGTTCCAGCATCTTGGCGCCGATCTCCGAGGGTGAACGCACGGTGGCGACACCGGCGGCCTCCAACGCGGCGAATTTGCTGTCCGCAGTACCCTTACCGCCGCTGACGATCGCACCCGCGTGGCCCATGCGCTTGCCCGCAGGGGCGGTCACACCGGCGATATAGCCGACCACCGGCTTGGTCACATTGGCCTGGATATAGGCCGCCGCATCCTCTTCCGCGGTCCCGCCGATCTCGCCCACCATGACGATGCCTTCGGTCTGGGGATCCGCCTGGAACAGCTCCAGGCAATCGATGAAGTTCATGCCGTGGATCGGGTCACCGCCGATACCGACACAGGTGCTCTGGCCCAGGCCGGCGGTGGTGGTCTGGAACACCGCCTCGTAGGTCAGGGTGCCGGAGCGGGAGACGATGCCGATCTTGCCGGGCTGGTGGATCATGCCGGGCATGATGCCGATCTTGCAGGCGCCCGGGGTGATGATACCGGGGCAGTTGGGGCCGATCAGGCGGCAGTCGTAGTTGGCCAGGGCCGCCTTGACTTTCAGCATGTCCAGCACCGGGATGCCCTCGGTGATACAGGCGATCACCTTGATCCCGGCATCCGCCGCCTCCAGGATCGCATCGGCGGCAAAGGCCGCCGGTACGTAGATCATGGTGGCATCGGCACCGGTCGCCACAACGGCGTCATGCACGGTGTCGAAAACCGGCAGGTCCAGGTGTTTCTGGCCGCCCTTGCCGGGGGTAACGCCACCCACCATGTTGGTGCCGTAGGCGATCGCCTGTTCGGTGTGGAAGGTGCCCTGTTTGCCGGTAAAACCCTGACAGATTACTCGGGTGTCTTTATCAATGAGGATACTCACAATTCTTTTCCTGTATCTGGTGCCTATATTTGGCAATAGCGGCTCAGCGTCCGTGGGACGCCGCCGCCGGTTCAAACAATCAGCCTTTGGCGGCAGCGACGACTTTCTCTGCGCCTTCCGAGAGATCAGCAGCGGTGGTGATGGCCAGGCCGCTGTTGGCCAGGAGTTCCAGCCCCTCAGGCGCCTTGGTACCTTCAAGACGCACCACCACCGGTACCTTGACGTGCACCTCTTTCACCGCCTCGATGATGCCCTCGGCAATCAGGTCGCAACGGACAATGCCGCCGAAGATGTTGACCAGCACGGCCTGCACCTTGTCATCGGACAGGATCAGCTTGAACGCCTCCGCCACACGCTCGGCGGTGGTGCCACCCCCCACATCCAGGAAGTTGGCCGGTGAGCCGCCCTTGAGCTGCACCAGATCCATGGTGGCCATGGCCAGCCCGGCGCCGTTGACCATGCAGCCGATGTTGCCGTCCAGGGTGATGTAATTGAGGTCATGCTCGGCCGCCTTGGCCTCACGCTCGTCTTCCTGGCTGATATCCCGCATGGCCAACAGCCCCGGCTGACGATACAGGGCGTTGCCGTCCAGGTTGATCTTGGCATCCAGGGCGATCAGGTTGCCGGCCTTGGTGACCACCAGCGGGTTGATCTCCACCAGGCTGGCGTCACTCTCGACGAACAGTTTGTAGAGGGCGAACATGAACTTCTGGAATTCCCGGATCTGGGTGCCCTCGAGCGCCAGGGCAAACGCCAGTTTGCGGCACTGATAGGCCTGCAGGCCCGCGGCCGGATCGATGCGGATGATGTGAATCTGTTCCGGGGTCTCTTCCGCGACCTCTTCGATATTCATGCCGCCGGCCTGGGAGGCCATGAACAGGATCTTCTTGGAGTCCCGATCCACCAGCACACTCAGGTAGAGCTCACGCTCGATATCGGTGATGGTTTCAATCAGCAGGGTGTTGATCGGCAGACCGGGCTCGCCCGTCTGCTTGGTCACCAGCATGCTGCCCAGCAGACGCTGCGCCTCGACCTCGACCTGGTCCAGGCTGTCCACCAGCACCACGCCGCCGACCTTGCCGCGGCCGCCGGCATGCACCTGTGCCTTGACTACCCAACGTCCACCGCCAAGGGCTTCCGCCGCCCGACGCGCATCTTTGACGGAGGTGACTGGACTACCCTCCGGTACAGGAATACCCTGTTTTGCAAACAATTGTTTTGATTGATACTCGTGTAGATTCATTCTCGCAACCGGTCAACGTGATAAAAAAGAGTGCTATTCTGGTCGAATTCGACAAAATAAGCAAAACTAGGAAATACCCTAATAAACTGAGATTATGGGCATACGACTGATACTGATTCTTCTCACCCTCTGGGCGCTGTACATTATAGTACGGGGCTATATCAGACGCTCCCGCAAACCATCTGTCAAAAGAGATAATAAAGTCACAGCCAACATGGTTCAGTGCAAATTTTGTGGCACTTATCTGCCCGAGCCGGAGGCCTTGCAGCACAACGGGGAGTTCTTCTGTTCAAAAGAGCATTTGATCCGCCAGGAGAGTAAAAAGTAGTCCCATGAAAAAACCTTCTCGTGCGACCGCAACCGCCTCCTCCCATGTCATTTGCTGACCCCGGACAACAGAAGCTGGCGCTGGAGAGCACTCAGGCACTCGGCGGCGCCACAGAACAATCCATCCGGATATTCTTCTATTACCGGCTGATCCTTGCCAGCCTGCTCGGCCTACTCTTCTTCAGCAAGACCGGCCCCGCCTTGCTCGGCCATACCGATCCCGGACTGTTCGCCCTCGCCGTCATCGCCTATAACAGCCTGGTGATCGCCAGCGGCCTATTGCTGTATGCCGGCCGCCCCCTGTCGCCCAACCAGCAGACCTTCCTGATGGTGTTTGTCGACATCGGCGCCATCACCCTGCTGATGCATGCCAGCGGCGGCATCGGCTCCGGTCTCGGCATGCTGCTGGCCGTCTCCATCGCCGCCGGCAGCCTGATCACCCGGGGCGCCTACGCCAGCCTGGCGGCGGCGCTGGCCTCCCTGGTGGTTCTCGCCGAACAGGTTTACGCCCATCTGAACCAGACCTTCGAAACCACCGCCTATACCCAGGCGGGCCTGCTCGGCACCCTGTTCTTCGCCATCGCCATTCTCGCCCAGGTCATGGCTCGCCAACTCAAGACCAGCGAGGCCCTCTCCAGCCAGCGTAAACTGGATCTGGCCGATATGGAGCAGCTCAACGACTACGTGATCCAACACATGCTCACCGGCATCATCGTGGTCGACACCGACAGCACCATCCGCCTGATGAACGAATCGGCCTGGTATCTGCTGGGCATGCCGGAGGTGGGCACCGGCAGCCCGTTGGACCAGGCGTGCCATAAACTGGCGGTGCAGCTCGCGGAATGGGACCCGGAACAGCACATCCCTCCGGAACCATTTCGCCCGGCCGCGGGCGGACGGGAGCTGACCGCCGGCTTTTCCCTGCTGGGAGAGAACAACCAGGGTGGGGCCGTTATCTTCCTGGAGGATACCGCCACCGTCACCCAGCAGGCACAGCAGATGAAACTGGCCTCGCTGGGGCGGTTGACCGCCAGCGTCGCCCACGAGATTCGCAACCCGCTGGGCGCCATCAGTCACGCCGGGCAACTGCTCAGGGAGTCAACCGACATCCCCCAGGCGGACAGGCGGTTGATCGACATCATCAGCACCAACACCCGGCGGGTGAACGAGATTATCGAAAACATCCTGCAGTTGTCGCGCCGCGGCCGCTCCCTGCCCAAGGAGTTCCTGCTGAAACCCTGGCTGGAGCAGTTCATCGGTGAACTGGCCCGCACCCTGGATCTGTCGGCGGGGGCGTTGAAATTGCGGATCGAGCCGGACAGCACACTGATCCGCATGGACCCGAGCCAATTCCGCCAGATTTTTGTTATCCTGTGCGAGAATTCGATCAAACACTTCGACAGGGAGCGCGAAGCCTTGAGCATACAGATCAGCGGCGGCATCACCCGCGAGTCGGGCGGGCCCTTCGTGGATATCATCGACAACGGTCCGGGCATCGCCGCGGAACATGCCCGGCAGATGTTCGAGCCCTTCTTCACCACCCGGAATGTCGGGACCGGCCTCGGCCTCTATATCGCCAAGGAGCTTTGCGAGGCCAATCGCCTGGGACTGGATTATATTCCGCCACCCAGCGGCGGCAGCTGTTTCCGTATCACCTTCCCCGGCAGGGGCAATCAACCGGTCAGGTAATCCTGGATCATGCGCAATCCACTGGCACTCATCGTTGACGACGAACCGGACATCCGCGAGCTCCTGGAGATCACCCTGGGGCGGATGAATATCGATTCCCGTGCGGCGGAAGATCTGCATGCCGCGAGACGACTGCTGGCAGCCGAGCAATTCGATCTCTGCCTGACCGATATGCGCCTGCCGGACGGCAACGGCATAGAGCTGGTGGAGATCATCGGCCAACACTATCCCGAGCTGCCGGTGGCGGTGATCACCGCCCACGGCAATATGGACTCCGCCGTGCAGGCGCTGAAGGCCGGCGCCTTTGATTTCGTCTCCAAGCCGGTGGATCTTGGCGTGCTGCGCAACCTGGTCAGCACCGCCCTTAAACTGGAGAAACGCGCCCCCGCGGAACCCCGCCAGCCCGGTGCGAAAAAACATTCAGAGCTACTGGGCAAATCACCCGCGGCCGAGCAGATCCGCCGCATGATCCATAAACTGGCGAGGAGCCAGGCGCCGGTATTCATCAGCGGCGAATCCGGTACCGGCAAGGAGCTGGCGGCCCGGCAGATCCACCAACAAGGCCCGCGCGCCGACCGCGACTTCATCGCCGTCAACTGCGGCGCCATCCCCCAGGAGCTGATGGAGAGCGAATTCTTCGGCCACATGAGGGGGAGCTTCACCGGCGCCGTCAGTGACAAACAGGGTCTGTTCCAGGCGGCGGACGGCGGCACCCTGTTCCTCGATGAAGTGGCCGACCTGCCGCTCAATATGCAGGTGAAACTGCTGCGTGCCATCCAGGAAAAATCGATCCGCCCCGTCGGCGCCCAGAAAGAGCTCCCGGTCGACGTGCGCATCACCAGCGCCACCCACAAGGATCTGACCGCCCTGGTGGAGAGGGGTGAGTTTCGCCAGGACCTGTTCTACCGGGTCAACGTCATCGAACTGGCCATCCCGCCCCTGCGGGAACGCAAGGACGATATCCCGCTGCTGGCCGACACGATCCTTGGCCGAATCGCCGCCCACGCCGGCAGCAACAAACCGCGAATCGACGAGGATGCCCTGCAGGCGCTGTACAAGTACCGCTTCCCCGGCAATGTTCGCGAACTGGAAAACATCCTGGAACGGGCCGTGGCACTCTGTGAAGAGGAGACCATCACCCTGGGGGATCTCCAGATCCCTGCCGGGACGGCTGCGGAAAACCCGGCCGTTAGCAGGATCAGCGCCGACCTGCCGCTTGACGAACACCTGGAACAGGTCGAGCGGGAACTGATCACCAAGGCGCTGGAAGAGACCCATTGGAACAAGACCGCCGCGGCCAAAAGGCTGGGCATCTCCTTTCGGGCGCTGAGGTATAAACTGGACAAATTGGGGATGGAGTAACGCAAGCCAGGTGGACCTAAACGAAATGAGGGATGTAGGGGAAGCGGTAGCGCATCATGCTGATCCATCACTATCGACGCTTTTCGCACCCAACCGGTCCTAGCGGATGCGCCGACCGGCGTATGCCATCGTCGGTGCGTCAACGGAACATCCTTGCAGCACCGCTCACCTTACCCGGCTCACCGCATTCGCTCTGGCAAGGGCTACTCCACTGCCGGCACGGTTATATTAGAGAATATTGTTCTCTAACCCGCATTCTTTGCTCTGACCCGAATGGCACTTACTTAAAGCGAATCGCAGGATTTT
>NZ_JAQGEI010000029.1 GCF_029017505.1 Sedimenticola hydrogenitrophicus
CATGGTGTTGGTCCATGGGCTCTTATCGAAAAGGAAACGTCCACCCTTATTGGTTTCTGCGGGGTAGGCCCGGAGCGGGTCGGCGATGTGGAAGAGATCAATCTCGGATATCGGTTGGCGCAGCGGTGCTGGGGGAAAGGTCTCGCCACTGAGTCGGCGCTTGCGGCTCTCGCCTATGCATTTGGAACTAGGGCGTGCGATTCCGTCGTGGTCATTATCGAGCCTGAACACGTTGCGTCATTGCGAGTCGCTGAAAAGGCCGGATTCTGTCAATTCCAGGAGGTCGCGTTTCATGGAAAGACGGTTCGATTGTATCGACTGACTCATGACGATTGGACCAAATCGCATAATATAGTTTTTGATCTGACCCCAAACAAAATTGCAAACAAATGGATGACCCCAAACAAATGTTGAGATTTACTGCTCGGGCACAGATCGGCGGCTTGCCGAACTCAAGAAGCGCTACGCTGACAACTCTGTCGTACTTTCCCTGTTAGGGAAGTACGAGCCCGCAATTGAGGTGGCCTGCCAATGAGGCCTAACAGTTCATTCAAGCCGACGCCGCTTCGCGGCTCGGCTTAATTCAGGCGTTCGCCAGGAAAAAGGTCGAGGGCAGATACTCGCTAAGGATTAAGAAGAAAGAGAAACGGCAATAGACGGGAAAGCAGCAAGTATTTTCTTGTCTGTAGTGACGAGAGGGACCGAAAGGCGTGTGGCTAATGACACAAATTCACAATCGTAAGCGGAGCAGCCGGAATCAATAGCGAGGTGCAGGACGTCAAAGCTGTTCACCTCGTATTCACGGTCCGATAGAAGAGCCTCAGCTTCAGTCTGTATCGCGAAGGCCTCGTCGAAGTCCAGAAGTTTCTTGCGAAGGTACAAGGCGAGCACGTTTCGTAACTCACTTCGCCAAAGAACGGGTGCGGCCCATTCAGAATCATGAACCAGGAGTTCCTCGGCTTTCTGGGTGAACTCTGTTGGAAGGTAGAGATAAGCGATTACGTTCGTATCAACAACGATCATGGGCGGCCCTGTTCAATAGCTTGGGCAATGTCTTTGGCACTGAACCTCCGGTCCTTGAGGCTTCCCCGGAGGGCTCGGGCACGAGCCAGGTGTTCGGAGGCGGGCACTCGAGAGGGCAAGAGAACCCGCTCAAGGCAAGCGATGGCCTCATTGTTGATGCTGCGGTGGTGAGATTTAGCAACTTCACGCAACCGGGCGTAAATATCTTCGGGAACGTTCTTCAGTGTAATGGAAGTTGGCATGGGCAGGTCCATCGAAACCAATATGGTGTCATATTGGTGTTTCGTGGGGCCGATGTCAAGAGCCGAACCATGCGTTCAATCCGACCAACCTCCGCTGCGCTAGGGTCGGCGGGTTAACGCAACGTCAAGCGCAGCAGGACCATGCGTATTGAGCAATCAAAATAGCTTACCCACAATAAAAAGAATGATGGGTGTCCTGGAGTTGTTCCGGTCGTGCGTATTCCGGTGATCGTGACCGATTTTCCCATCGACGAGACACTGGGGTCGTTCTCAACGAGGCGCGGCAGCCGACCGTGAACATTCACAAAAAACGGCCCTATTACATCGCGGGCCGTTGGCGCTTTTCCTCCATCATGACTGCAATCGGTTCGCTGGACTGGTGACCCCGGCAGCGCTCCTGCCCGGCACGTCGCCAGGGATCGGGCGATGGTGAGTTCGGCCGCACATGTCCCGGTTATAGGCACAAGTCGATGGTGGTCTCCGTGCCGCGATCCCAGCCGTCCCAGAGGAAATCGTCGGCCTGGCCGTCGGCGATCAGGCGGAAGGCGTAGCGCACCTGCTCCTCGTAGAATTCACAGAAGGCGCCGGTGCGGTCCTGCCCACCGTTCATCTCCCAGGCTTCGGCGGGGCAGGGCGAGCCGCAGAAATGGCGGATGGCGCAGTCGCGGCAGGGCTGGAAGTGGTCGACGTTGCGCTCGGTGACCTTGCGGAAGGCCTCGCTCTCCAGCACCGTCTGTATCGGGTCGCGGAACAGGTTGCCGCCGTTGAACGCCTCCAGCCCGATGAATTCGCTGCACGGAAACAGGTCACCGCCGGGTGCCAGGGCGAAGAAGGCGCGTCCGCCACCACAGGGGGAAATGTCGCACATCAGCCGGCGCGCGGTGGGCGCCAGGATCGACAGCAGGATATTGGCGAAGTTGGCGACCACCAGTTTGCGCCCCGTCGCTTGGCAGAGCTGGTGGCTGCGCTCCAGTGCCGCCAGGAAGTGCCGGGCCAGCGCGGCGTCATCGGGGCGCACCTGGCGCGCGCCGGCGAGGGTGCAGCGCACCTGATTGAGCATGCAGGTGGGCACCTCGTAGTCATGAAACAGCTCCACCATCCGGGTCAGGTTGACCAGGTTTTCGGTGGTGGCGGTGGCGATGACGCTGTAGTGGGGGTAGCCGCGCAGCGCTTCCATCGCCGCCAGTACCTGGTTGTGGACGCTCTTGCCGGTCCAGGTGAGACGGGTGCGGTCGGTAATGGCCGCCAGCGGGCCGTCCAGGGAGAGGCCGATACTCACCCCGCGGGCGGTGAGGAAGTCGATGGCCTTGCTGTCCAGTTTGGTGCCGTTGGTCTGGACCCCGAACCGGAAGTCGCCGTCGAACGCATCGATGGCGGCGAACAGCGCCTTCTTGTTCATCAGTGGTTCGGCGCCATGAAAAATGATCTGCGGCTGGCGGCCGTCGTCGAGCGTGCCGGCGAAGTGCTCCTTGAGGCGGGCCAGGGCCTCGATCAATCGCTCGCTGCTCATCTGCTGGCCGTGTTTGCGCATCTCCCCCGGGATATAGCAGTAGGTGCAGTCCAGGTTACAGAGCTCGGTGGGATTGACATAGACCGCCGAGGGTTTGAGGCCGAAGCGCAGCATGCGCATCTCCTCGGCCATGGCGGCGGCCTGATCCCGGTAGGCCGCGGCCAGTTCGCCGTCGGCGATGACGTCCGCCAGTCGCTCTTTGTGCACCAGCGCCCAGAAGGCGGTCTCCGGATTGAGCATCGCCAGGTAGTCGGTGTGGCCGATATCGATCGGTACCAGCGGGGCGCCGTTGCCGCTGTTCAGGTAGTTGCCCCGGGAGGGGGCATGGAAGTCGGTTGTCCCGCTCATTCATCCCCCTCCCCGAGGCGCTTTTTATCCATCAGGATGTAATGGGAGAGGCCGACGCCGTCGGCGCGGCAGCTTTTGCGGGAGGCCATGACGCTGGCCGTCGCTGCGTGGGGATGCGGCCCACTCTCCGTCAGCGCCTGTTTATCCATCAGGATGTAGTGGGAGAGGCCCACGCCATCGGCGCGGCAGCTTTTGCGAAGCGCAATCACCGACGCTTCCGGTTGTGGTTTCCTGTTCATCCAAACGACTCCTGGGTTGTTGCCGTCCTGGTGACGGCGTTCAGACATGGAAACTGAATCACGGGCATAAAAAAAGGTTCCGGCACACGCCCATGGGCGTGCGCCGGAACCCTTACCATCAGGTCCGGTTGTCGGGATGTTCAGCAAGTCTTCTGGCTTTCGGATCGTCCCTCGGCTGCGCCTTCCCAGCGGAGTCGACTCCACCAGTGGCCGGTCGTTGTGACCTGCAGCGTTGGTCCCCGATTACAGCGGCGGGCCCGCCCGGGATTCACACCCGGCTCCTTTGACTGAAATCCCATTTCTAAAGCATGGCTATTGTCGGGGCTGGGTTTGCCTGCGTCAAGGCCGAGGCTAAGGACCCGCGCAAGACCACGACAGGCTGGACGGCAATGCCATAAATACTGAGTAATCTCCTATATTCTCCTTTGTGGATGTCCGATCACAAACACCGGGCAGCTTCTACGACGGCGACAGCGGTCAGGTGTCCCCGCTGGACCAGGGACTGATCAACGAACACGTCCGCTACTCCTGGTTCAAGCCCTACGCCGGCGGACGCCATCCCTACGACGGCGAGACGATACCCGATTTTCAGCCCGGCCACGGCAGCGGCTATCTGTTGCAGGCGCTCGTCGCGCTGGATCCGGCGCCGCCGCGGCTGCGTATCCTCACCGCCGAGATGGCGGCGCTGACCCCGTTCAGCCCTGGCCGGTGCACTCCGCCCTGTTCGAGACGGTGCGGCGTCAAGGGGTGTACGGTGCCGAGCACCGCCTGCGGGCCAGCGAGGCGCGGCTCAACGAGGCGCGGCTCAACGAGGCGCAGCGGATCGCCCGTCTGGGCAGCTGGGAGCTGGATCCGAAACACTTTGGTGCCTCCTATGCGGCATTTCTCGCCCTTGTTCACCCGGATGACCGTGCCCACGCGGAGGCGGCCTTCGCCACCTCGCTGAAGACACGCCAACCCTATGACATCGTGCATCGTCTGCTGCTGCCCGGCGGGCGGGTAAAGTGGGTCAACGAGCGTTGCATCGCGGCGATATCGTGGCGACCGTCTCCCGGCTATTGGCGGAAACCGGTCTGCCGCCCGGGTGCCTGGAGCTGGCGCTTGCCGAACGGGATCTCATGCGCACCAGCCGACAGGACCTGGATGAACTGGATGCGCTGCATGCCCTGGGCGTGCGCCTCGCCATCGACGGATTCGGCGCCGGCCAGTGCGCGCTCGCCACCCTGAACCGGCTGCCGGTGGGCAAGCTCAAGCTCGACCACTCGCTGATCGCGGACTGTTCCCCCGCGGCGGCGGGTATGGCGATGGTCCGTGCCGTGCTCGGACTGGGACAGGGGCTGGAGATGACCGTTGCCGCGGCGGGGGTGGAGAGGCGCTGCCAGGAACGCCGCCTGCGGGAGTACGGTTGCGGGCAGGTCCAGGGTGGTTACTTCGGTCCGCCGCTGGAGCCGGAGGCCTTCATGAATCTGCTCGCCTGTGCTAAAAAGGGGTAACAGGCTGACAGCCGGGTGCAATCATGGCAGCAGAACATTCCAAGGATAGACTCGATCGGGTGGTTACCGAGGCCCGCCGGGCGCGTGAAGCGCGCGAGAAAGGCTATCGCGAACAGGCGCTGAAGTTGTACCCCTGGGTGTGCGGGCGCTGCGCGCGCGAGTTCACCCGGGCAAATCTGCATGAGCTGACGGTGCACCACCGGGATCACAACCACGACAACAACCCGCCGGATGGCAGCAACTGGGAGCTGCTGTGCCTCTATTGTCATGACAACGAGCACTCGCGCTATATCGATGCGGAGTATGGCGATGCCGCCTCCGACACCGGGAACAAAACCACGACCTACAATCCGTTTGCCGACCTGGGATCCCTGCTTAAGAATAAAAAGTGACACCCCGCCATTGCCGTTAAATTCGCGGATAAATCCACTCCTGCAAAGACATGTTCCCTCAATTGCCGTAGGGTGGATAAGCCGGTAGGCGCATCCACCATTGCAGCGGTGGATGCGCTTCGCTTATCCACCCTGCAGGCTGTTCCCGGTGTTTGCAGGTGTTAACCAGTTTCGTAGGTTGGGGTGAGGAACGAACCCCAACATCATCGCGCCCACGCATGAAACCCCGTTGGGGTTCGCGGGCTCACCCCAACCTACGAGCTGAGTTAGATGGGTAATCAGGTTGAATTAAATACGATACCCAGGATGCTTCCGCGCCTCGATTTCAGATAACCCCTACAGCAGGTCAGTCGTTTATTTCAGTTATCTCGTGATGTTTTTCCGGCATGCTGGCGGGGCTCGCCAGTTGTACCCGGTTACGCCCGGATGACTTGGCGGCATAGAGCGCGCGGTCGGCGTCGTCAAGCAGCCGCTGGCCGATCGCCTGGCTGTCGCCGTCGTCGTCGGGCCGCAGCGCGGCCACCCCGATGGAGATCGTGACAGCAACCGTTTCCCCGCCATGCAGGGCGACCGGCTTGGCCTGGATCCTGTCGCGGATGCGTTCCGCCAGGTTGCCTGCCTCGGCGGCACCGGTCTGCGGCAGCAGCAGGGTGAACTCTTCGCCGCCGAAGCGGATGGCGATATCGGACAGGCGCAGGCACTCCTTGACCCTGAGTGCCAGCTCGCGCAGCACGCGGTCGCCGGCACCGTGGCCATGCCGGTCATTGATCTGCTTGAAATGGTCGGCATCGATAAACAGGCAGCTCAACGGGTACTGGTAACGCAACGCCCGGGTCACCTCCTCTTCGAGGCGGCGTTCCAGGTAGCGGCGGTTGTGCAGCCCGGTGAGGGCGTCGGTGAGTCCGGCGATCACCAGATGTTCGCGGTTGGCGGTGTTCTCCAGGCAGATGGCGCTGATGGTGGCCAGGCGGTTGAGGAAGTCGCTGGCGTGCCGGCGGGTAAAGCGCTCGGGGTCGTGGCTGCCCAGGCCGATGAAGCCGACCAGCCGCCCGCGCCGGATCATGGGCAGGATGGCGATGCTGCGCAGGTCGCCGGCCGTCGGAAACAGGGGGGCGTGCTCCTGTGCCAGATAGGCGCCGAGCCAGGGCGCCTTGTAACGGGCATGCCTGGGCGAGAAGGTGGTGATCTCATCGACGAAACGGATATCGCTGAGGCGGTCCGGCTCGATCCCGGAATGCAGCAGCAGGTGCCGCAGTTCGTGGTCCGGATCATGCAGTATCAGCTGGATGACGGGCAGGTCGAAGGAGGACTTCATGCCATCGGTCAGGCAGTCGAGCAGTTGCGGCAGGGATTCGGTGGCCAGCAGGGTCAGTTCGCGGTCATGGAACCGCTTCAACACCTCCTCGTTGTGGTGTGCCTCGCGGGTGAGACTGTCCAGCCGTTGCCTGAGCTGGCGATTGATGAAGGCCAGGTCAGAGAACGACGGGTTGGGAGGCGTCTTGGGCATGCGAGTGCTCCGTCAACGTGATAATTACGGATTCAGCGTCCCTCAACTGTCGACCATCCGCAGCTGGGCTTGAGTTTGTCCATGTACATAATACCCGGAGTGGCGGTTTGTGCCAGTGACAGTGTGTGACAACAATATAGTAAGGAGTTTCACGGATGAGAGATCAGTCGGGGCGGGATGGCCTCAAAGCGCGCGGCAGGGCCCATTTGGCGGGGATCTGGATCATACTTTTCATCGGTCTGCTGGGCCCCACGGCGCTGGTGGCCGGGGTGTTCCGCTGTCCGGACGGCAGCGGCGGGGTGATTTTTCAGCAGATCGCCTGCCCTCAGGGCGAGGCGGTCGAGCTGGATGTCCGCACCACCGAATGGGTGGCGAGCCCCCCTGGGCAGCTGCCCCGCCGAAATAGGCGCCCGTCCAAGTCGGGGGCCGGCGATCAGGCGGCGCTGTCCCGGGCCACCCGGGAGGCGCGCCGGCAGGAGCAGGCGTGCTGGCGGGCGAAACAGCGTGTCGAGCAGATCGAGGCGGAACTGCGCCACGGCTACAAGCCGTCAAGGGGCGAACGGCTGCGCCGCCAGCGTCGCCAGCAGGCTGACTACCTGCGGGCGTTTTGTCGTTAAGTCCGGCAGGGTCCTAAGTTTGCCGTGCTGGGGTGAGTCTGTAGGAGCGCCTCCGGCGCGAAGTTTTTCGCGGCAAAGCCACTCCACAGGTGCTGGTATATGTAGGGTGAGGAGTGGTACGAAGAGGTGCAGTTTACGGACCTGGGGATGGCATAGGATGTAGGGTGGATAAGCCGGTAGGCGCATCCACCAGCGCCACGGTGAGGAGTGGTACATGGATGTACCGTTTACGGACCTGAGGATGGCATGCGCTGTCGCTTATCCACCCTACAAAACTCCGGCCCCTTACCTCCGTGGTGTCATCGCTCTTGTTGCAGCCGGTCTCGCGCCAGGTACAGGGCCAGTTGCGAGCGGGCCTCGGTGAAATCCTCCTGCGCCAGCAGTTCGTCGAACGCGGCCAGTCGCCACTCCACCACCTCGATCGGTTCCGGTTCGTCGCCCGGCAGGGGTTGCGGATAGAGCTCCCGCGCCAGCACGATATGGGTGGTGTGGTAGATATAGCCCGGGGCCACGCTGACCGAGCTGAGCAGCTCCAGCTGCCGGGCCGCATAGCCGGTCTCCTCCCGCAGTTCCCGGTTGCCCGCGGCGAGCGGGTCTTCGCCCGGTTCGATATGGCCCTTCGGGAAGGCCAGTTCATAACGATTGACCCCCGCGGCGTATTCGCGGATCAGCAGCAGGGTGTCGGCATCCAGCATCGGCACCACCAACACCGCCCCCTCGTCCGAGCCCACCACCCGCTGGTAGGTGCGCCGCTGGCCGTTGGCGAACTCCAGGTCGATCTCTTCGATATGAAAGATGCCGGTTTCATTGAGGGTGCGGCGGTCTCTGATGCGGGGCGGTTTGGGCATACTGTGTTCTTCTGTTGCTATCCGGTCTTGTTCCACTGTAACTTAATTCAATGATCGACTGGAACCACATAGACACCATTCTGCTGGATATGGACGGCACCCTGCTGGACCTCCATTTCGACAACTATTTCTGGCTGGAGCACGTCCCGCGGCGCTACGCCGAGCGCCGGGGTTGTCCCCTGAGCCAGGCCCGGGAGGAGCTGGGGGATCGCTATCGCAGCGTTGAGGGCACCCTGGAGTGGTACTGCGTCGACCACTGGAGTCGCGAGCTGGGGCTGGATATCGCCCTGTTGAAGGCCGAGGTGGATCACCTGATCGCCGTGCATCCCCACGTGGTGGATTTTCTCGATGCGGCACGCGCCCTGGGCAAGCGAATTGTCCTGGTCACCAATGCCCACCAGAAGGCACTGGCGCTGAAGATGGAGCGCACCCGCCTGCGGGGCCATTTCGATGCGGTGATCTGCGCCCATGACCTCGGCCTGCCCAAGGAGCACCGGGCATTCTGGGGTCGGCTCCAGCGGATCGAGCCGTTCGACAAGGCCCGTACCCTGTTCGTTGATGACAGCCTGCCGGTGCTGGAGTCGGCGCGGGATTACGGGATCGGCTTTCTGCTGCGGGTGCTGAAGCCCGATACCCGCGGCCCGTCGCGCGAGGCGGAGGGGTTTATGGCGATCGACGATTTTTCCGCCATCCTGCCGCGCTAGCGGACAGGGCAGGTGCGTCTGGTGGAGGGCTGCCGGATGGGTGGAGGAGGTACGACGTAACCCATCAGACAGGCGCGCCTGGTGCAGGGGATGGCCGTTTGTGTTGCGCCATGCGCGCGCCGTAACCCACCCTGAATCCTGCGAAAAATCGCCCGACCGAGGGGTGGGTAAGCGGTAGCGCATCTACCATCCGCGCGGCGGACTCAGCGTTTGTCCCAGCTCTTGAAGCGCTTCCGGCAGTAGCCGAGCAGTTCGGCGTAGTTGCGGAAGTGCAGCTCGAAACCCTCCTCGGCGGGGGCGTCATACTCACACCAGTGGTTGTCGTAGTCGCGGCAGATCTGCGGCCGCTGCTCATAGATGCCGCAGGCGCCACCCGGCTGCAGGTGCTCGCAGCGGCCCAGGATCATCAGGTACCAGTCGCCCTCATCCTTGTAGATTTCCACGCCCTGGTGGGAGACCTGCCACAGCAGATGGTCGAAGTCGGCCTTGGAGCGCGGCGCCGCGCCCAGCGCCTCGGTGGTGTAGGTGCAGCAGTTGGAGTTGGTGCAGCGGCTGCACTTGTTGGCGACGGCCAGCTCCATGCGGCTAGTCCGTGGTGCTGGCCTGCTTCGGTTTTCTCCGCCGGCGCTTCTTCTTCGGCGCCTCGCTGCTGCCCTCCGGGGCCTTGGCGGCCGCGGCCGGTTTGTGCCCCGGTTTCTTTCCGCCGCTGCGGCGCCGGTCCCTGTCCCGTTCCGGACGGTCCGGTATGATCCGGCTCCTGGGGTCGATCTTGAACAGCAGTTCGCTGGTCACCGGCTCCATCGGGATGCGATGGCCGATGAAGGCCTCGATGTCCGGCAGGGCGAAGGCGTGGGTCTCGCAGGCGAAGCTGATGGCGTCGCCGCTGGCCCCGGCGCGGGCGGTGCGGCCGATGCGGTGCACGTAATCCTCGGCGTCATCGGGCAGGTCGAAGTTGAACACGTGGGAGACGTCCGGGATGTGCAGGCCGCGGGCGGCCACGTCGGTGGCCACCAGTACCGGGAGCCGGCCCTCCTGGAAATCGCTCAACAGCCTCATGCGCTTTTTCTGCGGCACGTCGCCGGAGATCACCGCGGCACCGATGCCGTTGCCCTCCAGGTAGCCCCAGACCAGGTCCGCGCCGCGCTTGGTGTTGACGAAGACGATGGTGCGATGGGCGTCCATTTGCTTCAGCAGGCCGATCAGCAGCGAGATCTTCTCGTCGTTGGCGGTCATGTAGCAGACCTGCTTGACCTTGTCGGCGGTCACCTTGTCGGTCTCGATCTTGACCGTGGTCGGGTTGTTCATGTGTTCGTAGGCCAGCTCCAGCACCCGGAACGAGAGGGTGGCTGAGAACAGCAGGCCGAGCCGCTGCTGTGGCGGCGGACAGCGCCGCAACATGAAGCGGATGTCCTTGATGAAGCCGAGATCAAACATGCGGTCGGCCTCGTCCATGACCACCACCTGGATCGCCTGCAGGTCATAGACGTGCTGTTTCAGGTAGTCGATCAGGCGGCCGGGGGTGCCGATCAGGATATCGACCCCGTCCTCCAGCTGTTTGCGCTGCTGCTCGTAGGCGGTGCCGCCGAACACCAGGCCCAGGGTGAGGCCGGTGTGCTTGCCCAGCACCTCGGCGTCCTTATGGATCTGTACCGCCAGTTCGCGGGTCGGGGCGACGATCAGTGCCCGGGGCTGGTTTTTCCGCCGCTCCTCCGCTGCCGGGTTGCTGAGCAGGTGCTGGTAGGTCGCCAGCAGGAAGGCGGCGGTCTTGCCGGTGCCGGTCTGCGCCTGCCCGGCCACATCCTGTCCCTTCAGGGCGATGGGCAGGGTTTCGGCCTGGATGGGGGTGCAGAAGGAAAAGCCAGTGTCTTCAATGCCTTGTGCGAGTTCTTTACACAGCCCGAAGCTGTTGAAACGGATATCCGTGAGGTGTTTGTCTGTCATGGTGCGCTAGGATACAGCAATTTACTGCATGTTTGGACTTGAAATGGTGAAAATATTGGGATCAAATAGATCCCTGGTTTTGGAGATTCAAACAACAACAGATCCCGGATGCAACGATAAGGGCTCGCGCAAGAATAATTTCGCAGTACCGAGGGCGTTACTGGGCCACGCCGGCAAGGCAAGCTTTGCCGGCAATGGCTGTTCCCTTGCCAAAAAGCGTAACGCCGTCGGAGGGGTCCAGTGGCGACCGAATACCGGAACTTATTTTTGCGCGAGCCCTAAGCACCGGTACAGCCCCGTACCATGTGGTGCGATATCCCAACTGAATTTTGTGGAGAATGCTAGTGAGTGAACAGATTGTTCATGTGACCGACGATAGTTTTGAGGCGGAAGTACTGAAGTCAGATCTGCCCGTGCTGGTGGATTACTGGGCTGAGTGGTGCGGTCCCTGCAAGATGATTGCGCCGGTACTGGATGAGATCTCCGGTGAGTATGCCGGCAAGATCAGGGTCGCCAAGCTGAATATTGATGAGAATCCCAATACCCCTCCGCGCTACGGCATTCGCGGTATCCCGACCCTGATGTTGTTCAAGGACGGCGAAGTAGAGGCCACCAAGGTCGGTGCCGTCTCCAAATCCCAGCTGATCGCGTTCATCGACAGCAATCTCTGAAACAGACCAAAACGCAATTAATACTGGACGTACTCCGGGATGGTGCTAGAATTCGCTTACTAGCCCTCCCGTGAGTGCTAATACCAAGAAACCAATCACCCCAGAGCGATTTTCCAATAACTCTGTTCCAGACGGGAACCCAAAGCCCGTTCCGTTCTTTTTTCAATCACGCATAACATCATGAATCTCACCGAACTTAAAAAGATGCCGGTCACAGAACTGGTCGAACTCGCCCAATCCATGAAGCTGGAGGGTATGGCACGATCCCGTAAACAGGATCTGATCTTTGCCATTCTCAAGGCCCACGCCAAAAAAGGCGAGGATATTCATGGGGATGGTGTACTGGAAATCCTCCAGGACGGCTTTGGTTTTCTGCGTGCCGCGGACAGCTCCTACCTGGCGGGCCCGGATGACATCTATGTCTCGCCCAGCCAGATCCGGCGCTTCAACCTGCGCACCGGGGATACCATCTCCGGCAAGATCCGCCCCCCCAAGGAGAGCGAGCGCTATTTCGCCCTGCTCAAGGTCAGCGAGATCAACTACGACAAGCCGGAAAACGCCAAAAACAAGATCCTGTTCGAGAACTTCACGCCGCTGTTTGCCAATGTGAAGTTCAACCTGGAGAAGGGGAACGGCAGTACCGAGGACATCACCGCGCGCACCATCGAGCTCTGTGCGCCGATCGGCAAGGGCCAGCGCGGCCTGATCGTCTCCCCGCCCAAGGCGGGCAAGACCATGCTGATGCAGAATATCGCCCAGTCCATCGCCTATAACCATCCCGAGGCGCAGCTGATTGTGCTGCTGATCGACGAGCGCCCGGAGGAGGTTACCGAGATGGCCCGTTCGGTACGCGGCGAGGTCATCTCCTCCACCTTCGACGAGCCGGCGGCACGCCACGTCCAGGTGGCCGAGATGGTGATCGAGAAGGCCAAGCGCCTGGTCGAACACAAGAAGGACGTGGTGATCCTGCTCGACTCCATCACCCGCCTGGCGCGCGCCTACAACACCGTGATCCCGTCATCGGGCAAGGTGTTGACCGGTGGTGTGGATGCCAACGCCCTGCATCGTCCCAAGCGCTTCTTCGGCGCGGCGCGTAATGTGGAGGAGGGCGGCAGCCTGACCATTATCGCCACCGCCCTGGTGGAGACCGGCTCGCGTATGGATGACGTGATCTATGAAGAGTTCAAGGGCACCGGCAACATGGAGATCCACCTGGACCGGCGGATTGCCGAGAAGCGCATCTTCCCGGCCATCAACATCAACCGCTCCGGCACCCGCCGCGAGGACCTGCTGATGAAGCCCGACGCGTTGCAGAAGATGTGGATCCTGCGCAAGATCCTGCACCCGATGGATGAACTGGCGGCGATGGAGTTCCTGTTCGACAAGCTCAAGGATACCAAGACCAACGAGGAGTTCTTCACCTCGATGAAGGGGTGATCCTCTCTGAATAAAGGCTGCTGAACACAGCCTTTTTTTGATTCAGGGCATGGGGATAGATTGGGCTTACCCTGTTGCCGTCACCGCTTGGCCCGATAAAGCGACGAGCATGGAAACAGAGACAACGACACCCCTGCATATTCTGGTCGTGGGCGACCTGATGATTGATCACTATCTCTGGGGTGAGTGTTCGCGAATTTCCCCGGAGGCTCCGGTGCAGGTGGTGGATGTCACCGAGGAGCGCGCGCTGCTGGGTGGCGCCGGCAATGTGGTCAATAATCTGGTCGCGCTCGGATCCCGGGTCTCCGTGGCCGGGGTGATCGGCGGTGACGAGGCGGGCCGGCAGCTGGTCACCATGATGCGCGACCTGGGTGTCAATACTGAGCACCTGCTGCTGGATCCGCGACGCAAGACCAGCAAGAAGAGTCGGGTGGTTGCCTCGCATCAGCAGGTGGTGCGTTTCGACAGCGAGTGCCGGGTCGATATCAGTCCGGAGCATGAACAACAGATCTTGCAGGCCGTGGAGCGGTTGCTGCCGGCGGTGGATCTGGTGTTGTTGTCGGATTACGCCAAAGGGGTGTTGACCGAGACGCTGGTTCCCCGGCTGATCGCGCTTTGCAACAACCAGGGAAAGCGTGTACTGGTGGACCCCAAGGGGAGCGATTACAGCAGGTACCAGGGGGCCTACCTGATTACGCCGAATCGGAAAGAGGCCGCGCTGGCCACCGCCATCCCCATCGGCAGGGAGGATGAGAATCTCGAATCCATGGGTTTCGCCCTGAAACGGCTGTGTAACCTCAGCTACGCCATCATCACCCTGTCCGAGGATGGCATGGCGATCTTCGGCGAGACCATGCAGCGCATCACCACCCACGCGAAAGAGGTCTACGACGTGACCGGTGCCGGCGATACGGTACTGGCCGCGCTGGGTTTCGCCCTGGCCTGCGGAAGGGATATCGAGACGGCTGCGCACTTTGCCAATTCGGCCGCCGCCGTGGTGGTGGGCAAGCTAGGCAGTGCCACCGCCACCCTGGATGAGATTGAAGAGTACGAGTCGTCACTGCACAAGGCCGCCAGCGACGCCCATATCAAGAACTTCGACAGTATCGAGCGCATTGTCGGCTATCTGAAGCGTCAGGATAAACGGATCGTATTCACCAACGGCTGTTTCGATATCCTGCACCTGGGGCACATCAAGAGTCTGGAAAAGGCCAAATCCTTTGGCGATGTGTTGGTGGTCGGGGTGAACTCCGACGCCTCGGTGCGGCGTCTGAAGGGTGCCGACCGGCCGATCAATCCCGAGTACGACCGGGCCTATCTGCTGGCGGCGCTGGAAGCTGTCGATTACGTGGTGATCTTCGATCAGGATACCCCGTACGAGCTGGTCAAACGGGTACTGCCGGATGTGCTGGTCAAGGGCAGCGATTATCGCGGCAAGGAGATCGTGGGCAGCGATCTGGCCGGCGAGGTGAAACTGGTGGATATCATTCTGGGCAAGAGTACCTCGCGGGTGATCGATGGCATCAAAGTGGAGCGCTAGCCCCGATTGGCGGCTGGCGGTATGAGGATCCTCGCTATACGTTACAGCGGCCTGGGTGACCTGGTAATGCTGCTGCCTGCGCTTGCACGCCTCAAGGCCCGCAATCCGGAGGCCCATATCACTCTGCTGACCGACCGTTCGAATCAGGCGTTTCCCGTGGTGGCCGACGGACTGGTGGACGCCACCATCCTGTTTGATCGGCGGCGCCTGAAAAAGGGGCTGTTGCCGGCCCTCGGCGCGATCGCTGCACTGTTTCGCAAGTTACGCTCCACCACCTTCGACCAGGTGATCGATTTCCACAATTTCGGCGAGACCGCCACCATAAGTTACCTGGCTAAGGCCCCGGTCAAGCGCGGGGCGCCCAAGCGTTCGAAGTATCATTACGGTTATACCGAGCGAGTACCCAGAAATGAGCGGGACCACCGCAGCCAGTTTTTCTGCCGCATTGCCGGTGTTGATGATGCCTGGACGGTGCCTTCCCTCCACCTGAGTGAATCGGGGCGGGACTATAGGGGGCGGTTGCGCGATTGCAGCGTGGACAACCGGCCGGTGCTGGGGCTCAATATCGGCTCGACTCAGGAGAATCGCCGCTGGAGTCATCACCGGTTTGCCGAGTTGGCGCGACGGCTTGGTGGGCAATACCGGGTATTGGTGTTCATCGGTCCAGGCGAGACCGCCTATGCACCGGCGTTCGAAGGAGTCTGCGAAATCGTGACCGGGGTCAGCATCCCCCAGTTGTGCGGGGCGATCTCCTGCTGTGACTACTTCATCAGCAATGATACCGGGCCGGTGCATCTGGCCGGCGCCCTGGGGGTTTCGACCCTGACCCTGTTCAGTACCGGTGAGGACTGGCAAGTGGGTGCCCTGGCGGAGCGCAAGGCCTGGATAAGAAACGCCGAGATCAACGCCATTAGCGTGGATGAGGTGATGGCCCGGCTGGCGGATCTCACCGCGGGGACGGAAGCCTGTGCCTGACCGCGTTGCCCCCATTGCCCCTGACCATGCAATGATCCTGGCCGCCGGTCGCGGCGAGCGCATGCGCCCGCTGACCGACCACACCCCCAAGCCGCTGTTGCGGGTGGCCGGCAAGCCGCTGATTCAGTACCACGTCGAGGCATTGGTCCGGGCCGGAGTGCGCCGGCTGGTGGTGAATCATGCCCACCTCGGCGAACAGATCGTGGATTACCTGGGGGATGGCGGGGCGTGGGGCGTTTCGATCGGCTATTCCGCGGAACCCGTCGGGGCGCTGGAGACCGGGGGTGGCATATTCAGGGCCCTGCCGCTGTTGGGCGCGGCCCCCTTCTGGGTGGTCAATGGGGATATCTGGACCGATTACCCCTTTACGCCACCACGCCTTGCCGCGGACGCCCTGGCCCACCTGGTCATGGTGGACAATCCCCCCCACCATCCCCGGGGTGACTTCATGCTGGCCGATAACGGGCGGCTCTCCGCCGGTACAGGTGTCCGGCTGACCTACAGCGGCATCGGTCTGTATCGGCCGGAACTGTTTGCCGGCTGTGCGGACGGCGCCTTCCCCCTGGCGCTGTTGTTGCGCCAGGCGATGGCCGCCGGCCGGGTGAGTGGCGAGTATTTTGCCGGTCGCTGGCTGGATATCGGTACGCCCGAACGGCTCAGCGAGCTGCAGGCGGACCTCGGCGGATGATGCCATCGGCGGGCTTGCCGCCGTGCCGCCGGTTTTTTCTGTCCGCCACTCTTGACTCTGAGTATTTCGACCCTATTATTAGCACTCAGTCGTGGTGAGTGCTAACGGCGCCGCCGGATAACAATCGTTTTATGTGTAAACAGCCAATCAGGAGAAATCGGTAGATGAAAATTCGTCCGCTGCAAGACCGCGTGGTCATTCGTCGTATGGAAGAGGAGCGCACCAGCGCTGGTGGCATCGTCCTGCCGGACAGTGCAACCGAGAAGCCCGCTCAGGGAGAAGTGATTGCCGTCGGCAACGGCAAGGTGCTGAACAGCGGCGAGTCTCGCCCGCTGGACGTCAAGGTCGGTGACAAGGTCCTGTTCGGCAAGTACTCCGGTAACGAGGTCAAGCTCGGCGAGGAGACCCTGCTGGTGATGCGTGAAGAAGACATCATGGGTGTGATCGAAGGCTGATCGAGCGCCAACGAAACCTCTTCAATTACTGAATCTCAAAGGAATACGAACCTATGTCTGCAAAAGAAGTGAAATTTTCCGATGACGCCCGCCAGAGAATGCTGCGTGGGGTCAACATCCTGGCCGACGCTGTAAAGGTCACCCTTGGCCCGAAGGGCCGCAACGTGGTGCTGCAGAAGAGCTTTGGCGCGCCCACCATCACCAAGGACGGCGTCTCAGTCGCCAAGGAGATCGAACTCTCCGACAATTTTGAAAACATGGGTGCCCAGATGGTGAAAGAGGTCTCTTCCCAGACCTCCGATGTGGCCGGCGACGGTACGACCACCGCGACCGTGCTGGCTCAAGCCATCGTGCGCGAAGGCCTCAAGGCCGTTGCCGCCGGCATGAACCCGATGGATCTGAAGCGCGGTATGGAGAAGGGTGCCGCCGCGGCCGTCAAGGCCCTGGCCGAGATGTCCAAGCCCTGCGCCGATGACAAGTCCATCGCCCAGGTGGGTACCATCTCCGCCAACAGCGACGAGAACATCGGCGGCATCATCGCCGAGGCGATGCAGAAAGTGGGTAAAGAGGGCGTCATCACTGTCGAAGAGGGCTCGGCCCTGGAGAACAGCCTGGATGTGGTCGAGGGTATGCAGTTTGACCGTGGCTACCTCTCTCCCTATTTCGTCAACAACCAGCAGAGCATGTCGGTGGATCTGGAAGATCCCTACATCCTGCTGCACGACAAGAAGATCTCCAACATCCGCGACCTGCTGCCGGTACTGGAGGCCGTCGCCAAGTCGGGCCGTCCGCTGCTGATCGTCTCCGAGGACGTGGAAGGCGAGGCGCTGGCCACCCTGGTGGTCAACACCATCCGTGGCATCGTCAAGGTCTGTGCCGTGAAGGCCCCCGGCTTTGGTGACCGTCGCAAGGCCATGCTGCAGGATATCGCCATCCTGACCGGTGGCACCGTGATCGCGGAAGAGGTCGGTCTGACCCTGGAGAAGGCAACCCTGAACGAGCTGGGTACCGCCAAGAAGATCCAGATCACCAAGGATGAGACCACCATCATCGATGGTGCCGGCACCGAAAACGACATCAAGGCCCGGGTTGAGCAGATCCGTGCCCAGATCGAGGAGACCTCCTCCGACTATGATCGCGAGAAGCTGCAGGAGCGCGTGGCCAAGCTGGCCGGCGGTGTGGCCGTGATCAAGGTGGGCGCGGCGACCGAAGTCGAGATGAAAGAGAAGAAGGCCCGTGTGGAAGACGCCCTGCACGCCACCCGCGCCGCGGTTGAAGAGGGTGTGGTCCCGGGTGGTGGTGTGGCCCTGATCCGTGCCCTGGCGGCGCTGAAGGATCTGACCGGTGACAACCATGACCAGGATGTCGGTATCAAGATTGCCGCGCGTGCCATGGAAGAGCCGATGCGCCAGATCGTCAGCAATGCCGGTAGCGAGGCCTCCGTGGTCGTCAACAAGGTGGCGGAGGGTGAAGGCAACTTCGGCTTCAACGCCGCCAACGGCGAGTATGGCGACATGGTGGAGATGGGTATCCTGGACCCCACCAAGGTGACCCGCACCGCACTGCAGAACGCCGTTTCCGTGGCCGGTCTGATGATCACCACCGAGGCGATGATCGCCGACGAGCCGGCCGATGAGAAGGGCGGCGGCATGCCGGACATGGGCGGCATGGGTGGCATGGGTGGCATGGGCGGCATGATGTAATCAGCCGTAGGGGCCGGCCCCTGTGCCTGCCCTTTTCCATCTGTAGGGGCAGGCCCCTGTGCCTGCCCTTTTCCATCTGTAGGGGCAGGCCCCTGTGCCTGCCCTTCCATCTGGAAGTCCATCCCTGGACAAAACCCTGCCTGGCGCTGCCAGGCAGGGTTTTTTTATACCGGTGCCGCCTGAGCCTGGGCGTGTCGTGGCGACTTTGCCGCGCCGTGGTGGATAAGCGAAAGCGCCTCCGCCATTCACCTTTGCCGGGAGTGGCGGTAGGATGGGCCGATGTTATTGGAAGGAATCGTGCCTTGAAAAATACTGATCTACCGCTGACCGCGATCGAGCCTTTTGTCCGTGAATGCCTCGGTTGTGAATGCCCGGCCCAGGTATTTGAGGCCGTTGAGGAGGAGATCCGGGAGTTGTCGGGCATCCGTTACCAGCGACTGCTGGCCGGCCGGCGCTTGCTGGTCTATCTGCTGTCGGATGCCGACCCCGAGCGACTGCCTGAGTGGCTTGACCGGCTGCAGCGGGTAGGGATCGCCGAGCGCGACGCGGCCGGCTACAATCGGCTACGCATCGTGGTGCCGGACCTGCCGAATCCGCTAACTCAAAGCGGATTGCTGGAACGGTTTGCGCAACAGGCCCCGGGTGATGAGCGGGTGCATCTGCATTTTGTGCCGAGAGAGACCTTGGCACGTTACCTTGACCATGCCTCGCATCCATGAACGACAAGCGGCGGCTGGACCGGTTTGCGGCCGCGTCTTCACAGCCATACGGCAATCTTTCAACCCCATCGGAATCCGGGAAACCCATGCAGCCTTCCGAGTACCCCGCTAAACAGGCAGAAATCAAATGGCACCACTGGCAGGCTGCCGCGCCCGAGTGGGCGGCCGAACTGCGCGCGGTAGAGGGGTTCGAGGCGGAACTGCTGCGGGTCTGGGAAGGGAGCGATTTTGTCGCCCAGTACTGCCTGAAACAGCCCGAACTGCTGATGCGGCTGCAGCGCTCTGGAGAGCTGGTGCGCTCCTACAGCGATGGAGATCTGGAGCGCCTGCTGGCCGAGCGTCTGACCGGGGTGGCGGATGAGCCGGCGCTGCACCGGGAGCTGCGGCGCTTTCGCAACGAGCAGATGGTGCGCATCATCTGGCGGGACCTGAGCCAGGCCGCCCCGCTGGCCGAGACCCTGGAGGATCTCTCCGCCCTGGCCGATGCCTGCGTGTCGCAGGCCCTGTCGCGGCTCTACGCCTGGGCGGTTGAAAAACAGGGGGTTCCCCGCAGTGCGACGGGTGAACAGCAGTACCTGGTGGTGCTGGGCATGGGCAAGCTGGGAGCCCGGGAGCTCAACCTCTCGTCCGACATCGACCTGATCTTCGCCTACCCCGAACCGGGCGGGACGGACGCCGGCCGCCCGCTCTCCAACGAGCAGTTTTTCATCCGCCTCTGCCAGCAGCTGGTCAAGGCGCTCAACAGCCAGACCGCGGATGGCTTCGTGTTCCGGGTGGATGCCCGGCTGCGGCCGTTTGGCGACGCCGGGCCGCTGGCCTTTTCGTTTGACGCCATGGAGACCTATTACCAGTCCCACGCCCGGGAGTGGGAGCGCTACGCCATGATCAAGGCGCGGGTGGTGGCGGGCGATGCGGCGGCCGGACGGGAGGTCATGGCCATGCTGCAGCCGTTCATCTACCGCCGCTATCTCGACTTCGGCGCGATCGAGTCGATCCGCGACATGAAGCGACTGATAAGCCGCGAGCTGAAGCGCAAGGGAATGGCCGATAATGTGAAGCTGGGCCCCGGCGGGATCCGCGAGATCGAATTCATCGGCCAGGCCTTCCAGCTGATTCGTGGTGGCCGTGAACCCGAACTGCAGATCCGCCCCATCCTGCCGGTGCTGCAGGTATTGGGCGAGAAGCAACAGCTGTCGGTCGAGGAGGTGGCGGAGTTGAGCGAGGCCTACCGGTTTCTGCGGCTGGTGGAGAACCGCATTCAGGCGTGGAAGGATCGCCAGACCCACCTGCTGCCGGAGAGTGAGGCCGGCCGTCTGCGCATTGCCCGGAGCATGGGATTTGCCGATTGGGCGTCGTTCTTCGCGCTCCTGGAGCTGCATCGGCTGCGGGTCCAGGCCCACTTCGACAACGTCTTCGCCCTCAGCGAGGAGGTGGTGGCGGAGTCCCCGCTCCAGGCGCTCTGGGAACAGGAGTTGGAGGATGAACAGGCCGTCGCACTGCTGGAGCAGTCGGGCTATGCGGCTGGCGAGGCGGTGCTGGCCCGGCTGGAAGCGTTCCGCGAGGGCCATGCCTGCCGCCGCCTGGGGCAGCGCGGCCGGCATCGCCTGAAAGAGCTGATGCCGGTGCTGCTGGAGGCGGTGGCGCTATCCCCGGTACCGGATGTGACCCTGGAGCGGATACTGAAAATCCTGGAGTCGATCGCCCGGCGCACCGCCTACCTGGCGCTGCTGGTGGAGAACCCGACCGCCCTGACCCAACTGGTCAAGCTGGCCGGCATCAGTCCCTGGATCGCCCAGCAGGTGGCCCGTCATCCGCTACTGCTGGACGAGATGCTGGACCCGCGGAGGCTTTACACACCGCTGAAACGGGAGGGCCTGGAGGCGGAGTTGGAGACGGCACTGGCTGCGGTCGATGCCGATGATCTGGAGCAGCAGATGGAGCGCATGCGCCAGTTCACCCAGAGCAACATGCTGCGGGTGGCGGCCGCCGACCTGACCGGCGGGATCCCGCTGATGGTGGTGAGCGACTACCTGACCGAGATCGCCGAGACCGTCACCCGCAAGGTGCTGGAGCAGGCGTGGGATTGCCTGGTCGCCAAGTACGGCCGGCCGAGCAATGTGGTCGGGGAGGGAAAGGGTTTCGCGGTGATCGGTTACGGCAAGCTCGGCGGCATCGAGCTGGGCTACGGATCGGATCTGGACATGGTGTTCCTGCACGGCAACGACAACCCGAACCGGATGACCGATGGCGGGCGCCCGATCGCCAACGACCTGTTCTATGCCCGCATGGGGCAGCGCATGATCCACATGTACACCACCCGCACCCCGGCCGGGACCCTGTACGAGGTGGATATGCGGCTGCGTCCCAACGGCAATTCCGGCATGCTGGTCAGCTCGCTGGAGGCGTTCGAAGAGTACCAGAAAAACGCCGCCTGGACCTGGGAGCATCAGGCGCTGCTGCGGGCCCGGGCGGTGGCCGGCGACACGGCGGTGATCGCCCGGTTCCAGCGCATTCGCCGCGAGGTGCTGGGGCGCGAGCGCGACCCGGAGCGGCTGCGCGAGGATGTGCGCGAGATGCGCGAGAAGATGCGCGCCGCACTGGACAAGAGCAAGGACGGGCATTTTGATATAAAGCAGGGCGCTGGCGGTATCGCGGATATTGAATTTATGGTTCAATACGGCGTTCTGCGCTGGGCACACAAATACCCCGATCTGCTTGATTGGACAGATAATATTCGCCTGCTGGACGCACTTGCACGGCATCGTCTGTTTACCGGGGAAGTGGCGGAACAGCTGGCCGGGAATTACCGTGCGCTGCGCGCCGCCTACCATCGCAAGGCGTTGAGCGAGCTGCCCGGGCTGGTTTCCGGTGATGAGCTGTTGCAGGAGCGGGCGCAGGTACGGGCGCTGTGGCAGCGGCTGATGCTGTCAGGTTCCCAAAAATGAGCTGATCCGGGAGCTTGCCGGCGTTGTGACATAACATACAGTAGGAGTGGCGCCCCCGCCGCGATAATTAACCCGATGGCGGTGCGTTGGCCAATCGGTACGGGGGCGGGCCTCCTGCAATATCGTAGGGTGGATAAGCGACAGCGCATCCACCACGCCAATGGTGGATGCGCCCACCGGCTTATCCACCCTACAAAACGCTCTCTGCTTCTGTGGTGCAGATCGGGGCAAGTAGTTACATTTTTACAATATTGAGTTGAGTGGAGAGAATCAATGGCGAATTTCGCGGACCGCGACGGCTGGATTTGGCTGGACGGCGAGATGGTGCCCTGGCGCGAGGCCAAGGTGCACGTGTTAACCCACACCCTGCATTACGGTCTGGGCGTGTTCGAGGGGGTCCGCGCCTACAAGACGGCCCAGGGACCGGCGATCTTCAAGTTGGCGGAGCACACCCGGCGGCTGTTCCAGTCGGCCCACATCATGGGCATGAAGATGCCCTATGACGAGGCCACCCTGAACCAGGCGCAGATCGACGTGGTGCACGAGAACGGCCTCGATTCCGCCTACCTGCGGCCGCTCTGTTTCTACGGCTCCGAGGGCATGGGCATCCGCGCCGACAGTCTCGCCGTGCACGTGATGATCGCCGCCTGGGAGTGGGGCGCCTATCTGGGAGAGGACAACCTGAAGAACGGCATCCGCATCCGCGTCTCCTCCTACACCCGCCACCAGGTCAACTCCATGATGTGCAAGGCCAAGGCCACCGGCAACTACATCAACTCCATGCTGGCGCTGCAGGAGGCGGTGAACGACGGCTATGACGAGGCGCTGATCCTGGATGCCAGCGGTTATGTGATGGAGGGTTCCGGCGAGAACTTCTTCCTGGTCAAGGACGGCGTCATCTATACCCCCGATCTCACCTCGGCGCTGAACGGCATTACCCGCAAGACCATCTTCTCCTTTTCCGAGGAGCTGGGTATCCCGATTGTCGAAAAACGCATCACCCGCGATGAGGTATATATCGCCGATGAGGCATTCTTCACCGGCACCGCCGCCGAGGTAACCCCGATCCGCGAGGTGGACAATCGCACTATAGGCGGCGGCAGCCGCGGCCCGATCACCGAGAAACTGCAGACCCTGTATTTCGACCAGGTGCACGGCCGCCGCGCCGAGCATCCGGAGTGGCTCACCTACGTGTGACGGCTCCTCAGGAACAGAAAACAGGTGACGGTAAGCCGCTGGTCATCTGGCGGCTCACCGACGGCAAGCCGGGGCATGAGAACCAGTCGCTCGGCCTGTCCAATGCCCTGGCCCGACAGCTGGCGGTCACGCGGTACGACATCCCGGCCGGCGGTCGTCTCACCACCTGGACACACTGGCTGAGCGGCCATTTCCCCGCCGGGGAGGGACTGCCACCACCGGACCTGATCATCGGGGCCGGCCATCAAACCCACCTGGCCCTGCTGGCGGCACGGCGGGCCAGCGGTGGCCGGGCGGTGGTGATCATGAAACCCTCCCTGCCGCGCGGCCTGTTCGACCTCTGTGTGATTCCCGAGCACGACAATGTGTCGGGAGCAAATGTCTTCGTGACCCGGGGCGTGATGAATTCGGTCGCCCCCGGCAGGAGCGCCCCTGGCGCGAAAGCTGTTCATGGCGAAACCGTCGGACGCGGCGATACGGAACAGACATTGCTGCTGCTGGGTGGACCCTCCCGTCACTATGTTTGGCAGGATGAACAGGTGGTAACCCAGGTCGCGGCCATTGTGCGGCAGCAGCCCGGGGAGCGGTTTCTCCTCAGCGACTCGCGCCGGACACCGACCGGCTGCATGGAAAAAATCACCGCCCTGCGGCTGGCCAATCTCGACCTGATCCCCTGGCAGCAGACCGGCCCGGGCTGGGTGGCGGAGCAGCTGGGGCTGAGTCGTGCCGTCTGGGTGAGCGAGGATTCGGTCTCCATGGTCTACGAGGCGATCACCTCGGGTGCCGCCGTGGGGCTGATCACCCTGGAGCGGGGTCGGCCCGACCGCATCAGCCGCGGCGTGCAGTGGCTGATCGACGAGCGCTGGGTGACCCCCTACCGGCGTTGGCAGGAGACCGGGGCGCTATCCGCGCCCCCTGGTCGTTTCAATGAGGCCGCGCGCTGCGCCGAGTGGATGGTGGCGCAATGGCTGTAGGTCGTTATCCTATTTTACCTACCCAGGGTCGCGCTGTTAGTGCCCTGTTGAATAGTGCGGCGTAAGATGAAAAAAGTAGGGATAATCCGTTTTAGCGCATTGGGTGACATTGCCTCCACAATACCCATAGTGCGGGGCTGCAAGTATCCCCCGGTACTGGTCACTTCTCCGTTGGGGAAAGCGCTCTATGAGGATGAGTGTGACTCTTTTCTTGTACTGCGCAATAAAAGTTTCAAGGAGGTACTCAGGCTGTTGAGGGAGTTGTGGCGTGGCCGTTTTGACATGCTTGTGGACCTGCAGAGTAATGATCGCAGCAAAATGCTCACCGCCTTGGCGATGACGCCGCGGGTCAACTCCATCGGTATAAATCAGCAACAACAGACGACAAAAATCCTCTCGGATATCGCCCAAAGAACCGACTGCTTTTATCCGCTGGATATGACCCCGGAGAAACGCGAACAGAGTTACATCGTGCTGAACGCGGGTTCTAGCGAAAAGTGGCGTTCCAAACGGCTTCCGGATCATAAATGGGTTGAATTTTCACGGCGGTTGCTGGATCGCTTTGGTCTGCCGTTTGTATTGACCGGCAGCGAAGAAGAGCGTGAATATGTTCAGCACATCGCTCGGCTGGTCCCCGGAAAGGTTGAGGTTTTGGCTGGAAAAACAACTATTCAGGAATTGAAAAAGTTACTCAAGGAGGCCTGTCTGACCGTCTCCACCGACTCGGGACCGATGCACCTCTCGGCCGTGCAGAAAACGCCGACCATCGGACTGTTCGGGGCCACCAGCTGGATAAAATCGGCACCATTCGGTCCCTGGAGCGTGGCGCTGTATGATCATGTTTATTATGCGGAGGGACGGCCTCCATCCAGTAGTCGGCTGGTGGTTGATGATTATTACAGTAACATCCGTATTGAGGAGGGGCTTGAGGCCCTGAGGCCGGTATTGTGCTAGTGGTTTGCTGGGGCGTGTCCGCGTGTGGATGGTTTCTGCCTGCAGAACAACCCCAGCCAACAAAGCTGTGTAGCAATCTTATTACGGGCCTATTTCCCGCTGCGAGATGATGTTGCAAACACCTTGGCGACAAATATGAAAATTATTCAGTTATTGCCTGAATTGAACGAAGGTGGCGTAGAGCGCGGCGTTGTGGAACTCAACCGTGAGTTCGTAAAACTAGGCCACACCAGCATTGTGATCAGCAATGGCGGAAGGCTGGCTCCAATGATTTCTGCAGCGGGTGGGGAGCACATTACCCTTGATGTCTGTAGCAAAAATCCGCTGTCGGTCCCGTTTCGCAGTTATAAGCTGAGCAAGCTGTTTGACCGGCTGCAACCCGATATCATTCATGCCAGAAGCCGGGTTCCGGCCTGGCTTTGTCACTTTGCCAACCATAACCGGCGTTTCCCGTTTATTACCACGGTTCATGGAATGAACAGTGTGGGTCGCTATAGCCGGATCATGACCACGGGTGACCGGGTGATCTGTGTCAGTGAGGTGATCAAGGGGTATCTGCTGGAAAACTACCCGGACCTTAATGGTGAAACGCTGCATGTGATACAGCGTGGCGTGGATATGCAGATGTTTGACCCGGAGGCGGTTGACCGGGAGTTTGTCGACGAACTCAGGCGCCAGCTTGGACTGAATGATGCCTTTATTGTCGGCAGTGTTGGGCGCATCACCTACCTGAAGGATTATGAAACCTTCATTGCCGCGATTGCGCAATGTGCCGAGTCTATTCCGAGTATACGCGGTGTTATCGTCGGAGGGGTACGGGCGGACAAGCAGGAGTATCTGGCTGGCTTGAAACGGCTGGCGGCCTCGCTGGGGGTTGCGGAGCGTATTGTTTTCGCCGGCAGCCAGAGTCGTATGCCGGAGATCTATGACCTGTTTGATGTGATGGTCAACGCCTCGCTTAAAATGGGTAATGTAGGGCGTACCGTAACAGAAGGGCTGGCGATGAATACGCCGGTCATCGCCACCACATTTGAAGGGTTGCGCAATCTGGTGGTTGATAATGTGAATGGCTTCATTATCAATAATCAGGATGTGGATGGCCTCGCCAAGAGCATAGAAAAATTATACAGAACGCCAATACGGAGCACGCGCTCGACCGTTGATCCGGAATTCACCCTAGACGCCATGGTGGAGAAGACACTCACCATCTACGGGCAGGTGCTATGAAGGTATGCCACTTCATCGCATCACGTGGTCTTGGCCGGGGTGAGTTCTATGTGGATCTCGTCAATGAGCTGTCGGGTCTGTGTGATATTACATTGATGATTCCAGCGGGTGCCCGTTATCTGAACAGGGTTTCAAGTGCTGTTTCTGTTTGTCAGTATCAGCATAAAAATTCCAGAAAAAATCCACTGCTTTTATGGGAGCTGGGAAAGCAGTTCAAATCCCTCAAGCCAGATATCGTGCATACCCATTTTGGTAAGGCGACAGGGATATTCCGCTTTCTCAACAGAGTGCTGCACCTGCCGCACGTGGCGACGAAACACAATCCGCGGAAAGGACGGGTTTTTGATCGGGTGGCGCATGTCATTGCCGTTTCTGATCAAGTAAGGGAGACGATTAAAAATCCGCATGTGCACGTCATACACAATGCAATAACCCCCGTCCCTATTACGCATAGAAAGTGCCGTCCCGCGAGGTTCACCCTGATGGCTGTCGGCAGGCTGGATCCGATCAAGGGGTTCGATCTGCTACTGAAAGATATCGCCAGGCTGGAGTTCGATTTTCTGCTGAAGATTATCGGTTCAGGAGCAGAAAAGCAGCACCTGATGGAGCTTGTCTCAACGCTGGGACTTGCCGGGCGCGTTGAGTTGTTGGGCTTTCGGGAAGATATTCCGCAACAGTTGAACGAGGCGGATTTGGTCGTTATCAGTTCGCGCAGCGAAGGTGGCCCGGTGGTCGCCTTGGAAACGCTGTTTTATGGAAATTTGCTGATCTCCACCCCGGTAGGTATCGTGCCTGAGATTTTGCCCGCTGATCTGTTGGTCGAGCAGGGTGGTTTTGCAAAAAAAATAGAGCAGGTTTATCGCGATTATGCGCACTACGCACAACTGTTCAGCCGGCTGCAGCAAACACATCAGCGGGATTTTTTACTCTCAACTATCGCGGCTCAGCATATCGGACTATATAGCGACATGCTGGGTTGTAGTATGACGTCAGAACATAATAAACATTAAGCGTGTGGGGATAGTACTTGTAGGGTGGATGCGCTGATGCTTATCCACCCTACGCAGTCAGCGATTCGGGCTTTGTGAAATGAACTCCGAAACTTGAGATAATAAACATTAAGTGTGTGGGGATAGATTTGCAGCATGTATTCTGATTTGCAGGGCAGTATCAAACAAACCTCCGGGATTGCCGGTTGGTTCATGCGTCACGCGCTCCTGTTACCCGTGATTGTGATAGCGAGTTACCACATTGGCAGGGGCATGGGCGATTCACTGCAGTTGCTCTATCTGTTGTGTGGTCTCTATGCATTGAAAAGCATGGATATCGGGCCCCACCGGAAGCTTGTCTATCTGCTCATACTGTTGCTCGCCTTGATGCTGCTATCGGTGTTCTATCCTACATTTTCTGCGCAGAGTTTGAAGTATTGGGTGCTTTATGCGTTGTCCGGGTTGGTGCTGGTCTTTACGGTCGGTGCCTCTCCGCCGGAGCGGCAGCAGCCCGATTATCGATTGATGGCATGGATCCCGATCGCACTGCTGGCGGGTTTTACGATCAAACTGGGGTATCTGTTTTTCTTCGCTAAAAGTTTTGACCCCGCCTTCCAGATCAATGGCATGATTCTGGCGGCGTTGTCGCCGCTGGTTTTTCTTATTGGCAGGCCTGAAAAATATGCACGGGTTACTATATATGCCCTGTTTTACCTGACGGCCCTGCTGGCCTTGTCCGCTGCCGATAGCAGAACCGAGTTGCTGATGCTGCTATCGGGTGGCGCTTTTTTCGTCGCCATCTATACCAGAAGACTCGCCGCGCTGTTTATTATCGTACCCTTCGTGTTGGTGGTGACCATAGCGGCTGACAGTTATCTATTCAGACCGCAAGGCTTGACCATCACTGGTGACCCTTTTCAATGGCTGGATACGCTCAGTTCCAAGCGTTTGAGCATCTGGGTTGGTGCATTATCCCATCCTCCGGAAAACTATTTGACCGGGGTGGGGATGCGACGATCCATTGAGTTTCTCCCTGAACTCAATTACGTCAAGCATCTGCATAACCTGTTTATCGAGATCTGGTTTGAGACCGGTCTGCTGGGTCTGCTGGCCTATCTGGCGCTGGTCTCGCTACTGCTGTCCGGGTTGCCGCGTGCCTACCGGATGCTGCAGGGTATCGACAGGCGGGTCTATGCGGTATTTTTCGCCTCGGGCATGGCGGCCTTGATCGGGGGGCTGCTGGATAAAGGGTATCTGCATCCGCTGACACGCTATTACATGCTGTTCTGTTTTACGGTGCTCTATCTTTATCACCGGCGTTGCGGTAAAGCCAAAGCCGGCGACTGATTGGGACGGGGGTTTCCAGTCAGCTGAACAGGGTCTGTTCCAGGGTGTGGCACAGGGCGTGGATGATCACGATATGCTGCTCCTGGATGGTGCCGGTCTCGGTCCCCTTGGCCAGGATGACATGGTCGGCCAGCGCGGCCGCCCGGCCGCCCTGGTGTCCCGACAGCAGGATGCTGGTCAGCCGCTGGGCACGACACTGTTCCAGCGCCCGCAGGATGTTGGGCGAGTTGCCGGAGGTGGTGATGGCGAGGAACAGGTCGCCCGGTTGCATCTTGCCCTCCACCTGGCGGCTGAAGATATGGTCGTAGCCATAATCGTTGCCGATGGCGGTCAGGATGGAGCTGTCCACGGTGAACGCCTCCGCCGCTAGTGCCGGGCGGTCCTTGCCGAAGCGGCAGACCAGTTCGGCGGCCAGGTGCTGGGCGTCGGCGGCCGAGCCGCCATTGCCGGCGATATAGAGGCGCCCGCCCTGCCGGTAACAGGCGATGATGGTCTGCATGGCCCGGTCGAAGGCCGCCAGCTGCTCCTGATCCTGCAGTAGCGCCTGCTTTGCCTCGATGGATTTTTCAAGAAACCGTTTCAATTGGTCCGCGTGGCTCATATTTTCCTCGTTACCCTGGTAAGCACCAATATTCAAAAACAAACCCAATGCCTGCAATCTGGAGAAACGACTCACCACAAAGACACAAAGGGCACCAAGAAAAAGTATCTCTTTGTGTGCCTTGTGACTTTGTGGTTAATTAGTGTCTATCCAAAAACTGCAGAAATCGTCATTCCGGCGAATGCCGGAATCCAGTAACTTGTTGGAACCCCTGGACCCCGGCCTCCGCCGGGGTGACGACATTTTAAATTACGTGCGTTTCTGGATGGATACTAATTATTTTCTGAGTAGCCCTGCAGGAAATAAAACTTTCCGTGGTTTCAGTGTCCTTCCGTGGCTAAAGCACCTTCCAGGACGCGACTGTCGGCTAGTCATGCCGCTGTTCGATTTGCTCAAGGACGCGTTCCAGTATCCGCACATTGTCCCGCAGATGGTCCGGGTTGATGGTGCCGACAATCATGCCACTGACGCCGGGCTGGGAGAAGACAAAGCGCATCGATTCCTCGACACCTTGCGCTCCCGGTATATGGCCGCTCTGCAGGCCCTTCTTGATCAGCACGCCTTTATTATTGGCGGCGGCCGCCTGCAGTACCGGCAACTCCTCGTTATAGGCGAGGTTACAGGTGGCCATCACGATGTCCATCTCTTCCACCACCCGCAGTCCGCCCGCGATGCTCTTGCTGGACATGCCGTGGGCGCGGACCAGCCCGCGCTGTTTCAGGGTGCGCAGGGCATCCAGGGCACCCTCCCGTTCCAGAATGGCGATGTCGTTGCCGTCGGAGTGAATCAGGACGGCATCCAGGTACTCGGTATTCAAAGTGCGCAGGCTCTGCTCCACCACCGCGACGGTGGTCCGGTAGCCGAAGTCGAAGCGGGACTGGCCCTGCTCGAAAAATTCGCCCACCTTGGAGACGATGACCCAGTCACTTCTGGGGCCCGGCAGCAGCCTCCCCAGCCGCTCCTGGCTGCTGCCATAAGCGGGCGCGGTGTCGAGCAGGTTGATCCCCAGCGACCGCGCCTGGGCCAGCAGATTGCGCACGCTGCGATCATCCGGGATCTCGAAATGGCTGGGATATTTGACCTGCTGGTTACGGCCGAATTTGACCGTGCCCAGTCCCAGGGGGCTGATCCGGATGCCGGTGTTGCCCAGTTCCCGCCACTTCATTCCGATAGCTCCTGCCAGGGTGGCGCGGCCAGCGGTGGCTTTGGCAGCCGCTGCAGGATCTCCGGTTGTGGGGCTGCCGGTTTTACGCCCTGCGATTGCAGCAGTTCAGTGATTTCGCTGGCGAGGCGCGGCGCGAAGGCGAGCTTGGTCGGCCAGGCGGTGATGATCTCCCGGTCACTGTGCAGGCAGCAGCTGTCGGGCCGAACGCCACTGGTGATCCGGGGTTCCGCCCGTTCGATCATGAGGGAGCGCCAGCGGACACCGCTGAAATCGATCCAGGGCATGGTGGCCTGCAGTTCCTGTTGGGCTACCTCAATCTGCCGTTCGGTACCCAGGTCGATCCCGTTTTCCGCCAGCTGTCCACCGATATACCAGACCTGTTCCCCATCCGGGAGCGGGTAGCTGGTGATGGTGAGTCGCGGATTGGCCTGGGCGCCGAGGCAGTGGGCGAACAGCGGCGGCAGTTGGCCCTGCAGGATCAGCATATGTAGGGGTCTGAGCTGCATGGCCGGGCGCTCGCGACCGAGTTGTTGCAACAAGGCGGCATTGCCCTTGCCGGCGGTCAGGATGATCCGCTGACTCTCCAGGGTGACCCGCTCTCCTCCGCTGTCAACGGTAAGGGTGCCGGGGCTGGCCGGGTTCAGCGTGAGCCCCCCGGGTGGCACCAGCAGGATCCGCTCCCTGATCTGCTCGGCCAATACCCGGGTCAGGGAGGGTATGTCCAGCACCGGTTCATCCAGTTGATAGAGCCGGCCATGGAATCCCGGGGCATCGAAGGGGGCGGGGCGCGAGGGTCCGTCGATCGGCCGCATGCGGCTGCGCATCGCCTTGCCGGCGAAGAAACCGGCCAGTTGCGAGATGAGGTTGTCCGTCGACCAGAGGTGCTGGTGTTGCGCCAGGACGCGTACCTGGCGCAGATCCAGCGGGCCGTCGCCCGCCAGGCAGGCGCGCCAGATGCCGGGCATTTCGGCGATCGCCCGGGCCGATTCGTTCAGGTTGCCGCGCAGGGCATACTTGGTGCCGCCGTGAATGATGCCCTGGGAGGCGACCGTCTGGATGCCGCCAATGGCCCGGGATTCGATCAGGGCCACCGAATAGCCCTGCCGGGTCAGCGTGGCGGCGCTCCACAGGCCGGCGATACCGCCACCCAGCAGGGTGATATCAACCCGCACCGTGTCGCTCACGGTGTCTTGCCGTGAAGCTCGCTGTCGCGGATGGTCTTGATCATCCCGGTGGTGGAGCAGTCGTCGACAAACTGCATGATCCGCACCTCGCCGCCACTCTCACGGACACAACGTGCGCCGGGGATCTTGTCGGGATCGTTGTCCCCACCCTTGACCAGAAAGTCCGGCTTGAGCCGGCAGATCAGTCGCTCCGGGGTCTCCTCCGAGAACGGCACCACCCAGTCGACACAACCGAGGGCGGCCAGCACGGTCATGCGTCGCCACAGGGTGTTGACCGGCCGGTCGGCGCCCTTGAGGGCGCGCACCGTCTCGTCCACATTGACCGCCACGATCAGCCGGTCACCGAGGCGGCTGGCCTGCTCCAGGTAGGTGACGTGTCCGGCATGCAGGATATCGAAACAGCCGTTGGTCATGACAATGGATTCGCCGCGCGCCCGGGCCAGGGCCATCGCCTCCAGCAGTTCCTCTTCCGTGACCGCGCCGGTATGGGCCACCTGCCGTTCCTGCAAGGCATATTTCAGCTCGTCCAGGCTGACCGTGGAGGTGCCCAGTTTGCCCACCACGATACCGGCCGCGATATTGGCCAGTTGGGTGGCGGCATCCAGCGGCATGCCGCTGGCCAGGGCCGTCGCCAGGATGGAGATGACGGTGTCCCCGGCGCCGGTGACGTCGTAGACCTCCTGGGCGTGGGTCGGGTGGTGCCGGGCCGGCCGGTCCCGCTGCAACAGGGTCATGCCCAACTCGCCGCGAGTGATCAGCAGGGCGTCGAAATCGTACTGCGCCATCAGCGCCACTCCCTTGGCCGCCAGGTCGTCGTCGTCGGCCACGCTGCCGGCGACCGCCTCGAACTCGGACAGATTGGGGGTGACCAGGGTGGCGCCCCGGTAGCGCTCAAAGTCGGTCCCCTTGGGGTCGACGATGACCGGCTTTCCGGCCGACCTGGCCAGGCGGATCAGTTCGCCGACCTCCTGAAGCGTGCCTTTGCCATAATCCGACAGGATCACCAGATCGGTCTCGCCGAGCTGTTCGTGGTAGGCGGCCGTCAGATCCCGGGTGGCCAGGTTATTGAAACCATCTTCGAAGTCCAGCCGGATCAGCTGTTGCTGACGGCTGATGATGCGCAGCTTGGTGATGGTCGGGCGCAGCTCGTGGCGCTGAAACCGGCAGCTGACCCCTTTGTCGGCGAGCAGCCGCTCAAGCTCTTCCGCCTCCGGGTCCTTGCCGGTGATTCCGAGCAGGGTGGCCCGGGCCCCGACCGAGGCGATATTCAGGGCCACGTTGCCGGCCCCGCCGGGGCGGGATTCATCCCCCTCGATCCGCACCACCGGTACCGGCGCCTCGGGTGAAATGCGGTGGGTGCCGCCGTGCCAGTAGCGGTCCAACATGACATCGCCGGCGACGAGTATGTGTACGGGTGTGAAGTCCGGAAGATCAAGCGACATGGCTATTGGGGATGCAGTGAAAACAGGGCTGTGAATATACCACAAGCCGCCATTGCCCCCTAAATTCGGTAGTCGACGGCTGTCAGCGAGTCACGGAAAACACGGAATCCACGGTAAGTTTTTATTGTCTGCGTCTTCCGTGACCAATGATGCATACCCTGTGCGCGCCCGATGCGGAAAACTTTTTCACCACTAAGTTACAAAGCACACGAAGGAATGCCTTTCTCTTGAAGGCTTTGTGAGCTTGGTGCCTTTGTGGTGAGGCTGTTCAGCCACGGGCACACACGGAATCGACCGAATATTTTTTTAGTGTCTTCGGTGCTCTTCCGTGGCCAACAATCAATACAACCCAGGTTCTCCTTCGGGGCGCGTTTTAAAACGCCGGTGAATCCAGAAATACTGTTCCGGCGCTTCCAGAATCGCCTGCTCCAACAGGGCATTGATACGCAGGGTATCCTGTTCATCATCGCCGGTGGCGAAACCCTCCAGGGGCGGGTGTACCCTGATGAGGTAGGTGCCGTCCGCCCGGCGTTTCGGAAAACAGGGTAGTACCACCGACTTACCCATGGCGGCGAAACGCGATGTGGTGGTAATGGTTGCCGCCGGGATGCCAAAAAAAGGGATGAACAGGGCGTGATCCAGCCCGTAGTTCTGGTCATAGGCGTAGTAAATCGCCTCTCCCCGGCGCAGGCAGCGGGTCATGGTACGGATATCATCCCGGGGAATTATGGAGCCCATGCGGCGGCCGCGGCCACGCAGCAGCAGCAGGTCCATGAGCGGGTTTTTCATTGGACGGTACATGGCCCCCGTCCGGTTGAACAGGCAGAGCATTTGTCCCGCCAGCTCTGTCGTGCTGAAATGACCGGTGACCACAAGCACACCGGATCCATCCGCTTTGGCATGTTGGATGTGCTCGAGGCCCTCAATCTCCACCCGGCTCTTCAGCGCCTCGTCGCTTCCCCACCAGGAGAATGCGGTCTCAAAAATGCCCATGCCGATCGCCTCGAAATGTTTCCGAAGCAGCTGTTTCTGCTGTTCCGGCGACAGCTCGGGAAAGCAGAGTCTGATATTGGTGCGGGCGATATGAACGCGTCGTGACAGCAGCCGTTGCGCCAGTCGGCCCAGTTGCCGGCCGATACCCAGTTGGACACTGAACGGCAGCAGACTGAGCAGCCGCAGAATGCCCATCCCTGCCCAGGTGGGCCAGAAACGGGGATGGATAAACCGTTGCCATGGGAATCGGCCTTGGGATGGTGGTTTTGTCGTCATGAGTCGCTTTATCCAGCAGAGAACTGCAGCTGGTGGAGCTTTTTATACAACCCCTGCTGTGCCAGGAGTTCACCATGGGAGCCGGTCTCGACCACCCGGCCATCCTTCAGTACCACGATGCGGTCGGCATTCTCGATAGTGGAGAGCCGGTGGGCGATGGTCAGGGTGGTGCGGCCGGACCTGAGCCGTTCCATCGCCTCCTGGATCAGCTGCTCGGACTCGGTATCCAGGGCGGAAGTGGCCTCGTCCAGGATCAGGATGGGGGCGTCCTTGAGCAGGGCGCGGGCGATGGCCAGGCGCTGGCGCTGTCCGCCGGAGAGCCGGACGCCGTTGTCCCCGATGGTGGTGCCAAACCCTTCCGGCATCCCCTCGATGAACGCCAGGGCGTTGGCGGCCCGGGCGGCCTCCCGGACCTGCTCGTCCGTGGCGCTGCTGTTGATTCCATAGGCGATATTGGCACGGACACTGTCGTTGAACAGAAATACGTCCTGGGAGACCAGGGAGACGTTGGCCCGCAGCACCGACAGGGGCAGGTTGCTGATATCGGTTCCGTCGATCAGGATCTGCCCCCGGCTGGGACGGTAAAACAGCGGGATCAGGCTGGCCAGTGTGGTCTTGCCGCTGCCGGAGGGACCGACCAGGGCGATGTTTTCGCCGGGGGCTACGGTCAGCTGGATATTACTTAGGGTAGGGGTGGTCTCGGTCCCATCGCCCGGTCCCCCATCATGCGCATAACGAAACTCCAGATTGCGCCACTCCAGCAGGCCTTTGGGTGACGGCAGCTCGGCCGTGCCCTGGTCCTGCTCCGCGGGCTCATCGAGCAGCTCAAACACGCTCTCCGCGGCGGCCAGGCCGCGCTGCAGCTCATTGTTGATGCTGGTGAGCTTCTTCAGGGGCGACAGGATCATCGCCATGGCGCCGAAGAAGGCGACAAACTCGCCCACGGTGAAACTGCCGGCCGCCGACTGCTGTGCCGACAGATAGGCCATCAGCGCCAGACCGCAGACCGCCACCAGCTGGTTCACCTGGACGCTGCCGTTATGGGCCAGCACCGCTTTCATCTTGAACTGACGCACCTTGTTGGCCGAGTCGAAGAAGCGGCGTGCCTCGTGCGCCTGGCCGCCGAACAGTTTGATCACCTTGTTGCCGGTGATCACCTCCTCCAGTACGTGAGTCATCTCTCCCATACGCTTTTGCAGGGCGCGGTTGATGGTACGTAAGCGCTTGCTAACCACGCGGACGAAAAAGGCCACGGCCGGGATCAGGGCGAAGGCGATCAGGGTCAGCTTCCAGTTGAGGTAGAGCATCAGGCCCAACAGGCCGAGGATGGAAAGGGTATCCCGGATCAATGTGACGATCACATAGGAGGCGGAGCTGGTGAGCTGCTCCACGTTGTAGGTCACCTTGGACAGCACCACCCCGGCTGAATTGTTGTCGTAGAAGCGGGTCGGCAGGACCAGCAGTTTCTGCAGCATCAGCTCGCGCAGATTGAACACCACCCGGGTTGCCACCGACTCCATGGCCACCGAACTGACGATGGTCGCCAACCCCTGAATCAGGGCCAGCCCGATCAGCAACAGCGGGACCAGGATGATCATCCGCGGGTCCTTCTCGACGAAGCTGCCATCCAGCAGCGGCTTCATCAGGTAGGGCATGGCGGGCTGAGTGGCCGCCAGGACGATGGTTCCCAGTATCGAGACCAGGAATATCCGCCAGTGCGGGCGGACATAGCGCAGGAGTCTTTTGTACTGGGCGAGGGAAGTCATGGGAAAGGGGTGTTTACCTGGGTGGATTTTTTAAGTAATTGTTTAAAAAGGGGGTATTGGAAAAACAGTTGCGCGCATGATAACCGAAAAGCCATATGGCATGTACCGGTTTTTCGGAAAGTGCCGTATATCGTTTCACGCCATCTGGGGTATCCTCGGTCGATCTTCCAAAGAATTACTCGCAAAACTTCCATTAGCGTACCATCCGCAGGTAGGATATCGCAGAGGATCAATCATTTCTGTCATGTTGCCATGATGGGAGTGTTCGCCGGATCCTGGTTGTTCAGCTTATCCACGACTGACCTACCGGTTTAACGAACCATGAGGCCTTCTGCGACCCAATGCGCCTGTCCAGTCAAACACGAAAAACAATTCGAGATACCGTGAACGAAATATTCGGCGCGGATGCGACCGTCATGTTATTTGGCTCCAGAGTCGATGACACGGCGCGTGGCGGGGACCTGGACTTACTGGTGCAGTCGGACAAGCCAGTTCAGCAACGTGAACGAAAAGCATTGCAACTCGTCGCCAGGTTGCAACTCCGTTTGGGCGATCAACCGATTGACGTCGTGGTGCTCGATCCCGAAACGACCTATCAACCAATACATAAAGAGGCGCTCCGCACGGGTGTGAGGTTATGACCATAAGCAGCATCCTGCCGGTTGACCGCTTTCTCCTGACCCTGGATATCGTCTCGCGCGAAGGCGGTCACCTGGCCTACAGCTGGAATCGACTTTATCAACGCCAGGTCATCGACGTGACGTGGGTAAATAGTCTGGAAACCCATCCGGAACTGGCCGAGCGCGTGGAAGCCTTCATATCGCGTTTTGGCCGCATGCAGGACACCATTGCGGACAAACTCTTGCCACGTTGGCTGATGGCCCTGGCGGAAACTCCCGGAAGCCAGATCGAAACCCTCAACCGCGCCGAGAGGCTCGGTATAATCGAAAACGTTGAGCATTGGCTCGAAGCGAGAAAGCTGCGTAATAAATTGGTCCACGAATACATGGAGAGTGCGGAGACCTTCGCCGAAGACCTCATGCTGGGAAAGGAGTATGCCTTGATGCTATTGGACAGCTTCAACCGTCTGCGTGAGTTCGCGGCTGTCAGGATGGGTATCGAAGAGGCACAATTACCGAAACCACTCCGGTTATAGAGGCCCGGACGCAAAGGTTTTCGTAGGAGCGCCTGTGGCGCGAAGGCCGGGTGGCTACACCCGTGAACGCATCCGCCGCCAGACTACAACACGGCGATACTATCCGTCGGTACCTCGATGCGATTCATTTTCCCAATCAGGTTGAGCAGGATAATCGCCCGGTTCTCGGCACGCTGTTCGCTGAAAATGGCCTCATAATCCGCAAATGGACCGCTCACCAGCCGAACCCGATCGCCTTTACAAAAGTTTTTGAGCGGAAGCCGGTGCAGACCGTCGGCATCTGCTCTTTTTCTAATGGCATCAATCAGTTGGTCGGATATTTTGGCCGGATTCATACCCACCCGCACCAGCGAACTGACGCCCCGGGTCGAGCGGATCGGTGTCCAGTCATCCAGGCCGGCGGTCAGGCGGATAAACAGGTAGCGGGGGAAGAGCGGGGTGATGGTGTTCTGGGGATGACTCGGCTGCCCGATCAGGGGAAGATAAGTCATATATCCCTGTCTTTCCAGCTGTTCGCATGCGGTCCTTTCCTGGCGTGGTTTGGTGTGTATCAGGTGCCAGGCTGCTTGATTGTCCATCTGGATTCCCTTTCTGAAACAGTGGTTTCATTACCAGCCGCGTATGTTGATCGGAAAATCCGTAATGTTCAACCCCATTGGAGCAGGCAGAGTTGGTTTTGTGTGCTTTTTTGTCTGAAATGAGATTTGAATACAATAATCTCTTGTAAGGTTCTCCAGAATTAGTGTGGGAGCGATGGTCTCCCCATCTCGGGGGGTGATTGGGCAATTAAAGTTGTCCAAAATGCCCCCCCAGCCGAGTGGCAGGGGTCCACCACTATACAAGCGTCTGATTCGTGCCTGAAATACGAAGCCCCTCCAGTCGAACGGGATGGTTTCAAGCTCTATCGTCGGTGCGAATACAACCACGCTGCTGCGCGGCGGGAAATGCTTGACCTGGTTGAGTGGGCGCTGGTCGAGTATTGCCAAAAACGGGTTGAGCTTCGCAAACAGAATCCGCTGTCCGTTTGATTGTTTTGAAATTGCAAACCAATCCCACGTGGTGCTACCATGCCCGCTTCTGAACAAGTGGGCTCGGTTGGTGTTCTAACCTGCTGATTTCAGAATCTTCAATACGTTTTCAGTCAGGCTTGCAGACCCGGCAAGTCATGGCGGTAGCGTGGTTGAAGCCATTAAAGTCACCAAGAAGTCCACAGTTTTCAACTGCGGAAAATGTTTGAAAACCTCGAAGTTTGAGAACGACCCGCACGCCTCATCTCAGCCATATTGGATCTGCTGAGGCGATAGATTTCCTGGCGATGTCGGTTCCTTGTCTTGGCCCCTATTCCGATTTGTAGCATCTCAAGCCCTTGATCGTGGCGGTGACCTATACCCCGATGTCGGTGATGCCCTAAAGGCGGCCAATCGCGAGCTGTTCTTCAATATCATGGGCGAGAGTCGAGTCATCGCCCAATGGGCAGGGAAGCACGTAATTAGCGACTTTGTATAAATATATCAACACCCTGGCCATCGTCGCCGCCTGCAGCGAGCCACCCAGTATCAGATCAAGAGGCCATTGCCGATGCTGGCGCATCAGAATGGGCTCAAGGCGGCAAAAAGGCAACCTTAATAATCAATCATCCATATAACCCATGAAATTACTCATCACCGGCGGCGCAGGATTCATCGGTTCTGCCGTCATCCGCCACCTGCTCACCGAGACCGATAATCAGGTACTCAATCTCGACAAGCTGACCTACGCCGGGAACATCGAATCGCTGGCATCCGTTTCGGACAACCCCCGCTACCATTTTGTACGAGGCGATATCTGTGACAGGGATATGGTTTCCAGCCTGTTTGTTAAATTCCAGCCTGATGTTGTGATGCATCTTGCGGCGGAATCTCATGTCGATCGTTCCATAGAAGGCCCGGCCGAGTTCATCCAGACCAATATAGTTGGCACCTCGGTGCTATTGGAGGTGGCGCGCTCCTACTGGAGCAATTTGCCAGCCGGCAGGAAAGCCAACTTCCGTTTTCACCACATCTCCACCGACGAGGTCTACGGCAGCCTGAGCGCAGATGGACTCTTCACCGAGGAGACTCCCTACGACCCAAGTTCGCCGTACTCCGCATCCAAGGCCAGTTCCGACCACCTTGTGCGTGCCTGGCATCGTACCTACGGCTTCCCCGTTCTGGTAACAAACTGTTCCAATAACTACGGTCCCTACCAGTTCCCTGAAAAACTCATTCCGTTGATTATTCTCAACGCCCTGGATGGCAAGCCCCTCCCGGTTTATGGAGATGGTCGGCAAATCCGTGACTGGCTCCATGTCGAGGATCATGCCCGCGCCCTCTACCGGGTCGTCACCGAGGGTCGGGTCGGGGGAACCTACAATATCGGCGGTCACAACGAGAAAACCAACATCGAGGTGGTTCATGCGGTTTGCGATCTGCTGGATGAGTTCCGCCCTGACCGCCCTGACGGTATCGCCTCCTACCGGGATCTGATCACGTTTGTGGCTGATCGCCCCGGTCACGACCAACGCTACGCCATCGATGCGTCCAGGATCCAGGCAGAACTCGGCTGGGTACCCGAGGAGACCTTTGAGAGCGGCCTCAGAAAAACCGTGCAGTGGTATCTGGACAATTCCGTTTGGTGCCGGCATGTCCAGGACGGCAGCTACCAGCGCCAGCGGCTGGGAATTATTGAATGCCCGTAAAGATGCTTCTTTTTGGCAAGACCGGCCAAGTTGGTACGGAGCTCCAACGCACCTTGCCGCAATTGGGGCAACTCAAGTCCTGTGGCAGAGAAGTGGCGGACCTTGAAGACCAGGAGAGCTTGAAGGCGGTTATCCGGGACTATCGCCCGGATATTATCGTCAACGCCGCAGCTTACACGGCTGTAGACCGGGCGGAAGCGGAACCGGGCAAGGCCAATCGCATCAACGCTGAAGCAGTTAGTCTGTTGGCAGAAGAAGCTAAGCGTCTCGACGCTTGGCTGGTCCATTACTCCACCGACTATGTATTCGATGGAACCAATGACCAACCCTATATCGAAACCGACCAGCCAAATCCGCTCGGCATATACGGCGAGACCAAACTGAAAGGCGAAGAGTCGATAAGACGAAGCGGATGCAAATACCTCATCTTCCGCACCAGTTGGGTCTATGGGGCGCACGGGAGCAACTTTATCAAAACCATCCTGCGACTTGCCAGGGAACGGGAAGCATTGAATATTGTAGCCGATCAGCACGGCGCCCCCACCTCAGCGGCACTGATTGCGGAGATAAGCGCCAAAGCCATACCCGCTATCCTGAGTGGCGCAATGCACCCGGGCACCTACCATTTGGCAGCATCAGGCGATACGACCTGGCATGAACTGGCGCGAAGGATAGTAAGCCGGGCGCACCAATTGGGGATGCCGCTTCTCCTTAAACCTGAGCAAGTACAACCTATCCCAACAATAGATTATCCAACCCCTGCAACTCGACCGATGAATTCGAGACTGGATTCATCTCTCCTTGCCACGACGCTTGGTACCACCTTGCCGGATTGGCAGTCGGAGGTCGATTGCTTCATTGATAATTTGGTCAGAGAGGAAGAGCAGCAATGACCCGTAAAGGCATCATCCTCGCCGGAGGTTCGGGTACGCGACTCTACCCCGCCACCCAAGTGGTCTCCAAACAGCTTCTACCCGTATTTGACAAGCCGATGGTGTACTACCCGCTGTCAACACTGATGTTGGCCGGGATTCGGGAAATTCTGGTGATCTCAACCCCCCAAGACACACCAAGGTTCAGGGAGTTGTTGGGCGACGGCTCCCAATGGGGCCTGAGTCTTCAATATGCGGTACAACCCTCACCCGATGGTCTGGCGCAGGCACTGATCATTGGCGAGGCATTTTTGGATGGGGCGCCAAGCGCACTTGTTTTGGGGGACAATATTTTTTATGGCCACTCCCTGAATCAAAATCTACGATCTGCGAACGCCAGATCAGGTGGCGCTACGGTATTTGCCTACCATGTACGCGACCCGGAGCGTTACGGTGTTGTCGAGTTTGACAGCGCCGGAAAGGCGATCAGCCTGGAGGAAAAACCGGCGCAACCCAAATCGAGCTATGCAGTCACCGGACTCTACTTCTATGATCACCTCGCCGTCGAGTATGCTAAGCAACTAAAGCCCTCCGCCCGAGGCGAACTTGAAATCACCGATCTGAATCGAATCTACCTGGACAAGGAAACGCTTGCGGTTGAGCGTATGGGGCGGGGTTACGCCTGGCTGGATACTGGAACCCATGAGAGTCTGCTCGAAGCACATCAATTCGTACAAACGATCGAGCATCGGCAGGGGCTGAAGATTGCCTGTCCTGAAGAGATTGCGTTCCGAAATGGATGGATTGACGTCTGTCAAATGGAGAAGCTGGCTCAGCCAATGCTGAAGAATGGGTATGGGCAGTATCTTCTATCCCTCCTAAGCGAGGCGAAACGCAAATGAGGGTCATACCTGCGGCCATTCCAGATGTACTGATAATCGAACCGGAAGTATTCGAGGACGCGCGTGGCTTTTTTTACGAGAGTTTTAATCAGAGTGGGTTTCAAGAAGCAACTGGCCTGAACGTGACATTCGTCCAGGACAACCACAGCCATAGCAAGGAAGGAGTTCTTAGGGGGCTGCATTACCAACTGCCCCCGGCTGCCCAAGGCAAGTTGATTCGTGTTGTGCGCGGAGCGATTTTTGATGTGGCAGTGGACATTCGAAAGTCATCACCGACCTTTGGCAAATGGATTAGTGAAACCCTATCTGCAGATAACAGACGTCAACTTTGGGTGCCCGAGGGTTTCGCCCATGGTTTCCTTACGTTAGACAACTTCTCCGAATGTATCTACAAAACTACAAGTTACTATGCTCCAGAGCATGAATGTTGCATAGCATGGAATGATCCGGAAATTGGCATCACTTGGCCAGACATGTCATCCCCAATACTATCCACGAAAGATCAAAGAGGTCTCGACTTAGCTCAGGCAAGGGTGTTCTTAGAGTGAGCGGTTTCAAAAAAAATTTCTCTACAGGCTGGGCAGATATCCAAGCTGCGATAACCAGTCATCACCAAATCACAGTGCTTGGTTGGCAGGATGTCGCTACACGATATCGACGCTCTAAAATTGGCGCATGGTGGCTTACCATAAACATGGCTGTATTGATTGGTGCGCTGGGCTTTGTGTTCGGCATGCTCTTTCAGCAACCCGTGGAGGAATATCTACCCTATCTGACGGCAGGTTTTATTCTTTGGGGTTTTATTTCAACAACCATCGGTGAAGGCTGCACTAGCTTTGTTTCCGCCAGCGACACCATTTTGCAAATACGCATGCCCTTGTTCACTCACGTGGGACGCACGTTGTGGCGTAATCTTGCGATTTCCTCTCACAATCTGCTTATCTTGCCGATAGTTTTTCTTGCATTCTTCAAGCAACCGAGTTGGGCTGCTTTGATGGCAGTACCAGGTTTATTCATGCTGATCCTAAATCTGACTTGGATAATGCTCATTGCCGCAGTGGTAAGCACGCGCTTTCGGGATGCCACACAGATCATTCAAAACTTTTTACAGGTAATGTTTTATCTCACACCGGTCATTTGGAACCCGGAATTAGTGCCTGAACGCGCAGGTACTTTTATTTTAGACATGAACCCTTTTTATCACCTTTTGCAGTTGGTTCGAGCGCCACTTTTAGGAGAAGTCGTCTCAGTAGCCACTTGGACAATTACTACTTTAATGGCGGCTGTCGGATGGCTGGCTGCAGTCGCGTTTTTAGGTGCATACCGCAAACGCATCCCCTATTGGTTATGAACATGAAAACCAGCGCCTTCATAAAACTTGAAAATGTGTCGGTCCACTTTCCAGTTCTCCATGCAGCTAGTCAGTCCATTAAAAACCGCGTACTTGGAGCTGTGACAGGCGGCCTATTCAACCGTTCTGATGGGGGTCAACTAGTTGTTGAAGGCTTAAAAAATATCACCCTCAATATTCAACGTGGTGAACGTGTTGGTTTGATCGGCCACAACGGTGCGGGAAAAAGCACGATGTTGCGCATACTCGCCGGTATATACCAGCCCACACAGGGCAGCGCCAAGATTTACGGGAATGCGGTGTCGTTGATTAATATCGGCTTAGGAATAGACCCCGAGGCCAGTGGCTTGGAAAATATCAGATTACGCGCCGTGATGATGGGTTTGGCTTTGGACGAAATACATGAGCGCGTTGATGAAATTGTTGCTTTCTCAGGTTTGGGTGAATTTATTCATATGCCTTTTCGAACCTATTCGTCTGGAATGCAGATGCGGCTGGCTTTTTCGGTTTCAACGACCATTCGCCCCCAAGTTCTTATTATGGACGAATGGTTATCCTTGGGTGATGCGGAGTTTGCCGAGCGTGCTAAAAGGCGGATGGATGCACTAGTTGACGCTACTGAAATATTAATCCTTGCGAGTCACTCTAGGGATTTACTTTTGCAAAATTGCTCTCGATTGATCTGGTTGGAACATGGGCAGATAAAAATGGATGGGCCTGTAGAAGAAATAGCCAACATTTATTTCGGCAGTACAGTTTAGTATCCACATGCGATTACCCCCCCCGGAACATCTCATCCCCGACTTACTCGATAAGGTTCGCGTCATGCGCGACAATTTGTCACGTCAAAAAAAATATTGTCTTGCCCTGCGTCCCTGATTATGCAGAGCCGGTCTGGCATCTCTACGTCATCCGCAGTCAACAGCGAGAGGTATTAAAAGCGGATTTGGAAAATATGGTGTTTCGACCGTTATCCACTACCCCATTCCGCCCCATCTACAAGCCTGTTACCAAGGTTATCAAGCAATTGCGGAAATATTGGCTGATAAGGTACTGAGTTTACCGATCTCGCCAGTAATGACAGATGAGGAGGTTGAGCTTGTGGCGCGCATAATCATAACTCGGCCCGGTAAGAAAGAGGGGTCATCCGACCAAAGCGTTCTTTGTCTTGATAAACCAGAGAGGGTGCAGCCAATGAGATCGCTCAAGCATGAATCATTGTGGATAGGTATTATTTATTTTCTAAGCTTGCTGGGCATCGCATTATGGGTACGTGATATCCCGAATCAACCGGATCCATTTACAACAATTCAGCAGCTTATAGAAGTAAGCACAATGGGCGATCCCGCCAGTTTTGCCACAGCTGCTATTGATATTGCTCAAAACGGCTGGATCAGTAGTTCTAATAACTGGATTTTCAATCTGTGGCCACCAGGCTTTGTATTGCTTGAAGCATCAATAATAAAGCTACTGGGGCCAAGTGTGCCCATAATCTTGGTACTGCAAATATTGGCGACCGTATTATTTTCAATCGTCTTGGTTCTGCTTTATGATCTACTGCGCACATGTTTAAAAAGGAAGGTTATTGCATTCACCTTGCCATTGCTAATCTTTTCGTTCCCAGTGGCTCGAGTTTTTTTGCTTCAGCCAAAAGGGATAACGTTAGGAGAGAGCTTTGCAATTGGCTTTTTTCTGCTATCTATCTTGCTGGTATACCGTTCTGTAGTACGAAGCTCACTTCGTTACGCAGTTTATGCGGGACTTTGTTTGGCTTTATCCGCCTATTTTCGTTCACAGTTTGAAATCCTTCTCCTTTCACTGACTGGCTGGGGGATTTTGTTGGTCATTGCTATTCAGCTAACTCGTTTACGAAATTCCATTGAGTCGAAGTTCGTAAAGCCATCAATAAAAACGATTATAATCGTACTTTTTATTGCACATGCGACCACTTTTCCGTGGAGAGCTTATCACTGGATTTATGAGGGAAGCCCAGCGTGGGTGTATACATCATCCCTTACATTTAGGAACTCAGTGATGACTTCCAGCTACCTTGAAAGCATACAGGGAGGGTGGATCGTTGCTGGAGGGGGTAATCTGGTTTGCAGAATTGACCCTTCGACTTGTGGTGACACAGCACATGCGAAGAAGTTATTTGTTAAAACGTTCATTACCCACCCCATTGAATGGTATACACTTAAATTTGATGTGATCGGAAAATACTGGTTTTCATCGGTGCGGAACTGGGGGAATGTATCTGTTGAATCTACTTCTATGGACATGGTAACTAATGGATTGCTTCTGATTGTACTGGTTACCCTGGTTACCCTGGTGTTTACTCGCAAGGTAAGATTGCATGGTTCCTGGGTTTTACTAATCTGGTTTAATGCATCATTGTTTTCAGCATATATGCTGATATTTACTGTTGCGCAATTCGAAGTTCGTTACTTTTACTTTCCCAAAATTGCCGGAATATTTATGGCAATAATAGTCACTTGTTTATATTTCAGGCCAATGAAAACTCAAGTCCATATTAGTAATGACTGAAAGATTGATGATTTTACCTTTTAAAATTTTCCCATGATTATTGGTTCTGGTTTATTGGCGCGTGGGTTTGCAACCCAATATCAAAACCGGGCTGACGTGTGTATTTACGCGGCGGGTGTTTCAAATTCAAGCAATACGGTCTTGAGTGAATTCGCCCGAGAACGAGCACGCTTAGTTGTGGCATTGCAATCAGCTAATGATGTTGATGCGTTTGTGTATTTTGGGACATGTAGCGTGGCGGATTCCGAGGTTCAACAGACACCGTATGTGCAACATAAGCTGGCGATGGAACAACTGGTTGCCGAGCATCCGCAGCACCTGATTCTGCGGTTGCCGCAAGTGGCTGGACATACACCTAATCCTCACACTCTGTTAAATTATCTGTATGCACGTATAGTGCGTAGTGAGGCTTTTAGTGTGTGGCGCGATGCTTACCGCAACATAATTGATGTCGATGATGTGGCGACTCTAGCAAATGTATTAATTGAAAATCAATCGATGCGGCGCTGTACTTTAAATCTGGCAAATCCATGCGGATATTCAATGCCGGAAATCGTGAAAACAATGGAACAGGTGGTCGGCAAACAGGCAATTTATGACGTAGTGGAACGTGGTCGCCATTATGAAATTGAGGTTACGACGATGTTGACAGCATTGTCTCAAACCCAGATTCACTTTGATGAACATTACCTTAGCAGAGTGTTACGGAAATACTATGAAAAATCCTGATATGCATTGCACCTTGTCAATCGTCGTCCCAGTTTATCGTAGCGCGGCGATTTTGTCGTTGCTGGTAGAAACCATACAACAGGAAATGCGGGCTGCAAATCTGCTTGATTCCTTTGAGTTATTGCTGGTCAATGATGCGAGCCCCGATAATAGCTGGCAAGTGATTCGCAAACTGGCAACGCAATATCCTTTTGTTAAAGGAATTTCACTCCGTCGTAATTTTGGACAGCATAACGCAACAATGGCGGGTATGAATCATGCGATTGGCGACATAGTGGTGATTATGGATGATGATTTGCAACATCCACCGGAAGCAATTATCAGGATGATTGGCGCGATAAATGAAGGATATGACGTGTGTTATACACATTATCTCAATCGCCAGCATGCAACCTGGAAAAAGCTCGGCAGCCGGTTCAACGATTTGGTTGCCACTCGTTTGCTAGGAAAACCAAAAGGTCTTTATTTGTCTTCCTTCAAGGCGATTCGTAAGAAAGTGGTTGAGGAAGTAATTAAATATAACGGGCCATATGCTTATCTGGATGGGCTAATTTTGGATGTGACACAATCGATAACCACGATCAACATTGAACACGAGGCACGCCATGAAGGAGAGGGAAATTACAATCTTAGGCGTTCATTGTCTTTGTGGTTGAAAATGGCGACCAGTTTTTCTGTATTCCCTTTGCGGATGGCTTCATTCATGGGGTTCATCCTCGCCGGATTCAGTATGATGATGATAGGCTATGTGGCGGTACAAAAGATGTTGCATCCTGAAATCTCAGCCGGCTGGACGTCGCTTATTGCAACCATTCTGTTGATTGGCGGCATACAAACTTTATGTATCGGTATGGTAGGTGAATATCTAGGGCGCACTTATCTAAAATTGAATGGTAAACCGCAATTTGTGGTGGCAAGTCGTACTTGGAAAGAATCGACATGAGTGAACCAGAATTTGATCAATATGCCGAAAATTATGATCGCTTACTGAATGCGAGCATCCCGGATAGCTTGAATGAAGGGGGTTATTTTGCTGAATATAAAGTTGCTCTGATGGCCGCATGGCTTAAAGATAGCCAGCCCAAGCGCATCCTTGATTTTGGTTGTGGTTCAGGACGTAGTTTGCCTTATCTGGTTCAGTATTTCCCTAGTGCCGAGTTGTGGGGTTATGATGTTTCCCCTGGGTCATTAAAATTCGCCGGAAGACGTGCCCCACAGGCACGATTATTTTCTGATTGGAACGAAATTGGGACGATACAGTTTGATGCAATTATTGCAGCAAATGTTTTTCATCACATTCCTCTGCCGCAACGAAAATTCGCATTCCAGCAGTGTTACCATACGTTGAGCGAACAGGGTCAATTTTTCTTGTTTGAACATAATCCGTATAATCCAGCGACACGCTGGATATTCGAACGTTGTCCCTTTGATGCAGATGCAGAAATGCTGAGTTTACAAATGGCAATGCAGCTGTCCCAACAAGCGGGATTTACGATAAAACAACACGGCTACACAATGTTTTTCCCTCGCCCCTTTGCGTTTTTACGCAGATTGGAACCATATTTGAAATTATTACCGCTTGGTGCGCAATACTATGTCCAGTTGGCGAGGTGAATCTGTTTTGATGACGCGCTATCTGGGGAGTGGTGCTTTGAACACCATTGTTGGCTTCATCGTCATCTTCTCTGCAATGGCGATGGGGTTTTCACCGATGGTTTCTAATATTGCTGGATATGTCGTGGGATTTACACTGGGATTTGTGTTGTCAAAAAACTTCGTATTTCGAAGTGATGGCTGCTTCGTTATGGAAAGTGCTCGTTATCTCATTGCTTTTGCAATTTCTTTTTTGTTCAATCTGTTCGTGTTGCATTCTGCATTAAATATTAACTTTCATGCGATAGTCAGCCAAGTTGCTGCAGCGATGAGTTATACACTACTCATGTACATACTGGCTCGTTTATTTGTATTTGAAACCAAGGTACAGCACGGAAGTAAAGATTAAACGCCTCGTCAGAAAAATTCATGGGTTACACCCTGGCTCCTTTTTTCTTGTCGATGGTTGGTCGCACTTCCATCTTCTCAGAGATTTGGAGCAGGGTGCACCGGCTACCGTGATTGGGTCAGAAAATCTTAAAATCTTATGCGTCTGAAACTTTATTCCTCTCGGGTTTTACCCACAATTTTTCCGAAGAACCGAAAAATTACTGGAGCAGGTTATGGCTCATCTTCAGCAGAGTGAATCACGGCAGCAGTCATCGATGCCATGTTCTGACTCTGACTCCCCCACCCCCGCATGGTCGCCAGATAAGGATGGCGCTGAGGTGGCTGGATTACTTCCGACACCAAAGCTTCGCAAAGTAGAGCAATGCATTGGCACGCCTGACATTCTCAGTCGTTTAAAGGGAACTCCGATCGGTCATTTCTATGCAAAGCACCTCAAGCAGATTCCAATTGTACGCTGGATAGTTATATGGGCTTGGCGAAATCTATATCCCGTCTATACCAATTACATAGTTGTTTCCTTTGGTTTCAATGTTGCCAAGCGCTGGCGCCCTTTAGTCAAGCTAGAAGAGTATGTCAAAACCACGAACATCCAGACGGTAAAAGTGCTCGATGCGGCAAAGGTTGAAACCCCTGTACCTAAAGTATTTCCGGTCGAAGACCTTGCATATTTAGTGTCACCACACGACCACTATGAGTTTCCGCCAGCCTATGTAGCGGAGATAAGCGATGCAAAGGTTTATGGCGGAACAAATCTCGTATTCGCTCGTGATGCAGTGATCTGCCATGATCTCTATGACTTTGAGCGCGATTACACCAGCGAAGAGTTGTATGGACGTCATCTGATTGATGCAATAAAGCGCCGTATGCGCCTGTTGTGCCATGATTCAGCGCCAGAACGGATCCCGGCAGCAGCCACTTTTGTTGATGCTTGTGCCCCCAACTATGCACACTGGCTGACCGAAGTGCTGCCGCGCGTTGCTGCGTTTTGTTCCGAAGAGCGGTTTGCGAATATTCCCATTATTGTCAATGATGGGTTGCACCATAACATCATCGAATCCCTGGCCTTGGTAGCGGGGACTGATCGTGTGATTATTTCACTGCCGATAGGCAGGGCGATTAGAGTCGATTCTCTTTACGTTACATCGGTAACCGGTTACGTGCCATTTGAACGTCGCGATAACAAGCTGACCGGTCATTCTCATGGCTTGTTCAGTCCATTGGCTTTTGATTTGATGAGGAGGCGTGTTTTTTCTTTTGTGGACAATTTTCCGTCACAAGATTGGCCTAAAAAAATTTATTTACGTCGAACATCTGGAGCACGGAAAGTAACGAATGCTACGGAACTTGAGAATGTTCTATCTAACAATGGTTACGTTGCTGTAGAGCCAGAGAAGCTAACTTTTTTGCAGCAAGTTGCTCTATTTAGAAATGTAGATGATATCGTTGGCTCTTCAGGTGCTGCCTTGGCGAATTTTATATTTGCGTCACCGAAGGCTAATATACATATTTTAATTGGGAAGTACGATGGCACAAGTTATTGGTATTGGCAAAATATGGCTGTGGCATCAGGGAAGCTAGTGCAGTATTTTCTCGGGGATACAACGATCGGGAACATTAAAGGTATTCACGATGACTTCTCTATATGCGAAGATGAAGTATTTAAAGTACTATCACAAGGAGGTGTGAATTGACTAACTTAATTCACCCGACAGCGATTATTCAAGGCGATGTCGAAATCGGTGATTGCAACGAGATAGGTCCATACTCAGTGATCTACGGGCCACTCACTATAGGAAATGGCAACTGGATCGGTCCGCATGTCACCATTGGGACGCCTGGGCAGGACACACGCAATCCACGATATGACAGTTCGCAGTCACGTATAGAGATTGGTAACGACAACATCATTCGTGAATACACGGCTATCCAGAAGCCTTGTTATAAAGATATTACTCGGATTGGTAACCGGGTTTACATCATGCAGAGTGTACACGTGCCTCATGATGCGATCATCCATGATGACGTGGTGCTTACACCAATGGTCGTCATGGGTGGAATCGTAAATATCCTTCAGGGCGCAACTCTTGCAGTTGGGTGCTCGGTACATCAGTATTCGGTCGTGGGGCATTACTCGATTGTTGCTATGGGGGCTGCGCTTGCTAAAAATGTTAGGCCGTTCGTAAAGTACGTTCCTCGTAGCGCTGTATCCGTCAATGACTATGCAATAAAGAAATATGGCTTCGAGGACGTGCGTGACCAAATCGTCGGTTACCTCATGGAGGGAGTGAGGCCGATGGATGCACGGTTGGTGAAGATTGTGGATGAGTTTGAATTGTTGAGTTCAGAGTCCGGGCGAGGCGTCTATTGAGATTTGATTTATGAGTATTCAAGACTGCAATATTATTGATTTGCCACGAATCACCGATCCCAGGGGTAACCTGACCTTTGTCGAAGCAAATAGGCACATACCTTATGATATACGCCGAGTTTACTATTTGTACGACGTTCCTGGTGGTGCCGAGCGTGGTGGTCATGCCCACAAGGCATTGCATCAACTGATCATCGCCATGTCCGGATCGTTTGATATCCACCTTGATGACGGCTGTGCGAAAAAGACAATACACCTGAACCGAAGCTATAACGGGCTCTATGTTTGTCCCATGATCTGGCGAGAAATAGACAATTTTTCCTCGGGTGCTGTGTGCATGGTGTTAGCATCGGATTATTACGATGAAAGCGACTACTATCGCAATTACAGCACTTTTATCATCGATGTGAAAAAGACTGTCAAATAATGAAAGTTCCGTTTCTCGATATTGGTCGCCTACATCAAACTATCCGTGGGCAACTCGACGAAGCATATAGTCGTGTAATGGACTCTGGCTGGTTCATTATGGGCCCAGAGTTGGAAGCTTTTGAGTCGGAATTTGCTGCTTTCAGTGAGGTTAAGCACTGCGTAGGTGTCGGTAATGGGTTGGAAGCTCTCCATCTACTACTGCGTGCCTACGGGGTTGGGGCGGGTGATGAGGTCATTGTTCCGTCCAACACCTTTATCGCCACTTGGCTGGCCGTGAGTCAATGCGGTGCGAAGCCAGTGCCGGTGGAGCCGGATATCAAAACCCATAATATTCATCCCGCATTAATCGCTGCAGCCATAACGCCTCGAACTCGTGCCATCATGCCAGTGCACTTGTACGGGCAACCTGCGGACATGGATCCAATTAATGAACTAGCTCAAAAACATGGGCTGATCGTCATTGAAGACGCTGCTCAAGCGCAGGGAGCGAGATATAAGGGGCGGCGGGTCGGTTCACTGGGTCATGCATCCGGAACCAGTTTTTACCCAGGAAAAAACCTTGGTGCGCTGGGCGATGGTGGCGCGGTACTAACAAACGATGATGCAATCGCCAGCAAAGTCCGCCTTCTACGTAACTATGGTTCCACGATCAAATATCAGCATGACTTGGCCGGTTACAACAGTCGCCTGGATGAACTACAGGCGGCGTTTCTAAGAGCCAAGTTGAAAGTACTGGATGAATGGAATGCTCGGCGCAGAGAGATTGCTGCCTCCTATTCAACAATGCTAGACGGCTCCGGTAACGAGTTGCCATTCGTGCCCGAGTATGCTGAACCGGTGTGGCATCTTTATGTAATCCGCAGCGAAAGGCGCGATGCACTGAAGGCACATCTTGAAAAAGCGGGAGTCTCGACTGTTATCCACTACCCGACACCTCCGAATCAGCAGGCTTGTTATGCAGGTTTTATGTTTGGACAGCTCCCAATTGCCGAACAGTTCGCCAGCGAAGTATTGAGTCTACCAATGTCGCCAACCCTATGCGGCAGAGAGATACGGCAAGTTGTCGATGCCGTTCGGAGTTTTGATGAGGATCGCTGATTTTCTACGTAGCCTGCGCGGGTGGATTACGGGGCTGAACGCGATCTCTGCCCGGTTCGATATTGTGCAAACTCGGCTGGACTCGGCTCTAGCTGCTGATGACAAAAATATTCAAGCATTAAAGAAAATCGAAGAAACTGCAGAAAGAATCGAAAAAAGTGTTGCCTCACTACACTCATTTAAAATAATCAATACACCCTCGCTTGACATATTTCCAACTATCCAGATTTCACCACCGGCCTCGTTTTGCGATCCACGTAATACCGGTAGAAACAAATTGGCGTTTTTACTGCATAGTTTGGAATTATGCAATCACTTTGGACCAGTGTGGGATATGCTGTCAAAGGGTAGTTTTGATGTGCTACTCCATGGCCCCGATGAGATCGAGGCTCGGGAGACCTTAAGCCGGTGGCATTGTAGTATTCGTAGCACCTCAGAAGTATTAGAGTCTGGCTCTCGTTATAGCTATTTGGTTTCAAATCATCCAGTTGATATAAGTGAGCCACCTCTCATTCAACGCTTGGCTGATCACAATGTCCGGTTCATGTATGCAGCAGGCAAATCCGGATGGAATCTCTCAGGTTGGAACGCTTTATATGACGTGATATTAAGCTTTGGCCCTTATCACGCCACAGCATTTGGAGAGGTATCAGATGCGACAGTGGTTCAGATGGGTTATCCACGTTTTGATCGTTACTTCAACGAACGACCAGATCGTTTGGATTTGCTATCGCGTTATGGATGCGACCCAGCCCGCAGAACGGTTGTATGGCTACCTACATGGAAAGGGTTGTCATCGGTAGGCTGGTTCGATGAGGAAATCAATGAGCTGACTTCGGAATACAACGTCGTAGTCAAATTACATCCACTGATGAGGGAACACGAGCTCGATCGTGTAAATAGTCTGCACAAATATCATTTCAATTGCTTGATTACTGATGCCAGCGACAACTTGCCTCTCTATCAGTTGGCAGACTATATGTTGTTTGATTATGGCGGTCCGCCAATGGCTGCCATTTATGCGGACAAGAATCTTTTATTGCTTGATGTACCTGGGGCGGAAAATGACCCCTTGACTGGTTCAGATTCGCCGGATGTGCTAATTCGTAAGGCATTTGGAAGCGTGACCCATGCGGAATATCGCATTGCCACCCAATTAGCTGATTCCCATTTGTGGGAGGTTCAGGCCTTACTACGGCGACAATTACGTAAGTCCTATTTTGCGCCTTATTACGGATTTTCTGCCAGTGTTGCGGCCAATGCTTTGATGCGGCTAGAAGCACTGGTAGAACAAAATACTTCAGAACGATAGCGGTAAGGTTATGGTCATTTGGCTCATTGGCATGTCGGGTTCGGGAAAGACGACGCTCGGGAGAGAGGTCGCTAAGAAATCCCGGAAGTTTGCCTCAAATACGGTGTTACTCGATGGCGACGAGGTTCGTGAAATCTTTACGCATGATCATGGTGAAGCCCCATACACCATTGAAGGACGCCGAATCAATGCTGAACGGCTCACCGCCTTGTGCGAAATGCTCGATAGGCAGGGAATACATGTGGTGTGCTGCATTCTGTCAATCTTTCCAGAGATGCGAGCAGGTAATCGAGAACGGTTTAGTGACTATTTCGAGGTGTTTATGGATGCCCCGTTGGAAGTACTTGAAGCAAGAGATGTAAAAGGTTTATATGCCGCGGCGCGGCGAGGCCAGGTAAGCAATGTTGTAGGTATTGATATTCCGTTTGCACGGCCTGATAGAGCTGATATGGTGATTGATTCTTCCGGTAGTTTGGAAATGCCTGATGAACTTGCTACTCAAGTTCTCAAGGCGGCGGGACTGCTTAAATGAGCAACTATCCCTATGGCACGGGCAACCGTCTCGAGGATAGGAATACTTATTTTTATTCCCCTTACCTCGGGCGCGATCTGTTTATCGCATGGCAGAATCAGCGCGCCAACTCTCTTAAAGTAACTTGCAGTATCGCTCCAGGATCTGGCCTAAATAAGCCAACGGATGTAGTTCTTGCCGGTTTATTGTTGACCTTGGCGCGAGGAGAGGATGAGCCTACAGTTTGGCTGATAATTGATAAATTGCTGCAGCGATTTGAAGTAAGCAAGCGTCTGCATGGTGAATACAACACCAACTGGCGTCCCGTTGATCCAACCGACTACGACAGCAGCGAACGTTATGTTCTTTTCGCTGAGTTGATGGACCTGGCCTTCCAATCGAGTGGGAAGCTTCAGTACTTGAATGTGCTTCTTAAGTGCATGGATACATTAACTTCTTGTGTTGACAGACTAGAAGAAATTCAGTTGGAGAGGGTAAAAAACTTGGCTAGGCGTGAGCAGGATCATGTCGAAAAACTGGCTAATCGTTTGGGAGTTGAGCAGGTCTTTTCAGTTGAACAGGTGGTTATATGAGCACAGCTCCTTACTGTGTCCTCCAGGGAGTCGTATTACTTGCTGCGAGGACGTCAAGGTCCAAAGCGTATATTCAGACTCTGGTTGCTTGGGGGATGCTTCCTGAAAGTGTCATCCTTCTTGGGGGGAATGCGTCGGATGTATCAAAAAAGGTGGGTGATAAAAAAGAATGGGAAGGGATACTCTTGCCCGACCTGAATGAGTCGGTCGCCAGTACATGCGAACATGCGGAAGTCCCGATAGTTCATGTTGCCGAGAACGATGTAAATGCAGAGTTGACTCATGAGGCTATCTCTATAGCATCGCCGGACATCCTTATTTATTCAGGGTCCGGCGGTCAAATTGTTTCTGAGAAAACTCTTGCTCTCGGCCCTAAATTTCTTCACATGCATTCTGGTTGGCTTCCAGATTATCGCGGCAGTACCACGCTTTACTACGCCATGCTTGAAGGTAAACTGCCGGCAGTTAGCGCCATTATTCTCGATAGTGAAATCGACACTGGACCTGTGGTGGCACAGCGCCATTACCCCCGCCCTTCAACTGAAATAGATATAGATCGAGTTTACGATAGCGCTATCCGGGCTGACCTAATGGCGCGTGTCTTGGTAGAGTACAAAACGACAGGGCAGCTTCCTGCAGTCGAGTCGCAGTTCCTGCATCGAGGCACACCTTACTATGTGATTCATCCTATTCTGAAGCACTTAAGCATACTCTCGCTCAGACAGGGTAGATGTCAATGAGTGTCCTCCCTCCTCCGCAGGGTTTCACCTTCGGCACAAAAGCTGAAACATTGATCCGATTGAGATCGAAGCTTCAGGGGGCACTTATTCCCGAGCTATTCCACTTCACGATCGAACAATGGGCGTCTGATCGCCAGATCGTATTGAGGACTATAGGTGACAGGTTCGGAAAGTCACTACTTGCGGTGCGTAGCAGTGCGGTGGTAGAGGACGGTGCGGCTTCCTCGCACGCAGGTGCCTTTCTGAGTGTTCTCAAGGTGAGTAATTCCGAGCACGAGTTAGCAACAACGATCGACAGGGTGGTTACCTCCATGTCCGGGGATCCTCGAGACCAAGTGCTTATCCAAGTAATGGCAGAAGATATGGTGCTCAGCGGTGTCATCATGACCTACGATATGGTTCATGGCGCTCCTTACTATTGCATCGAATACGAAGATGAATCCGGCCGAACAGACGTAGTGACCTGTGGCAGCGCCATACATAAGGGCTTATATGTCTATCGTCATGCCGATCATGCCAATATTCGTTCGTCTCGTATAGCCGCTTTCCTTGCCTTGGCGCGAGAGCTGGAAATAGTTTGCAATTGTTCAGCGCTCGATATTGAGTTCGGCATGGCCAGGGATGGGCAGCTAACTTTGTTCCAGGTCCGTCGTATTGTATTGGCGCAGAGTTGGCATCCTTCTGCAGAGATCAGGGTGAAGCGACAGATACAGTACGTATCTGATTTTATCCGGAACTGCTCCCGTAGGAGAGATGGTGTCTTAGGCGAACGCACAATACTGGCTGTCATGCCGGATTGGAATCCTGCCGAAATTATCGGCACTACACCGCGTCCGCTAGCTGCGAGCCTTTATCGGGAACTGATCACTCGAGATATCTGGTGTAAGGCGCGTGCCCAAATGGGTTACAGGGAACTACCGCTCAATGAGCTCATGGTCCTATTGAGTGGTCACCCTTATATTGATGTGCGCCTAAGTTTCAACTCATTCCTGCCGCGAGATCTGCCTGAACCAATTGGGGAACGGCTAATTAACGCTTGGCTTGACAGGCTTGAAGCGTGTCCAGAACTGCACGACAAGGTTGAATTCGAAATTGTGCCAACTTGCATAGATTTTTGCTTTGATAATGATTTCCAAGCACGCTACCCTGACCTGCTTTCGAGTCAGGAGTTTCAGGTCTATCGCAATGCATTGTGCAAGTTGACTCGATCCTTGCTGGCGCAAAGTGAAAAAAATAGCTTGGATCAAGCGCTGAATTGCGTTCGTGCATTGGAGCAAAATTTCGTTCTGCAAAATGAGAATGATGGTAATTCGTGGCTGGCTCGTGCTGCCTTTTTGCTGGGCCAGTGCAGGGAGTATGGTTCGTTACCGTTTGCAATTGCAGCGCGTCACGCCTTTGTGGCAGAAAGTTTGCTCCGCTCGGCTGTGCGTAATGGAGTGCTGAGCGATACCCGTCTGACAGAGCTTAGGCGTAGTATCCGCACCGTGACCAGTGAAATGGTCCATGCCTATGATCAGGCATGTGAAGGTGTCATTTCGCCCAATGAGTTTTTATCGAAATACGGCCACCTTCGCCCAGGCACTTACGAAATTACCTCTCTGAGTTACGATGAAAGAGATGACCTGTTTGACGCAGAATCGGCTGGAATTCCTAGCAGTTCGCACAAAGCGTTTACGTTTGACGCTTCGGAAAGCGGGGCGCTGGAAAGGCTGTTGCAGCAAGCTGGGATAGATGTGCTCACACCTGCTGAATTTCTCGAATATGCTAAGCACGCTATCGCTGGGCGCGAGTATGTGAAGTTTCTTTTTACCAAAGTATTATCGAACGCGCTAAACGCAATTAATCATTGGGGTCAACTGCACGGACTGTCGCGGGACGATCTCTCTTTCATCTCATGGGCTAACCTCGCTGATTGTTTGTTTGAGCCAGTCAGTAACCATATTGACCAATATTTATTCGATCTGGCTGAAACAGGCAGGCGGAAAACCGTGACATCACAATCATTCCGCTTCAGCCACATCATTTTCGATGTGGAAGATCTATATGTGGCTACCCAAAATCGTAGCGTCCCGAATTTTATAGGAGCATCAAAGGCCTCCGGAAAAATCGTCGAAATTACAGCAAAGACTTTCGCCAAGATTTGTCTAAAGGGTCACATTGTGTGCATCGAAAGTGCCGATCCGGGTTTTGATTGGATATTTACCAAAGCGCCAGGTGCACTGGTCACTAAGTTTGGTGGGGCCAATTCCCATATGGCAATACGTTGTGCAGAACTTGGTATTCCCGCCGCCATTGGTTGTGGTACTCAGCTGTATGACCTCATCGTATCCTGCGGGCAGGCCGAACTTGATTGTGGCCAGAAAGTCCTGAAACCGTTTGGGAGAGCCTGAAATTGAGATTAGGCGTTACCTCACGGGTCATGGCAGCCAGCGGTTATGTAGAGGATCGGGATGGTCTTGCACAAAACTGGAGCCGATTTCTGGCGAAAGCGTTACCTGGCGCACATTGGATGTCATTACCTAATCTAGGACCGGATAACATCGTGGCATATTGCCAGGGATGGGGCATCGACCGGGTGATTCTGAGCGGAGGTAATGACATCGGCAGTGTGCCGCTACGTGACGCCACTGAGCTTAAGCTTCTTGACTGGGCGGAGGAGTGTTTGATCCCTGTTCTCGGAATCTGTCGCGGCATGCAGGTAATGGCTCACCGGGCAGGAACCGCATTGGTTCCTGTCGAAGGTCATGTGGCAACCCGGCATGTGATTCACGGCATGCGTGACGGTATGGTTAACAGTTTTCACAATCTCGCCTTGATTGAAGGTCCCCCCGGTTACAAGGTTCTAGCTAAATCCGAGGATGGCTGCATCGAGGCCATCCGGCACTCTATGTTGCCCTGGGAGGGATGGATGTGGCACCCAGAGCGCGAGTTGGAGCCAGGACCTCAAGATATAGAGGGAATTCTGGGACTCTTTACATGAAAGCCATTATCCTTGCCGCCGGCCGTGGTAGCCGCATGAAAAACCTGACCGATGAACGCCCAAAGTGCTTGGTTGAGTTGCGCGGCAAAGCACTTCTCGATTGGCAACTGGAAGCCTTGCGGTCTGCGGGTATTGTCGAGATCGCCATCGTTACTGGCTACAAGCGCGAGTTGCTCGCCAATCGAGGATTGGTTGAGTTCCACAATCCCCGCTGGGCAGAGACAAACATGGTGTCGTCGCTGGCGTGTGCGGATGAGTGGCTGAGCAGCGAATCGTGCATCGTCAGCTATTCAGACATCTTTTACGGCGCAGCGGCGGTGCAGTCACTGATGCAATTCCCGACTGCGCTCGCGGTGACCTATGACCCGAACTGGCTGGAACTTTGGACGCGGCGCTTCGGCGATCCACTGCTAGATGCGGAAACGTTCGGTCTGAGACCGGAGGGTACGTTGGCTGAAATCGGAAACAAGCCTCAGTCCGTCGAAGAAGTGCAAGGGCAATATATGGGCCTACTGCGTTTTACTCCCAAAGGTTGGACGGAAGTGGTTCGCATTCGCTCGAGCCTCTTGCCCGAGCAAAGCGACAAGATGCACATGACGGGCATACTGCAAAAGGTCATCGATGCGGGGCATGTTGCTATTGCCGCTGTTCCTTATGAAGGCGAATGGGGGGAGGTCGATTCGGCTGAAGACCTTCTCTCTTATATCTGATCGTAAAAGAGTTGCGAATGAGTGTTTTGCAAGGTTCAGTACGCGCGCTCGTAGGTAAGACAGAAAGCGCTCTTATCCAAGGGCGAGTCAGCCTTGCCTTACGTATCATTCACGACTTCGTCGAACGGATAGTTACCGAGCCCATATGCGCCGCTCAGGTTTTTGCTTCTCATGATCTCGACCAACTATGCCTACACATTGGGCGCCAGAATTTGGTTAATTTGGGGAAGTTGCACGAAGATCCATGGTCAGATTCGACAATCCGCCCCAGGGTTGCCTATATAGTCAGTAGCTTGCAAAAATCGGGGGGACATTCGCGACTGGTTCAGGACTTCGTTCGATCGCAACCGGAAAAGAACCACTTAATCTTGTCAACCGAGGTTGGCGGCCCTTCAGATAAAAACTACCTGGCAAAGCTATTTGCTGAAGATGGCAACATTCGCTTCCTGTGTGCTCCTCGTGGGGACCTGCAATCCCGACTGACGTGGTTGCAGTCTTTGTTGCATGCTGTTCAACCCGAGCATGTTCATCTATTTAACCATCATCAGGATAGTGTTGCAGTAGCAGCGCTTATACCGGAACTTGAGCTAAAAGGAAGTTTCCACCACCACGGCGACCATCATCTTTGCCTTGGTGTGCACATGAATCATCTTACCCATGTGGATCTGCATCCCATGGGCTATCACTATTGTCGCGATAAGTTGGGTATAGATAACCGCTATCTCCCGCTTACTTTTGAGGACAAGCAATACATTCCTTTGCAAACTGAGTTTATGCGTGGCGGCCACCTGACGACGGCTACGGCAGCACGCTCCAACAAAGTTGAAATTCCTTACTACGTCAGCTATCTGGATACCATTCCCCATGTGCTGAAGATAACGGGGGGGCGGCACATTCACATTGGCAGATTAACACCTTGGTCGCTGCACCGTATATACAGCCAGATGCGTAAGCAAGGTGTCCAGAAGGATCGTTTTGTTTATATTCAATGGACGCCCAGTGTCTGGCAATCTTTGCAGGAACATAAGGTGGATGTCTATATAGCGTCATTCCCTTATGGGGCCGGGTTGACTCTTATTGAGGCTATGGGTGCAGGTATCCCCGTAATCATGCACCAGCACATGTTCTCGCGCGTGTTGAGTGGATTGGAGTTGGCTTACCCAGAGGCATTTCGTTGGGCAGACCCAGAAGATCTCTTGGCGCATCTGACTGCTCTTGAACCTGAAAGGCTCGAACGTGAAAAACGCCTGTCACGCCTACGCTACGAAACATTTCATCGCCCGGAGATATTACGAGACTATTTGCGAGATCCTGACTCTATGCAATTGCCAGTCCCTCCGCTGACGAGCGAGTTCAGGCCACGCCACGATGAGCGGGCTGCTTGGGTGGAATTGCAAATTAGTTTGACCCATATAATTTATCGAAAAGCTTATCGAATCATGCGTTCTATACGCTCATATTGCGCATGATATTCTTTGTCCAACATAAAAATGCCGGCAATTATGAGTGATATCAGCGTTTCCGTTGTCAGCCACGGCCAGGCGACACTCACATCCCTCTTGCTTGCTGACCTCCAATCCCAATGCTTGGATGTGGATATTATCTTGACCAGAAATATTCCTGAATCGACTTCCATGGGTCATGCGCGTCTGTCTCGTGTCAAGTATATCGACAATTCCTCGCCAAAAGGCTTTGGCGCCAATCACAACACTGCATTCCGATATTGTGATTCGCCCTTCTACTGTGTTGCAAATCCGGACATACGCATTGAGTCCAATCCGTTCCCGGTCTTGCGGGCAGCAATGAATGACCCAAAGGTTGGGCTGGTTGTGCCGTTGGTACTGAACCCCACGGGGGGAGTGGAAGACAGCATACGTTACTTTCCGACTCCTCTGGGCGTCATCGGCAAGGCTTTGGGATTAAGTGAGGGGCGCTTTCCCGTTGAGACGGTGAGGCCAACAGCTGTGGATTGGGCGGCAGGGATGTTCATGTTCTTCCGTGCAGAGGCTTTTGCTGATGTCGGCGGTTTCGATGAGAAGTATTTTCTTTACTATGAGGATGTGGACATTTGCGCCAGGCTTTGGAAGGCCGGGTGGAAGGTCATGTTGCAACCTGTAGTGTCCGTAGTGCATGCCGCGCAACGTACAAGTCGAAAGAATCCCCGCTATCTGGTCTGGCATCTGTCAAGCATGGCAAGGTACTTTGCCAAGCACCTCGGGCGACTTCCCCGCGACGTTTCCGGTTCCTGAGCGCTACTGTTACATGGATTACAATCCGCGTCGGCAGGCAGTAATTTTTGCGAGAACAACCTGGAACGCCCATTTGGAAGGCTCTATTCCAGTTAGTTGTTGGTGTTGATCAAGCCGGTCAAATCACCCCGTAGGAGCGCCTCTGGCGCGAAGGTTTTCGCGGCGAAGCGACGCACAAGGAAGTGCTAATGCCGCGGGAGGCAGGATGCCGGGAGCGGCCACTCCTACAAAAGCACGATCCCTCATGCAACACCTAACTGGTATATAGCCATTTGAAAGTCTTAATCACCGGTGCTAACGGTCTCATTGGCAGGAGCCTTTGTACGGGTCTGGAGGAATCGGGCTGTTCCCTCATCCGTACCGTTCGACATGCGTGTACGCACGGCAAGTATGCGGTCGGTCACATCGACGGAGGGACAGACTGGGGGAAGCCGCTTTCTGAGGCCCCGAATGTAGTGGTGCATCTAGCTGCTCACGTGCATGGGATGCAAGAAGCGGAGGATGACGCCGCGGTGTTGTATCGACAGGTTAATACCGAAGGCACGCTGAATCTGGCGCGGCAATGCGCCGCCGGCGGCGTTAGGCGATTTGTGTTTCTCAGTACCGTGAAGGTGTTGGGTGAGGGGCGCGAGGAGCCTTATCATGCCAATGACCCTGCCATCCCCATTGGGCCCTATGCCATCTCCAAGTGGGAGGCTGAGCAGGGATTGCAAGAGATTGCCGAGCACACCGGGATGGAGGTGGTCATTTTACGTCCGCCGCTGGTGTATGGGCCGGGTGCAAGGGCAAATTTCCTGCGCATGATGCGGACTATCGACAAAGGCATTCCCCTGCCCTTTGGAGCGATTCAAAACCGGCGCAGTCTTCTTTACGTGGATAATCTGGTCGACGCAATCAGGGTTTGTCTGAACCACCCGGCTGCTACCGGAAAGACCTATCTGGTGAGTGACGTTGACGATGTTTCCACGCCGGAGCTGATCCGTCGTATGGCGAGTGCTTTGGGCCGACCGGCGCGTCTTCTGCCGGTGCCCTGCCGTTGGATGCGGTTTGTAGGACAGCTATTGGGTAAGCAGGCTGTGGTGAATCGGTTGCTGGACTCGCTGACAGTGGATAGCCAACCAATACGGGAAGAATTGAACTGGTCGCCGCCATACAGCATGCAGACAGGCCTGGTGGCGACTGCGGAGTGGTATCGTAAGGTGAAGGCGGACCATGCTACGCGCACTTGATGTGCTGTTTTCAGCGCTGGGCCTGCTGGTCGCGCTACCGCTGTTACTGCTGCTCTTCGTACTCGGCCTGCTCGATACCGGCTCACCGTTGTTCCGGCAGGTACGCGTGGGACGCTATCAGCAACCGTTTACCCTGGTCAAATTCCGCACCATGCGACCCGATACCGCTTCGGTGGCCACGCATTTGGCCGATGCCTCTGCGGTTACGCCATTTGGATCGTTTTTACGCCGGACCAAGCTGGATGAGTTACCTCAGCTATGGAATGTCCTCAAGGGGGAGATGAGCCTGGTCGGTCCGCGCCCGTGCCTGTTCAGCCAGCGTGAGTTGATTGCCGAACGTGCAGCGCGCGGGGTTTTTGAGGCGAGGCCTGGCATTACCGGGCTGGCGCAGGTGAACGGTATTGATATGTCCACGCCAGTAATGCTGGCTGAAACCGATGCAGACATGCTCGCCAGCCTGACACTGTCGGCTTATGTGCGATACCTGGTGCTCACTGTTCTTGGTAAGGGGGCGGGAGACCGCATCCGGTAAACCCCATAATTGGGAGATTTCATGACACTCGAAAGGGAGTTCGGGGTCAGTGCGGCTCAGGATTAGTGGCATCGGCCGAACTTGCCGATACCGTCATCTTGTGAGAAGGGTTTTCGGATTAAATACCCGCATAACTCAAGCAGGTGGTTGTGTATGTCTGGGTGATCATGACCAAACATGTGCACCTGCTGGTTACACCCAACCTACACGCGTGTTCATCGGTATTTGTGGGTGAAGGGTAGGACTAAGTCGTGAGTGTTTTGCGGGCGTGCGACCTGACTTTGGTGTTCTGCATTCTGTTTAGCGTAGGTGGATGGCGGTGCGATGCTTTTGGTGCTTTGAGCGGACGGTGTCCGCTATCGCCACAGGGCGCGGCTTCTACAGGGGGGTGGCGCGCTTGGCTTTTGTGTATGAGGCCCGACCTCGGGCAAGGCTTTGTGGTGGGGGTTGAGTTTTTTTGTATATTACTCAACACTAAGTTACATTAAGTGAAACCTTGTGCTGAGTCATCCCTTATGCAGCCGATCAAGCAGTTAACCCGCGCCTTGGCCGAGCTGGCTAGTGCCGAGCACTACCTGTTTAGTCTGGCGGACTTGCGCGCTTTGTTGCCAGCCCTGTCCGATGCGGCATTCAAGACGCTGCTCAGCCGGGCTGTTAGTGAGGGGCATCTCGCGCGGGTTTGTCGTGGGCTGTATCTGTATGAGCGGGTGGACTATCCCCGCGGCCAGCTACTGTTTCATGCGGCTGCGCGCTTGCGGGCGGATACCTTCAATTACATCAGTCTGGAAACGGCGCTCAGCGATGCCGGGGTGATTTCGCAGATTCCGATCAATTGGATCACCCTGATGTCGGCGGGTCGCAGCAATATCATTCGCTGCGGTGCCTGGGGCTCCATCGAGTTCGTGCATACCCGCAAGCGTCCGGATGATGTCGCCGGGCAATTGCGCTATGACCAGCGCTGCCACCTGTGGCGTGCCTCGGTCGCTCTGGCGTTGCAAGATATGCGCGCTACACGGCGGAACATGGAACTGATCGACTGGAGTGTCGTAAATGAGCTTGTTTGACCACCTGGTGGACGAAGCCCTGCGCAATAAGGCTGGGTTTGCGCCGTTGCGGATGGTGGTAGAGAAGGAGTTGCTGCATCACGACATCCTGCGCGAGATGAGCAGTGCCGGTTTGCTGGCTAGATTGACCTTCATCGGTGGTACCTGTTTGCGTGCCTGCTATGGCTCTAGCCGCTTGAGCGAGGATTTGGATTTCACCGGCGGTGCGGACTTCAGCAGGGACAATCTGACGACGCTGGCGCGGGTGCTGGTCGAGCGTTTGCAAGACAAATATGGCTTGACCGTCGAGGTCAGCGAGCCCTCCCGTGAGACGGGCAATGTCGATACCTGGAAGTTGAAAGTGCAGACCCGCCCAGGGCAACGCGATCTGCCGGCGCAGCGCATCAATATCGATATCTGTGCCGTTCCCAGCCACGAACCACGGCCGATGATGCTGAGTAACCATTACGGGGTGGACATGGGCACCGGCGGCTTGATTGTGCAGGCAGAAAGTCGCGAAGAAATTCTGGCCGACAAGCTGCTGGCCTTGGCTTTACGGCCTGGTCGTCTGAAGAATCGCGATCTCTGGGATATGACCTGGTTGCACCAGCAGGGTGTTGCGCTGCCCCTGGCTCTGGTGCCGCTGAAGCTGCGTGACCACCGCTGCGATACGCAGCGATTCCTCGGACTGTTGGCCGAGCGTCGAAAGGCGTTGCTGAGTGAGGCGCAACTGTATGACGACTTCCGCGCGGAAATGCGTCGCTTCCTGCCGACGGCAGTGGTCGCCGAAACGGTCGAGCAGCCGGCGTTTTGGAGTTATCTCACGACGTTGGTCGCGGAGCAGTGCCAGCAGGCCCGTGATTTTCTCTCGAACGATCAACAGGCTCCGCGCTTCAGGATGTAGGGTCGGGGATTGTGTGATTCGGAGTGGATTCGATATGCATTGGGGGGGGCGTTGAAGGTTTTTTCGTAGGGGATTACCCGTGGTCTTCGACGAGGCGCTGTCGTGCAGCAAACAAGGGTTCGTACGCCAGCGCCGGTAGGAGCCAGCAGTAGCACCCTGGTCGATGTGGCTGGGAAGGTGGATGCGCCTACCGGCTTATCCACCCTACGAAACTGTTGAACGTGCAGGGAAAGGGCAAATCGATGCCGATCTCGGTGGCGGTGTACTCAAGCAGGGTGTGGCACGTCAAGGGCAAGGCAAATCTGGTGGTTTCCGCACGATCATCCTGTATCGGACAGCAGAACGTGCTGTATTCGTCTACGGTTTCGCTAAGAGTGACCGACAAGCCATTGCCTGATGAGTTAGTTTTGTTACTCTGACCCGAATGGCACTTACTTAAGCCAAGAACCACCGTCATCCCGGCGCAGGCCGGGATCCAGACTGCTTAATGGTGGCGGTATTCCTGGATTCCGGCCTGCGCCGGAATGACGAAAATCCTGCAATTCGCCTTAAGTAAGTGCCATTCTACTCTGACCCCGAACTCATAGGCTGGTCGCCGCCATACAGTATGCAGACAGGCCTGGTGGCGACTGCGGAGTGGTATCGTAAGGTGAAGGCGGACAATGCTACGCGCACTTGATGTGCTGTTTTCAGCGCTGGGCCTGCTGGTCGCGCTACCGCTGTTACTGCTGCTCTTTGTTCTCGGCCTGCTCGATACCGGCTCACCGCTGTTCCGGCAGGTACGCGTAGGACGCCATCAGCAGCCGTTTATCCTGGTCAAATTCCGCACCATGCGACCCGATACCGCCTCGGTGGCCACGCATTTGGCCGATGCCTCCGCGGTTACGCCATTTGGATCGTTTTTGCGCCGAACCAAGCTGGATGAGTTGCCGCAACTATGGAATGTCCTCAAGGGTGAGATGAGCCTGGTCGGCCCGCGACCGTGTCTGTTCAGCCAACGTGAGTTGATTGCCGAACGCGCAGTGCGCGGGGTTTTTGAGACGAGGCCTGGCATTACCGGACTGGCGCAGGTGAACGGTATTGATATGTCCACGCCAATAATGCTGGCTGCAACCGATGCAGACATGCTCGCTGGCCTGACACTGTCGGCTTATGTGCGATACCTGGTGCTCACTGTTCTTGGTAAGGGAGCGGGAGACCGCATCCGGTAAACTCCATAATTGGGAAACTCCATGACACTCGAAAAACTCGCGGTTCCCGTTCTGGCCCTGCCGCGCACGGCAAAGCGTGCCCTGGTATTGGTTGTGGATATCTGTCTTTGCGTGCTGACCGTCTGGCTGGCCTTTTTTCTGCGCCTGGAGGAGTGGGTGCGTTTTAGCGGTGAGGGCTTTTTTCAGCCGCAGTGGGCCGTACTGACCTCGGTGGTGCTGGCAGTTCCACTTTTCGTGACCCACGGCTTTTATCGGGTAATTTTTCGTTATTCTGCACTGGCCGCCATCGGCAGCGTGATGCGTGCGTTCGGGCTGTACGGCCTGCTCTACGCGACGCTCATAACAGCGGTGGGATTGCCCGGAGTACCGCGCAGCATTGGTATCATTCAGCCTCTCCTCCTGCTGCTGGCCGTGGGGGCTTCACGGGCGCTGGCGCGGTTTTGGCTGGGCGGGTTGTATAAAGATATTTTGCATCGAATGAATCTACCCAAGGCCTTGATCTATGGTGCAGGCACCGCTGGGCGCCAGCTCGCGGTGGCGATGGCTAATAGCCAAGAAATGCGGGTTGCAGGTTTTCTTGACGATGACGACCGGCTGCACGGACATGTGCTCAACGGTCTGCCGATCTACAGCCCGGACGACCTGGCCGGATTGGTGGAAACAATTGGCATCCGCACCGTATTACTGGCGATGCCGACTCTTTCGCGACGCCGACGCAACGAGATCCTGGATTCGATTCGGAAGGCCCATGCCCATGTGGTGGTGCGCACTTTGCCTAGAATGACCGATCTGGCCGAAGGACGTGTGACTACATCGGATCTTCGCGAACTGGACGTGGACGACCTGCTTGGCCGTGAGCCAGTGTCGCCAAACCACATCCTGCTGGTCAAAAACATTAGCGGAAATGTGGTGCTGGTCACGGGGGCCGGTGGCTCGATTGGCAGTGAACTATGCCGCCAGATAATCAAGCTCAAACCGGCCAGGTTGCTGCTGGTCGAGATCAGCGAGTTCGCGCTCTACGCCATTCACTCCGAGTTGGAGATGCTGCAGTCGGCAGATGGAAGAGATAAACCACATCTGATCGTTCCATTGCTCGCATCGGTTCAGGATGAAGAGCGGATACGCGAGATCATAGATGCCTGGCAGCCAGACACAATTTATCATGCCGCCGCCTACAAGCATGTTCCCATGGTCGAGCACAATCTGGCCGAGGGGGTCAAAAACAATGTGCTTGGAACGCTGATCACCGCACAGGCTGCCATCGAGAAAGGGGTATCGGATTTTGTACTGATCAGCACCGACAAGGCGGTGCGACCGGCGAATGTCATGGGTGCCAGCAAGCGCTTGGCAGAGATGTGCTTGCAGGCGCTCAGCCAGCGGATTGCAACCGGCAGTAAACAGGGTGCTAAGAAAACGACCCTGTCGATGGTCCGGTTCGGGAATGTGCTGGGCTCCTCCGGTTCGGTCATCCCGAAGTTTCGCAAACAGATTCGGGATGGCGGCCCGATCACCCTGACGCATCCCGAGATTAATCGCTTTTTCATGACTATTCCTGAAGCGGCGCAGTTGGTGATCCAGGCTGGAGCCATGGCGAAAGGGGGTGATGTATTTGTGCTGGATATGGGAGAGCCGATCAGGATCGTCGATCTTGCCCGGCGAATGGTTGAACTCTCTGGCCTGATGGTACGGGACGAACAAAACCCTGATGGCGATATCGAGATCTCCATTACGGGGTTACGTCCCGGTGAGAAGCTCTACGAGGAGTTGCTTATTGGTGACGATCCTCAACCCACTGTCCACTCGCGCATTCAGCGGGCACGGGATCCCTTTATTCCATGGTCGCAACTGGAGACCGATTTAAACACACTGCGTATTGTGCTTGGTCATAACAACATCGACATCATTCTCGCGCTACTGAGAAAACTCGTGGCTGGTTATCAACCGACCAATGAAATCGTTGACTGGGTGTATAACGAACAGCTGCTGTCGGCTGACGGACAGTTTGATGGCGAATCATAATGAACCGTGTGATTCGTCAGCTCACGCCGAGCGACTCACGCTGCGTGCCGGGTGAGTAGTGCTCTTTTTTGCCCAGCCTGGCGCTAGCTGGGCCTTCACAAAGGCTCTATCCCAGTTAGTTGTTGGTGTTATCAAGCTTGGTGAATCACCCCGTAGGAGCGCCTCTGGCGCGAAGGTTTTCGCGGCGAAGCCGCTCCTACGGAGCTTCAGGTTGCTATGGATTTGTAGGAGCGCCTCGGGCGCGAAGGTTTTCGCGGCGAAGCCGCTCCTACGGATGCAATCCAGAAATCCATGCAACATGTCTATTTCATCCAGCAGATAACGGGGTGAAACAAGTCATCTGGCCATGATTAATGCTGGATCTCAAAGAGTCACGCTCGTAATCTGTGCTGCTGCATGGCAGCACCTAAAAAGCAGAAAACCGTACATACACTTGTGTAACGTACCCAAAGAATAACGGCGAAGTGTTATGGATATTACACGTACTTCCGCGTGGCGGATGCTCTTGCAACATCGAGACGGAATGGCAACTTGTCATCTTCGCGACTGCTTTGCCGATGATCCGATGCGTTTCTCGCATTTATCATTTGAAGTTGGAGGGATGCTGGTTGATTTTTCCCGGCAACGGCTAAAGCAGCAAACGCTGAAACTTTTGTTAGGCCTTGCGCAAGCCGCCGATGTGCCGGGTTGGCGTGACCGTATGTTTGCAGGAGAAAGGATAAACTTCAGTGAAAATCGAGCCGTCCTTCATCCGGCCTTAAGGTATTCCGAAAAGGGCACGTTCCCGGCGCTCGATCAGCGTGTACTATCTGAAATATACGCGGTACGCGCTAAAATGCGTTCTTTTTCAGATTGCGTTCGCAGTGGTTCCTGGCGGGGTTTTTCCGGCGACGCGATTCGTGATGTGGTGAATATCGGCATAGGAGGGTCAGACCTTGGCCCGAAACTGGCGGTGCATGCCTTGTCAGCCTGGCAGCACCCGGGTTTGAACTTTCACTTTATATCCAATCTGGATAGTGCGAATCTTGCGCCTTTGCTGGATAAGCTGGATCCACGCACAACGCTGTTTGTTGTGGCGAGCAAATCGTTCACGACCCAGGAGACGCTTATCAATGCCCACACCGCCCGTGACTGGTTGTGCGCGAAAGCCGGAGGTCAATCCGAAGAGGTAATGGCGCGGCATTTTGTTGCGGTGACCGCAGTGCCTGAACTCGCCAGGAACTTCGGGTTGCCGGAACCAAATATATTCCGTATCTGGGATTGGGTGGGGGGGCGCTATTCCCTCTGGTCGGCTGTGGGTGTGAGTATCGCTTTGGCCGTTGGCATGGATAACTTCGAGGCCTTGTTAAAGGGAGCAGAGGCCATGGACCGGCACTTCCAGGAAGCGCCGTTGGGAGAAAATCTACCGGTTCTGATGGCGCTGGTCGGTATCTGGAATAGCAACTTTCTTGGCGCCGAAACCAATGCCGTTCTGCCCTATAATGAATCACTGCGCTATCTGCCCGCCTTTCTTCAACAGCTTGAGATGGAATCCAACGGGAAGACGGTAGGGCGGGACGGGCAACCTTTGGAATGTAAGGCCAACCCGGTGGTCTGGGGGGCGATCGGTTCGAATGGCCAGCACGCCTTCTTCCAGTTGCTGCACCAGGGTGGTTGGCTTGTACCTTGTGACTTTATAGCTGCCGTGGAGAGTAATTTCCCACTACCCGGGCACCAGGCCCCGCTGTTGGCGAACTGTTTCGCCCAGGCGGCGGCGCTCGCCTTCGGCAAGACGGAGGCGGAAGCGCGCTCCGAGCTTGAAGCGGCCGGTCTGTCTGGCGAGCAGCTGACCGCGCTGCTGCCGCACAAGGTGTTCACAGGCAACCAGCCTTCCACGCTGCTCTTGTTGCCAAAATTGGATGCCCGCTACCTCGGTCTACTACTGGCACTCTATGAACACAAGACATTCGTGCAGGGCGTGATCTGGGGAGTCAATTCGTTCGACCAATGGGGCGTGGAGATTGGAAAACAGCTTGCGGGACGCCTGTTGCCGGCACTGCGCGGGGAGGGCGATGTTGCAGGGCTGGATGAGTCAACCGCGGCGCTGATCAAGTGGTGTAGAGCGCACAAAGCTTTGTGAATGGAATGTCCTCCTCCATGTGGTATTGCCACAGTTTAGCGGCGGAGCCGCTCCTACGGGTGGCGGGATTGTTGTGGATTTGTAGGAG
>NZ_JAQGEI010000030.1 GCF_029017505.1 Sedimenticola hydrogenitrophicus
CCAGGTGATGGAGTTGGACTTGCCCGAACCTGCGCTGTGCTGAATCAGATAGGTGTGCCCTACCCCTTGCGCCTTGGCGTGTTCCAGCAGATTCCGTACCACCTCCAGCTGGTGATAGCGCGGGAAATAGAGGGTGCGCTTGTGCAGCGGGTCGTTGTCCTTTTCACCGACCAGCTTGGCGAAGTGCTCGATGATGTTGGTCAGGCTGTGGCGCGTGAGGATTTCCTGCCACAGATAGGCCGTGCGATGGCCGCCCGAAGCCATATCGCCAGGGGGATTGCCCTTGCCGTGGTTACAGCCTTTATTGAAAGGCAGAAAGACCGTCCTGTTGCCCGCCAAACGGGTGGTCATGTAGACCTCATCGGTATCGACGGCGAAATGCACCAGGCAGCGCCCGAACTGCAACAGCGGCTCATTCGGGTCGCGATCCTCGCGATACTGCTTCATCGCATGGTAGGTGGTCTGGCCGGTCCAGGCGTTTTTCAGTTCCAGCGTGGCGACGGCCAGACCGTTGATGAACAACGCCATATCGATGGACAGGTTGAGATTGGCCTGCGAGTAATAGAGCTGGCGGGTCACCGAGAAGACATTGCGCCCGAAGTTCGCCGCCACCTCCGGATTGATGTCGTTATAGGGCGCACTGTAGAGCAAGGTGAAATGGGCATCGTTGATCGACAGGCCGTTTTTCAGCACCTTAAGGATGCCGTGCTTCTTTATGCGCTTGTTCAGGTGCTCCAGCACCAGCCGCTGCCAGTTCGGCTGATCCTTCAGCTTGGCCAGTTCATCGGCCTGAGTATTCTCCAGGAAGCCCCAGAACCTTTCCTTGTCGATGGCGAATTCGCGGTCGAAATCCGATGACCAGCCCAACTGGTAGCCGTGGCCTGTTTCGGTGCGGTACTGGGCCGCTTGCGTCAGGGCGACGGCATTCACGCTACCGACCTGATCTTTCAGCGCCTCGCGGCTGATACCGGAGAGCGCCTTCTCGATGGTGGCCTCCAGGGCCTGTTCGTTGGTTTGGCTGACCATCTATTTTTCACCATCCGGTTTTTGCAATGTCTCAATCTGTTTCAGCATCCGATCGAAGTCGCTTTCGAACAACCGGTCCTGCACGATGCGGTACTTTTCGAACTCGCTCTCGGCATGTGCCTTGGCGATCTCCGCCGTTACCTTTCCGGCATCCTGCAGGATCTCCCGGTCGGTGGCCGCAATAAAGCGATTAAGGCGCGTTTCCCAATCCTGCATGGTCATGGGCATCTTGCGTAGCGCCATATCCTCCGCCACATCCAAATAGGCATTGACCAGTCGCGTTAATTGCACCATTTCGTCTTCGGTCAGGTAGTTCTTGGCAATACTGACATCGAATTTCTGGATCTTTCCTCGCGGGGCATCCTTCCAACTGGTCAGGCCCATATGCTGTTTTTCGGCATCGGCGCGTTTGACGATCACTTCCGCCGCCGTCTGACCATGGATCGCCCAGTGCAGTTTGTTTTGCACCGTGGCAAAAAAGCGCTTGGTCGCCAGGGCTGTCACGTCGTAATCGATTGCAGTGGCATAGATGTCGGTGATCTTCTGGTAGAACTTGCGCTCGGAGAGGCGAATCTCGCGGACGCGCTGCAACTGTTCCTCAAAGTACTGTTCTGTCAGGATCGAGCCGCCGCTCTTGATCCGCTCGTCATCCATGACGTAGGCCTTGATGGTGTATTCATCAATGACGGTGGTGGCCCATTTGCGAAACTGCACCGCCCGTTCCGAGTTCACCTTGTAACCGACGGCGATAATGGCGGGGAGCTTGTAGTGCTTAGTGTTGTAATTCTTACCATCGGCGGCAGTTATCCGAAAATTTCGGATAACTGAATCTTCCTGCAACTCACTGTCTTTGAAGATCTTTTTCAGATGGTAGTTGATGGTGCGCACATCCACGTCATAGAGCGTGGCCATCATCTTCTGGGTCAGCCAGATACTCTCGTCCGCGTAGACTGCCTCGACGCCACCGCTGCCGCTGGCAGCGACAAAGGTCAGGTACTCGGCTGCCGAGGAACGGACTATCGAGACCTCCTTGATTGGCTTGTTCTTCCTTGATGTCATGCCAGTGTGCCCCTGACCTTGTTGACGGAAAATTTGCGGTTGAAATCCGATGACCAACCCAGCGGGGAGCCGTGGCCGGTTTCGCTGCGGTACTCGGCGGCATGCGCCATGGCAACCGCATCGCCGCTGCCGACCTGATCCTTCAACGTCTCGCGGCTGCTGCCGGAGAGCGCCTTCTCGATGGTGGCTTTCAGGGCCTGTTCGTTGGTTTGGCTAACCATGGGGCTATGTCCTTATAGTTTGATTTTTCCGGTGACGGCATTTGAAATAAGCACATCACGAAATTCGCCGAGATTCCGGATCTGTCTTTCTGCACTCCGGATTGGTAGCTCAAATTGCGCAACGAGTTCGTCTAAATGGTCCCGAATACCCTGTTGTTCATCTATTGGAGGCAAGGGAATCAGCCAGCTCTTTATATGATCTTGGCCAACTTTAACCATGGTTGGGCTTGATCCTCTTGCGCTCAACTTTATCTGTGCGCGAGCCGCTGGGCTTTGAAAAAAGTAGGATATAAAGCCTTTATCAAGAACTTCCTCGTCGTATGAAATCCTGTATACAAGGTCTGGCATCATTGTTATCGATGCTGGATCGCCCCGAACAAGACAGATATCGGCCACCAGATCGGGAGTATTTCCTCTTGTCAAAAGAAAGTCTCCCTTCCTGACCTGATACTCCTTTCGAAAATTCCGTTTTGGCACTGCTTTCACTTCGCCATCGATAAAAATACCTTGTTTGATCGCGCTAAGCTTTAGAACAGAGAACTCATTGTCCTCCACCGCGTTATTGATTGCGGGGCTATGACCTTGCTCAATCTTGGTGAATGCACGTCGATTCTGAATTACATCCCAGTGCTCCGGAACCTCCCCAATCCACTCCACCCCGCTATCCCGCATAGGCGCATCAGGGTTAAGCCCCTTGGTCACGGCCTGATTGATCAGGATGGCCTTTTGCTCTTTCAGCAGCTCGATGAGGCGCTGTTTCTTGGCGATGGCCTCGTCGATTTCGGCGGTTTTCTGGTCGAGGAAGTTGGCGATACGCTGCTGAGTCGCCATATCCGGGACTGGGATGAAGATCGACTTCATGTCCCAGTACTTCGTTGTCCACAGGTCAGCCACGATGCCGTGTCCGTTACGGTAGAACTCTTCGATGAAACCATTGCTCTTGAGCAGGTGTTCGCAGTATTGAGGGTCAATGCCCTTCGGCTTTAGCACGATATTTATGAGCGACACGGAGCCGTCTTGCTTCGCAATGCCACTGGAGCCTTTACGATCTGAACGGCTATTGATCACAAAATCCCCGGTACGCACACCTTTCCGGTTATCGCCGTCATCGCTTTTCGCCGCAGAATCCAGTTGCGGAAGAATCCCACTCTTGGTGACAGATAGCGCTGGAAAGTCCTTGTCTGAAACTTTCTCTTTACGCGCTTCGAACACCGCGCCAAGTCGTTGCAGCGGCCAGCCGGACGGAATGTCGCCCAACCAATCAAAGCCGCTCGACTTGTAGTCCTCGTATCGAGGGAAGTGCAGCTGTTCCATCAGGCCACTTCCCCTTTCAATCGCCCCACCGACCAGACCGCGTTTGCCAATTGGCAATACAGGGCATTCCGCGCCTCCAGGTCCGCCTTTTTGAACTCGGGGTGATGCTTGAACAGCAGGCCATGCTCGGTCATGGCCTGTTTGAAACCCGGGTGATTCTGGTAGGCCAGCGAGTGCAGCGACTGGGCGAGCAGGTTCTCCTTGATATAGTGTGGCAGCTTGTCCTGGTAGGTCATGTCATTGAGGCTGGCATTGACCTTTTTCGGCAGCAGCAACAGGCCGCCGATGGTGTTGCGCCAGTCGTCGAACTCTTTCTGCTGCGGGAACTCGTCGCTGTGGCGCTGGTAGTGATTGGCCCAGATGTGCTCGATCTCGTAGGCGTGCTTGCCGGAGCGCTGGATATATTCCGGGTAGCGGCCCGGCAGTCCGGTCTGCTGTTCCAGCCAGTCAGTGAAGCGGGCTAGCTGGCGGTGCAGACTTTTGGCGCTCCACTGGTTGAGGTAAGTCGGTTCGGTGAAGTCCAGGGCCTTGTCCTCCGCTTGAAGGCGCTCAGCCAGGTAGTCGCGCAATTCGGCCAGCGGCTTGCCGCGCATCTCCTTGCCCAGCACGAAGATGGTGTACTGCATGCTGGAATAGGAGTTGGACTTGAAGTTCCACAGGCGGCGGTTGAGCCAGCAGTCGAGAAAGTTGGCGACCACCCCGGCCTTTTGTAGCGACAGCGCCATGCCCTCGCTGGCAACCACCGGGGCCAGCAGCAGCTGCAGTTGCTGGGTGAAACCGGCGTCGGCGTTGTAGCGCACGCTTTCCAGCCCCGGCGTGCGCTCGGCCGAGGCTTTGAGCAGCTTGATGAACAGTTGGGCGAAGTAGTCCAGGTCGTGGGTGATCCAGCAGTGGTAGTCATCGCTGTTTTCCAGGCCGATCACCTGCCGGTTGTTGCGCACCCAGCGGTGGTATTCGGTGCCGATAAGGTCGAAGTCTTCTGGGCGAGCCTGCGCCTTGCGTTCGCGGATTTTGCGGGCGTACTGGGCACGCAGCCACGCCTTGAAGAAATCGGATTCGGTGTCTTTGCCGTAGTCGGCGAAGGTCAACAGCCATTTCTTGATCAGCTTGTCGGCTTCGAGGCGCTTTTCGGGGTTGTCGATGTTGGCCAGCAGATAGCCCTTGAGCATGTCGGTGGGGCTGAGCGACAGGCCCCGGTCGTTCATGGTCTCGAAGATGGTGTAGGCGTCTTCGTCGGCGTAGGCGGTAATTTCGACCAGCTGAACCTTTTTGATCAACCAGTAGACGAACAGCGGCAGCAGCTCGCCTTTGAGCTCGTCCGGGAAGAGTTCGTCCAAGTCGCTGTAGCGGGCATACAGGTTCTGCACCGATTCGGACTTGCCTTCCGGGTCGAAGAGCGTCTGGTTGAACAGGGCCGCCATGCAGCTGTTGCGCTCTGGAATGGAGAGCTTGAAGGTCATCTCGCCGAAGTCGTCATCGTAGATCAGGTTCTTGATGTCGACCGGCTTGTCGGCCTCTTTTTGCAGGTTGTTCAGGTAGATCAGCAGCAGCGTCAGGGTGGTCAGGCGCTGCTGACCGTCCACGACTTGGTTGGTTTCGCCACCTTTGCTGACCACGATGGAACCCAGGAAGTAGTGCCCGTATTGGGCCACCGCTTTGGGCGTGTCGCCTTCGCTGTAGTTTTCCTGGAAGCGGCTGGTGAGGTCATTGATCAGCTCGCTGAGCTGCTTGGTGCCCCACTTGTACTCGCGCTGGTAGTAGTCGATACCGAAGTGCGAGCCGCCGAGCAGGTCGTGGACGCAGCGGTCGTAGCCTTTGATTTCCTGCATTACGCCTCTCCTTGTGCTGTGCCGAAGCTGACCAGCTTTTTGAGCAGACCTTCCGTTTCCGCCTCCAGCGCCAGGATGTCGCGGGTGACCTCTTCGAGCGAGCGCAGCGGCTTGTGCTGGTAGAAGTACTTGTTGAAGCTGATCTCGTAGCCGATCTTGGTAGCGCCGAGGTTGATCCAGGCTTCATCGACGTGCGGGCGCACCTCACGCTGGAAGTAGGCGTGGATGTCTTCCTTCAGCGGGACGTTTTCGGTGTCGCGCATGTCCGAGTCGGTTTCGTACTCCACGTACTCGCCTTTGGTGGAGGTCGGCCAGTAACCGAAATCGGCGAGCATGCCCAGGTCGCAGCGGAAATCTCCGAACGACTGGTCTTCGAGCACCTTGCCAAGCTTGTCGCCTTTGAGCTTGTGGACCTTCTTAATGACCTTTTCAGCCTCGTCCTCGCGCCAGCTGACGGCGTTGTAGATTTGGTTCTTTTCCGATGCGGTCAGCTTAATAGCCCGTTCCTTGAGGGTCTCCTCGACCTTGGCGCGGAAGATATTGAAGTCCATGTGCAGGTCCTGCCCGATGGCCTGCATGAGCTGTTCGGCGGTCTGCATCAGCTCATGCTGGGCCTTCCAGGCTTTCGGATCGAGCAGCAGCTTCTTGTTCTTGGCCGTGAGGTTGATATCTTCCTTGTCCAGGTGATCCTCGATGACCGGCTTGTGCTGCTTCAGCTCCGTGTAGATGGCTTCGCCCCAGCGCTCGTAGGCCCATTCCATCAACTCGGAGACTGCTGGTGCAAAGCGCAGTGTAGCTATGCGCTCCGGGGTGAACTGCGCAGCCTTGCGGCTGGGCCGTTCCACTGTAACCTTATAGTAGCCAAAGTCGTCATTCTCGAATATTTTCGAAATTCCCTCATCCGGCATCATGGTGTGTAGGCCGATGATCTGCTGGATGTGCTCGGGCGCGAATTCGCAGTTCTTGTCGCCCAGGTTCTTGCGCAGTTTCCGGTACAGGTTGGAGGCATCAATCAGCTGAACCTTGCCCTTGCGGTTGGCGGCCTTGTTGCTCGCTAGCAGCCATATGTAGGTGGTGATGCCGGTGTTGTAGAATAGGTTGTTCGGTAGCTGAATGATGGCTTCGAGCAGGTCGTTTTCGATGATGTAACGGCGGATGTTGCTCTCGCCGCCACCGGCATCGCCGGTAAACAGCGAGCTGCCGTTGTGGACAGAGGCGATCCGGGAACCCAGGGGGCTGTCGCTGGTGGACTTCATTTTGTCCACCATTTCCATCAGGAACAGGAGTTGTCCGTCAGACGAACGTGGTGTGGCCGGGACGGTTTCTGCGCTACCCCGGAAATTCGTCAGCACGACCTCGAAACGACTGTCGAGAATCTCCTTACCGTCGACGATATCTTTTTGATCCGACTTCCAGGACTTACCGTAGGGTGGATTCGATAGCATGAAGTCGAATCGCGTGCCTGCGAACTCGTTGGTGGCCAGGGTGGAGCCATTCTTGATGTTCTCGGGATTGTTGCCCTTGATCATCATATCTGACTTGCAGATGGCGTAGGTCTCGTCGTTGATCTCCTTGCCATAGAGATAGACTACATCTGATCCCACCTGAAAAGGTCCCTCCGGGTCTTCAAGGTAGTTTTGGGATTCGGTCAGCATACCACCGGAGCCGCAGGCTGGGTCGTAGATCAGCATGGTCGGAGGCAGCTTGCCCTGCACCGGATCGAACAGCAGGTGGGTCATCAGGTGGATCACCTCACGCGGAGTGAAGTGCTCACCGGCCTCCTCGTTGTTCTCTTCATTGAACTTGCGGATCAGTTCCTCGAAGACATAACCCATGCCGAGGTTGGACAGTGCTGGGAGCTTACGGCCTTCCGGGTCAGTAGCTTCGATCGGCGACAGGTTGATGTGTTTGGAGACGAATTTATCGAGCACATCGTACAGGACGTTCTTGGACGCCATGTGCTTGGCCTGGCGGCGCAGATTGAACTTGTTGACGATCTCCTTTACGTTGGCGCTGAAGCTATCCAGGTAAAGCTTGAAGTTGGCTTCTAACTGCTGGCGGTTGTTCGAGGCGGTATCAACGATTTTCTGAAGGGTGAATGGCGATGTGTTGTAGAACACGTAGCCCGAGGCGTCCTTGAGGCCCATAGAGTCAAGTTCGGTGAATCCGTTGTCGCGCTGGAACTTGACCTCCTCCATCACGGCATCCTTGGAGCCTTCAAGCAGGCAGTCCAGTCGCCGAAGCACGAACATGGGCAGGATGACATCGCGGTACTTGCCGCGCACGTACACGTCCCGCAGGCAGTCGTCGGCGATTGACCAGATGAAGGAGACGATTTTATTTTGGGCAGAGTGATCCATTTATAATTATCTTTGATGAACTACTATATTAGTTAATTAGAGTTATATTTTGATCGACTTGATTGTACGTTTTATCCATCCATTACAGTCCGCCTTCCCAGTAAAAACTCAAGCCTGTATAACTTCTTATTATACATAATGAAATGCCAATAAAAATATGATAATAAAGATAATATTTAGTGGAAACCTACCTCTTCTGAGAATGCCACATCATCAATGGTCAGCGCATAGGAGTAGATCTCGGTGCTGTCGACGGATTCATAGCCCGGTAATTGAATCACGTATTTCAGGGGGCGTCCTGGAATAATTGTCTGTTATCCCCTCTCAGTGGAGGGCCGCATAGACTCGCCGAATAATTGCAGGTAGTTTGATATTCAATCTTGTTCGACTGGGAGAACCAAACTCGATGTGCGGACGCTTCGCTAACCACGTTCAGGCCATGCACGAGTGGCTGGATATTCTGAATGATTGGCCGGCCGGGGTACCCACCGGGTTCAATGTCGCGCCGACCCAGATCATCCCGGCCGTTCAGGCACAAGGGACCTTCCCCATGCGCTGGGGTCTGGTGCCGGCCTGGTCAAAAGAGGCCTCCCCCAAATACGCCACTTTCAATGCCCGTTTGGAATCGGTGAGCGACAAGCCGGCCTTCCGCAACGCCTGGCGCCACTCCCAGACCTGCCTCATCCCGGCGCTGGGCTATTACGAGTGGCGTACCGAACAGGGTACCAAACAGCCCTACTTTGTTCATCTGTCGGAGAACGCAGGTCCGCTGGTTTTCGCCGGGCTCTGGGAACAGCGTGAGGGACAATACTCCTGCACCATACTCACCCGGGAGTCGGCCGGGGAACTGACCCAGCTTCATTCCCGCATGCCGGTGATGCTCTCCCCGGAGGATGCCCGGTGCTGGTTGATCGACGGGACCGCTATGGCCGACCGACTTGGTGACTCGGTCGTGCATCTTGACGCCCGCTTCCATGCCGTTGACCGCGCCGTGGGCAATCCGCGCAGCCAGGGTGAAGCGTTGATTCGGCCGATTCAGGATTGATTCAGCGAAAATCCCACTACAGAACTTGCAGCCCGCCCGGTCAGTGGTGTTGATGCCGAGCCTGCAGGATTAAGCAACCAGACTTAAATGGGCATCGATGACATCCCAGGGGGCTTGCAAGGTGCCCGATTCGGTACGTTCCAACAAGCCAACCTCTTCCAGTGCCCGGGTGTCGCCATGGACATTCTTGTAATCCCGCGCCAGTGTCTTCGCCAGTGCCCGTACACTCATTGGACCCTCTTGGCGGAGGGTTTTTAGCACCTCCAGGCGCCGTGGCGTAATCACGGCCAGCAGCATGGAAAGATCCTCGAAGTTCAGGTGAACTTCAGTTTCAGTCTGTTCACCCCGTTCCGCTCGCTGCCAGGCATCCACAAAGCGATCGAATCCGCGACCAGGGGTTTCAGTGCCAATATGGATATGCTGTTTAGTCATCTTGATCACCTCGCAGTTGTTCGATGTCACCTTTGAAATCGGCCATGAGTTGTTGCACCGATATCCAGGCGTAGTCCTCCTCGCGCTCGTTCCCCTCACCATCGCCGTAGTGGCGGTGATCGCCTTTGCCTTGCTCGTTGTCGTACCGCACCAGGCACTGCCCGGATTGACCGTAATAAAGCCGGTACTTCAATCCATGAGGTCGTCCCGCGTCGGCCGCCGGTAGTCGCCAGATTACCATTTCTCGGATGGCCCCATCCCGGTAGATATACTTGTCCTTGAAAAGTAACTCCGCCTTCATATGGTAGATGTTACCATATGGTGTTTATTAGTGAAAATATCCATATTGATAAAAGGCCTAGAGTTCATTCCAGTCTGTCGGAGTTGATTCAGCGAAAATCCCGCGACGAGACATTCAGATCACCCAGCCAGTCGCTGTGGTCCTCCAGCCTGTGGGCGATCAGGTGCACCACCTGCCCCTCGCGCTGCACCTGGCCGTTGACCAGCAATAGCCGGGCATTCAACACCACCTGACGAAACCGCTCCAGTGTCTTGGGCCAGATAACCAGGTTGACCTGGCCGCTCTCGTCCTCCAGGGTGGCGAACAGCACGCCGCTGGCGGTGTGCGGCCGCTGGCGGCCGATCACCAGGCCAGCCGCACGCAGCCAGGTGCGATCGTGTGCCGCCTGCACCTCGGCCGCCGTGCGCACCCCGGCGCGACGCAGGCGGGTGCGCAGCAGTTGCAATGGGTGCCGCCGCAGCGACAGGCCCAGGGCGTCATAATCGGCGCACACCGCCTCCCCCAGTGTCGGTTCCGGCAGTGCGGCGCCCTGCTCTTCCGCCACGCCATCAAACAGCGGGGTCGGTGCTTCGATGCCGAGAACCTGCCACTGGGTCTGGTAGCGGTCACCACCCAGCCCCGCCAGGGCATCGGCGGCGGCCAGGGCCTGAAGATCGCGCTCGTTGAGTCGGGCGCGCCGGGACAGGTCGCTGATATCGGTGAAATTCTTGTCCTGGCGTGTTTCCACAAGACGTGCCGCCCCGTTGTGCGACAGCTCATTGACCAGGCGCAGTCCCAGCCGCAGCTCCGGGCGGCCATCCCGGCCCCGCTCCAGTGAACTGTCCCAGTCGCTGTGGCACACGTCCACCGGGCGCACCCGCACGCCGTGGCGCCGGGCATCCTGAATCAGTTGCGCCGGGGCATAGAAGCCCATCGGCTGGCTGTTGAGCAGGCCACAGAAAAAGGCCGCCGGATGATGGCACTTGAGCCAGGCCGAGGCGTAGGCCAGCAGGGCGAAGCTGGCGGCGTGGGATTCGGGAAAGCCGTACTCGCTGAACCCCTTGATTTGATTAAAGATACGTTCAGCGAACTCTTCGCTATAACCGCGCTGGTGCATGCCATCGAACAGCTTGCGCTGAAACACCTCGATGCCGCCGCGGCGGCGCCAGGCGGCCATGGCCCGGCGCAGGGCATCGGCCTCGCCCGCGGAGAATCCCGCCGCCACCATGGCCAGCTCGATCGCCTGCTCCTGAAACAGGGGCACACCCAAGGTGCGCTCCAGCACCCCCCGCACCTCCGGACTGGGATACTCCACCGGTTCCAGCCCCTGGCGCCGCCGCAGATAGGGGTGCACCATGTCGCCCTGGATCGGCCCCGGGCGGACGATGGCCACCTCGATCACCAGGTCATAGAAACAGGCGGGGCGCAGCCGCGGCAGCATGGTCATCTGGGCCCGGGATTCGATCTGGAACACGCCGACGGTATCGGCCCGGCTGATCAGGGCATAGGTGGCCGGGTCCTCGGCCGGGATATCCTGCATACGGAAGACCTCGCCCCGGTAGTCACTGATCAGGGCCAGGCTGCGGCGGATGGCACTGAGCATGCCCAGGGCCAGCACGTCGATCTTCAGCAGTCCCAGGGCCTGCAGATCATCCTTGTCCCACTGGATGACGGTGCGCTCGGGCATGGCGGCGTTTTCGATCGGCACCAGCCAGTCGAGCCGTTCCCGTGCAATGACAAAGCCCCCCACGTGCTGCGAGAGGTGGCGCGGAAAGCCGATCAGTTGCCCGGTCAGCGCCAGCAGTCGGCGCAATGTCGGCTGTTGCGGATCGAATCCCAGCTCCCGGATGCGTTCGACGTTCAGGCGGCGGCCGTCCCACCAGCTGTGGGTGGTGGCGAGGCGGTCCAGGGTATCGTTGTCGAAGCCCAGGGCCTTGCCGGTCTCGCGCAGGGCGCTACGGGTACGGTAGGTGATCACCGTGGCGGCCAGGGCGGCGCGGTGGCGGCCGTACTTCTCATAGAGGTACTGGATCACCTCCTCGCGCCGCTGGTGTTCGAAGTCGACGTCGATATCCGGCGGTTCATTGCGCTCCTTGGAGAGAAAGCGTTCGAACAGTGTCGACTGGCGCGCCGGGTCCACCTCGGTGATGCCGAGGGCGTAGCAGACTGCCGAGTTGGCCGCCGAGCCCCGCCCCTGACAGAGGATCTGCCGTCCCCGGGCAAAGCGCACGATGTCGTGCACGGTGAGAAAATAGGGCTCGTAGTGCAGTTCGCCGATCAGCCGCAACTCGTGCTCGATCTGCGCACGTACCTTGGGACTCACCCCGTCGGGCCAGCGCACCCGCATGCCGGCCTCGGTCAGGGCGCGCAGATGGGCCGCCGGGGTAAGGCCCGGCGGCACCAGCTCGTCGGGATACTCGTAACGCAGCTCGTCCAGACTGAAACGGCAGCGCTCGGCGATGGCACAGCTCTGCTGCAGCCACTCCCGGGGATAGATCCGCGCCAAGGTCTCCAGCGGCCGCAGGTGGCGTTCGGCATTGGCATGGAGCGCCCAACCGGCCCGCTCCAGCGTGGTACGGTGGCGGATGGCGGTCACCAGATCCTGCAGCGGCTGGCGTTCACGCCGGTGCATGTGCACATCGCCGGCGGCGACGATGGGCAGGCCGAAGTGTTCGGCCGCGACGCGGAGCGAGCGCAGTTGATGCTGCTCATCGCCCATCAGCAGCCGGTTGGCCTCCAGCCACAGGCGGCCGGCAAAGCGCTCCGTATAGCGGGCCAGCCGCTCCCTGTCATCCGGATCGTCGGGGTGCAACAGCGCCAGGCAGTCCGGCAGGTCATCCAGGTCATCGACGGAGAGCCGGTATTGCCCCTTATCGGCGGCGCGCCGGGCGCGGGTGATCAGGGCGCTCAGCCCGGCGTAGGCCTGGCGGTCGCTGGCCAGCAGCACCAGCCGGTCCCCCTCCTCCGATAAAAACTCGCTACCGATGATCAGCGGCAGTGCACGCGCCTTGGCCTCCTCGTGGGCTCGCACCACACCGGCCAGGGAGCATTCGTCGGTCAGGGCCAGCGCCCGGTAGCCCAGTTCGGCGGCTTGGGCCACCAGCTCCTCCGGATGCGATGCTCCACGCAGAAAGGTGAAGTTGGAGAGGCAATGCAGCTCGGCATATTCAGCAGGCATCCGGGTCACCTCAGCCAAAGCGGCCGTGCAGGTACCAGTCCCGCTCGTCGGCCTGGCGGAACAGCCACAGCCGGGCGCCGTGGCTATCGGTAGCAATGAAGTAATCGCGCCGCACCCAGCGCCCCTGCCACCAGCCGCTCTCGATCCGCTCGGGTCCCTGTTCCAATCGCAACGGCCCGTCGCGCCACGGCCCCTCCGGTCCCTGGCGTAACCGCTCCGGCGGGTCCAGCAGCCACAGCGGGCGCTGTCCCGGGGGTGCTCCGTCGGCCGAGTCGTCCAGGCTCCAGGCCGACTCGGGGCGATGGTCGGCCACCACCCCCGGCCGCCGCACCGCCTCGCGGCCCAAGCGGGCCTGCAGACGCTCCCACAGGGCCTGCCCTTCCGCGCGTCCGGACGGCTGGCCAAACAGTCCCAGGTTGGCATGGCCGGCGGACTGGAACTCCACACTGGCCAGGCGCAGACTCAACACCGGTGCCTGCAGTGCCTCCCGCTCCAGGCGTTCACGCCAGAGTTCCAGCAGGTAGCCCGGATCACGCTGGGGTTCAAGCAGTTGCAGGGCGATATCGACCGGGGGCAGGTCCGCATGCTCCAGGGTCAACATCAACCGGTCGATGGCAGCGTCGGCACCCAGCAGCACCCCGCCCAGCTCCTGCAACAGGCGCCGCAGGCCAAACAGCAGCCCGCTGCAGTTATCGACCTCGGCCGGCAACTCCAGCCGCGCCGCGAAGCGATGCGGCGGCCGGAAACAGGGTCGGGGGTCGGGGCTGTGGCCCAGGGCACGATCGAGCCGTTCGAGCCACTCCGCACCGAAGCGCCGGCGCAGGCCTGCTCGCGGCAGATGCAGACACTCTCCCAGGTGCTGCAGCCCCATGCGGCGCAGGGCCTGGCGCTGTTTGTCCGACAGTTCCAGGCAGTCGAGCGGGAGCGCGGCCAGGGCCGTGCGCAGCTCCCGCTCCCGGGTGATCACCGGCGCCTGGGATAAGGCGCTGAGCCACCAGGCCGCCTGGGAATTGGGGGCGATCGCGCTGCGGGGTGCGTGGCCGAGCTGCTCACAACTGGCGATGACCTGCCTGTGCAACGCCGTCACCCCGCCGAACAGGCGCCGGCTGGCGCCGATCTCCAGCAGCAGCCCCCGGGGCGACTGAATCACCACCTGGGAGGTGAACTGCATGGCCCAGTGGGCCAGGCGTTCCAGCCCTTCGGCCTCCCCCACCTCATCCCGGTCGACCATGGCAAGATCCGGCACCAACAGCTGGGCCTGCTTCATGCTCATGCCGCGGCGTACGCCAAGCCGACGCGCGGTCGGATCGGCATCGAACACCTGCTGACGATTGGCCTGCTGCTGACGAACCACCAGGGGTCCGGCGGGCACCTGAACAGCGGCGACCAACTCCAACGCAAGGTGTGAAAAACGCAGGGCCAACCAGAGCATCTCACACCGCCAGGCAGGTGCCGGCACCGGGACGGCGCCCGCGGCACTTGAGCAGCTCCACCCCCAGCCCCCGGGCCTGGGGGCTCAGCAGCAGGCGCAAGGCCGCCGGAGAACTCTGCGTGGCCACCGCCCGGGGACGAAACAGAAAACCGGGGCACGCCCCCTGCTCCGCCGCCAGCTGCAGACGGCGCAGCATCTTGGTGTTGAGAGCCCTGGGCCACAACAGCACCGCGCCGCAACTACCGGAGCGCAGGCACTGCTCCGCCACCCAGGCGGCATCGCCTGGCTGGTCGGGAGCGACCCAGCGCATGCTCTCCAGGGATATCCGCGCCTGGCGTAGCGCCGGGGCATAGGGAATATAGGGCGGCGAGATCCAGACCACCGGCTTCCCGGCCTGCCCCAGTTCAACCAGCAGCGGGCGCAGCAGGCCCAGCTCGCCGATACCGTGATGATCGAGCAGCAGCTCGGTGAGCGCCGCCCCCGGCCATCCACCGCCGGACAGCAGCCCATCCAGCGCCGGATAGCCACTGGGCAGCGTCCGCGGCTGGTGGCCAAGGAGCAGTGTATCGCCACGCCAGACAGGGGCGCTTGAGAGGAGCTCTTCCAGGATCATCGTTCTCTAACCAAGAGGCAGCAGTGACAACAGCGACAGTGGGCCAATCCCTGCAATGAGGAATCGACAACTGCCGAATCTGTTGTTTAAAGGATAGAGAACATGTGGAGAACTTTCAATGGGCCATTGAAGTAGGCACAGCACATCAACATCAGGATGCCCAGTATTTTTTGGATTTCAGGTTGTTTAACCACCAGATTCCGGCCGCAAAACCGCCATTCTGCCACCTCGCAACGCTGCGAGGTGGCGGAATCGTGTGTGTGCCATGCCCCCTTATCTGGGCATTTGCGGGTAGTGGTAGGGGTACGCCACGGCGGGCCCATACACGGGCGGGCGCGGCGGGTAGGGCCAGTAATAGGGCATCATCGGCGGGTTGTAGCCCCAGGGATAGCTTGACGTGACATAGCCCGGCTGGCGAGGAACCGGATATCGGGACCAGCCCATCCCCGGTTGCTGGCCACTCTGCGGGTTGCCGGTATCGGCCGGTCTGGTGCCGGCCAAGGGAGCTGGGTATCCCGCTCCCGGCCGATACGTCATGAGGCCGCCAGGACCGGGCATCATCGGTGATGCCGCGGGCCGGTTGTCCGCGCTGGCCATTGCCGATTGCGGCGCTGTCTGCGCTGAAGTGCCCGTGGTGCCGGTTATCGCGGCCGCTGTCTGCGTGCCTGCGGCGGTTTCCGTCACCGCGGTTTCCCCGGCGGTCTTTGCGGGGGCATCGGTGTCGGCTGCCGGTTGTTCACCCTCCTCGATCGCCGGTGTTGTGGAATCCCCGCTAATCGGCTGATTGGTGGCAAGTGTGAGGGTCTGTTGATCCATCGCCTCCCCGAGGCCAGCCACCGCTGCTTCACCAACCCGACTCACCGCTGGCGTCGGATCGGCAGTCAAGGCGGCCGGGGTGACCGGAGCAGTCGCCGGGGTGTCGGCGGTCAGGTCACTGGCACCCTGCTCCCCGCTACCCGACGGACCGGCCAAGAGCAGCGCCGCTGGCATCGGTTGATCGGGGATCCGGGTAACCGGGGCGGTGACCTCCCCGGGGGCGTTTTCGGCACTGGTGACCTGCCCTGGTTCGCCGGTTGCAACCGGGTTATTCGCCACGCCGTCAGCAACGCCTCCACCATCGTCCGCCACATTGAGCATGTAGAGCAGTCCGGCAACCACAACGATGGCCAAGATGAATGATTTCTGCCAGAAGCCGAGGGCGGATCCCGTGCGCTTGGCCGGTGGTGTCTGTTTTTCAGTTGAATCAGAAGGCAAGACTCCCATCTCCTCTAATCGTTTCTGAACATTCTCATTACGCTGTGGCGTCTCTTCCGGTGACGGTTCTGCCGAGTCGGACTTTGGCGTAGCCGTTGCGGTTTTAACGGTTGGATCCGCTACGCTAGCTACTGTCGGATTGGTTGGCCCGGCTGTGATGGCGGGTTCGGTCGCTTCGTCCGCCACGGTTGCGGCGCCCGCCATGAGCGTCAGATTCCCAGCTGCCGGCACCTGCTTGGGTTCCACAACCGCCGTCAGGGTCTGAGTCCCTGCCGCCTGAGCCACGTCACCGGCCTTTTCCATGCCGGCCGCGGCACGGCTCTTACGCGCCGCCTTTTTCTTTGGGGCGGCCTTTTTCTTGACGCTGGATTGCTTAGTGGCTGCTGCTTTGACCGCGGGGGCCTTTTTCCTTACGGTCTTTTTCTTGGTCTCTGTCTTGGCCTCTGTCTTGGCCTCTGTCCTCACAGGTGTCGAAGGTTTGTCTGTCGCCGTTTCCTCTGCCGCTTGTTGCGGTGCCTGATTGGTATCGTCCTCGGCCATGGGTCCTACTCCTGAATTGTGCTTTTTCGTCCCGGCAGCCTAGCGTCTGCCTGTGCGGGATGCTATGTGCTGGATCAATCCTATCCGCCGTAACCGGGCCTACCGGCATCGGATATCTTTATATAGCTATAGAGGGACCTGATTATTCGTCATGCTCAGCTAGGCTACCGCCCGATCCCACCCACCAGGGCCTCGATCAATGAGATGATCTGCTCCATGCCGCGGCCAATATGTCCCTCGATCTCCTTCATCGAGATCGGACCGTCCCCTCTGCCCGCCGCCCAGTTGGCCACTACGGCGCAGCAGGCATAGTCGAGTCCCAGCTCGCGCGCCAGTGCCGTTTCCGGCATCCCGGTCATGCCGACCAGGGTGCAGCCATCCCGCTCCATGCGGTTGATCTCCATGGCGGTCTCCAGGCGTGGCCCCTGGGTGGCGCCGTATACGCCGCCGGCAACAACGGGGACATTGGCCGCCTTCGCCGCCTTCAGCAACCGCTGGCGGATTTTTTCACTGTAGGGATGGGTGAAGTCGATATGGATAACCTGGCTGAGATCATGCTCGAAGTAGGTGTGCTCCCGGCCATAGGTATAGTCGATGATCTGCTCCGGTATGGCGATGACGCTGGGCGCCATCTCCGGACCGATACCGCCCACGGCGGCGATAGCGACGATTCGCCTGGCCCCTATATGCTTCAGGGCCCAGATATTCGCACGATAGTTGACCTTGTGTGGCGGTATGGTGTGGGCCGTGCCATGGCGCGGCAAGAAGGCGACCTTGCGCGCCTTGAAAGTGCCGTGGGTAATCGGTGCCGACGGTTCCCCATAGGGGGTGTGTATCACCTCGCGACGGGTGATTTTAAGCTCCTCAAGCCGGCTAAATCCGGAACCGCCAATTATTGCCAGATCTGTCACTGCAACCTTCCTTTCATTAAGAGATTGGCCTCGATGCGGCATCGACCGCTCAGGTGGCTTAGCATACCTTGCCTGCGGGCATACTCAATAAAAAAAGCCGGTCACCACGGGGGGTAACCGGCTCTGTTCGGGTGCACGGCCTGTCAGAGGCTTTCGGCATTCTCCGCCAGATAGGTGGCCACCCCATCCGGAGAGGCGGACATGCCCTTCTCCCCCTGTTTCCAGCCGGCCGGGCAGACTTCGCCGTGCTCCTCGGTGAACTGCAGGGCATCGATCATGCGCAGCATCTCGTCGATATTGCGCCCCAGCGGCAGGTCATTGACCACCTGATGACGGACCACGCCCGCCTTGTCGATCAGGAAGGAGCCGCGGAACGCCACGGCACCGTCGGGCGTCTCCACGTCATAGGCCTTGCAGATCGCATGGGTCATGTCGGCCACCAGAGTGTATCCCACCGGCCCGATACCGCCCTGATTCACCGGGGTATTGCGCCAGGCGTTGTGGGTGAAATGGGAGTCGATGGAGATACCGACCACTTCCACATTGCGTTTACTGAATTCCGCCAGCCGGTGATCGAAGGCGATCAGTTCCGAAGGACAGACAAAGGTGAAATCGAGCGGGTAGAAAAACAGTACCTTGTACTTCCCCGCTGTCGCCTCTTTCAGGTTGTAACTATCGACAATCTCGCCACTACCCAGTACGGCCGGTGCGGTAAAATCAGGTGCTTCACGTCCTACAAGTATGCCCACGTTGAAATCCTCTAAATTGAATTGTTAGTTGATCTTGCGTCCGTTATTAGATTCTCTCTAATAAGTGGGCGATTATGCCACAGGAAGATCTTTATTTTAATGCGACCATTCAGCCGAAGCGTGGATTTGGTGTCCGGGACACAGTGAGAGAGCATCCAAGTGCCGCAGTCGCAGTAGATCAGCTTAAGTCCGACAGACGCCTGGCAATTCCTGAGCCCGGCAGCTTGTCAGAAGGTAATTAATCACGGGGTGATAGGCCTACCTTGCCGGCCTCACGTGATGGCTGGATCAAAATCGGCCAACAAGGCAGGCCAATCACTTACAGAACGGGTGAGTAGTTACGCCAGAAGTTACAAATCCAGGTCCAGGGAGGGGTTCTCTTCATACCGGGCGACGATTTCCAGTGCCTCGCTCCAGCGCGGATCGAGGTGCAGGGCCTCCCTGGCGAGGGCTTTTCTGCCGTGCATGCGCACCAGCCGCATCTGCGCTGCCGGATCGCTGTGGTCGACCAGCGCCGCCAGCACCTCGGCGGCACCCGCCGGGTTATTGCAGACCAGTACCATATCGCACCCCGCCGCCAGCGCCGCCCGGGCTCGTTCGGCATACCCCCCCGCCTGTTCGGCGGCGGCCATGGTGAGGTCGTCGCTGAAGATCACGCCCTGGAAGCCGAGCTGATTGCGCAGGACATCCTGCAACCAGTAGCGGGAAAAGCCGGCCAGTTCCCGGTCCGCCTGCTCATAGATCACATGGGCGGGCATGATCGCCTCCAGCCCGTAATCGATCATGCGCTGAAACGGTACCAGATCCTCCATCAGCAGGTGGCCCGTCGGGCGACGATCCACCGGCAATTCGCAATGGGAGTCTTCGGTCACGCCGCCATGCCCGGGGAAATGCTTGCCTACCGCGGCCATCCCTGCCTCATGGACGCCCATCATCCAGGCATGGGCCAGCTCGGCCACCACCACCGGCTCCGCGCCAAAGGCGCGGTCGCCGATTACGCTGCTGAGCCCAAGCCCCAGGTCCAGCACCGGGGCAAAGCTGAAATCCACGCCGACGGCGCGCAATTCCGCGGCCATCAGCCAGCCGATGCGCTGGGTGATGGAACGGGCCTTTTTTGTATTGGTCCGATTCAGTTCGCCAAACCAGGCGGCGGGCGGCAGACGGGTGAAACCATCCCTGAAGCGTTGCACCCGCCCCCCCTCCTGATCGACGGCGATCAGCAGTGGCGGTGCGCGCAGGGCATGAATATCCGCGATCAGCGCGGCAACCTGTTCCGGTGACGCATAATTCCGGCTGAACAGAATCACCCCGCCGGCGGCGGGATGGGCCAGCATCTCACGCTCTTCCTGGGTGAGCACCGTTCCCTTTATATCCAGCATGAGTGGGCCGTGGCTCATGGAGCGAATTCCTCAATCATCATTTTTTTCTATCGGCTATACTGTGTGGCTTGTTGGTCGAGCATTACAGATTAAACCGATTCGGAAGTAAAGATGCGTTTTATAACCCTGCTATTGAGTGTCATGCTCGTTTTCTCCACCACTCAACTTTCAGCGGCGACAGAGACCAAGGATGGTAGCGAAGCACCCGGGACCATGGCCTATTACGAGCTCTCCCCCTCCATCGTGGTCAACGTTAAGGGCAGGGAAAAGTATATCCGTTGCGATGTGCAACTCATGACCCGGGACGAGACCCGGCTTCCCGCCATCAGTCTGCACGCCCCGGCACTGCGCCACGAACTGATCCTGTTGCTGAGCGATCAGCAGGGAGCCGAGATCCGCACCACCAAGGGCAAGGAGAAACTGCGGAAGGTTGCGCTCAAGTCACTCCAGGCTGTGATGAAAAACCTGGTGGGCGACGAGACGATTGACGAGCTCTTTTTTACCACCTATCTGGTGCAATAACCGGGCTCAGCAGCGCTCGCGAATCTCCACCACGGTTCCCACCCTCACCCGCTCGAACAGCTCGATCAGCTCCCGGTTGCGCATCCGGATACAACCGTGGGAGGCCGCCTGCCCCATCGGTTCGCTGTCCGGGGTGCCGTGGATATAGATAAAGCGTCTCAGGCTGTCGACGGAACCACCACGGTTTCTGCCCGGTTCCAGCCCGCTCAGCCAGAGGATACGGGTCAGGATCCAGTCGCGCCCCGGATCAGCGGCGGCCAGTGCGGGGGTGTAGATTTCACCTGTGGGCCGGCGGCCGATAAACACGCTGTTCTCCGGCAGCCCGTCACCGATTTTCAGGCGGATACTGTGCAGACCCCGCGGGGTACATTCACTACCCCGGGATTCCCCCGCCCCATTACGCGCGCTGGAGATGGCATAGCTTGCGATACAGGCGTCACCGGACAACAGCCGCAACTGCTGCCGTTGCAGGTCGACCTGAATATGTTGAGCCTGACGCTTCACCACTGCGAATAGGGGTGCTTCACCAGGTTGGCGTTGTAATAGCGGGGATCCCCAGACACCTCTTCACCGGCCCAGGGGGGCAGCTCGAACGGCTCGTCCTCGGAGCTGAGTTCCACCTCCGCCATGATCAGCCCGCTGTTCTCGCCCGCGAACAGGTCCAGATCCCACACATGCCCACCCCAGCGCACCTTGTATCGTGTCTTGTCGATAAAGGGCTGCTCGGCCAGCTGTGCCAGTATCTGCTCGGCATCCGCCAGCGGAATCGGATACTCGAACTCGGACCTCGATATGCCCTTTGTCGCACTTTTGAGATTCAGGCAGGCGCTGTCGCCGGCGATGCGGACCCGCACGGTGGCGTTCGGCTGATTGGCGATATAGCCCTGCTTCAGCACCGCCTCAGAGAGGATATTATCCTTCCATTTATCGTTAACAACCAGGAACTTTCGTTCTATTTCTAAAGCCATTTACCCAGTCCGTTCAGGATTTCTCGAAGAGCGCGATCGACTCGACATGGGCGGTGTGCGGGAACATGTCCATCACCCCCGCCGCGACCAGCCGATAGCCGTGCCGGTTGACCAGCTCCCCGGCGTCCCGCGCCAGGGTGCCCGGGTAGCAGGAGACATAGACCACGCGCTTCACCCCCAGCCGGGGGAGGTGTTCCAACACTTCGGCCGCGCCGGAGCGTGGAGGATCGAGCAGCACCTTGTCGAAACGTTCGCGCAGCCAGGGTTCCTTCTGCAACGAATCATACAGGTCGGCCGTGTAGTAGCGGCTGTTTTCGATACCGTTGCGCCGTGCGTTATCCCGGGCCCGGGCGACCAGGCCCGCATCTCCCTCGACGCCGACCACCTCCGCCACGCCTCGGGCAATCGGCAGGGTGAAGTTGCCCAGGCCGCAGAACAGGTCCAGCACCCGGTCTTCCGGCGCCACTGCCAGCAGCTCCAGGGCGTGCCCGATCATCAGGCGGTTGAGGTCGCTGTTCACCTGGGTGAAGTCGTTGGGCAAAAAGTGGATGTGCAGGCCGTAGTCCGGCAGGGCATACTGCAGATCCGCCGGCTCGCCGCTCAATGGCGCGACGGTGTCCGGGCCGCCGGTCTGGGTGTAGACATCGATCTCCCGCTCCCTGCCGAATGCCAGCAGCGCCTGTTCATCAGCCGCCGACAGGGGCTCGAGGATCCGGAACACCAGCACACACCGGGTGTCGCCCATGGCCACCTCGATCTGGGGCACACGCTCCTTGATACTGAGCGACCCGATCAGCTCACTCAGGGGGGTAAGCAGCCGACCCACCCGGGGATGCAGAATATGGCACTCGGAGAGATCCGCCACGTAGGGGGAGCCACGCTCACGAAATCCCACCAGCACCTTACCCTTCTTGGCCACGTATTTGACCCCGAGCCGGGCCTTTCGCCGATAGCCGAAGGCGTCGCTGCCGACCAGTGGTGCCAGCAGCCTTGCCGGCTCCACCTTGCCGATACGCTGAAAGGCGTCCATCAGCGCGGTCTGCTTGGCCTGTATCTGCGCGGATGGTGATTGATGCTGCAGCGAACAGCCGCCGCACACAGCGAAATGCGGGCACTGGGGCACCACCCGGTCAGGCGAGGCGGAGAGGATCTCGAGGGCTTCGCCCTCATCAAATTTCTTCTGTACGCGGGTATAGCGGAAACTGACGGTCTCTCCCGGCAAGGCGCCATGGATAAACACCGCCTTGCCGTCGATGTGCGCCACCCCGCGACCGTCATGGCTCAGGGCATCGATACCGGTCACAACCGGATCTTGCGGTAACTTGCGTCTTCTTGAGCGTCCCATGAAACCAGATCAATCCTCATTCGGTTAATAACAACGGCAGCACCGTAGCCTGGATGAAGCCGCACCCCAACTGGATGAATCGCATGCACCCACGGCGGCGAAATCCGGGAAGCAGTCTCGACTAACCACCCTGGATTCCGCCCGTCTGAGGCTGTGCGCCTGTTAGGTTCCTATGGAGCGGGCTCCATCCAGGCTACAACCTATTTCTGTACCCAGCCGCCTTGTGCATTCTGATACCACCATCCCCCGGATGCCTTCTCTACCCAGGTGCGGGCGAAGGTTGCACGGATCTCGGGCTCCCATTCGGGGTGACCGTTGGCATCGGCAATCGCCCGGTAGAGCGCGCTGCGATCACTGTTTTCGCTGCTGATGAGCCCCTGCACCTTGTTGCGCTCTTTCAGTGGGATGGCGGCGGCGTCGTGCACCGCGATCATGGCGTCCCGGGTAAAACCGATGGCGCCGCTGTTGTAGTGGGGGGTCAGGGCGCTGTTGCGGCTTTTCATGCTGGCCTGCAGTTTGCGGACGGCCGGTGAGCTGGCGTTAAAATCGGGTTGCGCCGCCTGCGCTGACGGAATCAGCAACTCTAGCGCCCCGGAAGCGATCACTCTGAACAGCGAATTATTGAGTGAGGAGCTCTTGTTTTCACCCTTGTCCCGCTCTTCCTGTTGTTGCTGTTTTTCCTTGCCCAGGATGTCATCCACTATCCGTTCCGCCGCCTCCTCAGCCTGGGCAGCGGGGAAGTAGATATTGATTGTGACACAGGCGGCAAGCACAACCAGGGCGGCCATCGCACTGCCTATTTTTAACGTTTTCATCCGCTTAGCTCCTTTTATTAGCATTCAATCTAGTTGTTATTGGATTACGGGTGACTCACCCGACGCGATCTGTTTCAACTTGCTGACCAACACCTGCCAATCGGTTTCGCGATTGAATCCCATGATATCGATTCGTGGTATGCCGCCACCTTTCACCAGGTAGTAGCCTCTCTCGGCCGCCTCGATTCCTCCCATGTGGCAGACGCCGCGTTCCAGGCGGCAACTGATACCCAGCCGGTCATAACCAAACTCTTTGAAGATTCTCAAAAAGCTACGGGATATGGCACCGGAGACACCCGAGCCGCCCAGATTGGAGATATTATCCACCGCCTGCTGACTGATACGGCGTCGACTCTTGTCACCCGCCGGAGTGGCAAAGGCCGCATCAAATGAGACCGGGGCCCACTCTTCCAATCTGAGGTCGGTGACCCGGCCTGCCAATTTCCCGGTAATCTTACCAAATGAGAAGGTACGGGTCAGAGTTTCCAGGTCGATATCCTTCAATTCCAGATCCGCGCTCAATGCAGGCAGTGCTCCGAACAGATCGTCCAGCTGGAGATCCCGGATCACAATTTCGCCATCGAAGATCTTGACCAGCGCCACGCCATCCACGGCAATGACACCCTGCTCATATGCGAGCCCCGGGATCATCCCGGAAAGCTGGCCCGCCAGCGGCGGCCAGCCGACAGCGCTGCTGATTGCCGCCATACTGATCGGTGTGAGATAACCCTGAAAGCGGACCATTGGACCGGCTTCGCCCCGCTCCAGTTCAAACTTTTCCGCCCGCAGCTCGCCATCCAGTACCGGAATGTTGGCCTGATTAACCAGGGAGACCCTATCTCCGGAAAGATTCAGCGCGACGTCCGTCGCCCCCAGGGTGATGCCGCCAAACAGATGTCCCCCCTGCCAGCTGAGACGGCTCTCCCGGGCGCGCTTGCTGGACCAGTTGATTTCGCCATCGAGGTCATACAGGGCAAATTGCCCCTGGCCGTCTCCCCGCTGCCGCATTCCCTGCTCGATATAGACATCCTGGAGGTCGATGCGGATCCGGCTGTCATCGGCCCGATGGCTGATATCCAGGGCGAATCGCCCCGCCAGTTCCATATCCTCCAGTTGGGGATTGGCCAACACCGGCAGGATATTGTCACGAAAAAGCCCGGCGAGATCCGCCGGTTCCGATGTCAGATTCAATGAGATCAGCTGCGGTTCCTGTAGCAGGGAAATTTCTGCTGCCCCGCTAAAATTCAGGCGTTCCGGCTGGCGGAACCTGAATTGCTCAAGAGAGATCAGTGAACGGTCAGCCCGATAGCGGTAGGCGGTCTCCAGCGACAGGGGATGTGCGGATGGCGAGAGATATAACTGCGGTGCCAACAGTTCCCCGGCATTCAGCGCCAGCCGCTGGGTCCCGGCCCACTGTCCCTTGCTCAGCACCGCCTCACCCTGCCATTGTCCCGCCAGCCCCTGCCCGATATAGCTCCCGCTGGCATCAGCAAAACCAACATCCCTGAAATCGAGCCGGCTACTGCCCTGCAGGAGCTGCGCACCGACGCCCCGCAAGGTCGCCGACAGCCCCAGCCTGCCACTGAGGGAGAAACGCTCCACCGACTCCGCCAGGGCCGCATGGAGTGTTCCAAGCCTCTGGATATCCAGCCCATTCCCTTTCAGCGACAGGAGCCACTGCTGCCGTTCGATGTTGATCAAGGCGGCCAGTTTTCCATTGGACAATGGAATATCATCAAGTTGTATATCAATAACTTGTGAATCTATCTTCCAGTCGATTCTTGATTTTATCCCGGCCATTTTCTGCCCATTCAGGGTCAGGTCGAGCAGACCTTCCCGGCAACTGATCTGCCTCCCGGCAATCTTGCCGGCCCGGCAGTCGAAACGGAACATGCGTAGCGGACCCGGTAGCGCGGGGTGCCGAATCTCCTCGGCGGAAAGGATATAGCGATCCTGGGATGGCTGAAGGTCAACCTGCAGTGCCAGCCCGCTGACCTGCCACCCCTCGCCCCCCAGATCGCCCAGGGTCAGCGTCAGCCGGTCTGCCGCCCGCAGGGGAAGGGAACTGACCAGCAGTGCCCAGAGGATGACTGCCGGAAAGGAAAACTGGAGATTATTCAGCCGGAAAGACACCCGTGGAGAGATAACGGTCGCCGCGGTCGCAGATGATGGTCACGATAGTGGCGTGGGTCACTTCCCGCGACAGCCTGAGTGCCGCGGCCACCGCTCCGCCGGAAGAGATACCGGCAAAGATACCCTCTTCCGTCGCCAGCCGGCGGGTGACTTCCTCGGCCTCCTCCTGGGTCACATCCAACGTGCGGTCCACCCACTGCTTATCGAAGATCTTCGGGATATAGGCCTCCGGCCAGCGCCGGATGCCGGGGATGCTGGAGCCCTCCGTCGGCTGCACACCGATAATCTGGATCGCCGGGTTCATCCCCTTGAGGTAGTGGGAAACACCCATGATGGTCCCCGTGGTGCCCATGGCGCTGACGAAATGGCTGATCTCGCCGCGGGTGTCATTCCAGATCTCCGGGCCGGTGCCCTCCAGGTGGGACAGCGGATTATCGGCATTGGCGAACTGGTCGAGGACCTTGCCCTCACCCCGTTGTTCCATCTGCTGCGCCAGATCCCGCGCACCTTCCATGCCCTCCTCTTTCGTGACCAGAATGAGTTCCGCGCCATACGCCCGCATGGAGGCGCGCCGTTCGAGGCTGAGGTTGTCGGGCATGATCAGGATCATCCGGTAGCCCTTGATCGCCGCCGCCATGGCCAGGGCGATACCGGTGTTGCCACTGGTCGCCTCGATCAGCGTGTCCCCCGGGTGGATGTCACCGCGATCCTCCGCGTGCTGGATCATGCTCAGCGCCGGGCGATCCTTGACCGACCCGGCGGGGTTGTTCCCTTCGAGTTTGACCAGAAGGGCATTCGTGGTGTTTCCGGGCAGCCGCTGCAGGCGCACCAGGGGAGTATGACCGACAAACTGTTCAATGGTTGGGTATTTCATAAGACAAGGTTACAGTAGGGTCCTGTGGAAAGAGATCACGCTATATAGTATAGGACTGAACTATCCCGGCAGCGGCGATTCCGCGGCCGGCCAGCGGCGATTAGTCTATCAATAACACCAAGAGAACAAAACAGAAGCATTATGAAGTACACACATCCACTTAAAAACAGCCCCAAAAGGTATTGGGCTTTGGGACTGGGAGCGATCGCCTCCCTGTCAGTTCATGCAATGGATGCCAATAATCCTTTGCCTGAAGAGCTGTTTTTCAGTGATGTGCCGGTGGTGCTCTCCGCCACACGACTGAAACAGGCGTTGCCGGATTCACCGGCGTCCGTCACGGTGATCGACCGGACCATGATCGAGGCGTCAGGCGCAATCGAGCTGGTCGATCTATTGCGTCTGGTGCCCGGCTTCCAGGTCGGTTATTACACCGGCTCCAAGTTTACCGTCTCATCCCACGGCAATACCGATCGCTTTGCCCGGGACATGCAGGTGCTGGTGGATGGCCGTTCGATCTATGACCCGGCCTTCGGCGGCGTCACCTGGAGCGACCAGGAGCTGGACATGGATGACATCCAACGCATCGAGGTAATCCGCGGCCCCAACGCCAGTACCCACGGCTCCAACTCGTTCGCCGGGGTGATCAATATCATAACCCAACACCCCTCGGAACAACCCGCCATCCGGGTCAAGACTGTGGTCGGCGACGGCGGCCGGCGCCAGGTCTATAACCGGTTTGCCGGCGTCGAGGGCAATCTCGCCTACCGGGTGGCCCTCAAGTATGACGAAAACGACGGTTTCGATACCCGGCATGACAGCTCGGACACCCGCTGGCTGAGTATGCGTGGCGATTACCAGGTCAACAACCGGGATGCGCTGCTGCTGGAACTGGGCCATAGCGGCGGCACCCGCGAGGACGGTTTTCCGGCCGATGCCGAGCAGCCGTTCCGCGCCACCGAGGACAACCACGCCTTCCAGCAGCTGCGCTGGACCCGCAGCCTCGCGCCCGGCAACGAGTATTCGCTGCAGTTCTACCACAACTACCAGGAGATCGATGACAGCTTTTCCGACGCCATCACCTTTGCGCCCCTGGATGTCTCACTGGGTTACGGCTTCAAGTCCCAGCGTTATGACCTGGAATTCCAGCACACCTTCGATATCAATCCGGCGCAGCGCATGGTCTGGGGCCTGGGCGCCCGGCGCGATCAGGCCAAGGGGGTCTGGACATTCAAGCAGGGCGACTGGATGACCCGAGACCAGTACCGCGCGTTTGGCAATTTCGAGTGGCATTTGACCGACAGCCTGCTGCTGAATCTGGGCGGCATGTATGAGAAATTTGAGCAGAAAGATGGGTTCTTCTCACCGATGGCGGCACTCAATCTCAAACTGGATGAGATGAACACCCTGCGCCTGCGTGCCACCCGCGCCTACCGCATGCCCACCTTCTGGGAGGATTTTGCCGATCAGTCGGTGGTTTTCACCGGGTCGATGGTTCCGATTCTGCAGACCTACAAGACCACCACCAATCTGAAACCGGAATATATCGAATCCTTCGAGCTGGGCTACCTGGGGAGTTTCGAAAAGCTGGGCCTGACACTCGACATGAAGCTGTTTCACGAAGAGATCAAGGAGATGATTGCGGAAGTGGCCGATCTGAACGCCCCCGGCCAGCCCTTCGCCTATATCAACAGTGGGAGCTTCAATATCAATGGTTTCGAGATTGGTCTGCGCTGGGAGCCTTCAGCACGCAGCATGCTGCATATCGCCTACAGCCTGACCAATGCCTACGGCAGTCAGATCAAAAAGAACCCCCCGACGTTGCCCGAGCATTTCCGGGTCCTCGACCGCCGGGTTCCCCCGCTGACGCTCAGTGTACTCGGCAGTCACCAGTTTGATAACGGCATCAAGCTCAGTTCGGCATATTATTATATGGATGAAATGGACTGGGCCGGTGATGGCGACCTTATCGATATCAATCGGCGCTGGGATATCAAAATCGCCAAGCCGTTCGAGCTGGAACGCGCCGACGGGGAGATAGCGCTGATCTTTCAGAACATTGGACCGGATAATGATTTCCAGGATTTTCATACCGAAAATGTCTGGGGAGACCGGGTGTTTCTCCAGGCCAGTTTGAACTGGTATTAACCACAACGGGTCTTATTAGCGGAACTGTTTCCTACACGGAGGTTGTGTTTTGACTTTTAACCAGAGGCGTCGGCCAGCGTAATACCGTGAGTCGTCAGAACCTCAGCCATAGTCTTGGTAATCTGCTGGCGTCAGTCCGATATGGCAGGGGGATACTGTTTGTGTTGTTGCAGGCATTATCCCTCCTGCTGATCCTGCCGAGCGGTTATGCGGCACAGGGTAATATCGTTATTTTCAGCAGCAGTCCCGCGCCGGTTTACGATCAGGTGGCCAGGCTGCTGAAAGCCAGCCTGAATGAACAGTGCGCCGATATGGGCGCCGAATGCCCACCGCATCAGATCCATATCCTCACCCAGGAGGAGGCGGGAGGACGCGTTCTCATTCCACCACGCACGCGGCTGATAATCACCCTCGGCCAGCATGCCGGGCAACTGATACACGACATGGAGACCGGCCTGCCGACGCTGCATGCACTGATACCAAAGAGTGCGTATGAACAGCTGGGCGGGGCCGCACATCACTCGGCGATCTATCTTGACCAGCCGATCAGCCGGCAACTTCAGCTTGCCAGAATAATTCGCCCCGATCCGCACATCGGCCTGCTGATCAGTCCATTAACCACGTCTGTCCGGGAAAGGCTTTCGACCGCCGCCGCCATTCAGGGCATCCCGGTTACTTATCGGGAAGTCGACGCCACCGACAGACTCGGTCCACTACTGAAAGAGGTGCTGGAAGAGAGCAACGTCCTGCTGGCGCTCCCCGACCCGGCCATATTCAATCGATCCACTATCTTCAATATCCTGCTGTCGAGCTATCATAATAAAGTACCGGTGATCGGGTTTTCGTCGGCCTATGTCAAGGCCGGTGCACTCATCGCCACCTACTCGACACCGGAGGATATCGCGCACCACCTGGCGGAAACCACCCGCGATTTTCTGCAAACCGGCACAGGAGCGTTGCCGGACCCGTCATACCCGAAATACTTCAGTGTGACCGTCAACCGTAACGTGGCCAGATCACTGGGAATATCACTTCCGGATGAGACTGATATTATTCGTCAAATGTTGGAAGACAACAAACCATGATGAAACGACGTCGCTATTCGCGGATCAAGACGCGGGCACTGTTACTGGGCATTGTGCCGGCCGCCATCCTGGCATTGTCACTGACGGCCTACCTGATCACCGCACAGCTGGACAATCTGGAAATGGCCTTCAAGGCGCAGGGCAATGCCACGGCACAGGAGGTGGCTGCCGCCAGTTTCTACGGGATATTCAGTGGCGATATCGAATCGCTGTCGCTGAATCTGAATTCGATACTCAAGAGAAAAGACATTCTCTCCATCATCGTCAATGACGCGCAGGGCAATCTGTTGTTGAGTATCGGCGAGTCTGTATCGAATGATGCAGGTGTCGCGACCCATGATCCCGGCAAATCATCATTCTTCTTCACCTCGGTCCAAAGCGGTTTCCAACCAGACATCCTGGGCGACTATCCCGATCAGATACAGTTCATCCAGGGCGATGTCACCCCTTCCACTATCGGTTCGGTGGTGGTGGAACTCGAGAAAACCAGCCTGCTGGAACAGCAACGTGACTCGATCATCACCAGTGTGATCATCAGTGTCACCGGGCTCATCCTGACGGCCCTGATCGCCCTGCTATTAAGTCAGAAAATAACCCGCCCCCTCTCCAAGTTGACCCAGGCGGTCATCCGCATGAAACATGGGGATTTCGCCGTCACGGTACCGGAAATTTCCGCCGGGGAGTTGCGCAGTCTGGAAGAAGGCTTCAATGCCATGGCCAGGACGCTGAAATACAATCAGGAGATATTGCAACAGCAGGTGGACCGGGCAACCTCGGATCTCACCCAGACCATGGAGGCACTGGAAATACAGAATGTGGAACTCGATCTTGCGAGAAAACGCGCGTTGAAGGCGAGTCAGGCAAAGTCCGAGTTCCTGGCCAACATGAGTCATGAAATCAGAACGCCGATGAACGGGGTTATCGGTTTCTCCACACTACTGATGAAATCCAGACTATCACCCGAGCAGCGTGAACTTGCCGAAACCATACACAAATCCGCCACCGGCCTGCTCGGGATCATCAATACCATTCTCGATTTTTCCAAACTGGAATATGGAAAACTGGAACCGGAATATGCCCTCTTTGATATCCGTTCCTGCTTTGAGGACCCGGTTGCACTGCTGGCGCCGGCGGCGCATGACAAACAGCTTGAGCTGGCGCTGCTGATCTATTCGGATGTGCCGGCACAATTGATCGGTGACGAAACCCGTATCCGCCAGATACTGGTCAATCTGGTAGGCAATGCAATCAAGTTCACCCACCAGGGAGAGATCATCGTACGGGTGATGATCGAGGATGAGACCGAGGACTCCTGCCGACTTCAATTCTCCGTCACCGACACCGGCATAGGGATAGACGAACATATCCAGAAGGATCTTTTCACCTCTTTTCAGCAGGGTACCAAACAGACCAACAGGCGATACGGGGGAACCGGCCTGGGATTGAGTATCAGTAAAAAACTGGCTGAATCGATGAAGGGAGAAATAGCCCTCGACAGTGTTGAGGGTAAAGGCTCTTGTTTCAGGGTAATGCTCAACCTGCCGAAGAGCCCTGAGATGGCACAACCCCTGGTGGACAACAGCTTCAGATCCAGACGGTGCACCATCATCGATCACCACGTGATATCGCAATTGGCCATGTCACACACACTGGAAAGCCTGGGCATGGCGGTTTCCGAGGTCGGCTGGGGACAACTGAACAAGGCGGCCATTGCCGACCAGGATCTGCTTTTGATCGGGTTTTCAGCCGCCGAAATCGATTCCGGAGTCGCCATGGACCGGATAGCCCGCCTGCAAAAAACGACCGTTCCCAGCAACCTGCTGATACTACTCAGCAGCTCTGACGCAACGGTTCACGAGAGATTCCAGGCACTGACACTGGCGCCATGTATTTCCAAACCGGTGACCCTGGCGGTACTGAAACGCACCCTGGAACAGATATTTGCCAATCCATCCACCCCGTCTGGCACCATCGAATACGGGAGTTCCAGCACCCCTTCATTTAAGGGAAAACGGTTCATTATCGCCGATGACAATCCGATCAATCTGCAACTGATATCGGCCATTCTGTCGATGACCGGTGCCGATATCGTGGAGGCCGAGAATGGCGTCGGGGTGATCAACGCCTATCGGGAACGGCGCCCGGACCTGGTGATTATTGATGTGCACATGCCGGTTATGGATGGCGGAGAGGCGACCAGCCGGATTCGACAAATGGAGCGTCAGGAATATGCCGGCAGCCATACGCCGATCATTGCCCTCTCGGCCGACATCATACCGGAACACCGTGATGCCCTGCTGGCGGCCGGTGCGGACCTCTACCTGACCAAACCGATAGATGACAGCAAACTCTGGCAGGCCATCGACAATCTGGTGAATGCAAACAGTCCGGCATCAGCGATTCCCGAAGTGTACGCAGCGGAAGAGGCCTTCAAGGCGGATGCCGCCGGAACGCTTCCGGTTCACGATCCGCAGGAGGCCCTGCGCTTTACCGGCGGGAGAGAGGAGCTGGCGATGGAGATGTTCAGAAAGTTCATGGACGACCTCCCGCAGCAGATGGCACTACTGGAAAAACATCGGGAGAACCACGACTGGCCGGCGCTGGGTGAAGTTGCCCACCGGTTACATGGCGCCTGCGCGGTTTGTGGCGTACCGGCGCTGAAAGCCGCCGTTTCGGAACTCGAGCTGGCGGCGGGAAAAGCCGATGTGGATAATATCTCCACCCGCATGCAGCGAGTCAGAACAGGCTGCCAACAGCTCTACACTCTTGAGCTATCAGTAGACGAACGCTGGCAGTTCAGTACCGATGGCGGTTGATCCACGACCCGTGATTTAGGCTTGCCGCCCGGCAAAACAAGCGTATCAATCACGAAAAATGGAGCGCTCCTTACCGGCGAACTGGGACAGAAGAACCAGCAGCAGCGCCAGCAGATAGAGGGCGTAAACGCCAATCATGGTCTGCGGCATGGTGTATCCGAAAAACTGCCATTGAATCTCGTCACAGAAACCGGTTGGCTGGAACAGCCAGGGGATCCATTCATCCAGTTTTGCCCAGTCCGGGTAATTGGCCGCGAAATCACAGGTGTTGGAGGGCGACGGGAAGAGCTGTATCCCGGTATGTTTCAGTGCCAGCTGCAATCCCCAGGCCGCACTGCCGCCCCAGATGAGTATTGCCAGCATGCGCAACAGCATCAGCCCCGGCGCCAGCGCCGCTATCAGGCCGGAAAACAGTATACCCATCACTGCGGTTCGCTCATACACACAGAGCACACAGGGATCCAGCTTTAACTCATACTGAAAATAGAGGGCGGCCAGCTCCAGTCCCAGCGCGGTCAACGCCAGCAGTATCCAGGGTGCGCGATTGTTTGACAGTCGGTTAAAGAATTTCAGCATGTGCGGACCAGGTGATGCCTCGGAATGAAATCAGGCAGCCCGAGTGGCTGCCTGGATGCGCAAACAGGTTAGAGGATACCCGTGACAATCTGTCACTTCAAGAGACGGATGCTGGAATCCCGGGGCCGTCCAAGGTGGTCGAACAAATTTTCGTACCCACGACAACTTCCCGATCCCGGATCGGTAAAGGTTTATTGCTCTCGCCAAGGCGCCAAGCGCGCAAAGATTAGCGGCATAAATCGGTTTTCCTTGGCGTGCCTGGTGTCTTGGCGAGAGTTCATTTACCATCTGTCATCCCCATCTGTAAGCCAGAGACGCGCGACCCATGAACAGGTCAAACCTGGCGCACAGTCCCCGACCGAGTCGGGGGATTACCCCGGCATTTATCAAGTACTGTTCACGTCATCTGCTCTCGTTGTTGTCACCTGCCATGGGGCCGACCCGCCGCCCGGTAACAGGCGGCGAAGCGATTGTCGATAAAGTCATCGAAATCGACCTGCTCCTGGCGTATATAACCCTGGTGCGGCAGTTTGCCGTTAAAAAAGAGATCCACAATGGCGCAGAGGCTGGATGCGGTGGTGATCTGTATGGCCCCCCAGTGCTCGCCAGCGATATCGTCGTGATAAATCTTCCGGCTGTCGGTTATCTGCATGAATTTGCCATCAATAATGCCGGTTGCGGTGACCATGATCAGCACCACATCCTGCCGGGTGACCGCCAGCGCCTTCTCGAAGATCTGCTTGAGCAGATCCCGCTGTTCACCGAGCCGGAGATCATTGATCAGAAAATTCATCAGATACTGATGCCCTTTATAGCGGATGGTTTTATAGGTGAGATCCGACACCCGGCCCTGTAGCGTCTCATACAGGGTGCCCAACCCGCCGGAGGTGTTGAAGGCCTCGTAGGAGACACCATCCAGCGAGAAGGTCTCCAACCCTTCCAGCGGCGTCAACTCCACATAGTGTCCGGCGCGGATGGCATGGCACGGATTACAGTACTCGTTGATCAGCCCCTGGGTGGACCAAGTCAGGTTGTACATCAGGTTATTGGTGGGAAATTCCGGCAACGCACCGACCCGCAGCTTGAGGTTGTCCAGCTGATCAAACTGCTGCACCATGTGAAAACCGAGTATGCCGATAAAACCGGGCGCCAGTCCGCACTGGGGCACAAACACCTGTCCCGGGGCGGCGCGTTCGGCGATCCGCTTTATGGCACTGGTGGTGGCGTTGTCCTCGGTCAGATCAAAGTAGCTCACGCCGGTGGCGGCGGCCGCTTCCGCGACCAGCGCATTGACATCATAGCCACAGGCCGAGATGACGGCGTCGCATCCCCGGATCTCCTGGTGCAAGTTATCCACTCGACCAATCTGCAGTATCCGTTTTTCCACCCGATCACTGAGGTGGATCGATTCCAGGATATGGCTGGACTGGTCGGTGAGCAGGATTTCATAATCCCCACTATCATCCAGAAGCCTGGCGATGGCTGCCCCGATCCTTCCCGCGCCTACGATGGCCACTCTATGCATACAGACTCCTGAAGATCAGCAAATCGGGAACCGATGCTTGCGCGATCCCGCCCCCCATCCGAATATGATAAAATTTGCTCTTTGTTAGAGAGAAGTTTAGCACTCCGCTGCTCAGTCACCGGCCATCGCACACGCCATACGTCGGTCCGCTGAGCCGGCAAATCCCTAACCCACTCAACTGCGTACTCCTATGATTGACAGCAAAACCCTGATGATCCAAGGCACCACCTCGGATGCCGGAAAAAGCACACTGGTCGCCGCTCTCTGTCGGGTATTCAATCGCCAAGGCCTCAGTGTTGCCCCGTTCAAACCGCAAAACATGGCGCTTAACAGCGCGGTGACAGCGGATGGCGGTGAGATCGGCCGTGCCCAGGCGGTCCAGGCCCAGGCGGCACGCCTTGAACCGCACGTGGATATGAATCCGGTCCTGCTGAAGCCCAATACCGATACCGGTTGTCAGGTGATCGTGCAGGGCCAGGCGGCGGAGAACAACATGGAGGCCTGGGGCTATCACGCCTACAAACCCCGGGTGATGCCCGCGATTCTCCAGTCGCACAGCCGGCTGCGGGCCGATTATCGATATATCCTGGTGGAAGGGGCCGGGAGTCCGGCGGAGATCAACCTGCGTGAGAACGATGTGGCCAACATGGGATTTGCCGAGGCGGTGGACTGTCCCGTCCTGCTGGTGGCCGATATCGACAAGGGGGGTGTCTTCGCCCACCTGGTCGGCACCCTGGCGCTGCTCTCGGCAAGCGAACAGGCCAGGATCAAGGGGTTCATTATCAACCGGTTCCGTGGTGAGCTGAGCTTTCTGCAGCCGGGACTGGATTGGCTGGAACAGCACACCGGCAAGCCGGTCCTGGGTGTCCTGCCCTATCTGGCCGGACTGCACCTGGAAGCGGAAGACAGCCTGACCAATTCGGGAGTCGCAGCCACCGTTGAGAAGCCGCTGCGGGTTGTGGTCCCCTGGCTGCAGCGCACCAGCAACCATACCGATCTGGACCCCCTCGCGCTGCATCCACAGGTCGAGGTGCGTTGGATCGGGCCGGGTGAAGCGATTCCGCCGGCCGACCTGATTATCCTGCCGGGGTCAAAAAGCGTGCGCTCGGACCTGGCGTATCTGCAACAGAGCGGCTGGGAACGGGCCATCAAACGCCACGTGCGTTTGGGTGGCAAGGTGCTGGGCATCTGCGGCGGGTTTCAGATGCTGGGGCAGGCCATACATGACGCACTGGGCATCGAGGGTCAACCCGGCAGCAGTAACGGCCTGGGACTCCTGGATATGGAAACCACCCTGGAGAGAGAGAAACAGCTGCGCCTGGTGACTGGCGAACTGACCCTGGCGGAGTCGGTTCCGGTGAGTGGCTACGAAATCCACATGGGCGTCAGCCGGGGACCGGCACTGTCCAGACCACTGGTCACCCTTCAACAGGGCCATGATGGCGCCCTGTCTGAAGACAACCAGGTCGCCGGCACCTACCTGCATGGTCTGTTTGAGATGCCATCCGCGTGTGATGCGCTGCTCACCTGGGCCGGCCTTGAACAGGCCACGACACCCGATTACCACCAGCTGCGTGAAGCCGGCATCGAGCGATTGGCGGATGCCGCCGAAGCGCACCTGGATATCAAAAAAATCATTGCAATTGCTGACGGTCGAATTGAATCATGAGGTGTAACTACTCACCCGGTCTGTAAGTGATTGGCCTGCCTTGTTGGCCGATCTTGATTCAGCCATCGTGTGAGGCCGGCAAGGCAGGGCAATCATCCCGTGAGCATTGGTGAGGAGTGGTACATGGATGTACCGTTTACGGACCTGAGGATGGCATGCGCCTACCGGCTTATCCACCCTACATCCTTACCCCGTGAGTAGTTACCATGAGGTTACGAATGTGGGATCCGTCGGGTACGCCCCTTCCGGAACGCTGGCCGCGCTCCCGGTTGCCGAAAACGGATTCAACCGCAACAGTATATCGAGCTGTGACTGGGCGCCGGCCTGCAACAGCTGCGTTATCGCATCCGCCGCCAACGGTGGACAGGTATAATAGCCCTGGACCCAGTGACACCCCTGCATCCGCAGGTAATCAAGTTGTTCCCGGGTCTCCACGCCCTCGGCAATCACCTGCAGGTCAAAATCGCTTGCGAGCCGCAACAGCGAGCTGACCAACTGTGTGCCCTTGCCATCCGGCCCCATGTCCTGGACGAACTCCTTATCAATCTTCATGGCATTGAAGTTAAAATTCTGCAGATAGGTGAGCGAACTGTAGCCTGTGCCGAAATCATCGGCGCTCAGTTGTACCCCCAGTTCGCTCAGCCTGGCCATATTGATTCGCGTGGTATCCTGGTCGGCGATCAACAGGGTTTCCGTCACTTCACAATGGAGCCTGGCAGGATTGAACCCGGCATTTGCCAGGGTCTCTTTCACTACATCAATGATCTCCATGTGGCTGACCTGGCGGGCAGAAAAATTGACCGAGACAAAAAAACCTCGATCACCAGCAAACTTTGCGCTCCATTCACCAACCTGCCTGCAGGCACGCGCAAGCACCCACTCTCCAAGGCGATGAATCACATCGGAGCTCTCTGCTATCGGGATAAACTCGTCGGGCGGAATCCTCCCAAAGTAAGGATGCTGCCAACGCAACAATGCCTCGAAACCATCGATCATCCCGGAATCCAGATTCACAATCGGCTGGTAATGAATATCCAACTCATCCCGGTCAAGTACCGTGTGCAGATCATGTTCGATGTGGGTTGTTTTGGCCACCTCGGCATGCATCTCGGGGGCAAAGATATCTATCCTCCCCTTGCCGAGATTTTTGGCCCGATACATGGCTATATCGGCATCGCGGATAATCTCGTCCACGGCCTGATAGTGGGGTTCACCGTAACAGATGCCGATACTGGCACTTATCTTCAACGAAGTACCCCGCAGTTCGAAGGGTAGATTAGTCGATTCCAGGAGGCGATTGGCGACCATAATCGCCTCCTGCGGATTGCCTATATTATCAACCAGGAAGGTAAATTCATCGCCACCCATCCGGGCTACGGTATCCGCTGGCCTGAGGATCCGCCTGAATCGTTCCGCAACCTCCTTTAACAGCAGATCACCGACAGAGTGTCCGTAACAGTCGTTGAGATTCTTGAATCGATCGAGGTCGACAAAACAGACGGCATATTGATAGTTGCGGTTCCGGGCCTGTTTTGCCATTGACACCTGCAGGCGATCGCTGAAAAGGAAACGGTTCGGCAGGCCTGTCAGTGAGTCATAGAGTGCCCCGCGTTCCAGACTCGCCAACAACCCCTGCCGTTCCGCCTGACGATGACGGGCATATAATCCAAAGGCAAAAATACCGCTAATGCCGGCAAACCAGACGGCAACATGGGTGATAACCATGGAGTCGGACGTCTCTTTGGCCGCCTCCAGATAGGGGGTCATGGGGATAGAAACACTGACGCCACCACGAAGGTCGCCCTCCTTGAAACCCAGTATACCGTGGCACTTATCACACCCCTGCGTCATATACATGGGTTTCATGAAGCGCATGTAAGGCTTGCCGTTGATATTGGTCTGCTCAATCACCTCATCTACCCGTTCCTGCTCAAAGCGCTCCAGCGCCATCCGTTCCCAGGAGTCAGGTTTGTTGGTTGGATCGAAGGTGATCTTGCCGGTGATCTTGCCTTTGACCCCGTAGACATCCTCGTAATCACTGGTGATCTGGCGAAGCATATAGGCCGGATTCATCAGGGTGAGCCGCATACCCTCGGTGGTGACAATGTCCCGATGCTTCAGGTGGGAAAGATAGGGATTTGATGGGGTGGTTTCGGTAGGTGGTACATAGACGCCGCCGTGCTTACTGGCCCACTGCCTGAATGCCTGGTCCTTGTTCCAGTTGGATTTTGCCTCGCTGATCGCCAGCTTGGCCTTTTCATTTTTGAGATTGGTGATATTCCAGTCCAGCGAATAGCCGACCAGGGCAGTCCAGACCAATGATCCGATCAGAACCAGCAGGGCAACCGGCTCATGGGTAAATTTTGTCAACTGTTGATCGAGAGATTTCACGGCTGCACCGATGCTTCATCCTTGTTTTGTAATCGGTCTGAATACTGGCGGGGGGTGGTATGCCTTTTTGCCGCCAATAGGCCTTCTTACCCTACAAATTGGGATATATATCGGCTATGCCGGGCAAAGCTTGAGCACTACACTGGGCCGGCAGAGGATGATTTTCCAGTAATCCGCACGGAACCGCAGGTGATTAATCGGTTTCCTTTATCGATATGAGATCAATCATCATCCAGACATGACGCCCTGTGCGACGCAAGTATGAGGCGCTTCATCTCCTTTACCGCATCGGCCAGTCCGGAAAAAACGGCACGTGCGATGATGGAATGACCGATATTCAGCTCCCGGATACCCGGGATCGCGGCGATCTTTGCCACATTGTGGTAGTCCAATCCGTGACCGGCATTCACCTGCAGACCGGTATTTAAACCAAAATCTACCGCTTGCTGAATCTTCAGCAGCGCTTTTTCCCGCTCGACACCGTTACGGGCATCGGCAAAATGACCGGTATGAATCTCCACGGCGGGGGCGCCGATAGCGTAGGACGCCTCCAGTTGCCGCTCATCGGCATCGACAAACAGGGACACCCGGATACCCGCCTCCTGCAAACCCGCGCAGAAGTCACGGAGAGACGCCTGGTTGGCCACGACATCCAGCCCCCCTTCCGTCGTCAGCTCCTGACGCCGTTCCGGCACGATACAGCAATCGGAAGGCGCTATTTCCCGGGCGATTGCCAGCATTTCGGCTGTGGCGGCCATCTCCAGATTCATCCGTGTCTGCAGCATATCGGCCAGCATCTCCACATCACGATCCTGAATATGGCGCCTGTCTTCACGCAGATGCAGCGTAATCAGGTCCGCGCCCGCCTGTTCGGCAAGCAGCGCCGCCTGAATCGGCTCGGGGTAGCGGGTGCCCCGCTGTTGGCGCAGCGTGGCCACGTGATCGATATTGACGCCCAGCAATTTCGGATATGACATGTTCATGATGTTTCCCGGTTCATCTCACGAGTCCGCTAAGCGTGACGGAAAAGTTCCCTGCTCTTCAATGGTTTATCACCCAGATAAAAACCCAGTACGGTACGAAGCAGCTTGCGTGCCTCTCTTTGCTCCGCTGATCCTCCCAGCGTGCGCGACTCCAATGATAGCAATGTCTGACCACGGATGGCATGTTCATTCTCTGCGGGGCATTCGATGACCCCATGGTCCTGAACAAACTGATAGCACTTGTCCGCCTCGACCGGTTTACCCTGTATATGCTCCATGGTCAGCGGAATGCCGTACCCCAGCTCATGCAACATATCCAGTTCAAAATAACGCAACGCCGCCTCATCGACCCCATTTTCAGAGAGCTGATTCAGCAACCTCCGGTAGATATGGAACAGCCGTTCATGGGGATCATTGCGTTGCAGCAGGCGCATCAGGAGTTCATTGAGATAGAAGCCACAGAACAGCGCTTTTCCGCTGAGCTGGAACAGGCGTCCGGCGGCCTCATAGTCGGTCAGCGTTTTCACTTCGCCCCGGCCACTCCAGCCGATCAGGAGCGGCACAAATGGCTGTAATAGCCCTGATGCGGACTTGCCCCGGCCCTTGGCCCCTTTGACCACGGCGGGGAAACGCCCCTGCTGTTCGGTGAAGCATTCAACCAGCAGGCTGCTGTTTGAGTAGTCCCGGCGATGCAGCAGGAAGGCGGCCGACAAGGTGGAAGCAGAGGAGATCAATCACTGTAACCCAGCCGGGACAGGGCCCCTTCATCACTGGACCAGCTCTTTTTTACCTTGACCCAGAGCTGAAGGAAGACCTTCTTGTCGAAGAATTTTTCCATCTCCTTGCGGGCCTGGGTACCGACCTCTTTCAACGCATCGCCCTTGGCCCCGATAATGATGTTCTTCTGGCCCTGGCGCTCGACCCAGATCAGGGCATCGATGCGATAGAGATTGCCCTCTTCCTCGAATTTCTCTATCTCTACCGTCAAGGCATAGGGGATCTCTTTCGCATAACGCCGGGTCAACTGCTCGCGTATCAGTTCCGCGGCAAAAAAACGTTCCGACCGGTCGGTCAACTGATCCTCCGGAAAGATGTGCTCGCCTTCCGGCAGGTTGGCGGCCACCTGCTGTTCCAGTGGTTGGAGGTTGTTGCCCGTGCGGGCCGAGAGCGGTATCACGGCGATGAAATCAAACCGCGCGGCGGTAGCTTCGAGATAGGGAAGCAATGCCTCCTTGTTTTTCACCATATCGACCTTGTTGACCACCAGCAGGAGCGGTATGGTCAGTCGGGACAAGGCATCCAGCACCGCCTGATCCTCATCCGTCCAGCGCAACGCCTCGACGACAAACAGGATCAGATCCACATCGGCCAGCGCGGACCGCGCGGTACGATTGAGATAGCGGTTCATTGCGTGATCACCGCGTTTATGGATGCCCGGGGTATCCACATAGATGATCTGATCCGATTCCGTGGTCTTGACGCCGAGAATGCTGTGGCGGGTGGTCTGCGGCTTATGGGAGGTGATGGCCAGCTTCTGGCCGATCAACCGGTTCAGTAGTGTCGATTTACCCACATTGGGTCGTCCGACAATGGCACAAAAGCCGCACCGGCCACTCGGTTGTTCAGACATTCTCGATCCGCCTCAAAAATCGGCTGGCCGCATCCTGCTCCGCCTTTCTGCGGCTGCTGCCCGTGCCTTCAGTAATTATATTCAGCTCATCCACCCGGCAAGTAACGGTGAAGCACTGTTCATGCTGTTCACCGGTTATACTGATAATAGTGTAGGTTGGCAGCGGGTTCTTCCGCGATTGAAGCAACTCCTGCAGCCGTGTTTTGGGGTCTTTCTGCTGGGACTTTTTGCTCAGCCGCGAGAGCTTATCCTCAAACAGCTCGAGAATGACCCGGCGCGCCTCCAGATATCCGCCATCGAGATAGACCGCGGCAAACAGAGCCTCTACTGCATCCGCCAGAATCGAACCACGCGAGTGCCCACCGCTCCTGAGTTCACCCGCGCCCAGATTAAGAAACTTGCCCAGATCCAGCTGCTTGGCGATCTGGGCCAGTGAATCGCCCTTCACCAGACCCGCCCTGAGCCGACTGAGCTCTCCCTCGTCGGCATCCGGGAAATTGGCATAGAGATAATCCGCGATCACAAAGCCGAGAATGGCATCCCCGAGGAATTCCAGGCGCTCGTTGTTGCTGCTTCCGGCACTCCTGTGGGTCAGTGCCGTTTCCGCCAGTCCCAGGTTGGTGAATGCGTAGCCTATGGACCGGCATAGGCGTTCAACCGGTTCTCTCAATTTGAAATCAGCTCTATTTGATCAGAAAAAGAGACCAGGATGTCGAGGTTGCCCACCATCTTTTTCTGTACCGTGTAGGTGATATCAACCTTCATGATGCCGGGACTTTTCTTGACCGTGACATGATCAGCCGCCAGGTCGTAGACCCCGTTGATATCCAGACGATGTATGATCATCTTTTTTACTTCAAGTGCCGAACGCTTGGTGATCAGCGGTTCATCCTTCAGCGATTCCACCACATCCTTGACCGTCAGGTTCTCAAGGTAGATAGGCCCGATCTTCATGCCCAGCAGGGCAAAAAACAGAATCAATGCAACAACCGTCATCCAGCCCGTAAGGGTCATCCCCTTCTGTCTTATCAATCCGCCTTTCATCATGCCCCCTGATTTGTTATATGCCTTTTATCAAGCTTCATAGCCATTCCTAGTGTATGCCATTGCCGATTCGATCCCAAGTCACCGGAAAACCCGATCGATTCGAATCCCAGTTCATCCAGATGGCAAACGCCTTGCCGACCAGCAGCTCTTCCGGCACCAGCCCCCAGCAGCGGCTGTCATTGCTGTTATCCCGGTTATCGCCCATGGCGAAGTAGTGCCCCTCCGGCACGGTAAACGGGCCGCGCATCAACACCTGACAACCATAGCCAAAATCGGGAGCCATGGGATTGATGAGAATCTCATGTTCCACATCGCCCAGTTGTTCGACATTCTTCAGGGCACCGCTCTCCCGGACACCGCTGCCGACACCGTTATAGATTTCAACATGACTTTGCGGCTGCGGCTCCCCGTTGATGAACAGGGTTTTGTTAGCGTAACTGATCACGTCACCGGGCACACCCACCACGCGCTTGATATAGTCCACGCGTGGGTTTTGCGGATATTTGAATACCACCACATCACCGCGTTCTGGCTCATCCAGTTCAATCACCTTCTCATTCAGGACCGGCAAGCGGATGCCAAAAGAGAATTTATTCACCAGGATGAAATCACCCACCAGCAGGGTCGGCATCATGGAGCCGGACGGAATCCGGAAGGGTTCCACGACGAAGGAGCGCAGCACCAGCACGGCCAGGATGACAGGAAAAAAGGAGCGCGAGTACTCGACCAGCATCGGCTCTTTCGCCTTCCCTTCCCCACCTGCCTGCAACAGACGCCGCCTGGAAAAGAAAAGTGCATCAAGCAGCCAGATGAAGCCGGTCAAAAAAGTCGCGATGACCAGAAAGAGGGGAAAATCGAAATTCATAGGCGGTTCCAACCTGATCCTGAACTACAGAGCGTAGTTTGTGAAAAACAGTGTTCGATAATGATGTTCAGTTGTCCTTTCCAACACGTAACACGGCAAGGAAGGCCTCCTGCGGTATCTCCACACGGCCAACCTGTTTCATGCGTTTTTTGCCCGCTTTCTGTTTTTCCAGCAGCTTGCGTTTGCGGGTGATATCTCCACCATAACACTTGGCGGTAACGTTTTTACGCAGCGCCTTGACCGTGGTTCTGGCGATAATCTTACTGCCGATAGCGGCCTGAATGGCCACCTCAAACATCTGCCGCGGTATCAGCTCTTTCATCTGCGAGGTGATCTCGCGCCCCCGCGACTCACAGTTTTCCCTGTGCACAATCAGCGACAGGGCGTCCACATGCTCACCGTTGATCAGGATGTCCAGCTTTACCAGACTGGCGGGCTGAAACCGCTTGAACTCATATTCAAAGGAGGCGTATCCACGGCTGACGGATTTGAGCCGGTCAAAAAAGTCCAGCACCACCTCGTTCATCGGCAGCTCATAGGTTACCTGTACCTGGCCACCCAGATATTGCAGGTTTTTCTGCATGCCGCGTTTTTCGATACAGAGATTGATGACATTACCGAGATGTGCCTGGGGTACCAGGATGTGAGCCTCGATAATAGGCTCACGTATTTCGGCAATCTGGTTTGGCGCGGGAAGATTGGCCGGATTGTCGACCATCACGATGCTGCCATCGGTCTTTTCCACTTCATAGATCACCGTCGGCGCCGTGGTGATCAGATCAAGATCATACTCCCGTTCCAGTCGCTCCTGCACAATCTCCATGTGCAGCATACCCAGAAAACCGCAGCGGAAACCAAAACCGAGCGCCTGGGAGGTCTCCGGTTCATAATGCAGGGCGGCGTCATTCAATTTCAGCTTCTGCAAGGCATCGCGGAAATTTTCATAGTCGTCCGAGCTGACCGGATACAGGCCGGAGAAGACCCGCGGCCGCATCTCGGCAAATCCCGGGAGAGCCGCTGTCGCCTTGTTGTCCGCCAGGGTCAGCGTATCACCCACCGGCGCCCCATTGATATCCTTGATACCGGCAATGACGAAGCCCACCTCGCCCGGTCCCAGATCAGGGCGGGTCTCCCGCTTCGGCGTAAACACACCCACCTTCTCCACCTGAAAGGTCCTGCCGGTTGACATGATAAGCATCTTGTCCTTGGGCTTGATCCTGCCATTGAAGACCCGGATCAGTGAAATGACCCCCACATAGGAGTCGAACCAGGAGTCGATGATCAGCGCCTGCAACGGTTTGTTTTCGTCACCCTGGGGGGGCGGCACAAACTCCACCAGCTGGGCCAGCAATTCGGGTATCCCGACGCCGGTTTTGGCGCTCACGCGTATCGAATTATGCGCTTCGATACCGATAATCTCTTCGATCTCGGTGATCACTCGCTCCGGGTCAGCCGCCGGCAGATCGATCTTGTTCAGGACCGGCAGCACCTCCAAACCCTGTTCAATAGCGGTGTAGCAGTTGGCGACGCTCTGCGCCTCGACACCCTGAGCCGCATCCACCACCAGCAGCGCCCCCTCACAGGCGGCCAATGAACGGGACACTTCGTATGAGAAATCCACATGCCCGGGGGTGTCGATGAAATTCAGCCGATAGGTCTCTCCATTGGGTGCTGTGTAGTTGAGGGTGACACTCTGCGCCTTGATGGTGATGCCACGTTCCTTTTCCAGGTCCATGGAATCCAGCACCTGTTCGCTCATTTCCCGGTCACTCAGGCCGCCACAAAGGTGGATAAACCGATCGGCGATGGTAGATTTTCCATGGTCGATGTGGGCGATGATGGAGAAGTTGCGGATATGCTGGAGATCTGTCATGAATGATTTACTGCGTAATGAGCCCTGGGTTGTACAGCGAATGATTACACTTTAAAAATATCGTGTAACCAATTGAAAAAAACGGAACTTTTTTTCAAAAAGTTCCGTCGACAATAGTGATGGAATGACTGTTCCCACGAAGGCTACATCATACCCCAGTTTGTACTGTACACAAATAGCCTTATGCGCGGTCCGCCCGGGGTCTGTCAAGAAACCGCTCCAGCCCAATCGGATCAAGATAGTAGTTGCAGATCACGTCATCACCGGCGGCCAGGACCGGGATCAGCTTGCCGTATCGCGCCTGCAGCTGCGGATCACCATCCACGTCGATCAACTGCAGGTCGAACGGACGCGTATCGCGAATCACCTGAAGATGCTGCCACATGTCTTCACAGAGGTGGCAGCCGTCACGATAATAAAACGTGAGCGTATGATTATGATTCACCCGGCGATTACTCGTTCGGGACCTGCAATGGGATGAAACGTGCACCATTACCGCGGTGAATCAGTACCGCAACCGTCGTTCCCTTGGGCAGTTTCTTGGCCGCCGCCTCGAACTCCTCGACGCTGGAGACCCGCTCACGATTGATCATCTGAATCACGTCGCCGGGCTCGATGCCGGCTTTTTTCCCCGCCCCGTCATCCACCGACTGGACAAACACGCCCTTGATCCCGTTGAGCTTGTACTGGCTCCTGATCTCGTCGTCCAGTTCCACGACCTGCACGCCCAGACTGGAGTGGCTCTCCTGCATCGGCATGCCACCCTGGGCCATATCACTCTTCAACTCGCCAATATTCACCTGAACCGTTTTGCGTTGACCGTTGCGGAGAATTTTAAGCTCGGCCGGTTTGTCTATTCCACTGGCCCCGACCAGGTGTTGAAGCATGGAGGAACTTTCAAGTTTGGTGCCATTGTATTCCAGTATGACATCACCCACCTCCAGACCGGCCTTCTCCGAGGGGCTGCCAGGCATCACCCGGGCGATCAGCGCGCCATAGGGGTACTCCATGCCAAAGGATTTGGCCAGTTCACGGGTCACATCCTGAATCATGACACCCAGCCAGCCGCGTTTGACCTCACCACTGGTGCGCAACTGGTCAACCACGTTCATCGCCAGATCGATCGGGATGGCAAAGGAGAGGCCCATAAAGCCTCCGGTCCGGCTGTAGATCTGCGAATTGATGCCGACCACCTCGCCATCAAGATTAAACAACGGCCCCCCGGAGTTGCCCGGATTGATCGCCACGTCGGTCTGGATGAAGGGCACGTAGTTTTCGTTCGGCAGGCTGCGCCCCATGGCGCTGACGATTCCGGCGGTTACCGAGTGATCAAAGCCGAACGGCGAACCGATGGCCAGCACCCACTCCCCTACCTTGAGTTTTTTGGTATCGCCGATCTTCACCTGCGGCAGACCCTTGGCATCGATCTTCAGCAGCGCCACGTCGCTGGTCTTGTCCATGCCGATGACTTCGGCCAGGTATTCGCGGCGGTCACTGAGCCTCACCAGGATCTCATCGGCACCACTGACGACATGGGCATTGGTCATGATGTACCCGTCATCGGAGATGATGAAGCCGGAACCGAGCGAGCGGGCGTCGTATTCGCGCGGTTCACCCGGCCCCTGTCCCTGCCCCTCGCCGAAGAAGTGACGAAAGAGCTCATTGAGCGGACTCCCCTCCGGCAGCTCCGGAATCTGCAAGTCCCGGTTCAACCGATTGGGGACCGTTTTGTGCTGCTTGGTACTGATATTGACCACCGAGGGGCTGTTATCCTCTGCCAATGCGGTAAACTCAGGCAATGATCGAGCCTGTACCGCAACGGAAGCGAATAGCAGTACGCTGATCAGTGAGAGTGAGGTAAAGCGGTTATGCAACAACGCTTTCATGTATAGCTCCTGTAATCTGTTACAGCGTGTGTCCAGGAGTCTGTCGGGCGTTAGCGATCCTCCGACAGGCTCCTAGGTTATCCCATTGATGACATGAACCGAACCGGCCCGGCGAAGAATCACGGCCTGATAGGCACTGCTTCCTCTGGTCCTGAAAGCAAACCGGCGTAACCAGACAAGTCCGATCAACAGACCCAGTAGACCACTGATAATTGAAAGTGGTTCCGTGGAAACGAAACCGATTTGTTCAGCGACCCATTGCCCCAGCACGCCACCGCTAAGTAACGCCAGCAATGGCACGATATAGAAGAAAAACGAGGCACGGGTCAGCGCCGATTCATCCAGGCCGACAATCACCCGCTCGCCCGGCGTTGCGCCTATCGGATTCAACACCTCGACCACTGTCCGGCGGTTTCCAAACACCTTGGCCAGCACGGAGGTACCGCAGGCACCCTTCGCTTCACAGCTCCCGCAACTGGTTTCCCGCTGGGTTTCAACCTGGGCAAATTTCCCATGGGTGGCGGTAACTATCGCGCGCTCTTCTATCATCGGGCTTCTATCGTTGTCATTTGGACGGTTGGAGTGATTTGGCAATTCGCTCGACCGTCAGTGCCGGAACCTCACCCACCGCGGTCACCTGATATCCGGCTACCTCATTGCCAAAAGCATTGACGGTACCCATGGTTGAGCTGCCACGCAGTCCGACCTCGGCTGCTGCCTCGACATAGACAGAGAGCGAGGCCAAGCCATCGGAAAGTACGAAGTGATCAATTTCCCCCGCCTGATTTCTGGCTTTTCGTTTCGAATGAAGCGTGACATCGAAGCCTTTCGGAAGATCCCTGAAAGACCATCCGGATAACTGCGCGTCGGATATTGCCCGCATCGGTTTCTGCTGTACCCACTGATAATCCTCCTTGCCATCCAGCGAGATTCCGGCGATCTCTCTACTGCTGGTGTGTACCTGCAGCTGGGTAAACATCAGTTGGGATATGGAAACACCGGACACATTCAGCATGTCGGTTTTCAGCGGCAGCGCATACTCGGTATCCAGATAAAGACGATACCCGTAACGATAAGCATCCGTGGGTATGATGGCGACAACCCGGGCCGAACGGCCGGCAACCCGCTGTTCCCCGAGCAGGTGAAAATTATAGTAGTCGGACAGCTGACTGATATCGACCGAGAAGACCGCACGCAGACCAACGCCGCTGACCCGGTTTCCGATCGAGACGGATTTGGCGTCGGGGGCTATGCAGGTTACCGATGCATTGTCCCTGAACACCTCGCGGGGGACCCCATTGAGAGAGACCAGCCGTTCCTTCTCCCCGCCATTGTCCACCGTGTGGACGATCTGCATGCTCTCAAGCTGAGAGTTGTGCAAAAAAACAAAGGTACCCTCATAATTCAGGCTATGAACGGCACTGACCATGCGTTGCAGCCAGCTACGTACATCATCCTCCATTGCAGCCGCATTAGCATTCAGGGAGCCGATAATCAGCAGCGCAGCGGTGAAAATTTGAACCAATCTCATGTGCTTCAGCGGTTACTGTCGTAACTGACAAAATTGGCATAGGGTATGACGCCAATACCGCCAGGAGCCGCATATTCATTATGATCAATCAGAAAACTGTTGAGTTTAGACTCCACCTTCGGTTCTGAAAGGTTCTTCCAGCGGGTGCTGGACTGGACCAGATAGGGTTTGGGATCGGGCACGGAGTGCTCTGCAATCACCTGCCCCCCCGGCTCCGGCGTCATGTCGGTGAGCTGGGGAAATGCCAGCACCGTGATTACCGCCACGGATGCCGCCAGCGCCGCGCCTCCGGCGGATTTATACCAGCGGGATGGAAAACGGCCCAGACGTCCGGTGGGGAGCGGCCGCGACAGGGGAAAATTCACCGGCTCCCGCTCCAACTGGCGCTTCACCCTGTCAGCGATGGAGTCAGCGGAAAACCGTACCGCTTCACCGCGCATGGCGTCGCCAATCAGGGTATAGCGGTCCCAACTGCCGCGAAGCGACGCGTCCTCCTCAAGCAAATCAAGGGTGTGACGGAACTCTTTCTGGTTCAGCTCATTATCCAGAAGCGCGGAAATCTGCTCATTGATATCGTCTGTCATTTTCATATCCGACCGGGTCGATATACCACTGCTGTTAAAAAATCAGCCTAGAAGCGGTTGCAATTTCGCATCTATGGCTGCACGCGCACGAAATATTCTTGACCTCACTGTCCCTACCGGGCACTCCATCGCCCTGGCTATCTCCTCATAACTGAGACCCTCGAGTTCTCTGAGGGTTATGGCGGTACGCAGGTCTTCAGGCAACTCGTCGATGGCCTGATTGACCGTTTCGGCAATCTCTTTCTCCAGCAGGTGATTCTCCGGCGTGGCGTGCTCTTTCAGCCGCGCGCCGGCATCCAGCTGTTCGGCTGTCTCCGCATCAATATCCGAATTGGGGGGACGACGCTTCTGGGCAACCAGATAGTTTTTCGCCGTGTTGATGGCAATCCGATAGAGCCAGGTATAGAACGCACTCTCTCGGCGAAAGTTGGGCAAAGCCTTATAGGCCTTGATGAATGCTTCCTGTGTCACATCGAGAGTCTCACTGGGATCTCGCACATACCGGGAGACCAGATTGGCGACCTTCTGCTGATACTTGAGTACCAATAGATCGAAGGCCTTCTTATCTCCACGCTGCACACGTTCGACCAACTCCTGGTCAATTTGACGTTCCCCCATCAGGGTGTGACCTCTGATAGTGGTAAGCCCCGCTCCATACTCAAAGTGATTGACAACATGCTGTGTGATAAGTTCTCAATATCCGGTTCTCGAAATCCGTGAATTAGGATAGGATTCGTCCACAGTGTCCGCATCCCATGGACCCTGCCTTTTAATGCTGAATTATGACCCCAAGCCAGGATTCGGGCAAACCCCATGAATACAAACACTCCCAAACAATTTGATGTACTGATTATTGGCAGCGGCGCGGCCGGCCTGAGCCTTGCCCTGCGATTGCCCGAATCCATCCGTGTCGCCGTGATCGCCAAACGCGGGCTGAGCGAGGGTAACACCTATTACGCCCAGGGTGGTATTTCCGCCGTGCTGGACGTCGAAGACTCGATAGATTCCCATGTGCAGGACACCCTGGAGGCCGGGGCCGGGCTGTGCGACGAGCAGACCGTCCGCCTGGTGGTTGAGAGAGGCCCGGAAAACATCCAGTGGCTGCTCGACGAAGGCGTGGATTTCACCCGGGACAAGCCGATGGGCGGCGGTTATCACCTCACCCGCGAAGGCGGCCACTCCCATCGCCGGGTCATTCATGCGGCCGACGCTACCGGACAGGAGGTCGAGAGCCGTCTCGAGTCCCAGGTCAAGGCGCGCCACAACATCAGCCTGTTCGAGCAGCATAACGCCATTGACCTGATCATGGGGAGCAAACAGGGCATCGCGGAAAATCCCTGCCTTGGCGCCTACATACTGAATAAAAAGAGCAACCGGGTCGAAACCTTCGTGGCGAAATTCACCGTTCTGGCGACCGGTGGCGCCAGCAAGGTCTATCTCTATACCAGTAACCCGGACGTATCCACTGGAGATGGCATCGCCATGGCCTGGCGGGCCGGCTGCCGGGTGGCCAATATGGAATTCATCCAGTTTCATCCGACCTGCCTCTACCACCCCCATGCCAAATCCTTTCTGATCACCGAGGCGCTGCGGGGCGAAGGGGGCAGACTGCTGCTACCGGATGGTACCCGCTTTATGCCGCAGTTCGACCGACGCGCCGAACTGGCGCCGCGGGATATCGTTGCCCGGGCGATCGACCACGAGATGAAACGGATCGGCGCGGACTGCGTCTATCTGGACATCAGCCACAAACCGGCCGAGTTCATCCGTGAACATTTTCCCAATATCCATGCCAAGTGCCTCGAATTCGGCATCGACATCACCACCGATCCGATCCCGGTGGTGCCGGCCGCTCACTACACCTGCGGCGGCGTCATTACCGACCTCAAGGCCAGGACCGACGTGCCGAATCTGTTCGCCATCGGCGAGACCTCCTACACCGGGCTGCACGGCGCCAATCGCATGGCCAGCAACTCCCTGCTGGAGTGCCTGGTCTATGCACAACAGGCGGCCTGGGACATCGAGCGGCGTCTGCCATCGGCGGCCGAACCGCCCGAGGTCACCCCCTGGGATGAAAGCCGGGTCACCGATTCCGACGAAGAGGTGGTGGTCTCCCATAACTGGAACGAACTGCGCCACTTCATGTGGGACTATGTCGGCATCGTACGCAGCAACAAACGCCTGGAACGGGCCAAGCGGCGGATCAACCTGCTCAGGCACGAGATCAAGGAGTACTACAGTCACTTCCGGGTCACCAACGATCTGCTGGAGCTACGCAACCTGGTGGAGGTGGCCTACCTGATCATCCACTCCGCACAACACCGCAAGGAGAGTCGTGGCCTGCATTTCAATATCGACTTTCCGCATCAGGATGACCGGTTCCAGAAGAGCCCTACCGTTCTGATACCGGATAATTATCAACCGCTGGTAGCTGACGACTGACCCGTTGCTTGAGCCGGACCCGTAGCCGGCGGCGTTGCTCCGGGTCACAGTTGTCCGCCAGCAGCAGATAGTATCGGCGACCGAAGAGCCCGCTGCGGAATCCCAGGATGGTTAGCCAGTGGGTGTTGAAGCAGCTGTGCAGCAGCGGATAGTGGCGGGTCGTTCCACCCGCCTCCTCAACCAGCCAGCCGCCATCCGCAGCCCAGACGATAGTTGTTTGAGCTCCGGCCAGGGCCCGGGTATTTCTCAACAGCAGTACCCAGGAGAGCACAAGCCAGGTGATCGGCAACAGCATCGCGATCGGATAGGAAATGGTCGCCGCGGCGACGCCGCAATAGCCGGCCAGCAGCGTATGCAACAGATGCCGATAAAGGATTAATATTCTTGACTGTTGAAGCCTGATTCGCAGCGGCGCCTGTTCCCGATTCATCACACTCCCTGTGCCACGGAAAAAATGTTACGGTTAGTTCTACTTTGTGTAACTACTCACCCGGTCTGTAAGTGATTGGCCTGCCTTGCCGGCCTCACACGATGGCTTATCTCCTCGAATCCGGCCCCTTTTTCAGCGCCCGCCCAAACTCGCTTCGCTCAAACAAGGGCAGGCTTGAATCTGAAAAAAGGACCGGATTCAAGGCGCCATCAAGATCGGCCAACAAGGCAGGCCAATCACCCCGCGAGTAGTTACGAATTAGGTTCGCATTTGCATCAGGCCGACCAGGCGGCGGATATTGGCGTCGGATGGCACCACATTGCCCATAACCCAGTCCAGCAACAGCTGGTCCTCGAAATCCAGTATACGGATAAACAGGCGCTGGTCCTCCGGGGGAAGAGCAGCGTAGTGCCGGTCAAGGAACCCGATCAAAACATAATCCAACTCAAGCATGCCACGCCGGCACTGCCAGCGTAGCTGCCCGAGAGGAGGAAGTTCGGATTCCGTCACCGGCCTGTTCACGCTAGATAGAGTGTCTTAGCATCAGTTCCTTGATCTTGCCGATCGCCTTGGTCGGATTGAGCGATTTTGGGCAGGACTCCACGCAGTTCATGATGGTGTGACAGCGGAACAGTTTATAGGGTCCTTCCAGCGCGTCCAGGCGCTCTTCGGTGGCCTGGTCCCGGCTGTCCGCCAGGAAACGCCACGCCTGCAGCAGGGCCTGCGGTCCATGGAACTTGTCCGGGTTCCACCAGAACGAGGGACAGGCCGTAGAGCAGCAGCCGCACATGATGCACTCGTACAGGCCGTCCAGCTTGTCTCGGTCTTCCGGCGACTGCAGGATCTCCTGCTCCGGCAGGGCGTCCTTATGGATCAGGTAGGGTTTGACGGCCCGGTACTGCTGATAGAACTGGGACATATCGACCACCAGATCGCGAATCACCGGACGCCCCGGCAACGGGCGCACGTTCACCGGCTCTTTCAACTCGCTCACCGGTGTGGTGCAGCCCAGCAGGTTCGCGCCGTTCACATTGACGGCGTCGGAGCCGCATACACCCTCGCCACAGGAGTGGCGGAAGGCAAAGGCCTCATCCTGACGCTTGATCTCCATCAGGGCATCGCGCAGCATCATGCCTCGGGTCACCTCGACGTCGTACTCCTGCATATGCGGGGCGGTGTCGACGTCCGGGTTATAACGGTAAACAAAAAATTTCATTCAACAACCCTCAGTAGACACGCGGCTTCGGCGGGAAGGTTTCAACGGTAAGCGGCTTGGTCTGAACCGGCTTGTAATCCAGTCGATCACCCTCTTTGAAGTAGACCGAATGCTTCAGCCAGTTCACGTCATCACGCTCAGTGTAATCGGGACGGGAGTGGGCTCCCCGGCTCTCCTTGCGCTCCAGTGCGGAGAGCACGATCGCCATGCCGATGTCGATCAGATTTTCCAGCTCCAGGGCTTCGATGCGCGCGGTGTTGAACACCTTGCTTTGGTCGCCCAGACGCACGTCCTTCAGCTTCTCGCGAAGCGCTTTTACCTTCTCAACGCCTTCCGCCATGATCTCATCGGTGCGGAACACACCGGCATGATCCTCCATCACCTTGCGGAACTCATCGCGCAGTTCGCGCACCGAAATACCCTCGCCCGACTGTTCCCAGCGGGTCAGTCTGGCCACGGCCTGGTCGATGGCGGCTTCGCTCATCGGCCGATGTTCCGGATTATCCTTCAGATTGTTGATGATCTGCTGGCCGGCCGCGCGGCCGAATACCAGAATATCCAGCAGCGAGTTGCCGCCGAGGCGGTTGGCGCCATGTACCGATACGCAGGCGCACTCGCCGGCCGCATAGAGTCCCGGAACGATCTGCTCGGAGCCGTCCGCGGCGGGGATCACCACCTGACCCAGGCGGTCGGTCGGGATACCCCCCATCATATAGTGGGCGGTCGGGAATACCGGGATCGGCTCGACCGCGGGATCAACGCCGGCAAAGATCTTGGAGCTTTCGCGAATACCCGGCAGACGCTTGGCGATAATATCCTCGCCCAGGTGGTCCACCTTCAGCAGCACATGATCCGCATTGGGTCCGCAACCACGGCCCTCTTTCACCTCGGTGACGATGGCGCGCGATACCACGTCACGGCTGGCCAGGTCCTTGGCGGTGGGGGCATAACGCTCCATGAAGCGCTCGCCATCCTTGTTGATCAGATAGCCGCCTTCACCGCGCACACCCTCGGTAATCAGCATACCGCGTCCGGCGATCCCGGTCGGATGGAACTGGAAAAACTCCATATCCATCAGCGGTACACCGGCACGCAACGCCATGGCCATGCCGTCACCGGTATTGATATGGGCGTTGGAGGTGGTGCGAAACACCTGCCCGCCGCCACCGGTCGCCAGCAGCGTGGTCTTGGCCTCGATCAGCAGCGGCTCACCGGTCTCGATCTCCAGGGTCAGGGCGCCCAGGATGGCCCCATCCTCGTCACGGATCAGCTCGACCCCGAAGTACTCGTCAAAGAAGTGGGTACGGGCACGGATGTTCTGCTGGTACAGGGTGTGCAGAATGGCGTGACCGGTCCGGTCGGCCGCGGCACAGGTTCGTGCCGCCTGGGCACCACCGAAATTCTGGCTCTGGCCGCCGAAGGCACGCTGGTAGATCTTGCCGTTATCCAGGCGGGAGAACGGCACGCCGTTGTGCTCCAGCTCGTAGACGGTGGGGATCGCCTCGCGGCACATGAACTCGATGGCGTCCTGGTCGCCCAGGTAATCCGATCCCTTGACGGTGTCGAACATGTGCCAGTGCCAATTGTCCTCGAAGACATTGGCAAGCGCGGCATTCACACCACCCTGGGCGGCTACCGTATGGGAGCGGGTCGGAAATACTTTCGAGACAACAGCCACACGCAGGTTGGCGTTGGCAAGCTGTAGCGCTGCATTCAGGCCGGCGCCGCCGGCACCGATAATCAGCGCATCAAAACGTCTTCTGGCTAGCGTCATGATATACCTTTATTAATATGTGGTGTTCAGGCTGCCACACCGGCGAGGAATACAACCTTGGCAAACCAGAGGCCGCAACCGATGAAACCGATTGCAAACAGGCTCAGCAGGCCTACCCGTGCCATGATGGGGTGTACATAATCGATCAATACGTCACGAATGCCGACCCAGGCATGGATCAGCAGCGCCGTGGCAAACAGCAGCATGCCGAAGGTGACACCGGGATCGGCGACGTAAGCCCGCCACGCCTCGTAGGATTCTGGTGCATTGAAGCTCAGATGGCCGAGCATATATATAAGGTACAGGCCCAGATAGACTGCACTGATGCGCTGCAACGCCCATGCGCGCAGCCCGGATGCTTGACGACTCATAATAGAACCAACCCGATCAGAACGGCGAGAACCGGAGCGGCTACCATCACGGCCTGGGCCGACTTGGTCGCAATCTCCTTCTCCACACCCATGTGAATATCGATCAGCAGGAAGCGAATACCTGCCAGTAAATGGTGCAGCAACGCCCAGAGAACCACGAACAGGACCAGCTTGATAAACAGGCCGTCCAAAATCATCTTCGCCTCGGCAAAACCTTCCGGTCCGGAGAGTGAAAGATCAAGGGCATATGCCAGGAAGGGAATGGCCAGGATCATCAGCACCCCGCTGGCCCGATGGCCTACCGACATGATGGCGGCGATCGGGAAGCGGAACTGCGTCAGGTCTAGATAGACAGGCCGGTTTTTTGTCGTCATACAGATAGTCTCTTGTCTCAGCCTAATGTACGTATGGATTTTTCGTCAGAAACGGTACACCTGACGCAACCGAACCCAATTATAGCGATTTGTCCCGGCTTTGAAAGGATATATTTTATACAGCCATTAAATTTACTTGGCGATAAATTATCCGTTAATAAGTTTTCAATCGATATCTAACTCCCTGAGATACTTGAATAATTTTCGCTGTGCCGCTGGCGGCTTGGCCAATTCGCGCTCTTTTTTACCGGTACGAATTAATTGCCTTAGGTGTTGAACGTCCACATTAGGACAAATATCCAACAGATCTGACAGAGTTTTGTCATCTCCCTCGATCAGCCGATCCCGCCACTGTTCGATACGGTGGAAACGCTGCGTGTCCTGCATCGCCCGATCGTCCGTCCGCTTGAACAACAGTTCCACCTTTTCCGTATCTTCCTGGCTGAGCAGCTTGCCCAGACGCCGGATGTGACGGCGCATGGCATTGTGGCTCTTGATCCGTTGTGACTCCCGCAGTGCATCCAGCATCACCTCCGAAAAGCCGAACCCCTCCCATTGGGCTGGCTTGAGGCCAACCAGCCGCTCACCCAGGGCCTGCAGCGCCAGCATCTGGCGCTTGATTTCACTGCGGGAAACCGTTTGCTCTTCTTCATCAAATTCATACGATTCGAAATCGTCGGACATTACCAGTGCTCCGTCATTGTGATAATTGCGAGATGACTACTCGCCCGGCCTGTAACTGATTGGCCTGCCTTGTTGGTCGATCTTGATCCAGCCATCACGTGAGGCCGGCAAGGCGGGCCAATCACCCCGTGAGTAGTTACGTAATTATCACGTTGATGGAGCACTAGACAACCTGAAAATATTCGATTAATAACTGTACGTTCGTGGCGCCGCGAAACTCATTGATATCCAGTCGATAGGCGGCGTGGATGGTCGCCGGTTGATGGGTGGGTAACGCGGCGGACTGATTGAAGGCGATGGCGTCAAACGTCTCCGCCCTCCCCGCTCGACGCAGGGCCAGCTTGGCGTGCCCGGCGCCCACCGTTTGTTGACGGACGACCTCAAACCGGTCGTCGAACAGCGGCTCGGGAAAACCCTGTCCCCAGGGACCGGCCTCACGCAGCTGCTCCGCCACACTCAGGATCATCTCATCCACCTCAAGACCACCGTCCGAGCGCAGCGCCCCGTCGAGCGCGCGTCCGTTGAGTTGTTGCCTTACCGCTTCATCAAAGCAGCGGCTGAAGCGCTCCAGGTCACACTTCATCAGGGTCAGCCCGGCCGCCATGGCGTGCCCGCCAAACTTGTCCAGCAGCTGGGGGTGGGCGGTGGCGATCGATTCCAGGATATCGCGTATGTGTACGCCGCGGATGGATCGTGCCGATCCTTTCAGCATCTCACCATCCGCATCGGCAAAGGCGATGACCGGCCGGTGATACTGCTCCTTGATACGCGAGGCCAGGATCCCGATCACCCCCTGATGCCAGTTCTCCTGATAGACACAGATCCCCAACGGGAGCCGATCACCCAGCTCCAGCGAAGCGAGACAGGCGAGTGCCTGCTGCCGCATCTCCTGCTCAATCTCCTTGCGCTCTCCATTCAGGCTGTTCAGCAGACTCGCCGTCTCGGCCGCCCTGGCAGGGGAATCGCTCAGCAGCCCCGCTATCCCCACGGACATGTCGTCCAGGCGACCGGCCGCATTCAATCGCGGCCCCAGGGTGAAACCGAGATCGGCCGCCACCACCCGGGACAGGTTCTTGCCGGCGCTGGCAAATACCGCACGGATCAGTTCGCAGCAGCGGCCGGCGCGAATTCTTGCCAGGCCCTGCTGTACCAGGATCCGGTTGTTGTGATCGAGCCTCACCACGTCGGCCACGGTGCCCAGGGCCACCAGATCCAGGTAGTCGGCCAGGTTGGGTTCCGGCAGCCCCTTTTCCCCAAACCAGCCAGCCTCCCGCAGCCAGGTCCGCAAAGCGGCCATGACATAGAAGACCACCCCAACCCCGGCCAGATGCTTGCTCGGGAAGGGCTCGCCGGGGTTGTTCGGGTTCACAATCACATCGGCATCGGGCAGTTCTCCCCCGGGCAGGTGGTGGTCGGTCACCAGCACGGCGACGCCCTGCTCGCGCAACAACCGCACGCCCTGCAGACTTGCGATGCCGTTGTCCACGGTCATGACCAGATCCGGGCTCCGGACCAGGCATTTACGGGCGATCTCCAGCGTCAGCCCATAACCATCGATAAACCGGTTCGGGACGATGAACTCCACTTTCCGGGCACCCATGGCGCGCAGCGCACGCAGCGCCAGGGCACAGCTGGTTGCCCCGTCCGCATCGAAGTCCGCAACCACCAGAATCCGCCCCTGCCCGGCCATCACCCGATGCAGCAGTTGCGCCGCTTCCCGGGTACCGCCCAATGCCTCGGGTGGCAGCATGGCGCTCAGCCGGTAATCCAGCTCCCCCAGGTCACTGACACCGCGCAGTGCGTAGATGCGCTGCAGCAGGGGCCATTCCGACAGCGCTTTGGCGTCGTAAGCCGGGATATCCGGCCGCAGGATGGTTCGCTGCGCTACGCTCACGCGTCCGCACCCGCCTCATGCAGGATGTAGGATCCCTTGGTACGGCCAAAATCGAGGAACCGTTGCTCGAAGTCCTCGACGACCGACACCTGTACCGAGGGCCGGGCGAGCAGTGCGCGACCCCATCGGTCCAGCGGTGTCGGCATCAAGTCGGACAGCTCCTCCCGGTGTTGCTTCAGGATCGCAAAACGCATGAAAAACGGGGCGTAAGCGGCGTCGAGCAGGGAGAAGCGCTCCCCCATGAAATAGGGGCCCGCTCCCAGTTCCGGCACCAGCCGGGCAAACAGCCCTCCCAACACCTCGCACTGCTGCTGAAAATTGTCTTCATCCCGGGCGGTGAACAGCCGAAACTGCTCAAACAACAGATTCGAGCCGAACTCGATCCAGCCCCGGTGTTTGGCACGCAGCAGCGGCTCCTCCGGGTGCAGCCGGGGGGGATAAACCTCGTCCAGGTACTCGTTGATGATGGCCGACTCGAACAGCACCTCATGATCGATTTTCAGCAGCGGCACCTTGCCGAAGGGTGAAATCGCCTTGAACCATTTCGGCGGATCGGCAAGATCGATGTAGCTGACCGAAAAATCGACCCCCTTCTCCTTGAGGACAATGACCGCACGCTGTACAAAGGGGCAGATCTGAAAGCTGACCAGTTCGAGACTCATGGGGCCTCCTCGGAAATATTCATATGACGAACGTTATCGATCGTGGAAGAATACCACGAAGCACCCTGAAGCTATTCACGGATAGTTCAAACCACACCTTAGTCCGAACTCGATATGCTGCAAATTGAACAGTGGTCAAGCGTCGAGGCGGTACCGGCACCGCCGCGCACCGGCACGCTCGCTATCTGGCTGCTCGACCTGGATTCGATTGAGGCGGATCTCTCGCATCTGCTCTGCGCTGACGAACAGTCCCGGCGGCAGAGCATGGTACGGGAAGTGGAGCGGCGACGTTTCACCAATGCCCGGGGTTGCCTGCGTTTCATCCTGTCCGCTTATCTGCGGCTCCCGGCGGAAACCATCCGATTCAGTTATAGCGCCAAGGGCAAACCGCAACTTGCCTCCATCCCCACTCCGCTCCACTTCAATCTGAGCCATTCCGGTCCCCTGGCCCTGCTGGCGGTCAGCGCGGACGCGCCCGTCGGCATCGACCTGGAACGGGAGATGATGCGCGACAATCTGCGCAAGATTGCCCGGAAGGTGTTCGGCCCAGAGTGGATAGACGCCATTGAGCCGGTCGATGACCTGCGGTTCAGGTGCGCCTTTTTCAAACAATGGACACAACACGAGGCCAGGGTGAAGGCGATCGGCGAAGGGGTATTCTCACGCGGCAGTCGACAGCGGACAATCCCATGCGTCAATTTCACCCCCCGGGGGGGGTGGTGCGCGGCGGTCGCCGTCGATGGTGGTCTGCCATCGGTGGAAAACTGGGGCACTTATCGGTTCACCCCTGATCTGCTGGCCGGGATGAGTTAAACTAGCCCGCCTTATCAACCCATCCGTCGCAGAAACAGGTCCATGGCCATGCAAAACAACCCGATTACCGGATTCAATCACCTGCTCCAGGGGCTGAAGATGCTGATGCGGCCCGGTCTCAAGCGCTACCTGCTGGCACCGATCGCCATCAATATCGCGGTCTTCACCGTCATCGGCTGGATCGGCTTCAGCCTGTTCGACGACCTGGTCAACTCACTCCTGCCGGAGACCGGCTGGCTGAGCTATCTGCGTTGGTTTATCTGGCCGCTGTTCGCCCTGAGCATCATGCTGGTCACCTTCTATACCTTCACCACCGTCGCCAATCTGATTGCCGCCCCCTTCAACAGCCAGCTGTCGGCCAGGGTCGAGGAGCTGCTGACCGGTGAACGGCCACCGGAAAACCGGCAATCGCTGCGGCAACTGGTGCTGCCGACCGTCCGCTCAGAGCTGGTAAAACTGTGCTATTTCCTGCTGCGTGCCGTGCCGCTGCTGCTGCTGTTCCTTATTCCCGGCATCAATCTGCTGGCGCCCTTTCTCTGGTTGTTGTTCAGCGCCTGGTTCCTGGCCATCGAATATGCCGATTACCCCATGGGGAATCACGGGCTGAACTTCCAATCGCAACATGGCCAGCTGAAACAGATGCGCCTGACGGCGCTGGGTTTTGGCGGCGGCGTCACCCTGCTGATGATGATCCCGCTGCTCAACTTCGCCGCCATGCCTGCGGCGGTGGTTGGCGCTACGCGCCTATGGTGTGACAGTCGCACGGCGGCGGCCGCGCCTTGAGGGGATGTCCTCTAGGAGTCTGTCAGCGCTTGATGAAGCGGGCGATACGCGCCACGCCCTCGGTCAGCTTCTCCATCGACGTGGTGTAGGCGAAGCGCACGTGCTGTTCCGGCAGATTGTCGCCAAAATCCTTTCCCGGCGTGATCGCCACCCCTTCCGTTTCCAGCAGCTCATAGGCGAAGGCAAAACTGTCGCCGGTAATCTTGCGGCAATTGGCGTAGAGATAAAAAGCCCCCTCCGGCTCCACCGGGATATCAAAACCCAGCCCCCTCAGCGCCGGCAACAGGTAATCCCGGCGCCCCCGGAATGCCTCACGCCGCTGTTCGACAATGCGCTGGGTTTCCGCGCCAAAGGCCGCCAGCGCCGCATACTGGGCTGGCGTGGGAGCCGAGAGGAAGATGTTCTGCGCCAGGCGGTCCGCTGCGCCGATATGGCTTTCCGGAGCCACCATCCAGCCCAGTCGCCAGCCCGTCATACCGTAATACTTGGAGAAACTGTTGATGATAAACAGGTCGTCGCTCACCTCGAGCGCGGTGAAGGGAGTCGTCCCATACACCAGTCCCAGGTAGATCTCGTCGACGATCAGCACGCCGCCCCGCTCTTTGACCACGCGGTGAATCTTGGCGAGCTCTTCGCGGCTAATCAGCGTGCCGGTGGGATTTGATGGCGAGGCCACCATCACCGCACGCATATTGTCGGTCCATTCGCGGGCGATAATCTGCGCGGTCAGCTGATAGCCGGTCTCCGGCCCGACCGGGACCGTCACCGGCTCACCCGAGACCAGCCGGACAAAGTGGCGATTGCAGGGGTAGCCGGGATCGGCCATCATCACCGCCTCCCCCGGATTCACCACGATACTCATCACCAGTTGCAGCGCCCCGGAGGATCCCGGGGTCACCAGCACCCGTCCCGGATCAAGCTGAACCCCATATCGATTCAGATAATCCCCGGCGATGGCGGCACGCAGCTCCGCTATGCCCACCGCTGGCGTATAACGGGTGAAACCTTCATCCAGGGCGCGTTTCCCCGCCGCGATGATGGGTCCCGGGGTGGCAAAGTCCGGTTCCCCCACTTCCATATGGATAATCGATCGGCCCGTGCCCTCCAGTTCCCGGGCGCGCGCCAGCAGCTCCATTACATAGAAGGGGCGTATAGAGGCCATTCGATAAGCTATCATCCGACGGGTCGCTCTTGAATTGGGTGAATTGGGTGGGTTGCCGGCACCGGGGCAATACGCTCAGGATAGCGCATGTAGGCGGTGTAACAAACCCACGTCAACCAGGCTCGCGTGGTCAACTGCTCCACCCAATACCCTCGCCGGGCTCTGTTGCTCGCCCAACTGATCCACAATCAGGCTGGCCCCGGTGAAATCCTCTTCGGCCGTGTAGCCATTCACGGTGATGATCACTGTTTGAATCCCGGCGGCGGTCGCCGACCTGAGGCCGTTATGGGAATCCTCGATCGCCACACAGGCGCGCGGCTGCAGATCCATTTTTTCCAGCGCCCAGAGGTAAATGTCCGGCGCCGGTTTCTTTGCCGGCACCACATCGCCGGCGGCTATCAGCTCAAATGGGTGCTTTCCCATATGGCCAAAGAAGCGGCTCAGCAGGGCTTCGACATTGGCCGGCGTCGTGGTGGTGACGATAGCCAGGCGCAGACCGGCTTCCGCCGCCTCATCGATCAGTCTGATCACCCCATTTCTCGGCGGTATCAGCCCCTCCTCCATCAGGGTAACGAAAATCTCACTCTTGCGACGATGCAGTTCGGCTATAAACCGGTCCAGATCGGCCGGGCGTTCCCAACCCGGATTGAACCGCTCCAGGTAGTAGCGGATACGCTCCTTGCCGCCGGTCACATTGAGCAGTTGACCGTACAGCCGCGCATCCCAATGCCACTCCAGACCCGCCTGGGAAAAGGCGGTATTGAATGCCACCCGATGGCCGTCCCGTTCGGTATCGGCAAGGGTGCCGTCCACGTCCCACAACAGTGCTTGTAAATTTGACATAACCTACTCTTTTAACTACTAATAACTATACCCTGCCGGCCCGGCTGACAGGTTGGGAAAAAATCCATTTTACCTGACTGGCGGGGCCGCAACACGGACCAATCGTGGGGGTATCTGACAATTGTTGCCCGCAACAGAAGATTCTGGTTATCATAGCCGACTTCGTTAGAGTGGTTTTCCAGGAGTCATTGAATGACCGCAAAGAAAAAGCCAGAGAATGACCTTACCGGCCCTTTCGGCTTCAAGCCTTATAAAGAGAAAAAGGGCGAGGAGTACATGAGCGAGGCAATGGAGGAGCATTTCCGGGCCATCCTAAAGGCATGGAAGCAGGAGTTGATGGAGGAAGTCGACCGGACAGTGCATCACATGAAGGATGATGCCGCCAACTTCCCCGACCCCAACGACCGAGCCACCCAGGAATCGGAGTTCAGCCTTGAGCTGCGCACCCGTGACCGCGAGCGGAAGCTGATCAAAAAGATAGAAGAGACATTAAATCTTATTGATGGTCACGACTATGGTTATTGTGAGGCCTGCGGTGTGGAGATCGGGATTCGCCGGCTGGAGGCGCGGCCTACCGCCTCACTCTGTATCGACTGCAAGACCCTGGACGAGATCAGGGAGAAGCAGATGAGCTGAAGCTCCATCCGCACCACACGTGTTAAACTTAAAGCCGGCATCTAGCCGGCTTTTTTGTCCAGGGATGGTCTTACACCGCGGAGAACAAGGATTGGTGTAGGGGCAACCCCCCGTGGTTGCCCGGGAAATGGGCAGGCACAGGGGCCTGCCCCCTACACCGCGGGGCCATGGATTGGCGTAGGGGCAACCCCCCGTGGTTGCCCGGGGAACGGGCAGGCACAGGGGCCTGCCCCTACGGCGCGGGTCCAAGGATTGGTGTAGGGGCAACCCCCCGTGGTTGCCCGGGGAACGGGCAGGCACAGGGGCCTGCCCCTACGGCGACAAGCCGGATGCCGGGAGCGGCTCTGGACATAAGGTAGGGATACCGCGGTGGTGTGGAAGCGGGTCCGTCCGGGGACGCGAACCACACACAGATGTAAACGATTACACCTTTGACAGCGCTTATGAATTACCGCGGACGTTTTGCACCCTCACCCTCCGGCCCCCTCCATTTCGGTTCCCTGGTGGCCGCCATGGGCAGTTATCTTGACGCAAGAAACAGGCAAGGTAAGTGGGTGATCAGAATAGAGAATATTGACCCACCCCGCGAGGTTACCGGGGCATCGGGGAGAATCCTCAGGACCTTGGAATCGTTGGGTTTCGAATGGGACGAACCGGTACTCTATCAAAGTACGCGCCATGCGGCCTACCAGGACGCCATCAGCGATTTAAGGAATAAGGCGCTGCTCTACGAATGCTGCTGCAGCCGCAGCGAGATCCAGGAGCGGGGACGAGTTGGCTCAGAAGGAATTATTTACCCCGGCACCTGCCGAACCCGGGTGAAACCACCGACAGTCAAGGGAAGCGGAAGGCGGCATGCACTGCGCCTGATCACCCATGATCAGACAGTCGCTTTCACCGACGGGATACGGGGAACCCTGAGTCAGAACATCGTCCGGGAGATTGGCGACTTCATAATCAAACGCGCGGACGGGCACTTCGCTTACCAACTTGCCGTGGTGGTGGATGACGCTTACCAGGACATCACCGATGTAGTGCGTGGGGCCGATCTGCTGACCTCGACTCCGCGCCAGATCTATCTACAGCGGCTGCTGGGGCTGTCCACACCGAGTTACAAGCACCTGCCGCTGGTCACCGATAAAAGCGGCAGAAAACTGAGCAAACAACATCGCTCCGACCCGATCAATGCCGCCGCTCCGGTGGTAGCGTTACTTGCCGCCCTGAAGTTCCTCAACCAGCCGCTCCCGCCCGAAACCCCGGGCACTGTCGCCGAGTTCTGGGAATGGGCCATAGCCCAGTGGAATCATTCACTGATAAATAACAAGAATTGCACCATTTAATTCATACAGTTAAGTATTTTTATTAAAGTAATATATCAATTAACCAATGTTGCCCATTACCAGCGCGGTATTGTGTTCAGTCTGCGGCAAACTATGCTTATATCAGGAGCCTTGGAAGGTTTCGATTGATAAGGATTATTCATAAATCACCACAGGATGATTCCGACATGAGAAAAGCCCGCACCATGCTTCCGCCCGGTATTTCAGGTTGGTACAACAGAAAAATGGCCCAAGCCAATCCACCTCGAACCGAAGCACAGAAAAAAGTACTGAAGGCCTACAGCAACTACCTGCTCAAGGATTTGGCGACATCAGGAACATAGCCCGCGAGTTTGCAGATTGTGCGAAATTCCTCCGCACCGACCGGCATAATCGAGAGCCTGTTCCCTTTCTGCAGAAGTCGCATGCCTTCAAGTGCGGGTGTTTGCCTGATCTGACTGAGTGAAATCACCTCGGAAAATTTACTTACATACTCCACGTCCACCATAAACCAGCGCGGTTTTTCCGAGGTCGATTTCGGGTCGTAATATTTCGAGTCGGGGTTCCAAGCCGTAAAGTCCGGATACGCCTCCTTGCACACACGGGCCACTCCAGCAACACCCGGAACCTTGCAACTTGAATGGTAAAACAGAACTTCATCACCCGACTTCATCTCCTGCATCATGAAGTTGCGGGCCTGATAGTTCCTGATGCCATCCCAGTGCTCTGTTCGATCCCGCTTTAAATCATCGATCGAATAAGCATCCGGTTCACTTTTCATCAGCCAATAGTGTTTCATCGATACGGGTCTTCCTGCGTTCTCTAATTATTCGATTGTCATCCCGGATTCCGCCGCCGTGGGTACATACGGCTCATCCTGTTGGGTGGTAGCGGCTTCATGGGCTACGGCTACTGGATCTTGGAACTCAAGTTTCGGAGTTCATTTCACAAAGCCCGAATCGCTAAATTTGTAGGGTGGATAAGCATCAGCGCATCCACCCTGATCAGGTGGCGGTGGATGCGCAAGCTTATCCACCCTACAAGTACCGCGAATTCCGAAGCTGAGTTAGAAAAGGTTATCCCACAGGTCCTGGTTAAAGCCGACGACGGCAACCCTGTCGGAAATAACAAAGGGCCTTTTAATCAGATTGCCATTTGCGGCCAGCGCCGAGATCGCCTGTGCATCAGACAGGGTCTTGAGCTTCTCCTTAAAACCTCCCTGACGATAGTCCTGACCGGATGTATTGAAAAGTCGGGTGACCTGGCCGTTGCAGGCATCCAGCATTGCCTTGAGTTCCAACTCGGTGGGAGGGTGTTCGCGAATGGGAATTTCGGTAAATTCGATACTGTGCTCTGTCAGGTATTTTTTTGCTTTTCTACAGGTTCCGCAATTGGCGTATGCATAAACTTTCAAAGTACTCATGGCATCTCACTTGACGACCGAGCCGGCCAACAGCATGGAAACAGTCGGTAAACCGCCATCCCGGTAAAAAATATTACAGATTTTCCTCGATATATCGAGCCACATCTTCGTGGTGGGTCTTGGTTTTAACCTTATCCATGACCTGTCGCAGTATGCCGTCGGCGTCGACAATAAAGGTTGTCCGATGGATACCGTCAAACACCCTGCCCATGAATTTCTTCTCTCCCCATACACCATAGGCTTCCGCAACCGCATGATCCTCATCGGCCAGCAGGGTGAAATTGAGGTCCTGCTTCTCGGTAAAATTGATCAGCCGCTGTGGCGCATCCGGACTGATCCCAAGCACAACAGTGTTTAATTTTTCGAATACACGCTTGTAGTCACGAATACCGCAAGCCTGCACGGTACAGCCCGGTGTCGACGCCTTGGGATAGAAATAGACAACCACATTCTTGCCTAGGTAGTCTGCCAGGCTAACCGTATTCCGGTTCTGGTCCGGCAGGCTGAATGCCGGTGCTTTTTTTCCTGTTTCGGGGTACGTCATGAACGCCTGCCACCTCTGATCCAGACTCCAGTCAATGCCGATTATACACAACCTGTCGGCTTTGGCAGACCACCATATTTGGTTATCGGTTTCATGGGCCCGGTCAGCCAGAGATTGAACATCTCCTTGGAAGGTGCGTCCAGATACTTGGCGAACTTTCGGATCGGCGGTACCACCGCATGTTCTTCATAATACTCGCGGGCCTTTAAAATCTGGCCCCATTTCTCGTCGTCGAGTACCACGCCATCCGCATCGGCCATCGCCCTGCCGACCTCGGGTGTCCAGCTGTTCATGTCAACCAGATAACCATCACCATCACGCTGCGGGATCTCTACACTCATGTTATACACTCCATAATTACCTAGTAATATAGTAAAGAATTAAGGCGATTGTACCTGGGCCCCGTCAAATTACACCACTCAATGCTTATGGTTTTTATCGTCTCCACCTCATATTGCACACACTTCCAGCACCGTAGCCTGGAAGAAGCCGCTATGCCCTCTACAGGATAATCCACTTGTCCCCACGGCGGCGTAACCCAGAGTGCGCCCAAGTACAACGCCGCCCTGGATTTCGCCCGCAGGGGGGCTGTGCGCCTGTTAAGCCGCCATGGAGCGAGCTCCATCCAGGCTACATACAAAGCCCCCCCCCTGGGGCGACAGTCGCGACAGCTAACTGTCCAGATTCAAACGCTGGTATCCGATCACTGTTTGCCGCATCATTACCAAGGCAACATCAGGCCGATTTGCCCATACTTCTGGTGGTTTAGTGACCCCAATTCACTATAATCAGCTAAATAACAATCTTCAAAGCGGTGGCTATAAGGCGAATGGAAATATGCCAGATAGTATAAAAAATCGTTTCAAGGGAATGCCCCTTCTGCGCTTTATCCTGCTGTTATCGGTCGGATACCTGGCCATCTCCCTCATCGTCATCCTGCTCATCTCCGCGAACATCAAACAGAAGGCCATTGAAGACCTCTCGCGTGAGGATGCGCGGCAGACGGCGGAATTGATCTTTCAGAGTCTTTACTCGGTAATGAGTGATGGCTGGAACAAAAAAGAGATACTGGCGACTATCGACAGACTGAACAAGGCCGCTCCCCGGATGGAGATCATGGCCTATCGCGGTAGTCCGGTGATACAGGAGTTCGGCGACATACCCGGCGAGGCGGCCATACGCGAGTCTGATCCGCTGATCCAGCAGGCGCTCGACAGCGGTAAGGAGATTCTCAGGGCCAGCGAATCCGACATCCGGTTTATCTACCCGGTTGTTGTCAGCAAAGAGTGTACCCGCTGCCATGAGGAGGCGCGGCCAGGTGATGTGAACGGGGTCATCGATATTCGCTATCCCATCGAGAACCTGAAAGTATCTCTCTCCCTGATCATCAATATCATGCTCGGATACTTTATCCTGATCATGGCGCTGCTGTTTGCCGGCCTGTTCTTCAAACTCAGGACATTCGTGGTGAAACCCATCATCGGTCTGGCCACGGTCATGGGGGAGATCACCAACAATGCCGATCTCTCAAAGCGGGTCAAACACGGGGGCTGGATTCGTGAGGTGCATTATCTGACGGATTATTTCAACCGCATGCTGGTGACCCTGCAGGATTTCCAGTATCGACTGGAGGAGCTTTCTGTTCGTGACCCGTTGACCGGACTCTACAACAGGCGGAGGTTCGAACAGTTTCTGGAGTATGAGGTGGACCGCGCCACCCGGCATAACCGCAGTTTCTGCCTGATCATGATCGACCTGGATAATTTCAAGCATATCAATGATACCTATGGACATCAGATCGGCGATATGGCCTTGCAGAAACTGGCCTTGCTCTTGCGGGAACAGACGCGAAGGACCGATGTCACCGCGCGTATCGGGGGCGATGAATTTGCCATTATTATACCGGAAGCGGATTTTGAGAGCGGTCTCTCCTCCGCGGAAAAACTGCGGCATATTCTGGCCAATTCCGCCCTGGAGTTACCCGACTGCAAAATCAGGATCAGCGGCAGTTTCGGTGTAGTCAGCTATCCGCGGAATGGCGACGGTGTCGAGAACCTCAACATTGCCATGGACGTGGCGATGTATAAAGCCAAACATAGCGGCAAAAACTGCGTGGCAATATTGGGCGATGACGAAAGCGGCGCGGAAATGGAGATCTTCAAAAAGGGGGAATTTCTACGTCTGGCGCTGGAGGAGAATCGGGTCGCGGCCTTCCTGCAGCCGATTGTCAGAATACCGGGTGGCCTGTATGCCTATGAAGTCCTCGCGCGTATTGAGGATGACGGCCAGTATATCGCCGCAAACGAGTTCATACATGCCGCCGAGGAGTTGGGACTGATGGTCGAACTGGACACGGATGTCTTCAAGAAGGGGATTGAGTACTTGGCCGACCACCCATTGGAAGAGACCAAGCTCTTTTTCAATCTCGGCTCCCGCACCCTGGCCAACGAGGAAACCATTCGGGAGATGGTTGGATTTGCCACGGAAATGAGAATTCAGCTCAACCGGATCGTATTTGAGATTACTGAACGCGAGGCACTTCCAAGAATATCCGAGTTGAGTCACCTGATCGATGAACTGCACGGTCTGGGGATAGAATTTGCCCTGGATGACTTTGGCAGTGGCTTCTCCTCCTTTCTCTACCTGAAATATCTCGCCGTCGACTATGTCAAGATTGAAGGCAGCTTTGTCCGGCAGATTGCCGTGGATCGCCGTGACCGGATCATGGTCGAACATATCGCCAGCATCGCCAATCAGTTCGGCATAAAAACCATTGCGGAGATGGTGGAGGATGAAGAGACCAACCTGCTGCTCCAGACCTACGGCATAAATTATGCCCAGGGTTACTACTACGGCCACCCAAGCCCGAGCAGCGGGAGTCGTCAATCGAGCGATTCCCGAAAACAAGAGGCGGTTGAATGAACGTAACTACTCACGGGGTGATTGGCCAGCCTTGCCAGCCTCACACGATGCCTTGTTTCGAGGCGCCATCAAGATCGGCCAACAAGCCAGGCCAATCGCTCGCAGGCCGGGTGAGTAGTTACGAATGAACAATTATTCCACGCGCCTGGTGGCGCACCGGGGCTATATGGAGCTGTATCCCGAGAACAGCTGGCGTGGGATACAAGCCGCCATTGAGAGTGGCGCCGTGTGGATAGAGTTTGACATCCAGATGTATAAACCGGGACAGTTCTTCCTGCTGCACGATGCGGATTTCCAACGTACCGCCAACGCGCCACTCGCGCTTTTTGATATCACCGAGTCACAGCTGAGCCACATCAGCATCCACGAACCTGAACGCCTGGGCGAAACATTCAGGCCGGAACCCATCTGCCCGCTTGAAGAGGCGCTGACCCGACTCAGTCGCTACCCGCTGGTACGTACCATGGTGGAGATCAAGGCGGAGAGCCTCGATCATTGGGGATTGGAACCAGTCATGCAATCACTGCTGCCTGTACTCGATCGTTTCAAGGCGCAGTGCGTGCTGATATCGTTCAGTATCGACGCGCTCCGATATGCGAAGCAGCACAGCGATCTGGCCACGGGTTGGGTACTGCGCAACTATGACCCGTCAAGCATCACCCAGGCATTGGAACTGAATCCTCAATACCTGATCTGCAATCACACCAAACTACCCCAGCATGATCTGCCGGCCGCCGGCCCCTGGCGCTGGATGCTCTATGACATCACCGATCCGGATCAGGCGGTTCACTGGATGAGGCAGGGTATTGATCTGATAGAGACCCGTGATGTCGGCAAACTGATCGCCCTCTCCGGCACGACCGGCTGATAGGCCGGCCCGGCACTAATCAATCGAACAAATCGTCTAAGCTATAGAAGCTACAGTGGAACGTGAGACGACGCGTCTGGAGATTAGCAATGTCGATCACCATTTTTGAGCTGTTCAAGATTGGCATAGGGCC
>NZ_JAQGEI010000031.1 GCF_029017505.1 Sedimenticola hydrogenitrophicus
CTCAGCCTCGGATGACAGTTGCATCTGTAAAAATTTGCGTTTTTTCTTTTTGGAGACCACTCGCTCATCTACCCCCAGGACCCTCACCTCGACCGGGGGAGTGTCTGCACAGATTAAATCTAGCGCTGCCAGGGCGATTTTTATCGATCCCAGGCCGGGGTCCAGGATGGGGATCTCGGGCACCGACAGCAGATCCAGGGCTTTGTGCTCGATCGCTTCCTCTCCGATTTCCTTTGCCAGTTCACCGAATTTTCCCCCCTGCTCAACCTGCTGCGCTCGCGACCGAATTTTCAGCTCGATGGTGGTCCGCCGCTCCTCTGGTAGCTGTTTTGTTTTTGTTTGGGGCGCAGGGGTTGGTTTAGGTTCGGGGAGGGCGGCCTGGGCCCCTGCCAGGGCTTGATCCCTGGCCGATGGATAATCCGGGGCGGTCCAACGGGCGGGGATCTGCGCGGGGCGTAGCTCGCTTTTCTGTTCACTGGTGAGATGTGGCCATATCAATCGATAAACAGTTTCGCCTCCCGGCAGCCAGAGGGCGATCACGCCCTTTTTTGTCGCCTTCAAGCTGGACGCGATTTCATCCGGGCGGATCACAGGTTCCTCGTGTCGTTGGTATTGATCCGTGCGGCTGGGGGACTCTGTTGAATACAAGGAATAGACCGGGGCGGAGTAGCTGGGTGCGTATTTTTTGAAAACCTTGGTGCCAATGAGATCTGATATCCACTGAGGTGTTTCCACGCCTTGCGTACGGGTGATGATGTACGAACCCACCATGCTGGCCCAGGTCTCCATTGTGTCGGCGCCGTAGAGGCTTTTGATCTGTGCCAGATCCTGTGCACCAATCACAATTCGGATACCCTTGGATCGCCCGACCTCCAGGAACTGGCTGAAGTTATCCAACTTGGAAAGCTGTATAAACTCATCGAGGAACATCCACACGCGCCGCTCGTCGGGCCTCACGTCCGTTATCGCCGGGGAGTTCATCTCGCGACTGAACGCATTAATCAGTGCTTGGGAAACACCCTTTTGAAGCTGCGAAAACCGCTGGTTACCCTGCAGGATAATGGTACTGGGTCCCTTGTAATCGTCCTGCAGCCAATCGCGAATTGAGAATTTTGTTGGTGGCTGACAACGTCCCCAGGCGTCGGCCAAATCGAAGATCGGGGCCATGAATGAAATAAGGTTAGTTAAAACTGACTGAGTTGTTTTGCTGGCCACGTCCTCCAGAATCGCCGAGGCTTCGGGGTTGTATTGCTGGACCGCTTTTTTAAGACCAGGCCCACCGCTGGCAGCCGCCGAAGCCAAGTCCAGAAAACCCCATCGACCAGGATTTTCAACCTGGCATTTGCGCACCATGGCGACTAGCACCTGCCGCGCGGCATTCGACCACATCGGGTCTTTGCCCTCAGCAATCAGGGCGGCCGCAAATTCCCGCGAGTCCGCTTTGTTTTGTACGTCCCTGGCCACGTCCCAGGCTGCCCCGCGTTTGTCCCAGGGGGCCACCAGAATGGCAGTGCCTCCGGCTTCAGAATCAAAATCCAACGCTTTAGTCACGTCACTCTTGTTATCGAAAATGATACTCTTGTCGCCTCTTGCTCGCGCTTGGTCGATCAGCGGGCGGATGATGGTACTTTTACCGCCACCCGGTGCGCCCAAGACCAAAAAATGACGGGTTTCACGCTCCATGCTGAGCGGGATGCCGGGGAAAATATCCAGGCCTCGGCCGTGGATTTTGACCTCTGCGCGGGCCTCCCACAGGGCCTCGCGGGGGCTGTCTGAGATTGTCCGTCCAGCCAGCTGGACCTCCGCCGGCGACGTGGTGATCCGGATCATCCAGCGGGCCACCACGATGACCACCAGCAGGGTGGCCACCAGGGTGATGATTAGGCCCTGGATGATCGAGGGGGGCAGGGTATGGCCCTGGAACGCCAGGTCCGGGATGGCGATAAACAGATTTTTGGTTACCGGCCAAACTGGGAGAGTCAGCCAATATTTCAGGTAGGCGGCCCAGGCCCCAGCCAACGTGGCCACGCTGGCCAGCAGGCTGACCAGCAGGGTGAGGCCCATGTCTGGGGTTGGGGTGTCTCGGGCAATGGTGGCGCGGGTGATGCTCATGATTCGCCCTCCTGCAGGTATGGCCATCTGGTCAAGTTGGCCACGTGCGGCGCGGGGTCGATCCCCCGGCGTAATAGTTGCGTCTGCAACCGCTTATTGGTGGTGAATTCCCAATGTTTCAGCAGGGAGGAGAGCCGGTGGCGAGCGAGGTATTTCCGCCGCTCGGGCGACGGGCGGCGCATGTCTGCGGGGGGCTCAAATTTATTCATTTCAGGGCCTCTCTGATGACCTGCTGGGCGCTGGCCGGCAGGCGCGGCCAAGCTTTTTTAAGGCCCTGGGCCAGGTTCAGGTCTTCGCGGCTGGGTTGGTTGTGGACCAGCCAGGCGGCCGTGCCGGAGGCCACCATCAGCCCCAGCAGGGCAGGGCCCACCCAGTGGGCAATTTTGTGTAGCCAGGTGCCCCGGCTGGCCCGCGATAGCGCCCGCCGAGTCTCGTCCGCCATCAGCTGGCGCACCTCATCTCCCAGGCCCTCGGGCACCTCCTCACGGGCCACCAGGGCGGCTTGTCGGAGCGAGCGGGTGGCCGCCAGGCTGGTCTGATGAATCCGGGCGGTGGCCGACCGCTGGGCGGTCTCCAGTTCACGGACGGATTCCAGCTGCCATTCGTGGAGCAGGCCCGCCTGGTCCACCAGTGACCAGATGGGATCGTCGGGGTGAACCTGGTGAGTGCTAGCCCAGCGGAGCAGTGTCTCGCGGCGCTCGGGAGGGAAATTGGACAACACAACGTCCTGGGCTGATTCATTCACAGATTCGGTCACAATGGTTTCCTCAATGAATTGGTGGGGGTGGGGCTATTGGTGGTTTTGTTGCCTTGCGTCTCGGCGGGCGTCTCGGCGGTGGGGGGATCCGCCTTCAACCGTTGGTCGCCGCCGGCGCGGTGCATTCGTCGCGCGCGATACAGGCCGGAGTCGAATTCGCCGAGTGACCAACCAAACACCTGTGCCAACGCAGCCCGGCCGATACCGCGCTGCAGCGCCTCCTCGATCTGATCCAGATGGTTCAGGATCATCCGAGTTTTGGTGATTCTCGGGCCGCCCGCAGTTGCGCCTGTGGTGGCGGACTCGATCAGCCGTTTGAGCTCCTCGTTGATCGATCGGCTACTCATCGTCACCACCTCTACCCACCAGCCCGGCAGCCTCAATGATTGGCTCGAACGCGGAGAGCCAGCGATGCAGGATCGAGCGATCAACGAGGAACAGCCCCGGTTCCTCGCCGGAGATCAGCGGCCCTAGAGGGCCGCTGCCCCGGATTTTTTCAACTGTCCGCCCGGTGAGTTCGGCGAAATCAAGGGCTTGGCCTCCAGCTGATATCCATGCTTCCTGGTGGCCATCCCTGGTCCAGGGCCACCGATTGGGATCGCCAAATGCCAGATTGCGCAACGCGATTTTGCGGTCTGAGACTCCGGCCAGCCCGGCGCTCAGGGATTCAATGGCAGACGTCGAGGATTCGATGCCTGCGCCTAGGAGGTAAAGGGTGACCACCTCCCAGCCTGCTGCATCGCACACCGCCCGGATCATCGCGGCTGATCGATCGACCGTGGACGCCGCGCCAGCGGGGAGGTTGACCACAACCGGCCGGCCGGCTAGGTCGTCTAGATTCGATTCAAGGAGCTCCAGGAGCTCCCCGATGGCCTCCTCGGAGAGGTCCGGGCGGCTCAATGGGATCTGGACACCATCGATCACGCCTCTGTACCGGGAGGCCACGTCGGGGATGCCCGTGTCGCCTTCGATCAGGAATGGATTGAGGCCCAGCCCACGGCAGTGCTCGATGAGAGCCATGGCGCTCATTGATTTGCCGACTCCACCTTTTTCTCCATGCACAAAAATAATATTCATCTCGTTTTCCTCCGGTTGTTGAGTGGCCCCGATTCAAAACCCGGGGCGCCCCTCATCAGTCAATAATGGCCATCAGTGTAGGGGGGACAGACCAGCGGCAGTGCACACGCTGCCGGCGATGTCAAGGCATTCCAGGATCACCTGAACCTTCTCCCTGGATTTTCCATGGTTCCTCGGGCACTCCAGCACAAGGGTGAACATGACAGCGAGCGCATCCCCGATTTCCTGGCACGTTGGCAGCAAGTTTGTGGGCCTCGGCAGGTGTTGGTGTTACGTTCATCAGGTGTGCTCCACTGGTTGTTGTCATGATGTGTGCCCAGTATACACTGCAAATCCACTAAAACTATTGAAAATCAAATAGTTACAACACTTCACAACACACTACAGAGAACAACAATAGGCAACTGTGATGCACTACGAACAACAAACGGAGGCGGAAAAAAACGAGGGTTATTGATCTAGATCAGCAAAACCAGCCGCGCAGACCTCGCGCCTAGGCGGCTGAATCTCGCTCAAACTGCGCGAACACCTCGCATGGGGGGCGCATAGCCACGCGCCAGGGTGGCGCGTGGTGCATTGGGTATGCACCGAATAGGCTCGGAATGTCTGCGGTCTCTGTTGCTCTCCCCGTCGGCGCAGCCGTCGGGACACCCTTGGTGGGTCGGGTGTGGTCCTCTTGCTCTTGCTCTTGCTCTTGCTCTTGCTCTTGCTCTTGCTCTTGCTCTTGCTCTTGCTCTTGCTCTTGCTCTTGCTCTCACTACGCCTTTAGCCGCAAACTTGCGGATTATGCCCATATAGGTATAATTGCAGTATGGAACAAAAAAACAAAGCGCTGGTCTGGGTCGGCTCTGCCAAGAAAGACCTCAAGTCGATGCCGGACGATGTGCAGGACACCTTTGGGTACGCCTTGCACCTGGCGCAAACCGGCAAAAAGCACCTGCAGGCAAAACCGCTCAAGGGCTTCGGGTCAGCTGGGGTGTTGGAAGTGGTCGAGGACGACGCCGGCAGCACGTACCGGGCCGTGTACACGGTGCGGCTCTCCGACGCTGTGTATGTCCTCCACTGCTTCCAGAAGAAAAGCACGCGAGGCATTGCCACGCCAAAGCCCGATCTGGACTTGATACGCGAGCGGCTGAAGGCGGCGGAATCGCACGCCAAAGGAGAACGGAAATGATTAAGTTTGAACAAAGCACCGGGAACGTCTACGCCGACCTTGGCCATGAAGACGCCGACGAAATGCTGGTCAAGGCCCAGCTCGCCACCAAGATCGCTGAGATCATCAAGGCCCGGAAGTGGACCCAGCAGAAAGCCGCCGATGTGCTCGGGCTGTCACAACCCAAGCTCTCCAAGATGCTGCGCGGTCAGTTCCGGGGAATCAGCGAAGCCAAGATGCTCGATTGCCTGGCGCGGCTCGGCCGGGACGTGCAGATCGTCGTCGGCCCAGCTCGCCGCAACACCTCGGCGGGCCGCATTGCCGTGGTGTTCTCAGCATGATTCCACCTGGATCTGGTGGCCGATGGAGAGTTTTCCACCGTTTTGGGCCTCCTAGCTACTTGTTTTTAAATATTTGAAAAAGACTATTTGTAGCAAGCTACTTGTAGGAGCGGTGGACAACCCCGCAAAGCTAGGCGTGGCGCGGGTTTGCTAGCTGTGGAAAAGTTGGGCGCGGGACAGATTACACGTCAAGGCGGGACAGATTACACGTCAAGGCGGGACAGATTACACGTGGAGATTTTCCAGAATCGGCCGCAGTCCCTTGGGTGGTGGGCTTTTTGGTCGCGGGACAGATTACACGTGGATAACTCCTGATACCCACAAGGTTTTCCACAAGCCCGGCTCCGGCCCCGGCCGCGCCGGGGTGAGCCAATCAAGCCTTGGCCTTGGGCAGATTCGACAGCTTGGCCCCGTTGGTGTGGGAAATGTGCAGCTTGCAAGGCGTCAAGGCCAGCCCCACGGGCGTTTCCTGAATGTGGCCCTGTGCTGCCGGGTAAAACAACAAGACTTCTTTCAGGCGCAAACGGAAACGCTTCTTGAAGTCACGAAAGCCCTGATCGGTGCCCGGATAGCCAGCCCCAAACTGGGATTTCAGACCGGCCCACGGCACAAAGGCAGACGTGCGGCCAGACCGGCGCAAAACGAACATCCGATAGGTCAGCCATGTGTAAACGTCCATCGCCAAGGGCGACTTGCTCAATGCGTGGAACACGCGTATATCAATCGGCACGGGCGCGGCCATGACCTCCCTAAAGAAACCCTCGGACAGCTCCAGCGAACTCTCCCAAAGGCCGCGCTGCCCACTGGTCCTGGGGTGCCAGAACACATGCGCCGACTCGGAAATGAGCAAGCGGGCCGATAGGTCGCCGTCGCGACCGTCGGTGTATTCTACGGAAATAACCGCCTTGAACAGGCGCAAGGCCTGATCACGGAAGCGAGTAATGTCGCGGCCGTTATTGTGCAACTTGATGCGTTCCAGAAAGTCGCTTTGCGAGTGTCCCAAAGATAGCGTGCGCTCCTTCGTTTTCACTGCCTCGCTGCAGATCCACGCCAAAATCACGCGGGGAATCGACCCGTAGGGGATGCCATGCCGGCGACTGGTCGGCGCGACTGACAGCGTAAGGCGGCCTGTGTCGCGGCTGTAGATCGTGCCGGCAGGTAACTTCGGGTCTGTATGGGGCAAAGTGGCCTGTGCCAGCGTGCGGGCCATGTACCCAAGCGCGCCGGCCGCCCTCGCTTCCTCCTGCTCGATCTCCAGGGCGTCCCCGATCAACTGGCGATGACGTGGGAGCATTGATTTACCGTTCACTGCTAGGTCAGACTGTTTTTTCGAGACTGACCAGGTATTCTGCGACCAGCCGGGCGGAAACAATTTTGTCTCGGCGATTGGGAATTTTTTTCATTTTTATGGGGAGTGCGCCACGCTGGTCAGCAACCTGTGCAGCTCGGCGGCTGATGGCCAGCACGTCAGCAACATCCTCAATCCTGAGGATCGGCGCGTACCGCTCAACCAGCTGACCCTCCAGCTCTGCAACCCGCCTCGCCCATGATTGAGGATGTTGCTGACGTTGTTCATTTACGTTCATTTGTATGTGCTCCGTTGATGTCCTGAGCAACATTGTGCATAATCGGCAAAAGGTAATGAATTACTTTTATATGGGGCAGTTACCGCATACGCTTACAATAATCGTTGACATGGATCCAAAAATGAGCCGGAATCGCCAAGATTTTTTACAGGAAATGATGGAAAATCGGTTTCAAATTGAAACCGAAAAAGAGGAAAGAGGACCGTTTGATCTACGTGCCGAACTTTTGAAAATCGACGATGAAATCATTATGCGCTCTGTATCTCTGAGCGCCTCAAACTCTCGCCGCCGCGAGATAATCAGACGCGATCGCGCAAAATTAATAGTGGAGTTGGCTGCAGGCAAAAAATCTAAATCAATTTTTCCCAGTTCTGTAATAACTGTTGGGAATGCCGAATTTAGAGTCTTTGTAAAAACGGAAGTCGTTCAACAAATAGTAGATTTAGTTAAGTATTTGAATCGTGCTAAGAGCAAAAACTACCAACAAAAAACGAAAGATCTCGTCAAGGGGTCTGCTCGACGAGAAACCGAGGAATGGATGGAACTCAATGAGGCCGATCCCAATAGATTCGACCAACATTTCAAATTCAGCCTAAAAGAATTTAGGCTTCGGTATATCCGAGAGAATGGTAGGGGATGGGAAATCCCAGACGGCAGTGATTTATGGGTACATGATAACAAGCTCATAAGGACCAACCCCAGTCCGTGGAAATGGCTGGCACCTGCCATCCTGGACTCACAGGAATACATCGGCGTATGTGCATTAGACACCTGCCGGCAGGTTTTTCATAAGATCCGCAAGACCAAAAGCGCCTGCTCTGACCGGTGCAGGCTAACACTCGCCCAGCGTGCCTACAGGAAAAAAGATAAAGGCATATCATGTGCGAAAGCCAAATAATTGCACACACACTGGGAATGCATTGCCTTTACTATTGATAGTATTGGTAATATTATGGACTCTTAATCCATTGGTCGTAGGTTCGAATCCTACATGGCCCACCAATTGGTAACGAAGCCCGGACCTCGCGTCCGGGTTTTTCGTTTTCAGATAGCGCATTCGAACCTGTGACTTCAAACAAGCCAGGTTCGACAGCGTAGCCGCTTTCCCTTTCGAAATTTCTATCGACTCATACCTTCGACAAAGTTGTCGATCAGCATGCAGGCCATCTCCCCGGTACTCTGCCCTCCGGCCAGATCGAGCCGCTGGCGGATCTTCAAAATGCAGATGCCGTGCACACTCGCCCATAAAACCCTCGCCGCCTGGCTGATGGTTTTGTCGTCCTGGTTGCCAACCGTCGATGCCAGCGTCTCTTCGACCAGGCCAAATACCTGGCCCAGCTTCTCCAGGTACCAATCCGGCATCACCTCATCCTTGCCAGCCACATATTCAAGCAACATGTTCCAGCGCGGGGATTCCGCTTCCGCGTAATCGATGTAGGCGGTCGCCAGGGCATACAACGCCTTCTTGCCTGAATAGCTATGGCGCTTTTCATCCAGCATGCGTTGATAGAGTTGATCCAGGGTCCGGCCGTTGAGCTGAAATACCAGGTCATCAAGGTTCTCGAATACCAGATAAAGGGTCCCCACGGTGTAGCCAATTGCGGCGGCAACCTTGCGTGCGGTCAACGCCTTGAAACCACCCTCGGCAACAATGGCCTCGGCGGCGCCCAGCGCCAGTTGGCGTATCTCTTCACGGCTGTGATCGCTGCGGCGGCCCATATTTCGTACCTGGTCTGGGAAAGGATGGCGTCAGTTTAGCGAAGCATTGAACATTGTTCAATTGTGTGCTAAAAGCTGTAATTGAACATCGTTCAATAAAGCCAGAGGCCCCATAGGGGTCTCTTGCCGGGATTAAATTAAACATAGTTTAATTAAACGGAGCCTGATCATGAGACTAATTGAATACATACCTTGGAAGCGTGCAATCATTGCCTTTACCTTGCTGTTACTGGGACACACGGCGCTTGCAGCCGGTCTGCTCTCTCCCAGTGACGGCAGTCTGCCTCCACTGGGAATCAAGGAACACCATGTTTCCGTGGTGGTCGAGGACGGCTATGCCGTCACCACAGTGGAGCAGACTTTCCATAACCCCCATGCCCAGGATCTGGAGGCGGTCTACTCCTTTCCGGTACCGGAGCATGGCGCGGTATCCGAATTCACTTTGTGGATAGATGGCAAACCCGTCTCCGGAGAAGTGCTGGAGAAAAAAGCGGCGCGTCGGGTTTATGAGGAGGAGAAGTCGGCCGGGCGCGATGCCGGTATTACCGAGAAGGAGAGCTACAAGACCTTCGACATCAGTGTGGCGCCGGTGCGGGCCGGCGGCGATACGCGTATTCGCCTGGTTTATATACAGCCTGCCGTCGTGGATACGGGTATTGGCCGATATGTCTACCCCCTCGAGGAGGGCGGTGTGGATGAAGAGAAACTGGCCTTCTGGACGGCCAACGAAACGGTTGAGGAAGCGTTCAGTTTCCGCTTGCTGCTGCGCTCTTCCTATCCGGTGGATGCCCTGCGTTTACCCAATCAGGCCGCTGCACAGGTCCAGCAGCTGCCCGATGGGGATTGGCTGGTTGAATTGGCAAACAGCGCCGGTGCCAGAAAAGAGGAGGGTGCCCAGGGCAACTCCTTCAATCCGCAACAGCCGCAGTCCGGTGCGGCGTTTACCCTGGATAAGGACCTCGTGGTCTATTGGCGCCATCAGGCCAATCTGCCCGGCAGTGTCGATCTGGTCACCTATAAGCCGGATCCGAAACAGCGTGGGACCTACATGCTGACCATCACCCCGGGGGATGACCTTAAACCGATAACCGAGGGGCGTGACTGGGTTTTTGTACTGGATATCTCGGGATCAATGAGTGGCAAGTACGCGACGCTGGCGAACGGTGTGGAGCGGGCGCTTGCAAAGCTGCGTCCCGAAGACCGGTTTCGTATCGTGCTGTTCAACAACACCGCGCATGAGCTGACCCGGGGATATGTCAACGCCACCCGGGAAGCCGTTCAACACTACGCCAGCCAGGTGGCAGGTATCCAGCCGGGAAACGGCACCGATCTGTATGCCGGGCTGAAAAAAGGGCTCAACTCACTTGAAGCGGACCGTACCAGCGCCATCGTGCTGGTGACCGACGGCGTTGCCAATGTGGGGGAAACGGCGCAGCGTAAATTTATCGAGCTGATCCGGAAAAAAGACACCCGGCTGTTCACGTTTATCATGGGCAACAGCGCCAATCGCCCCATGCTCGAGGCCATGACCAGGGCCTCCGGCGGTTTCGCGGTCAGCATCTCCAACAGCGATGATATCGTGGGTCAGTTACTCACCGCCGTCAGCAAGGTCGGGCACCAGGCGTTGCATGGTGTGGAGTTAAAGATCAAGGGCGTCAAGACCGCCGATATCACACCCAGGGAGATAGGCAGCCTGTATCGGGGACAGCAACTGGTGCTGTTCGGACACTACTGGGGAGAGGGGGATGCCGAGGTGGAGCTGAGCGGCCGGATATCCGGTACAGACAAGATATACCGGACGCGCTTTGCCTTTCCGGCCATCGGCAAGGAGAATCCGGAGATCGAACGGTTGTGGGCATATGCTGCCATCGAAGAGATGCAGACCGAAATGGAGAATTTCGGTGAGCAGCCCGATATCAAACAGGCGGCGACCGATATCGCCCTGGAGTACAACCTGGTGACCGATTACACCTCCATGGTGGTGTTGCGGGAGGAGCAGTTTCAGGCCAGGGGCATCGAGCGCCGTAACCAGCAGCGCCTTACCAATGAGCAGGCGGCACAGCAACAACGTGCCCAACGCCCTGTGGTGTCGCGGCGTGTGGATACCCGGCAGCCCCTGTACACCCAGTCGCGGGCCAGTCACAGTCGGGGCGGCGGAGCCATGGACCCCTGGAGCCTCCTGCTCCTCCTGCCACTGCTGGTCATATACGTCGCTCGAAATCACCGGGTGAAGCCTGATGGCGGTTAATGCCGGGACAACGACGGGCCACGGCAGCAACGGGCTGCCGTGGCTCTCGTTCGGGTTGGCACTTGTGGCGACAGGGCTGTACCTGTTGGCGGGGCCCGCGCCGGAGGCACTGGTGTACGGGCGCGAGGAAATTTTACAGGGGGATTGGTGGCGGCTGCTTAGCGGTCACCTGGTGCACAGCGATGTTCCCCATGCCCTCTGGGACATCCTCGCCCTTGGTCTTAGCGCATCCATTCTGGAGCGGCGGGACAGAAAGCGGCTCTGCCGGGCGATGCTGTTCAGTTTGCTGTTTCTGGATGCCTGGCTTTGGTGGGGAGTGACGGATCTGGATTATTATTGCGGTCTGTCCGGCGTACTCAATACACTGTTGACGCTGGTGTTCTGGCAGCTATGGCGCGATAACCCGCATCCCCTGATTGTTGTCGCCGGGTTGGGTTACATGGGAAAACTGGTTGTTGAAACTGTGTTGGATCAAGCTCTATTTACCAGTACCGCCTGGCCGGGTTTGCCCGGCATTCATATGGCCGGTGTGACTGCCGCGGGGATGTTTCTCCTGTTCGAACATCGCCGAGCTACTCAGCGTGCTGTTCGATGGTGCCTCGATGATCCGGCGAACGCGCGGCGCATTTTCACGCGACCTCTTTCCGGGTCAGTTCAGCGTTGTCAGTCGCCGGAGCAGGTCGCCCCAGCCATGCGTGAAGATGACCAGTAGCGGAACCAGCGTGGCGAAGGCGTAGAGCACGTGGCGGATGTGGGCGTTGGCGCGGGTCATCTCCATGTAGTGGTCGATCACCATCCGCCCCTTGACCGCGATCAGGCCGGCCACCAGCAGGGTCAGCGGCCAGCCGGCGTGCCCGGTTTCGGCGAACCAGGCCCCGGCCAGGGTGAGGGCGATCAGCAGCAGCCAGACTCTCTCCGCATGCCCCATGCTCACCTCAGTACGTAGAAAAAGGGGAAGATCACCAGCCAGATGACATCGGTGGTGTGCCAGTAGACCGCCGCCGCTTCCAGTCCGCTGTAATCGGTTGACGAGTAGCTGCCGCGGCTGGTCCGCAGTGCGACCCAGGCGAGTCCCAGCAGGCCCCAGAAGACATGCACCAGGTGATTCAGCGTGAGGTAGTAATAGACGGTGTAGAAGATACCGGTCTCGCCGTCGATGCCGTGCGCGATGTTCCAGCGGATCTCGAAGTACTTCACCAGCGGATAGCCGCAGCCGAGCAGAAACGCCAGCGCGATCCAGCGAAACGCCGCGCCGGAGGCGTCCCGGCGTATCGACTCGACCGCCTTGACCATGCAGTAGCCGCTGGTCAGCAGCAGCATGGTGATGGTCACCCCGGCCAGGGTGACCAGTTTGTCCGGTCCAGTTTGAAACGCCTCGGGGTGATGGGCCTTGGCCACGAAGTAGACAATGAACAGCAGCAGAAACTCCACCAGCACACAAAAAATGCCGACCCAGATGCCGCTGTTTCCGGGCACCCGGTTATCGGTGTCGATTTTGGCACCAGGGAGTGTGGCGAGGGGGGCTGCGCAGGCGGGGTCCATGGTGTCCATTATTCATGAACACCCTCAGGTAGAGCCATGACAAAGGTCAAACCGTGGCCGCACCCGCCGCAGACCGTGGGTTGATGCCGGGTGGGATCGTCGCTCCCGGTGCCACCGCCAGCGCTTGGGGCGTCAGGGGGCCGATATCCCCCCCGGGTTGTGCCCGCGCCGGATCCTCAGATGAGCTTCATGTGGTTGGTGTAGATCGGGTTGTCGTGGGGAAAATAGTCGCGTATCGCAGCGACATAGCGGTCGAACGGATTGTCCACCTGGTTGATCTGTTTTCTTCTGTGCTTTGGCAGGTCGTAGCTGTTGAACCGCACGGTAAAGGGTACCGGATAGTCGGTGCCGAACAGGAGTCTGTGATGCACATCGGTCTGTTCGGACAGGTGTCTTAATGCCCGTGCCCGCATGGGGGCCAGGATCGCAGAAATATCCGCATAGAGATTGGGGTACACTGTCAGTCTCTCCAGCAGCTGAAAGTAGTCCGCATCGAAAAAGCGGGGATCTTTTGACACATTTCGCCAGAGTTGCAGTTTGTAATTCAGCCGTCCCAGTCCCATGTGCGCGGCAATCACCGTGACGCCGGTGGCCAGGGGCAGGTCGAGCATCCCGATCCCCTCGTACTGGCTGAAGGAGTCGATGCTGTACTCGCTGCCGACATGGATGATCAGCGGGATGTTGTGTGCCTTGATCTTTTCGTAGTAAGGGATAAAAAGCTCGTCATTGAGATTCACGCCCCAGTAGTTTTGCAGAAATTTGGCCCCCCGGCAGCCACTCTGGATATGCTGTTCGATCAGCTCCAGGGCATCGGGGCGGCGTGGATTGACCGAGAAGAAGGGGATGAACTGGTCCGGGTGGCGCCTGGCCACGGCAAGCACATCCGCGGTCGTGGCGCAGACCGTCCGGTCGCGATCAATCTCCCGGCCCCGCTCATCCAGGCGTACATCGACCCCGAACAGGCAGCTCTTTTCCACATGGACCGAGTTTTCTATCGATGCCGCCATGGCCGAGACATAGGTCTCGTATGGCTGTCTCAGCAGCTGTTTTGGATCCGCGCCCAGGCTGCGCGCAAACAGCGGGATGGTGATCTTGTCATACAGGCGATGGAAACTGACGCTGGGGTTGAGCAGGTGGGTATGGATGTCAATGGTCTTCATGCTACCCCCGCCGCCAGCGCGATCTCTCTGGCCTTGTTGAAATTGCTTTTCCCGCTGCCCAGCTTGGGAATCGTCTCAACGGCCACCAGTTGGGCCGGTTTCATCAGCGGGCTGAGGTCGGTCTGATTGATCAGTGCCTTGAGTTCATCCTGGGTAATGTTGCCGGCGAACAGCACGATTACTTTCTCACCCTTCTTTTCGTCCGGCACCGCGGTGGCCAGGATCTCCGTATCCTCGGGCAGGCGGGAGCCGATCGCCCCCTCGATAGCCCCCAGGCTGATCATCTCCCCGCCGATCTTGGCGAAACGGGAATAGCGGTCGACGATGGTGAGGAAGCCATCGCTGTCCAGGTGCCCCTTGTCCCCGGTCTTGTACCAGCGCTTGCCCTCCGACTCGACAATCACCTCGGCGGTCTTTTCGGCGTCCTTGAGATAGCCCAGCATCACCTGGGTGCCGCCAAACAGGATCAGGCCGTCCTCTCCGGCCGGCAGCGGTTGCAGGGTGTCCGGATCGACGATGCGGAAACTGCCACCCGGCAGCGGCAGGCCTACGGTGCCCGGCCGGTTTCCTTCCTGAACCTGCCAGCCCCTCGGGTCCAGGCGGTCGGGAATATTGACGCTGGCCACCGGGGTTGTTTCGGTGCTGCCGTAGCCCTCGTAAATCTCCTTGTTGAACTTGAGCTTGAAGGCATCGCGGATCTCGGGATTGAGTCGTTCGGCGCCGGCCACCACCACCCGCAGGGACTCCAGCATCAGGGGATGGACGTGGCGGTTGCGGATGAACAGTCGCAGGAAGGTGGAGGTGCCGCAGAAGATGGTGGCGCGCTGGCGGGCGATCGCCTTGGCAATGGTCAGTACGTCGGTGGGGTCGGGATGGCAGATCGCCGGTATCCCCTCCACCATCGGCATCAGGCCGGTCACGGTCAGGCCAAAGGCGTGAAACAGCGGCAGGCTGGACATGACGATATCCTCGTGACGGGCATCCAGCACATCGGTGACCTGGCGGATGTTGGCCATGATGTTGTGATGGCTCAGGACCACTCCCTTGGGATCACCCTCGCTGCCGCTGGAAAAGAGAATGGCCGCCGGCTGCCGGATATCCACCGGCTTGCCGAACAGGGCGAACAGCAGGCGGGCCGGCAGCAACGTGGAGGCGGTCATCAACAGCAGCTTGGCTGCAGGGGTGATCGCTTCCTTCATCTCTTCCAGATGATGCACCTCGACCCGTGACAGCAGCGGCTCGAGATCGATACCGCGCTGCTGCAGTTTCCTGATAAAGCGGCTGGAGGTGTAGAGGCTGCGGATCTCCGCCTTCTCGACGGCCGCCAGCATCGCTTCGGTGCTGGCGGTGTAGTTCAGGTTGATCACGGTCTTGCCCCTGAGCAGCGCGGCCAGGTTGGTCATCACGCCGGCACTGCTGGCGGGTAACAGTAGCCCGATATGCTGTTCCGGGCTGCGTTTGCGGATCAGTCTGGACAAGCCGATTACCCCGGTGAGCACCTTGTGCCCGGTCAGCGGCATTCCGCCCTGGGCATCCCTGAGACAGGTTTTCGCGCCCATGCGTTTGGCGCTGCGCATCCAGGCCAGCGGGATGCTGTCCAAGCCCTGGGTGTACTGCTCCCAGCTGTCGATGGAGAGCTCGAACACCTGCTGCTTGAGCGCGTCGGCGGGCGTGGTCATCGGCAACGGTTTGCCGAAGGCGACGATGACGTTGCTGCGAAGACCGCTGTTGCGAAGCTCCTGCAGTTTTTTGCTGGAGCGTGAAAAGCGGCTGCCCCAGAGGCCGCGCAGGTAGAAGGGCAGGATGACCCCCTCCACCCCCTCGACGCAGCGTTCGTAGCCGCGCTTGAACTCGCCCAGTTGACCGTTGCGGCTGATGGCCCCCTCGGGGAACAGGCAGACCACTTCGCCCGCCCGAAGCAGTGCATTGATTGTTTCCAGTGCCTCCTTGCTCTGGCCCCTGGCGATCGGCACCACCCCGAACAGGTCCAGGAACCACTTAATGTACCAGCGCTGGTAGATGGATCGTTCCATGACAAATCGGACCGGCCTGGGGCAGGCAATCTGCACCATCGCCCAGTCCAGCCAGCTGATGTGGTTGCCCAGCAGCAGCACCCCGCCCTGGGCCGGCAGGTTTTTGAAACCGATCACCTCGATACGATGGGTGCTGGAGAACAGGCGCGCGATGACGAAGCGAACCAGGGACTGGGGCAGTTGATAAGTCGTGTAGATGGCCCCGAGTAGTGCCGTCAGCGTCAGCAGATGGAACAGTCCCTGGGTGCCCATGCCCTGGATCGAGAACAGCACGGTCAGGCCGAGAAATCCCAGCATCACCAGGTTCTGCACCCAGTTGTTGCCGGCCAGCACTGTACCCAACTCCTCATCCCGGGCGTGGAACTGGATCAGGGCATTGAGCGGGACGATGAACAGGCCGCCGAACACACCCAGGAACAGGAAATCCACGATCAGCAGTCCGGTCGAGCGCAGTTGCGGGATGAATGACAGGGCGATGACCACGCCCGCCGCGCCCAGCGGGATCAGGCCGGTTTCGATGTAGTGTTTCGAGGCCTTTCCGGCCACCAGCGAACCGACGATAATGCCGATCCCGGTGCAGGCCATGATGCCCTGGATCACCACGGTGTTGTCCAGGCCGAGGGAGGCCTTGGCCAGGGCCGGGAAGGCGGCCAGTACCACTTGGGAGATGCCCCAGAAGACCGACAGGCCGACAATGGAGAGCCAGATGGCACGGCTGCCCCGCAGTTTGCTGACGTTGTCCCGCAGGCAGTGGCCGCTGCGATAGCGCTGCCAGTCGAATTGCAACTCGGGGGCCTCCGCCTGCACCGGCGTCAGTCGCAGGGTGAGCAGGAGTTCGAGCACGGCGCAGGCCACCAGCACCCAGCCGATCGGCGCGATGGCCTGCAGCAGCTGCTGGCTGTCGCTGTAGCGGGTGCCGGCCAGGCGCTGCTCAAACAGCACCGAGAAGACAAAGATGCCGGAAAGAATGGCCACGATCGTCACCGCCTGCACGACGGCATTGGCGGAGGTGAGATTCTCTTTGCCGGTCAGCTCCTTGATGTAGCCGTACTTGGCCGGTGAGTAGAACGCACTCTGCACCGCCAGCAGGAAGGTGAGGCCGAAGGCGAACCGGAACCAGCCCAGGTAGTAGGAGAGGGTGACCAGCAGGGTCAGCGCCACCGCCACGGCGGCGCTGATCTGCATCACCCGCGGTTTACGGAACTTGTCGGAGAGAAAACCCGCCGGCGTGAACAGCAGGATGAACGGCAGCAGGATCAGCCCGTTCACCACGGCGGTGAGGATGATCTGGGTCTGCCCTTCATAGATCTTGAAAATGGTGTCCTGGATCAGGATCTTGTGGCCAAGGTCGATAAAGGCATTGAAAAAGATGATCAGGATGAAGGGAGTGAAGCCGCGCAATTTGGTTAATTTGTCCATGCTCAGTGCCTGGTGAAGGTTAAATATGACATTGGTAACTACTCACGGGATGATTGGCCTGCCTTGCCGGCCTCACACGATGGCTTTTATCCTCGAATCCGGCCCCTTTTTCAGATTCAAGCCTGCCCTTGTTTGAGCGAAGCGAGTTTTGTCCACGGTTGGACTTTTGCCGCGGAGGCCATGGATGGCCGGGAGCGGCTTGGGCAGGCGCTGAAAATGGGGCCGGATTCGAGGCGCCATCAAGATCGGCCAACAAGGCAGGCCAATCACTTATAAACCGGGTGAGTAGTTACTGACATTGGAAAAAGTAATTTTCGGCCTACGCGGGTTCAATCCCATGCCGCATGCCCCTGTTCCGAGGCCAGGGCCTCCATCTGTTGTTCAAGTTGTTGCATCAGCAGTGTGCGGTCACCCTGCCAATAGAGGGCCGGGCCGACAAACACATCACAAAAAAAGGGTACCAGCAGCCCCTCGCCCTTGGGCAGGGATTTGCCCAGGCCGTGCAGGAACACCGGGATGATGGGGGCCGTGGCGTGTGCCTTCGCCAGATGGATGACGCCGCTTTTGAACTTCTGCATCCGTTCCGGCTGGCCGCGTGTGCCTTCGGGGAAAATGATAATAATGTCGCCCTGCTCCAGGGCCGCTTGCACCGGGGCCAGCGGGTCGTGATGGCCATCTCGGTTCTTCCGTTCAATGGGGATGATGCCGATTACCCGGGTGGCGAACCAGGCCAGCAGGGGATTGGCCATGAAGTAGTCGGCCGCGGCCACCGGACGCAGCCGCTGCAGTTGGGCGAGCGGAAACAACGACATCAACACCAGGGTGTCCAGGTGGCTGTTGTGGTTGGCGACGACGATCGCCGGTCCGGTGGCGGGCAGGTGTTGCCGATGGCGGATATTGAGGCCGAGTATGATCAGCACCAGGGGGCGCACAATGCAGGTGAAGAAGAGCAGCTTAGGCCAGTCTTTCATGATTTCCATCTCCCGCCATCAGTAGTGCCCATCAGTAGTACAAGTAGTAGAGGTAATGGAAAAACAGCGGCGCGGTAAAGGTGAGGCTGTCCACCCGGTCGAGTATGCCGCCGTGCCCCGGCAGCAGGCTGCCGCTGTCCTTGATGCCGATATCCCGTTTTACCGCCGAGATCACCACGTCACCCAGAAAGCCGGAGAGGCCGATGATCAGGCCGGCGCCCACTGCCTCGATCGGGTTAAGCGGTGTCAGGAAGGGGGCGCTGGCGAGGGCGACCGCCAGGGTCGTGGCACAGCCGCCGATCAGTCCCCCCCAGGTCTTGCCGGGGCTGACCCGGGGCACCACCTTGCGCCTGCCATAGCGCTTGCCCCAGACATACTGGGCCACATCGTTGAGTTCGGTCAGCAGCACCAGGTAGATCAGCAGGCCGACACCGCCGGCGGGGGCAACGTCCTCCGGCAGCGCCAGCAGATAGGCGGCGTGGCTGATACTGAACACCGTCATCATCAGCCCCCAGTGGATCGTACCCATGGAGCGCAGGAAATCCTCGGTTTCGCCGATCAATACCTTGCGTGCGGAGATAACCAGCAAGGCGTAGACGGGTATAAAGATGATGAACATGCCGTACCAGCCGATCGCCGCCCAGTAGTACTGCAGTGGGATGGTCAGGTAGGCCCAGAACAGCACCCGCCGGTCGGAGCGTCGGGTGGGGATCAGTGACAGGTACTCCTTCAGGGCCAGGAAACTGATGAAACCGAGCAGCCAGGTGGTGACGGTCGCTCCCAACAGCACGGCGGCGGAGAACAGACTGACCATGATCCACCAGGAGCGGACGCGAAGTGTGAGTTCGCCGGCGGTCGGCAGTTGGCGCCTTTTTTCGATCAGGTGGGCGGCCGGTGTGGCGAGGATCAGGATGCCGAAAACGCCGGCCAGCGCCCACAGGGCGTGGGGATGGAAGTTCATGCCTGCCTCCCGCCCAGCAGGGCATGGCGAACCCGGTTAAGAACGGTAAGCAAGGCCAGCACGGCAGCCAGCGCCAGCAGTAGCATCAGCCAGGGGCCCGGGGAGAAGCCCAGACCCAGGAGCAGACCGATGGCGCCGAACAGCAGCGCGCGGTCGCTTTTACCGAAGGGGCCGTCATACCGACGCTCTGCCCCGATCTGGATCGCCTGGATGCCGGCAAATTCGGTCAGGATGGCGAGGAAAACCAGTAACACGACCAACGTAGCGGGTACGCCGGGCACCAGTGCCAGCGGCAGGTAGAGGGCGGCATCGGCCAACACATCCCCCAGTTCGTTGAGCACGGCACCGAGGCGGGATTGCATCCCGTGCTCCCGGGCCAGCATGCCGTCGAGGGCGTTGAGCGCCATGCGCACCAGCAGCACCGCGGGCAGCAACAGCAGCGGCCAGGCTTCGGTTGCATAGAGTGCCAGGGCGGTGCCGTTGGCGAGCGAGAGCAGCAGGGCGGCCAGGGTAATCTGGTTGGGGGTGATGCCGCCGGCGGCCAGGCGGGCACAGAGCGGTCGCAGCAGGCCCTGAAAGGCCGGTTTGAGATCATAGATGCTAGGCATGAGCCGTCCCCTTCCTGGTGATCATATCCGTGTTTGCAGTGTCCGCGATTAGTGTACCCAGAGCGTAATCGTCCAGCACTATACCAGAACGGTGTTCCCTGGTGTATCGGTAGGCCGATTCCAGGCTCATGCCCTCACTCATCAGGTAGGCGATCGCCACCAGGGCGCAACGGGAGAGTCCCAGGCTGCAGTGAATGTAAACCCCGGTGCGGTGTTGGCGGATAAAACGCACGGCGGCCTGAAGTGCCTGGCGATCGGGTGTGGCGAAGTCGAGCAGGGGGGCGTGGTGGTAATGGAGCTCGCCCCAGCGCTTCGTTTCGGCGGTTTCCGGAGCCAGGTCCAGGACTGCGCCGACTCCCAACTGCTTGAGGCGGGCCGCCTCGCTGGCGGTGAGGCGGCGACCGAAATAGATGCCGTCACTGAGGTGGTTCCAGGGCGAGACACGGGAGCGAAAGTAGCGCCAGGTCAGGTGCGTGCCGATCAGGTAGGGGGCGAACAGCAGCCGGGTGACCAGGCAGTGCCGGCCGTGGCGTTTCTGCAGGAAATCGGCCCGGCCGCCGGCATAGGCGCCGGCCACCAGTGCCAGGGTTAGTATCGGATAGAGCAGCAGCCAGCCCCATTCCCAGTCCCGGCTCAGCAGGGCCAGGGCGAGCGCGGCCAGGGCGCCCGCCCCGTAGCGAATCGCCATACGCGCCGACTGCCGGTTGACTACCGCGCCCGGTGCGTCATTCAAGGGGATGGTATGCATCACCAGCAGGCCGACCAGCAAGCCGCCAACGAGATCGATGAAATGGTGCTGATAGACCGTCAGGGTGGAGAGGGCGATCAACCAGAACCAGAGGCCCAGCAGGCTGCGGCCCCAACCGTCGGCCATGCGTCTGACCAACGGCCAGTAGATCAGGCTCAGACTGACGTGCAGCGAGGGGCACTGGTTGTAGGGCAGGTCGAGTGTGAGCAGGTTGAATAGTCCGCCAACCCAGCCGCTGGTCTCGGGACGGACAAATCCGAACTGCATCGGCTGGAGCAGAAACAGCAGGCAGGAGATGCCCAGGGCCAGCAGTATCCGTCCGGCATGGCCATACAGCTCCCGTCGATCCCTGAGCCAGAAAAAGCTGAGAATGAAGAAGATATCCAGCGACAGGTAGGGCAGGATGGTCCAGCCGAGGAAGGGTATCCGTTCCTCCCACGGCAGATACAGGCTGGGCAGTCCATTCAGCTCGGCGCTCAGGCTGTTGGTGGTGCCGTAGACCAGGAAGAACAGACCGCCCAGCCCGAGCGCCCAAAACAGTTTTTCCCAGTGAGTGGGCGTTGCCTTCGGGTTGTCCATGATCAGGCCTCCCTCAGGGCGCTGGTGATGGTGAAGATTCCGTCGTCGTCCTGCAATTGGGATTGGGGGGTGAAACCGGCCTGTCGTACCAGGTCGTTGATCTCCGACTGCGGACGCAGGCGCATCACCCAGGGGTCACCGTCACGGTTGATCAGGGTGCGGGCGATCAACTCCAACTGCGGGTGATGGGGCTGGTTGGTATAGATGAGCCGCCCACCCGGACGCATCTGCCGGTGAATGGCGCGCAGCGAGCGAAGCACCCGGGCATTGTCATCGAACAGCTCGTAGAGGCCGGAGACGATGACGATATCCGGGCGTGGCGACAAGGTCGCGATGGAGTCCGGGTCAAAGGCGTCCCCCGGTTCATAAAGCAGCCGGGTCACACCCGACGCGCGGGCCAGTTCGCGCCCCTCTGCCAGTCCTTCCAGGTCCCGGTCCCGGCAGACGGCGCTGATGGCGGGATCCTGGCGCTGGCGCATCACCTCGATCAGATAACGTCCCGGCCCGCCCGCCATGTCCACAAGATGCACGGCCTTCTCGGGTGTGCGGAGGGCGTCGATGGCCCGGTTCAGTTGTCTCTCCAGATGCAGGCGGCGCTGACGAATGCCGACCCAACCGGCGCTATCGAGGTAGTGGCGATCGATGAGCCGGCCCAGCGGGCCCAGACCCCTTGCCTGGTTGCGATAGACGTAGTCGAGGGTGCGTCCGGAATCGAAGCCGCTCTCCCAGCCCAGGCGCACACCCTCGCTCAGGCGACCCAGGGTCTTCAGGCCGAACCGGCTCGCGCCGAACTTCCAGCGGGCGGGAGAGAGCAGGGGAAGCGGTTGTTGCAGCTGGCTGTATCGGTCTTGATTGCAGGCACCGGTATAGGCGCCGGCACCGATCTGCACCATCCGGGTCGGTGTGCGGGTGAACTGGCGGGTGATGAATTCGCGCGCCGCGGCGATGGGGATGTGCCGGTCCCGCTCATGAAAGATCTCGTGATAGAAACCGGGCAGGTTCTTGAACACCTTCTCCCGGCTGCCCAGGTTGTCGAACAGGCGCCGCTGCGCCGCTTGCTGTACCACACGGTCGCGGCCGGCGGAGAGGATCAGGGTCGGCACCCGGATGCCATTCGCACTATCGATCAGTCGCTCGGCGGTATCAAACAGACTGGTCAAGACCCGGACCGCGATGCGCGGCGAAATCAGCGGATCGGCGCGGCGTGCCGCTGCCTCCGCCTTGTCGTGGGTCAGCATGCCCGGTTTGACATAGCTGCTGATATGGGCGTCGGGTCGCAGGCGCTGCAGCAACCGGAGTCCGGTCAGGGCGGCCGGCACGTAGAGCTTGATCTTGAGGGCGGGGGAGCCGAGTACCATGGCGCGGATGGGCGGGGCGTAGTCATTCACCCAGGTGGCGGCGATGACACTGCCGACGCTGTGACCGATGAGCGCCATCTCTTCGAGCGGGATACGGTATTCATCCGACAGGTGGCGCACGAAGGCTTCGGCGTCACGCACATAGTCCAGGAAGTGGCGGGCAAAGCCCCGACTCCCCGGGGAGAAGCCATGGCCCCGGGCATCCCAGGCGAAAATGGCAAAATCCTTCAGTTCCAGCTGCTCCACAAGCTCCTGAAAACGCCCCGAGTGCTCGTGTCCGCCGTGGAACAGGATCAGCGCCCGGGTGCAGGGCCGGGCCGGCAGCCAGTAGCGGTAGAAGAGTTCGCTGCCGTCCCAGGTCTGCATGTGCGCTTCGCCGGACAGGGGGGTGGGTTCAGGGGTGGTTAGAAGGCTTTCTGCTGCGATGTGCATGATTTGATGCTCCTGTTTTTGATATGCATCGCTGCTATTGCAACCCCCTTGCCAGTTTTTGTTATCAGTAAAAAATCAAGATATTACATATAGATAAAGGCAGTTATCAGAGCCTTGCGTCTGGTGAATAATGTCTACATCATGCAAATATGCATGCATAATATACAAAAAATGTATAATCAATCCGGCGGCTAATTCAGGAGATCAATAATGCTGAAGGAGAGGGAGAGGCAGTTTTTCCAGCAACTGGAGGAGACCATATACAGCAACCCGTTCAGTATCGATCCGGCAGTACTGGGGGCGCGTTTCCCCGGTGTGTCCCCCGGTATTTCTCCAGGACGCGAAGGGCTGGATAGCGGTGCCCACTACTTCAGCGTGATCGCGGCTCCGCTGGAGCGGATGCTGGCCGGCCTGGCGGAACGCGGCATCACCCGCCTGCAGCAACTCAGCGCTGAAGAGCGTGAATGGTTGAAACACGGCCTGTTGTTTCGCAGCTACCATAACTGTACCGAAGCGCTGGACCGGCATATCGAACAGCAACTGGCGCAGCCGGATCGCCCGCTGCCGGTCCCCTTCGCCAAGGCGGTGGTGGGCGAGCTGGAGCAGTGTGGCTTTTCCGCTCGCGAGGCGCTGCGCTATTTCGGTTTCTTTTTCCAGTTGCGCCGCGCCTACTATTTTATCGATCGGGCGCTGGTGGGACGCACGGCCTCCATGCAGGCGCTACGACGTGGCTTGTGGAATCTGCTGTTCACCGAGGATGCGCGTCTCTATGACCGTTATCTGTGGGACCGGATGGAGGACTTCTCGACCCTGTTGCTGGGCGAGACCGGTACCGGCAAGGGCGCGGCAGCGGCGGCCATCGGGCGCTCCGGCTATATCCCCTACGACCCCCAGGGCGGCTGTTTCCGTAGCGCCTTCACCCAGGCCTTTATCGCCACCAACCTGTCCCAGTTTACGGAAAACCTCATCGAATCGGAGCTGTTCGGGCATCGCAAGGGGGCGTTTACCGGGGCGGTGGACACTCACACGGGGCTGTTGGGCCGCTGCAGCCGTTACGGCTCCCTGTTCCTGGATGAGATCGGGGATGTCAGCGTTACCGTACAGATCAAACTGCTCAAGGTATTGCAGGAGCGGCGCTTCTCCCCGGTGGGAAGCCATGAAGAGAAGCGCTTCTCCGGACGCCTCGTGGCCGCCACCAACCGGTCCCTGCCGGAACTGCGCCAGAGCGGCCGCTTCCGGGATGACTTCTACTACCGGGTGAGTTCGCAGGTCCTGCACATGCCCTCGCTCCGCCAGCGACTGGCAGAGTCCCGGGAGGAGCTGGTGTTGATGGTGAGGCTGCTGCTCGAACGCATGCTGGGCGGCCCCGTCGAGCAGGTACTCGATCAGGTGATGGGCATTATCGCACGGGATCTGCCTGCCGATTATCCGTGGCCGGGAAATGTGCGGGAACTGGAGCAGGTGATACGTCGCTGTCTGTTGTCCCGACAGCTGCTTCCGGAGGAGTTCGCCTGTGAGTCGGGGGCGGACGACGGCGGGTGGTCGGTCGGCCAGGCGCCGACGGCGCGCCAGCTGCTAAGCCGGTATTGCGAGCAGCTTTTCCGCCGCTATGGCACCTATGAGGCGGTCGCCAGGCACTCGGGACTGGACCGCCGGACGGTGAAGAAATACCTGGAGATGACTACTGCGGAGTCCGGTTGACGGTCCTACAGCAACGGCTCCAGCGGCAACAGCTCCCACAACCACAGCTTCACCCGCTTCATACCGCCACCGCTGTCCGGCTCGTCCACGCCGGCGCGCCAGCTGTTCTCCGGTTGCATATCCCGTTCAATGGCCTGCCTGAGCTGACGGGCAATCCCGGCGTCATGAATCACTACCCCGACCTCCGTGTTCAGGTTGGCCGAGCGGGGGTCCAGGTTGAAGGTGCCGATATAGGCGATCCGGTCATCCACCACCAGGGACTTGGCGTGAATGGCGAACAGCGGCGGTTCGCGGGTCGGCGGGACCGGGCGGGTCATCAACTCCCGTGCTATCGGCGCGTCGGGCTTGAACTCATAGATCTCCAGCCCGGCCGCCAGCAGTGCCTCCCGCTGTTTGGCGTAACCGGAATAGGCCTGAAGGTTGTCGGTGGAGGCCAGGGAGTTGGTGACGATGCGCACCTGGACGCCGCGCCGGATCAAATCGCTGAACAGGGTCAGGCCGCCCTCGGGCATGACCAGGTAGGGGCTCTGAATGGTGATGCTCTGACGCGCCCCGGCGATCAGTTCGACCAGTGAGCGGGTGGTGTTGCCGCCACCGCCCAGTCCCTCATGGCCCGGATTCTTGCCGGGCTGGTCACTGATGAAGCGGACATCCGTCCAGCGCATCGCCGCGATCATGGCGGGTGCGTCGCTGGCCATCCTGGCCAGTGCGTCACGCACCTCCGGGGCGAAGTTGGCGGGGTCTTTGGCGTAGCCATGCAGCCAGACGCGGTAGGCGTCGATCTGCTGCACCGACAGGTTCAACTGCTTATCCGCCAACAGCCGCTCCAGCGGGACGCTGAGCGGGTGGTCCCAGAATTGCTCAAAGCTCTGCTGCATCCGTTGCACCACGGGACCGCCCAGCAGCACATCCCGATCACGGAAGTTGTACTCCTGGTCATGGTCGTAATACTCATCGGCCATGTTGCGGCCGCCGGTGATCGCCGCAGTGCCATCGTAGATCACGCTCTTGTCATGCATGCGCTGATTGGAGGCACGGAAATCACTCACCAGTCCCCACGCGCGCTGCCAGAAAGAGACGCCGACCGAGTGCATCGGATTGTAGATGCGGATCCGCACATTGGGGTGGGCGGCCAGGGAGAGCAGGGTTTCGGCTTCGGCATCGATCAACAGGTCATCGACGATAATGCGCACCTTTATCCCGCGCTCGGCCGCGCGTAGCAGCGCCTCGCTGGAGAGGGTGCCGATGTTGTCGGTACTCCAGATGAAGTACTGCACGTCGATGGAACGCCTGGCCTGTTCCACCAGCCAGGCCCGCGCCAGCAACGACTGCTCCCCTTTCTCCAGCAGGTAGACCCCGCTCTTGCCCGGATGATCGCCGGCGATCCGGGGCAGATCGGCCAGCTGGAGCCCGGCCGAGCAAGGCACGAGTGGTGCGAGCAGCAACAGGGTGAACAGGGCACGAGTCAAAAGGTGGGCCATTGATGCGTTCTTAAGTTGTGGAAGCAGGTCCTGTTACGGTGGCCGGGCGGTGCCGGGGATCGCGCTTCCGGATTGAAGCGGATCGACCGCGCCAGTTTAATCGACTCCCGCCCTTCTCAACAGGGCCGGTCACCGAATTTGATGCGTCAGCCGCTGTTGGTCGGCGGGGAGGTGAAGGGCTCTGGCTGGTGAAACGGGGAGAGGAGGGTGGGTTGGCGCCGGGTGCGGCGCGGATGAATGCTCAGTGTTCACCCTTGGTCTTGCGGATGCCCGCCAGGCGGTTGCCCTGTTTCTGCGGCCCACCCATGGGGAAGATGTCGTGCAGATAGCGGGTGTTGCCGCGTTCGCTTCCCCAGACCTTTCTGAAGTGTTTGATCATGTCGCGCACCTGGGCCTGGACATGGTGCTGGTGATAGTAATCGCGGATGAAACGGATCACCTCCCAATGTTCCTCCGTCAGTGTCAGGTGCTCTTTTGCCGCCTGCGCCAGGGCAAAGCCTTCAGACCAGTCGTCCAAATCCTGGATATAACCCTCCTGATCGGTGGCGATCCGCTGGTTATCGAAGGTGACGTATTCGGTACGTATGGCAAAGGGGTTGGTTTTCATCGATTCCTCGCGCTGCGGCAGGCGGTACTGGAGCCAGTATAAATAGGGGAGCAGTATTCAACAAACGAATATTATTGTTATTTAATATCGTAATATTCGATATGATAAGGCCATCCGCACCTGGCCGAGGAGGGCTGCCATCCATGGACATCGAGTTCGCCCGCACCTTTCTGGCGGTGATCGCCGCCGGTAACTTTGTCAACGCCGCCGGTAAGTTGCACATCACCCAATCGACCGTCAGTGCCCGCATCAAGACCCTGGAGCGGCAGTTGGGTACCCCGCTGTTCCGCCGCGGCCGGGGCGGGGCCGAACTGACGGCGGCCGGGCGGCGCTTTCTGCGCCACGCCAAGGTGCTGGTGCGCACCTATGAGCAGGCGCGTCATGACGTGGGGCTCTCCAGCGGTTTCAGCGCCGGGCTGACCCTGCAGGGACGCATCGCCCTGTGGGACGGATTCCTGCCGCACTGGGTGGAGTGGATGCGCCAGAGCGCTCCGGACATCTCGCTGCGGCTGGAGATCGGCTTCGAGGAGGGGATCATGCAGGGACTGGTGCAGGGGGATATCGATATCGGCGTGCTCTACACCCCGCAGAGCCGGCCCACCATCGCCGCGGAGTACATCTTCGGCGAGTCGCTGGTCTTGATCACCAGCGCCCCGAACCGCCGCTGGCAGGACTCCAGCTATGTGCACGTCGATTGGGGGCCGGAATTCCTGGCCCAGTTTTCCGCCCGCTTCCCCGATATGGACACCTCGGCGCAACGGGTCAATATCGGCTGGCTGGCCATGCAGCTGATCAACAATCACGGCGGCTCCGCCTACTTTCCCATGCGCCTGGTGCGCCACCTGATCCGCGCGCAGCGGCTGTTTCCGGTGGAGGACAGCCCGCTGATTACCCTGCCGGTCTACATGGTTTATCCGCTGGACCGGCAGGAGCCGCACATCGTCACCGCCATCACCGGCCTGCGTGAACTGGGGGCCGAGGAGGACCTGCGGCAGTCGCGGGACGACCTCGCCCCGCCCGCCTGATTCTACCCACTCGGGTCGGGCGTCGGCCCCTGTTCCGCCCACGGCATGGCGTCTTCTTCCGCTCAGGCAGATTGACAAGACGATTAAAAGGTATAAAGTGAGTAACTAATTACTATCTTTATTGGGAGCAATCATGGCACTTCATGTCAAACACCTGCCGGCCGAGGAGCGGCGCGCCATCACGGTCGAGACGGTGGTGGAACTGGCTGCCGAACAGAATCCCAGCGACATTACCACCGCCGCCATCGCCAAGCGCATGGGGCTCACCCAGGGCGCGCTGTTCCGCCATTTCCCCAACAAGGACGCCATCCTGCGCGCGGTGATGGAGTGGGTGGCGGAGCGCCTGTTGTCGCGGGTGGATAAGGCGATCGGGTCGGTCAATTCCCCCGGTGCGGCGCTGGAGGCGATGTTCATGGCCCACGTGGGCTTCGTGGCGGAGCACCCGGGGGTGCCGCGCATGCTGTTCGGCGAGCTGCAGCACGCCGGTGAGACGGCGCCGAAACGCATGGTGCAGACCCTGATCGGCCGCTATGGCGAGCGGGTGCGTAAACTGATCGAGGCTGGCAAGGCGGCGGGGGAGCTCGATCCGGCGCTCGATACCGAGGCGGCCGTCAGCCTGTTTGTCGGCACCATCCAGGGGCTGGTGATGCAGTCGCTGCTGGCGGGCGATGTGCAACGGATCAGCCGTGATGCGCCGCGCGTATTTGCCATCTACCGGCGTGGCATCGGGAGTGGGCGGTGAAACGGCTGCCGATCCAGGGCCGTACCCTGGGGCTGCTGGCGGTGCTGTTGCCGCTGCTGGGGCTGTTCGTCTACGTGGCTGTGCGTTCCGGTCCGCTGGCGCCGGTGCCGGTCACCCTGGCTACCGTGGAAGAACACACCCTATCACCCGCGCTGTTCGGCATCGGCACCGTCGAGGCCCGCTACCGCTACAGGATCGGCCCCACGGTCGCCGGACGGGTCAAGCGCCTGGAGGTGCAGGTCGGTGATCGGGTCCGGGCGGGGCAACTACTTGGGGAGATGGAACCGGTGGACCTGGAGGCCCGGCTGCTGGCCCAGGCGGCGGCACTGAAACGCGCCCGGGCGCAGTTGCGCGAGGCCGAGGCGGCGCGCGCCTACGCGCGGTCGCAGGCGTTGCGATACGAAAAATTGCTCGCTGCGCATACGGTCAGCGAGGAGGTGGTGGCCGGCAAACGGCAGGAACGGCTGTTGACCGGGGCGGCCCTGGACGGGGCCCGCGAGGAGCTGGTGCGCGTCGGCGCGGAACAGGAGGCGCTGCAGGCGCAACGCGACAATCTGCGACTGGTCGCACCGGCCGACGGTCTGGTGACCCTGCGCGGCGCCGATCCCGGCACCACGGTGGTGGCCGGCCAGGCGGTGGTGGAGCTGATCGATACCAACAGCCTGTGGATCAACGTGCGCTTCAACCAGACCGAGGCGCAGGGACTGCGGGCGGCGCTGCCGGCCGGGATCGTGCTGCGTTCCCGCGCCGGGCAGCGGCTGGCGGGCCAGGTGCTGCGGGTCGAGCCGCTGGCCGACCAGGTCACCGAGGAGACCCTGGCCAAGGTGAGTTTTGCGCGTCTTCCCGATCCGTTGCCGCCGCTTGGTGAACTGGCAGAGGTGACGGTGAGCCTGCCCGGGTTGCCGTCCGCGCCGGTGATTCCCAATGCCGCGATCCAGCGGGTCAAGGGCCGTCTCGGGGTCTGGCAGGTGAGCGGGGGCGACCTGCGTTTCACCCCGGTCGAGCTGGGTGTTGCCGGTCTCGACGGCCGGGTTCAGGTGCGTGAGGGGCTGAGAAGCGGAGATCGTATCGTTGTCTACAGTGCCCGGGCGCTGAGCGCCCGGAGCCGGATTACCCCGGTGGAGCGTCTGTCCGGAGCCGGATCGTGATCAGCCTGGCCGGCCGCGATATCCTGCATGCCTGGGGCAAGTTCGTCTTCACCGGCATCGGTCTGGGCCTGCTGATCGGGGTCACCCTGACCATGGCCGGTGTCTATCGCGGCATGGTGGACGACGCCCGGGTGCTGCTGGACAACAGCGGCGCCGACCTCTGGGTGGTGCAGCGGGATACCCTCGGGCCCTATGCCGAATCCTCCAGCCTGCATGACGATGTGTGGCGCGGCGTGCGCGGTCTGCCCGGGGTGGCGCGGGTTGCCAACGTCACCTATCTCACCATGCAGGTACGCCAGGGTGAGCGCGACGTGCGCGCCATGGTGACCGGCATCACCGCCGGCGAGCGCGGCCTGCCCGGCTGGCCGCCCCACTTGGTGGCCGGGCGGCAGATCACCCGGGGACACTACGAGGCGGTGGCCGATGTCGCCAGCGGATTCAAACTGGGCGAGCGGATCCAGATCCGCCGCAACGCCTACCGTGTGGTCGGCCTGACCCGGCGCATGGTCTCCTCCAGCGGCGATCCGATGGTGTTCATCCCGCTGCGGGATGCCCAGGAGGCGCAGTTTCTCAAGGACAACGAGGCGATCCGCCAGGAGCGTCGGCGCACCGCCGACAATCCCGCCTTCAACCGCCCCGGGGTGCCCGGGCTGCTGGACGCGGTGATCGACTCGCAAAGCAGCAACCCCTACGTCAACGCGGTGCTGGTGCAACTGGCGCCGGGACATGCCGCGGCCACGGTGGCCGATTCGATCCGCCGCTGGAAGCGGCTCACCGTCTACACCCGCCCGCAGATGGAGGAGATCCTGGTCGGCAAGCTGATCGCCACCTCGGCCCGGCAGATCGGCATGTTCCTGGTGATCCTGGCCATTGTCAGCGCGGCCATCGTGGCCTTCATCATCTACACCCTGACGCTGGGCAAGATCCGCGAGATCGCGGTGTTGAAGCTGATCGGCACCCGCAACCGCACCATCGCCGCGCTGATCCTGCAGCAGGCGATCGCCCTCGGGGTGATCGGCTTTGCGGTGGGCAAGATCACCGCCACCTTCTGGGCGCCGGTGTTCCCCAAGTACGTGCTCCTGCAGCCGCTGGATTCAGTGATCGGATTCGGTGCGGTGATGGTGATCTGCGTACTGGCCAGCGTGATTGCCATCCGCGCCGCCTTGAAGGTCGACCCGGCCGAAGCGATCGGAGGTTGAGATGAGCGGCAAGGGTATCCGCATCGAAGGCTTGACCAAACGCTACGGCCGGGGCGATACCGCCGTGGACGCCCTGAAGGGGGTCGATATGCAGGTGGCCCCGGGCGAGGTGGTGGGGCTGATCGGGCCGTCGGGGTCAGGCAAGAGCACCCTGCTCAAGTGCCTGGGCGCGGTCATCGAACCGACCGCCGGGCGCATGATCCTGGGTGACGAGGTGATCTACGACGACGGCTGGCGAGTGGGCGATCTGCGCGCCCTGCGACGTGACCGGATCGGCTTCGTGTTCCAGGCCCCCTACCTGATTCCGTTTCTCGATGTGACCGACAACGTGGCGCTGCTGCCGATGCTGGCCGGACAGCCGAACGCGGAATCCCGCCGCCGGGCGCTGGAGTTGCTGCAGGGGCTCGATGTGCAGCACCGCGCCCGGGCCATGCCGTCGCAGCTCTCCGGCGGCGAGCAGCAGCGCGTGGCGATCGCCCGCGGCCTGGTCAACCGGCCGCCGGTGATCCTGGCCGACGAACCGACCGCGCCGCTGGACAGCGAGCGGGCACTGGGGGTGATGCGCATCCTGAACCGGATGGCACGCCGCTTCGAGACCGCCATTATCGTCGTCACCCATGATGAGAAGATCATCCCGACCTTCCGGCGCATCTACCACATCCGGGACGGCGTGACCTACGAGGAGGCCGGCGAGGGGCGGGGCTTCGATTAGGCGGGCCGCCCTGTTCCGGCCACGCACCGCCCGCTGTTCAACCCGGCCATTCAACCCCGCCATTCAACGGGCCAACGAGGGAGTCAGGCATGCGCAACCAGGTCAATATCAGCGGCGAGGAGCTGCGTCTCCTGCTCGAGGATCGGGCGGCCGGTCGGCGCGGCGCGCAGCCCTCGCCGCTCTCTGATAGACTTTTTCCTGAATGCCCGGAGTCTCCAGGCCGGACACCCCCGTACCCGAGGAGAAGTACCATGTCGATCGATATGACGCCGCACTATCACGCCCTGCAGCGCATGTACCTGGCGGCCCCGATCAACCAGCTCTACCAGCCGGAGATCACCGTCGCGGAAGGCTGGGCGGAGGTCACCATCGAGCTGCGGGAGGAGTACCACCACTCGGCGGGGGCGGTGCACGGCTCGGTCTATTTCAAGATGCTGGACGACGCGGCCTTCTTCGCCGCCAGCTCCCTGGAGCCGGAGCTGTTCGTCCTCACCGCCTCCTTCACCACCTACCTGATCCGGCCGATCGTCAGCGGCGAGATGCGCGCGGTGGGCCGGGTGGTCAGCCAGACCCGCACCCAGTTCATTGCCGAGTCGATCGCCTACAACGCCCGCGGGCAGGAGCTGGCGCGCGGCAACGGCATCTTCGTCAAGGGCAAGCACCGTTTGGACGAGGCCCTCGGTTACGCCGAATAGGGCGGCCGCAACTAGGCGATCAGCGCCACGCTCTTCACCTGGGCATAGAGCCGACACCCCTCGTGCAGGCCGATGCCCATGGCCGAGCGCCGGGTGATGCGCGACAGCAGGGTCTGGCCATCTTCCAGTTCCAGGCGCACCAGCAGTTGACTGGGACTGATCTCCCGGGTATCCACCACCCGGGCCGGCAGGATATTGATGATGCTGGTATCGGAATGGGCCTTCAGCGACAGGCTGACATCACGCGCCTGTATCTCCACCCGTGCGCGCTTGCCCACCGCCAGCTCCTGCCGGGGCACGGCGACGCGGCCGCCGAGCATGCCGATCCAGGTGAGGTGGTAGGTCGGATCATGGGCCGATATGCTCCCCTCCAGGATGGAGGTGGCGTCGGCGTAGCGCGCCAGCGAGAGATCCAGGCGCGTCATCATGCTGGAGGCCTCGCCGTAGGCCACCACCTTGCCCTGGTCCAGCAGCACCACCTGGTCGGCCAGCCGGGCGACCTCCCGGGGGTCGTGGGAGACATAGAGCGACGGGATGCCGAACTCGTCATGCAGCGACTCCAGGTAGGGCAGGATGGCCTGCCTGGCGGCATGATCCAGGGCCGAGAGCGGTTCGTCCATCAGCAGCAGCCGGGGCGAGGTGAGCAGCGCCCGGGCGATCGCCACCCGCTGACGCTCGCCGCCGGACAGCCGGTGGGTGGCCCGTTGCAGCAGCGGCCCGACCCCCAGCAGCTCCACCGCGCTGTCGAAGGCGATCTTGCGCTCCGCGGCCGGGATCTGGCGCCAGCCGTACTCCAGGTTGCGGCGCACCGAGAGGTGCGGGAACAGACTCGCCTCCTGGAACACGTAGCCCAGGGGGCGCCGGTGGGTCGGCACGAAGTGGCCGTTGTCCTGCCACAGTTCACCATTGACGCAAACGCGGCCATGATCCGTCCGCAACAGTCCGGCGATGGCCCGCAGCACGCTGGTCTTGCCCGAGCCGGAGTGGCCGAACAGGGCGGTGACGCCGCTGGCCGGGGTGTTGAACACCACCTCCAGGCTGAAATCGCCCAGCGTGTGGGCCAGCGAGACCTCGATATCATTCATGGGATACAAGCCATCGTGTGAGGTTGGCAAGGCAGGCCAATCAACCCGTGAGTAGCTAGCATGGGATATCACTCATGCGCGGTCCCGGCGCAGCCGCCGCTCGGTCAGATACATGGTGTAGACCACCAGAAAGGAGAACAGCAGCATACCGCCGGAGAGCCAGTGTGCCTGGGTCCACTCCAGCGACTCCACGTGATCGTAGATGGCCACCGAGATCACCCGGGTCTGGCCGGGGATGTTGCCGCCGATCATCAGGATGACGCCGAACTCCCCCACGGTATGGGCAAAGCCGAGTACCGCGCCGGTGAGAAAACCGGGCCGGGCCAGGGGCAGGGCGACCGTGAAGAAGCGCCGCAGCGGCGAGGCGCGCAGGGTGGCGGCGACCTCGATGGGGCGCTCCCCCATCGCCTCGAAGGCGTTGCGGATCGGCTGTACCACGAAGGGCAGGGAGTAGATCACCGAGCCGACCACCAGACCGGCGAAGGTGAAGGGCAGGGTGCCGATACCCAGCGCCAGGGTGAGTTCGCCGATCGGGCCGTCCGGTCCCAGCATCAGCAGCAGGTAGAAGCCCAGCACGGTCGGTGGCAGCACCAGCGGCAGGGCCACCAGGGTGCCGATCAACTCCGTCCACCAAGCCCGCGAGTTGGCCAGCCACCAGGCCAGGGGGGTGCCCAGCAGCAGCAGTACCAGGGTGGTGGTGGTCGCCAGCTTCAGGGTCAGCCAGACGGTCAGCCAGTCAACGGCCATTCAATATCTCCGCGGTGGCGCGCCGGGGCGCGGGTCAGGTATCACGCCGTTCCACCAGTTCCGGGTCGGCGGTGATGGCGCGGTAGATCTCGATGCGCGCGCCCTCCTCGGCCGGGGCGTCCAGTTTCATCACCTTGCCGAAGATGCCCACTTTCTGCTTCTCCAGATCGATCTCCGGGAACTGTCGGAGCAGGCCGGAGTGCTCGATGGCCTGGCGCAGGGTGCTGCCGTCCGGCACCTCCAGTTTGAGCCACACCTGCTTGAATCTGTCCGCATAGGCGACGCCTACGTTCATGGTCGAATACCTCCTGGTACAGCGTAAATTTGGGTATACAGTCGTACACTTCGATCGATGCGGTTGCTCACTGCATCCTGCGTCCCTTGTAGCCTGGATGAAGCCCGCCCCACGAAAGCCCGAATAACACGGATCCCCGCGCGGGCGGAATCCGGGGCCTTAGGGCATCTGCTTTAATCCCCCCGGATTGCGCCGCTTCGGGTGCTCGCGCTAATGCCTGTTTCGGTAGTGGCGGCTTCATCCAGGCTACGGGGCTGCATAGGCGACGCCTACGTTCATGGCCTGTTACCTCCTACCGGGCCGCTTCGCCGGCCGGCGTATCGATGGCTTCCAGCGCGCGCCGGCGCCGCGCCGCCACCGCCCGGTCGATCAGCCGCTTGCCCGCCAGCAGGCAACCGAGCACGATAAAACCGCCGGGAGGCAGGATGATCAGCAGAAAACCCTTGTAATCGGGGATCAGCACCAGCTCCAGGAACCGCGCCCAGGAACCGAGCAGCAGCGCGGCATTGGCAAACAGGGTGCCGCTGCCCAGCAGCTCGCGGCTGGCACCCAGGATCACCAGCGCCAGTGTAAAGCCGAGCCCCATCATCAGCCCGTCCAGCAGGGCCGGCAGCGCGTGGTTGCGCGAGGCGAAGGACTCGGCACGCCCGAGGATGGCGCAGTTGGTGACAATCAGCGGAATGAACAGCCCCAGGACCTTGTGCAGGTCATGCAGCCAGGCGTTCAGGAACATGTCCGTCAGGGTGACCAGCACGGCGATGATGAGCACGAACACCGGGATGCGCACCTGCGGGGTGATGAGGTTGCGCAACAGCGAGATCAGCAGCCCGGAGGCGATCATCACCGCGGTCGAGGCGAGCCCCATGCCCAGTCCGTTACTGGCGGTGCCGGTGACGGCTAGCAGCGGGCAGAGTGCCAGGGTCTGGGCGAACACGATGTTGTTGTCCCAGATGCCGTCTTTGATGATACGCCGGTAGTCGCTACTCATGGGTCGCTCCTTCCACCCGGACCACAGGCAGGCCCTTGCTCAGGGGCGGGTCCAGTAGCCGGGTCTTTTGCTGCCGATAGAAAACCAGTCCATTCTCGATCGCCTTCACCACGGCACGCGGGGTGATGGTGGCGCCGCTGAAGGCGTCGAAGCGGCCGCCGTCCTTCTTCACCTTCCACTGCTCCGGTGGCGGATCGCCAAGGGAGAGCCCGTTGAAATCGAGTATCCAGTCGCTCTTCGCCACCTCGATGCCGTCTCCCAGGCCGGGGGTCTCGGCATGGGTGAGCACGCGCACGCCGAGGATCTTTCCGGTCGCGTCCAGCCCCAGGATCAGGCGGATCTCGCCGGCGTAGCCTTGGCTGCTGATCGGGTAGGCCAGGGCACTCACTTGCCCATCGCGGGTGCCCCGATAGATGGTGACGGGCGTTCCGTCCGGTCCGGGCAGTTGCAGCGGGTCGGCCAGCAGGTCGTTGCTGTAGTGACTTTCCGGCACCACCTGGCGCAACGAGACCAACAGGTCCTCGCGCTGCCGCTCCTGGATGGCGTCGCGGGTGACCAGGTTGCCGGCCACCAGCAGCACCGTGGCCAGGGTCGAGAAGCCGCCCAGCAGCAGGGCCGGATAGAGGATGCGTTTACCGGCCATCAGGCATTGCCTCCCTTCTCCGCCTGCTCCGTATAGCTCAACGGCTCGCCCTTGCGGTCGCGGCCGTAGATGCGCGGTTTCAGGTAGTGATCGATCAGCGGGGTGCAGGCGTTCATCAGCATCACCGCGAAGGCGACGCCTTCGGGATAGCCGGCCCAGGTGCGGATGACATACACCAGCAGGCCGCAACCGGCGCCGAACAGCAGCTGGCCACGCAGCGACACCGGGGAGGTCACCAGGTCGGTGGCGATGAAAAACGCACCCAGGATGGCGGCGCCCGACATCAGGTGGGTCAGGGGGCCGACATAGTGATCGGGATCGAGCAGGTGGAACAGGCTCGCCAGCAGCGCCAGGGTGCCCAGCATGGCCAGCGGGATATGCCAGGTGATGATGCGTTTATAGAGCAGGAACAGGCCGCCGAACAGGATCAGCAGGGCGGAGGTTTCGCCCAGGCTGCCGGCGGCCTCGCCGCCGATCAGTTGCCACAGGCTGGCAGTACCCGCGGCGGCCTGATCCAGGCTTACCCCGCGGCCCAGTTCTGTCTTGAAGTGGCCCAGGGTGGTGGCGCTGCTGACGGCATCGATCCCGACCGGGTTGCCGAAGGTGATGGCCAGGCTCTCCACCAGCCCCGGCGCCTGGGCCGAGAACAGCGGCGCGGGGGCGGTGAACAGGGTCATCTCCAGGGGGAAGGAGATGAGCAGCGCCACCCGCGCCACCATCGCCGGGTTGAACAGGTTCTGCCCGATCCCGCCGAACATCTGCTTGCCGATGACGATCGCCAGCAGCGACCCCACCACGCCGATCCACCAGGGTGCCCAGGGCGGCAGGGTCAGCGCCAGCAGCCAGCCGGTGAGCAGGGCGGAGCCGTCCAGCAGGAAGGGCCGCGGCGGCTTGCCGGCGAGGCGCAGCGACAGCGCCTCGGCCAGCACGGCGGCGAGCAGGGTGCTGGCGAACAGGAACATCGCTGGCCAGCCGAACTGGTAGAAACCGAACAGGGTGGCGGGCAGCAGCGCCAGCATCACCAGCCCCATGGTGCGGCCGATGCTGGTCCGGGCATGGGTATAGGGGGCGGAGCGGGGGGACTTCAGGGTCATGGGTTTGCCTCGGCCTGGGCATTTTCAGCTGGTGTGGTTTCAGCCGGCGCGGCCTCGGTCGGCGATGCTTTCTTGGCTTCCTGCTCTTGCTTGCGTTTCAGCATGGCCGCCCGCTTGGCCTGCTTGGCCGCCTCCATGCGGGCGCTGCGCGCCTCCGCCAGGCGCTTGGTCTCGCCCTGCTTGTGCTGGGCGCGCTGGCGCGCGGCCAGCTCGCCCTTGGCGTAGTTGAAACAGTGCACCAGCGGGATATGGGAGGGGCAGACATAGGCGCAGGAGCCGCAGGCGATGCAGTCGAGCAGGCCCAGTCTCACCGAACTGTCCAGGCTGCCGGCGCGAATGTGGGCCGCCATCTCCAGCGGTACCAGGCCGCACGGGCAGGCCTGGACACAACTGGCGCAGCGGATGCAGGGCATCTCCCGGCCCCCCTGGACCTCCTCGTTGGTCAGCGCCAGCAGGCCGTTGCTGCCCTTGACCACCGGCACCCGGGTGCCGGGCAGCGGTTGTCCCATCATCGGGCCGCCGCTGATCAAGCGGCTCGGCTCGCGGGTGAAACCGCCGCAGTAGTCGATCAGGTGTGACAGCGGGGTGCCCAGCGGCACCCGCAGGTTGCGCGGGGTGCGGATCGCCCCCCCGGACACCGTCATCACCCGGGAGATCAGCGGGCGGCCATGGCGCAACGCCTCATATACCGCCAGCGCGGTGGCCACGTTATGCACCACGATACCGAGCTCGGCGGTGAGTCCCCGGGCCGGGGTCTCACGGCCGGTGAGGGTCTGCACCAGGTGTTTCTCGGAACCCATCGGGTAGCGGGTGGGCAGGCCGACCACCGTGACGGCGGGGTAATCCCGGGCGGCGGCGCGCATCGCCTGCTGGGCGGCCGGCTTGTTGTCCTCGATGGCGAACAGCACCCGTTCCACGCCGAGGCCGCGGGCCATCAGCCGCACGCCGTCGAGCACCTGCCCGGGCTGCTCGCGCATCAGCCGGTCATCACAGGTGAGATAGGGTTCGCACTCGGCACCGTTGATCACCAGGGTGTGCAGGCGGTAGCGCTGGCGCAGGTTGAGTTTGACCGCGGAGGGGAAGGTGGCCCCGCCCATGCCGACGATGCCGGCCTCGGCGACCCGCCGGGCGATCTCCTCCGGTGCCAGGCTGAAGGGTTCGGCGACCGGATCGAGGCTGTCGATCCACTCCTCCCGGCCATCGGGTTTGAGGGTGATGGTGCGCACCGACAACCCGGAGACGTGGTGCGCCGGATAACCGCCGATGCCCATGATGCGTCCCGAGGTGGGTGCATGCACCGGGGCGGAGATGGCGCCCTGGCTGCGGGCCAGCAACGCCCCTTTTTTGACCATTTCGCCACGCCTGACCAGCGGCTCGGCCGGCGCGCCGATATGCTGCTGCAGCGGGATATGCAGCAGCGGCGGCATGGGCAGCGGCTCGATCGCCTGCTCGGCGCTCAGCCGCTTGCGGTCCTCGGGGTGAACGCCGCCACGAATACTGAACAGCTTGAACTTCTTCGCTTTATCCATATCAGGCCGCCCGGGCCGGTTCCGGCCAGTACCAGGTCTGCAGGGTCGCCTCGATCGGGCGCATCTCGATGCACTCGGTGGGGCACACCTCGTAACACTTTTCGCAGCCGGTACAGGCGTCGATGAAGACCGCGTGGATCTGTTTCGGCCCGCCCAGGATGGCATCGGTCGGGCAGCGCTTGAGGCACTTGGTGCAGCCGACACAGAGGTTCTCATGGACAAAGGCGACCCGGGGCTCCTGCTCCACCACATCGGAGAGATCGACGCTGACCCCCAGCTTCTCGGCCAGCTGCTCCACCAGGGCCTTGCCGCCCGGCGGGCAGAGGGTGACCGGCGCCTCGCCGTTGGCGATGGCGGCGGCCGCCGGCGCGCAGCCCAGGTAGCCGCACTGGCCGCACTGCGAGCCGGGCAGCAGTCCTTCGATCTCGGCCTGCAGTGGATTGCCCTCCACCGCCAGGTAGGTGGCGGCCACGCCCAGTATGGCCCCCATGATGATGCCCATGGCCGTAATGATGAAAATGGCTGAAATCATCCCGTTATCTCCCTAGGCCGTGGTCAGTCCGGCAAAGCCCATGAAGGCGAGCGACAGCAGCCCGGCCACCACGCAGGCGATGGGCGTGCCCCTGTAGGCGGCCGGTACATTGGCCAGCGCCAGCCGCTCGCGCAGCCCGGTGAACATCACCAGCACCAGGGTGAAGCCCAGGGCCGAGCCGAAACCGAACAGCAGGCTCTCCAGCAGGCTGTTCTCCTGCTGTGAATTGAGCAGCGCCACGCCGAGCACCGCACAGTTGGTGGTGATCAGCGGCAGGAAGATCCCCAGCACCTGGTAGAGTGCCGGCGAGGTCTTGCGGATCGCCAGTTCGGTGAACTGAACCACCACCGCGATCACCAGGATGAAGGTGAGGATGCGCAGGAAACCGAGATCCAGCGGGGTGAGCACGAAATGCTCCAGCAGCCAGCCGGCGAAGGCGGCCAGGGTCAGTACGAAGGTGGTCGCCAGGCCCATGCCCAGGGCGGAGTCGAGCTTGTTCGACACCCCCATCAGGGGGCAGAGCCCGAGAAACTTGACCAGCACCACATTGTTGACCAGGGCGCTGGAAAGGATGATCAGAAAGTATTCCATCGACTGTACGGATTCGTTGATAAGACAAACGAGCCATCGCAAGGAGTATGCCAGTCGCCCGTGGGGTGCCCTTGGCGTGGCTCGACGCGGTGCGGTTTTGTTCGGTTATTGCACTGATTTGAATGGGTTATTCGGTCGGGCAGGGGGCCACCGGGCGGACGCCGGCGGGCTCGCGGCGGGAAAACTGCCGGGGCGCGACATGTCGGGTTTGTTACAGACGCCACAGGTCTGTTTGTCGGGTTGTCGACAGGTGATCCCTTAACAGGAGGGTAGGGGCAGGCCCCTGTGCCTGCCCGGGTCGATGGCGCGGTGAACAGAAGGGCAACCACGGGGGGTTGCCCCTACGGGATTGTGACCCCTTAACAGACCTGCTCAATAGGTGGTATGCCTTTTGCTACAGCCCGGGTAATGAACTATCGGCATTTGGGAAGCACCGCCATGATCCAGCAAAAATCCAGCGCCGCCAGTGGTGAGGTGATGGACGCCATCAGCCGCTTTCTGGCCGCCCCGCCCGAGGGTACCCCGGCGGAAATCATCGAGGCGTTCAACAGCTTCGGCGGTGGCCGGTTCCTGCCGCCGAAGCTGTTCCTCGAGACCGTGGAACAGGCCCCGGTGGCCATCTCAATTACCGATGCGTCAGCCAGAATACTCTATGTAAATCATGCCTTTGAGGCGTTGACCGGGTATCAGCGGGACGAGGTGATCGGGCACAACGAATCGATGCTTTCCAGCCGCTCGACCCCGCTCAGTGTCTACCAGGAGTTATGGAAGACCATCCAGGCAAGACAGGTCTGGCAGGGCACCCTGGTCAATCACAAAAAGTGCAAGGAGGAGTACCTGGCCGAGCTGGTGATCTCCCCGGTACTCACCCCCGGTGGGGAGGTCAGCTATTACCTTGGCATGCACCGGGATATTACAGCGGTGCATCAACTTGGACAGCGGCTGAAGTTTCAGAAGAGCCTGACCGAGGCGGCCCTGGATGCGGCGCCCATGGTGGTGGCGATGATTACCGCCGAGCGCAAGGTGCTACTGGATAACCACGCCTACAAGGCGCTGCTGGGGGATTGCCGGGGCGTGGAGCCGGCCGGGCTGTTCCTCGATGCCCTGGAGCAGCAGATCGATTTCGACCTTGCCGGTGCCTGCCGCACCGGCAAGGGCTTTACCAATGTGGAGATCCGCCTAGACCTGGCGGGCAGTGCTGCACCAAGGTGGTTCAGCTGCTCGGCGGTGCGGGTCGATGAACTGGACGAGGCGGCGCAGAACTATTTCAAACAGCAGGAGCAGACACGCTACTGCCTGCTGTTGATCGCCAACGAGGTGACCGGCAGCCGCAAGCGCATCAACGAGGTGCGGCTGAACATGATCCGCGCCGGCATGGCGGAACAGCAGATGGTGGAGACCATGCGCGAGGCGATCTCGGGCGCCATCTTCAAGATGCAGGTGCCGTTCAACATCATCCGCGCGGCCCTGGCCATGCCCGGTACGGGGTCCGATCAGTGCGGCGTCTGCCAGGTGCTGCACCAGGCCCTGGAGAGCGGCAACGAGGCGATGGAGAGCCTGCAGGCGGCCCTGCCCAGCCGCACGGCGGAGCAGGCCTCGATGGTCAACATCAACGAGATCCTGCACGAGGTGATGCGGCTGTCGACCGAGCGGCTGCTGGCCTCGGGGGTGGTGGTGGACTGGCGCCCGGCCACGGTGCTGTCGAGCGTGACCGGCCGGCCCAACGCCCTGCGCGGCCTGTTCAAGTATCTCATCGACAACGCCATCCAGGCGGTGAACGAGTCCGGCCAGGACTACCGGGAGATCCGCCTGCAGACCCGGCAGCTGGACCAGGAGCTGGTGGTCGAGGTGATGGACAACGGGCCGGGCATCCCGGAAGCGATGCGCCTGAAGGTATTTGAGCCGTTTTTCTGCGGCTGGTCGCGCGCCGGCGAGCACGCCGGCATGGGCCTGACCATGGCGCAGGAAGTGATACTGGGACACGGCGGCAGTATCGAGATCGATGCCGATTTCTGCGGTGGCTGCCGGGTCTTCGTGAGACTGCCCATCAACGGGATGGGAGGAGTTTGAGGTGATGTGTGTAACCGATAAATCGGCCGCAGCGGGAAAGCTGGGCCCGGACTGCAAGATCCTGGAAACCACGCTGGAGAGTCTCTACCTGGTGAGCCAGGTGCTCAGCCGCTCGCTCGATTTTCGCGAGACGCTGCAGGAGGTGCTGCGCACCCTGAACGATACCAACGGGCTGCGCCACGGCATGATCGCCCTGCTGGACGAGGCCAGCGGCAACCTGCTGGTTACCGCGCTGCATGAGAACCCGGCGCCCTTCAACCAGATCCATTACAAGCCGGGCGAGGGTATCGTCGGCGCCATCATGGAGGGGGGCGAACCGGTGGTGATCGAACGGCTCTCGGACGAGGACCGCTTTCTCGATCGCCTGGGGGTTTACCACCCGGAACTGCCCTTCATCGGGGTGCCGATCTCCATCGCCGGACAAACCACGGGCGTGCTGGCGGCCCAGCCGCAGGGCGGTTTCAGCCCCCTGGCCCGGCAGCAGCAATTTCTGGAGATGGTGGCCAATCTAATCGGCCAGAGCGTGCGGCTGGCGCGCAAGGTCGAGGACGAACAGCTCGCGCTGAAGAGCGAGCGCGACTCGCTGCGCCGCAAGGTGCGCGGTGAGCACGGTTTTTCCAACATGGTGGGACACACCCGCAGCATGCGCCTGGTGTTCGACCAGATCCGCCAGGTGGCGAAGTGGAACACCACGGTACTGGTGCGGGGCGAGTCGGGTACCGGCAAGGAGCTGATCGCCAACGCCATCCACTACAACTCGCCGCGCGCCAACGGACCGTTCATCAAGCTCAACTGCGCGGCCCTGCCCGACACCCTGCTGGAGTCGGAACTGTTCGGCCACGAGAAGGGCGCCTTCACCGGGGCGATCAGCCAGCGCAAGGGACGTTTCGAGCAGGCCCACGGCGGCACCATCTTCCTCGACGAGATCGGCGAAATCACCCCCGCCTTCCAGACCAAACTGCTGCGGGTGCTGCAGGAGGGGGAGTTCGAGCGGGTCGGTGGCAACCGCACCAACGTGGTGGATGTGCGGGTGGTGGCCGCCACCAACAAGAACCTGGAGTCCGAGGTGCAGGCGGGCCATTTCCGCGAGGACCTCTACTACCGGCTCAACGTCATGCCGATCAACACCCCGCCGCTGCGCGAACGGGTCGAGGATATCCCCGATCTGGTGCGTTTCCTGATCTCCAAGATCGCCAAGAGCCAGGGCCGCGAGCTGGTGCTGGAAGACAGCGCGCTGGGTCCGCTGATGCGCTATGACTGGCCGGGCAATGTGCGCGAGCTGGAGAACTGCCTGGAGCGCGCGGCGGTGATGAGCGATGAGGGTCGCATCGACGGCCGCGTCATCAGTCTGACCGGACTGCAGAGCAGTTTCCAGAACCCCGCCTCCGGCGCATCGGTACCCCGCGTGGATATCGACGATCCCGACCTGGATGAACGGGAGCGGGTCATCGCCGCCCTGGAGCAGGCCGGCTGGGTCCAGGCCAAGGCGGCGCGGATCCTGGGCATGACGCCGCGCCAGATCGGCTACCGCATCCAGACCCTGAACATCAAGGTACGGCAGATTTGATAGAACCGCGACTGACGAAGCGGGGTGCGGCTTGTAGGTTTGGGTGAGCCTGCGAACCCCAACAAGACCCGTAGAAACTATGAAGGGCCATCTGGGTTATCCTCCGAGTTTTGGCGAAAAAACTGGACAGGAGAACGATATGACCCAGATGGCCCTACGGATGAACGATACGACATTTGCATCGGCCTTGTACATGGCTTTGGAGCTGAGCAAGTCCAAATGGAAGGTCGGTTTTAGTTACGGACACAAGCACCGGACGGTGAATGTGGAAGGCGGTGACGTGGCGCGGCTGAAAGCCGTCATTGAGGAGGCGAAGGCGAAGTTCAAGTTACCGGAGACGGTGGTGATCCACTGCTGTTACGAGGCGGGACGCGATGGCTTCTGGCTGCACCGGTTGTTGACGAGCTGGGGGATAGAGAACCTGGTAGTGGATCCGGCCAGTATCGAGGTCAGCCGCCGGGCGCGGCGGACCAAGACCGACCGGGTGGATCTGGAGATGCTGTTGTCGAAGCTGCGCCAGCACCACGGCGGCGAGCGGGTCTGGAAGGTGGTGCGGGTGCCGGATCACCAGGCGGAGGGGGGTCGCCACCTGCATCGCGAGGCGGAACGGCTGAAGAAAGAGCGCAGTGCCCAGGTGAACCGGATCAAGGGCCTATTGTTCGCGCAGGGCATCCGCCTGGAGCAGTTGAATCTGAAGGGGTGGCCGGCCCAGGTGGCGGGTTTTCGGACCTTTGACGGCCAGCCCCTGGCGGAGGATCTGCGGGGAGAACTGCAACGTGCGGGCGCGCGCCTGGCGCTACTCGCCAGCCAATTGGAACAGCTGGAGAAGGAGCAGGACCGACGGGTGCGCGCGGCGGGTGAATCGGGCAGGCCGTTGGCGATGGTCCGCCAGCTGAGGCAACTCAAGGGGATTGGCCGGGTGGCGGGCTGGGTGTTTGTTATGGAGTTTTTCGGTTGGCGCCAGTTTCGTAATGGCAAGCAGGTGGGGGCGCTGGCGGGCCTGACGGGCACCCCCTATGCGAGCGGTGACACCCATCGGGAACAGGGGATCAGCAAGGCGGGCAACCGCCGGGTGCGCAGTCTGGCGGTGGAGATCAGCTGGCTGTGGTTGCGTTATCAACCCGACAGTGCGCTCAGTCGCTGGTTTCGCGAACGCTTTGGCGGCACGGGAAAGCGGCATCGCCGAGTAGGAATTGTGGCGCTGGCCCGCAAGCTGTTGGTGGCGTTGTGGCGATACCTGGAGACGGGTCTGCTGCCGGAGGGAGCGGTACTCAAGGCCGCGATCTGAGCTTGAGTGAGTGTCGCGGACGAGGTTGATACAAGAAAGTGAGTGTGTCGTAAGCGTGTGAGTAAGGTTTTGCGGCTGCCCGAGCCCACCCTGGGTGCACAGTAAAGCACCGTTTGTTGTAGAAGGGGCGCCGCACTTCATTTGGTTGTACTGCAGTCCTGAGGGCGTATGCAGTTTTGGGTGGCCGGCATAGGGTCCGGCGCGGATAGAAGGTGGTGACAGGATTTATCCTGCACGAGATGCTCAAACCAAATCCTTCAAGTACACGCTTCGACAGCAGTGAGATTGTGAGCAACAGGCCGGCATGATGAAGATGTAGTACGAAGCGAAATCACCTCATGGAGGGTTGACAGGGCTCGCCTCATAGAAGGGTGGGCACGCTTTTTGTGCCCACGCGGAGAACTCGGTGGGGCAGGATGCGGTGAGCTTGCGAACCGCATCAATCACCCCTGCCGCGCATCCCCGCTACCGCTTCAGCGGGTGATCGTCCGGCAGCAATTTGGCGATCCAGATCGCCAGCTTGTGGCGCATCCCGGCATCGCCCATCTGGTCCTTGGCCAGCGGCTGGATCTGCTTGTCGTGGACCAGCAGCTTGTAGAGGAACTCCACCTTGAGCTGTTGTGAATCGGTGGCATCAAACTCGGCGGCTCCCCGTTTCTCGGCATAGATCATGCCCACACGGATGGCCTCTTTCAGCAGCTCCTTCTCATTCTTGATCTTCTTCATCGATCTACTCGCTACCGATCGGCTGATTGCGGGCAATAACCCAGCACCGCGGGTTGTTGCTGTAACCGATATGTCCGTAATATGAATTTGCCGCCGGCGCCGCCAGCAGAATCAGATTGCATTTCGGACCCAATTGACCCTGGGTAATGATTTGCAGCTGCTTGCCTATGCCGCGTCTCTGGTAGTCGAGATGCACCGCCAGGTCGGATAGATAACAGGCATAATGAAAATCCGTCATCGAACGGGCCATGCCGACCAGCGTGTCGCCATGCCAGGCGCTGACCGTCAGGTTGCTGTTGTTCAACATGCCTTCCATGCACTCACGATCATCGATTGGCCGGCGCTCTCCCAGTGTTGAATGAACCAGCAGGTTGATGAATTGATCGGTGGAAACCGCTGCGTTGATCCTGTATTCGATACTCATCGCTCTCCTCTTGCAATTCACAGGGTGGTGCGAACCAACTGAACACGAATAAGGGTGACTTCGCAACAACTTTGCGCAACGCCCGGGGCATTCAGGAACTTTGCAGCACGCCCTTCAAGGCGGGCGCCCCCCTGCCGCTAAGGAAACAAGGCGGACGTTCCGCGCGGGAGACTGGTTCATGGGGCTATACAGCAACACTGCCTTGACCGAGACCCGGGATGCATCCCGGGCGGTGGAGGAGATCCGACGGCAACTTGACCCCGCCGGCCTCAAGGCCGTGCTGCTCTTCGTCTCGATAGACTACGACCTGGAAGCGCTGGCCGGCGAGCTCCGCGGGGCCTTTTCGGTCCCGGTCTTCGGCTGCACCACCGCCGGCCATATCGGCCCGGGCGGTTACCAGCGCCGGGGCCTGCAGGCCACCGGCATCTACGGCTCCTCGGTATCCGTGACGATCGAGCTGATCCATCCACTGGACCAGTGCCAGGCGGCCGTCTCCGCACTGGGACAGAAAATCCACTCCGATCCTCTCCGCAAGGAGACCCGGCGTTTCGGCATACTGCTGGTGGACGGCCTGTCGTGCCTGGAAGAGCGGCTGGCGGCGGCGCTGCATCACTGCTTTCCGGACATGCCCCTGATCGGCGGATCCGCCGGCGACGATCTCTCCTTCCATTCCACTTTTGTGTACGCCGATGGGCGCTTCCTGTCCAATGCCGCCGTGTTGGCGCTGTTCGAGACGGATGCCCCGTTCGCGGCCTTCAAGTTCCAGCATTTCGTACCCACCAAGGAGCTGCTGGTGGTCACCGAGGCCGACTCGGAAAACCGCACGGTGCGGGAGTTCAACGGCGAACCCGCCGCCCTGGCCTATGCACAGCGCCTGGGACTCACGGTCGATGAGCTGTCACCGGAAATTTATTCGCGTTTTCCGGTCATGTTCAAACTGGGCACGGACTATTACGTCCGCTCGATACAGCAATGCAACGCCGACCTGAGCCTGACCTTCTACTGCGCGATCGCCAAGGGCATCGTGCTGCGCCTGGGAGAAGCGGTCAGCCCCCTGGAAGCGGCGGAGAAGGCGTTCGCCGACGTGCACCGCCTGGTGCCGAACCCCAGTTTGATTATCGGCTGTGACTGCATACTGCGCCGTCTGGAATTCGAGCAGACCGGACAGATCGGGCCAGTGGGGGAACTGCTGGCGCGCAACAGGGTGATCGGCTTCAGCACCTATGGCGAACAGTTCAATGCGCTGCATATGAACCAGACATTCACCGGCCTTGCCATTGGAGAAATGTAATGGATGAGCAGGTTCATCTGCTGGAGCAAAAAATCGCGGCCCAGGAAAAGACCATCCGGATACTCTCGGAACGACTGGAACAACAGACTGCCGACAACATATCCGGCTTTGCGCTATTTGAGCAGAACATTGTGCTGGAAAACGTGGTCACCACCCGCACGCGGGAGCTTGAAGCCCACCGCATAGAACTGGAACGCGCCCTGACGGAGCTGAAGGCCGCCCAGTCGGAACTGTTGCAGGCCCAGAAACTTCAGGCCATCGGCCAGCTCGCCTCCGGCATCGCCCACGAAATCAACACACCGACCCAGTACGTGGGCGACAACATCACGTTCATCACCGAATCGTTTGCCGACCTGCTGCAGGCCCTGCAGCTGTGCGAATCGATGTTGGCCGAAACACCCGATGGCGAATCCCCGCCAGAGTGCCGAAGCACGCTCGCCCGGGCCATGGAACTGGCCGATTATCATTACCTGAAAGAGGAGATACCGCGTGCCCTGAAGGAGTGCAAGGATGGCGTAAAACGCATCTCCGGCATTGTCGGCGCAATGAAAGAGTTCGCCCACCCCAGCGGCGGCATCATGCAGCCGGTGGACTTGAATCATCTCATCCGCTCCACCGTGGAGATCTGCCGCAACGAGTGGAAACTGATCGCCGAACTGGAAACAGAACTCGATCCCGTAATGTCCTCGGTGCTCGGGCTCAAGGATGAACTCGGCCAGGTCCTGTTGAACCTCATTGTCAACGCCGCCCACGCCATTGCCGACGGCAAAACCGCGGGTGACAAAATGGGGCTCATCCGCATCGCCACCCGGTGCGACGGCGACTGGGCCGAGATTCAGGTTCAGGATAATGGCTGCGGGGTACCAATGGAGTTGCGACAGAAAATATTCGAGCCCTTCTTTACCACCAAGGAGGTGGGTCGGGGATCCGGGCAGGGACTGGCCATCGTCTACCACGTGGTGACGGACAAGCACCATGGCGAATTGACAGTCGACTCCGCACCCGGCCAGGGAACCATCTTTACCGTGCGGCTGCCGATGGCTTCCTGAGGCGCCCGGCCCCGGGCGCGGTCGACCTTGGCGGCCCGGCCAATACGGAAAAGCATGTTATGGCAACCCGGGCGTACACTCACTGAGGGGCTTATTGATGAAGAACAGAATCAACGGGAAGTCGGTTTGGTGGTTTTTGCTCCTGCTGCTGAGCGCAGAGAGCTGGGCGCAGCAGGGCGCTGAGCTAATGGAGCCGGGGTCGATGAAGCGGGGGGCGACAGTGGACCCCTTGGTCTGGGATGGGCCCCGGACCGGGCCCGCCGCCCAGGTGAACCGCACCCTGGTGTATATCGCCGAGGACCTTAGAAACGCCGGTATCCTCACGGTGGGCGAAGCGGTGCGCGAAGCCGCGAAAGCGATCGGCTGGCAAGTGCATTTTCTGGATATAGGCTTGGCGGATGCCCAGCGCGAAGCGGTCTTTGATCGGGCGCTTGCCCTTAAGCCCGACGGTTTGATCTTCGGCGGGGGGGATGCCGTGACCAATAAAGAGCAGCTGCAGCGCTTCCAGCGCGCCGGAATTCCCGTGGTCGGTTGGCATACGGGGCCTTCCCCCGGGCCCATCGCCGGGACGCCGGTTCTGTTCAATGTCACCACCGATTCGCTGAGCGTTGCCCGCCGGGCCGCGGAGTACGTGATTGAAGATTCGCAGGGAAAGGCGGGCGTGGTGATCTTCACCGATAGCCGATTCGCTATCGCCCTGCAAAAATCCGCGGCAATGGCCGAAATCATTCGCCGTTGCGCCGCCTGCTCCCTGCTCAGCGTGGAAGATGTGGCTCTCAACGATGCGGCCCGCGCAATGCCGGTGATTACCAAATCGCTACTCGAGCGTTATGGTGAGCGCTGGACCCACAGCCTGGGGATCAACGACCTCTACTTTGATCATGCCGTGGCCACCCTGGTGATGATGGGACGCTTTCCCGACGGGGCACCGGCGAATGTGTCCGCCGGCGATGGCAGTCCTTCTGCATTCATGCGCATCAGCAACCGCAGCTACCAGTTGGCGACGGTGCCTGAACCGCTGTTTCTGCAGGGATGGCAGCTGGTTGATGAGCTGAACCGGATTTTTTCCGGGGTGGCCCCGAGCGGCTACGTAAATCCTCCCTTTCTGGTGACCGGGGACAATATCCGCGGCAGCATGAACGTTCATCAGGTATTCGATCCTGCCAACGACTATCGCAACTACTATCGCCTCATCTGGAGCGGGGGAGCCCCTTGATGCTCGATTGCTTCAAACTGTATCGCATCCGCTCGAAACTGCTGGCGGTCTTTGTGACGGCGGCATTGATTTTCAGCGGCGGCGGGGTGGTAACCATCGTTTTCTTTAACGATATTCTCGCCACCACCCAGGGTTTTGTCGATGACACCCTGCCGAAAATCAATGCCGCCAAACACCTGGATATCACGGCCCGGGACATCGATGTCAATATCCATCGCCTGATGAACGGCCGTGATCGCAGGGAGTTGAATCTCTACTTCGCTACGACCAGCGATCTGCTGGAACAGCTTGAGCGGTTGACGGCCGCCATGTCCCAGGAAGATGGGCATACCAATATCCTGAGTCTGAACCGGGCCAGCCAGGCGATACGTACGCAGGCCCAGCTGGTGTTTCAGGTGTCGACTCAACGGCTCCTGCTGCAGACCCAGGTGGAGACTCTGAGCCGACGGGCCCGACAGGGGTTGCAAGAGATGGCGGTCCAACACGCCGCGGACGCTTCGGGTGCGGAGGCCGCGCCGCCCGAGGTGCGGCACCGAACGGTGCTGGCGATGCTGAACAGCGCCGAGCGGGGTTTGGTGGCCGGCTCGGAAGCCGCCGTCGAAGAGCAGCATCAGCGATACCGGCGGCACATGGCACAGTTCCAGGAGGTCGCCGGCCATTTTCATTTCAGCCACGTGGCCGAGCCCTCGACCTCGGACGACCCCTTCGCTGAATTGGAGCGCTTCGCCGGCCTGTTTGCCCTGCGCAGCCAGCAGATCAGGCTGGATGCCGCCATCGCGGTGTTCCTGAACCAGCTGAATCAAGAGATGACCCAGTTATCGGCGGTCGCCAGCGACCACTCCCGCCGGGTGTTCAACCACTTTCAGCTCCGAGCCGACGCGCTGTTGACCCGCCAGCGGCAGGTTATCGGGTTGACCCTGGGTTTGATTCTGATGGCCAGTTTGGCGCTGTTTATTGTCCATCGGAAGCTGGTAGTGAAAGGCTTTGGTGATCGCTTGACCCAGATCAGCGCCGCCATGGAACGGGTTCCCAGCAAGTCGTCCCACACCCTGGTTCCGGTTGCGGGAACCGATGAGATTGCCTCCATGGCGAGGGCGCTGGAAGGGTTTCTGGCCCAGGCGTTGCGGCTCAGGCAGTTGGCTACCGAAGATGAACTGACGGGAGTGGATAACCGCAGACGCTTTCTTGAACGGGCGGCGCTCGTCGCCGAACAGAGCAAACGCGATGCCAAACCGGCCTGCCTACTGATGCTGGATATCGACCGCTTCAAAGTCGTCAATGATACCCATGGCCATGATACGGGGGATCGGGCGTTGAAAGCCTGCGCCCAAACCTGCCTGGGGTCGATTCGCCCCCTGGATCTGTTTGCCCGTTATGGGGGCGAAGAGTTCGTGCTGTTGCTGCCGGATACCGATTGCGCTCCCGGTATGGCGGCGGGGGAACGCATCCGCAAGGCGGTCGAGGCGTTACGGATCCCCTTGGGCGGCGGGGAGCAGTTGCGGTTTACCTTGAGTATCGGCATGGTGCAGGTCGATCTCAGCCGCGTTACCATCGAAGAAGCCCTGAAGCGGGCGGATCAGGCGCTGTACAGGGCAAAATCCGACGGGCGCAACCGCCTGGTATGCTGGAATCCAGACGCCGAGAACGCCGCTTGAGGGTGGCTGCACGGTGCACCGTTATGAGCCCCGCAATTCCCGGATCTCTCCGCCGGTCGGTGGCGAACAGCCGTTTTTCGCTTGTTTCTGCCACACTCACGGCGCAACCCGCTGTCGCGGTGATATTGGATTCGGCAGTGAAAGGCCCCGCACACCATGACTGATGCAGTGATAGTAAGGGGTGCCGGCCAGGGCGACCATCCAACCGCCTCGAACCGTGCAATAGCGATCAACCCGGCTAGAATATCCACTGATACTACAATTAGCCGCCGGCCTCATGCCGATCGGTCCTTGCGAAAAGCCACATCGGGTACCCGGGAGAAATGTTGTGAAAGCGAATATTGAATGCCTGGCCGCAATCCTGGCCCTGATCCTGGTCCCCGCTATTGGTGCGGCCGAATCCGCGCCACTGAGCCAGCTGCGGCAAAACACGCATTTCCACGGAATTGCAGTCGATCCGCGGACACCGGGCCACCTCTACCTGGCGACGCATCATGGTTTTTACCACCTGGCGCCCGATGGATCGGCGACACGGCTTTCCGAGGATCGCAATGACTACATGGGCTTCACGCCACACCCGCGGGATGTCGATATTCTTTATGCCACCGGGCATCCGGCGCGGGGCGGGAACATGGGGTTCATCCGCTCCAACGATGGCGGAAAAACCTGGCAGCAGGTCTCCAAGGGCGTTGAAGGACCGGCCGATTTTCACCAGATGGATGTCAGTCGCGCGGATCCGAGTCATGTGTACGGTGTCTACCGGGGGAACTTGCAGCATAGCGCGGACGGTGGAGACAGCTGGAACATCGTGGCGCCGGCGCCGAAAGGGCTGATGGACATCGCGGCCTCGGCGCAAGACGTCAACCGGCTCTATGCCGCCACGCAACAGGGGTTGTTGAGCAGCGACGATGGGGGTCGAACCTGGCGCACCGCATATCTCTTCCGCTAGCCCGCCACGCTGGTTTACACCGGCACCGGGGGATCGATCTACGCCTTCATGGCAGGCCGGGGTCTGCTGCGCGCCGACGAATCCACGCTCGGCTGGCGCCCGCTCGGTCCTCAGTGGGGCGAGCGCTACCTGCTCCACCTGGCCGAAGACCCGAACAACCCCGGACGCCTGTATGCCATCACCAACGATGCGGAAATCCTCGTTAGCCAAAATGGTGGCATCGAGTGGTCGCCGTTCTGATCCGGCCGCAAGTGGTCCGGTTCGTCTGTTCCGGCACATAAAAAATCCGGATGGCAAGGCCATCCGGATGGTTCGCGGTCCAGTCGCTGTTTATTAGAGTCCGCTGGGTCCCCGCAGCGCCTTGCGAAAGGCCTGTTCCTCTATTCTGGTCCTCACCGAATCGGTTCCGGCTGCGGTAGCGGGCATTGAGCTGAAGTCGTGTTCAGCCGTATAGGCCACGGTACCCCGGAACGCCTTGCGGAAGGCCTGTTCCTCTTTTCCGATCTTCACCGAACTGCTTCCGGCTGCGGTAGCGGGCATTGATCTGAAGTCCTTTTCAGCCATATAGGCAACGGTACCCTGCAGTGCGTTGCGGAAGGCCTGTTCCTCTTTCCCGATGCTTTCGGCTGAGGCCAGGGCCACGCCGGAAGATACAAGAGTGGCCAGTATACAGAGGGTGGCGGTGGTCAGTGTTTTCATGGAGATGCCTCCTGAAGTTGCCAAGTCATTGTTGACATTCACCCTAGGAGACCCGGCAATAATGAGCTTTATTTCGACTTCCACCTATTGAATCACCCGTCCGGGTATCCGATTTAGCCGGTAGTAGCAAAACGGTGGGTCCTATCCCGATTCGAGCTAAGAAAAGAGTTGGAACAAGATTTGCTTTTCCTCGCTGTCCGTCACGGCGGCCATGGCCGTTGTGAAAGCCTGCACGTTTTTATCGTGATGGGCGAGCAATCGTTCCAGTTCCAGATTCTCCGCGGCACTGGGTGCGCCGCCCAACTTGTACTTGGTTTCAATGGCGACCAGGTAGTCAAAATGGGCGATCTTGCTATTGCTCATGTCGAGAAAGGCCCGGTAGGCTATTCTTGCTTCCTCACTCAACTCATCCACGGAGGGCATGATCTTTATCCGGTTACTGTTACTGAAGGCAGATTATAGCTGTTGATCGGCGAATGGCGTTGCCTTCGTCGGATCACGAACACCGGGTTTCCTCATCCGATGGGAGATGCTGTTCCAATGCGGAGGTCCATCCGGCCTCGCCCATTCAACCATACAAACTCTTAGGTTGTCCCATAAACAAGTCATCGCCTGTTTCCCATCACCGTCCAATTTACCGTATCATCCGCACATGACAACGATCATCTCCATTGCCAATCTTTGCAAGACCTACGAGGGCGGCCACCAGGCGCTCAAGCAGGTCAATCTCGATATCCAGGAGGGCGAGATACTCGCCTTGCTCGGCCCCAATGGTGCCGGGAAAACCACAATGATTTCGGTGATATGCGGATTGGTGTCCCCCACTTCCGGTACGGTTACCGTGGGTGGTTTCGACATCATTGAGAACTATCGGCAAACCCGCAGCCAGATCGGCCTGGTCCCGCAGGAGCTCACCCTGGCGGCCTTCGACAGGGTCTGGGATACCCTGTGTTTCAGTCGCGGCCTGTTTGGGAAAAGACCGGATAACGCCTATCTCGAACAGCTGCTCAAGGATCTGTCATTATGGGATAAGCGGAACAACGAACTGCGCACCCTCTCGGGGGGCATGAGGCGCCGGGTGCTGATCGCCAAGGCGCTGTCCCATCAGCCGAAAATCCTATTCCTGGATGAGCCGACGGCCGGGGTTGACGTTGAGCTGCGCAAGGATATGTGGCGAATCGTCAACCGGCTGCGTGACTCGGGTGTCACCATCATCCTGACCACGCACTATATTGAAGAGGCCGAACAGATCGCGGACCGGGTGGGCGTCATCAATCATGGGGAGCTGTTACTGGTCGATGACAAGGTCAACCTGATGCAGGAGCTGGGGCGTAAACAACTGATCATTGAACTCAAGGAACCGATTAATAACATACCCGAGTCGATGGCTTCCTATGCGCTTGAACTTTCCGATGATGGCCATGAACTGATTTTCACCTACGACACCCAGGGTAAGAACACCGGTATCACGGCACTGCTCCAGTCGATGCATGCAGCCGGAATATCCATGAAAGACCTCAATACGACGCAGAGTTCGTTACAGGATATATTTGTCAACCTGGTGCAGGCACAACGATGAACATACAAGCCGTAAAAGTCATCTACAAATACGAAATGTTACGCACTTGGCACACCCTGTTCCAGAGTATCGCATCACCGGTTTTATCCACCGCGCTCTATTTTATTGTGTTCGGCTCGGCCATTGGCTCGCGCATACAGTCAGTTGATGGCGTCACCTATGGGCTGTTTATCGTGCCGGGGCTGATGATGCTATCCATACTGACGCAGAGCGTTTCGAATGCATCGTTTGGTATCTTTTTCCCCAAATTTACCGGCACGGTATATGAGGTCATGTCGGCCCCGATCTCCTTCTTCGAAATCCTGCTGGGCTATGTTGGGGCCGCGGCGACAAAGTCCCTGATCATCGGCACAATCATCCTGATCACCGCCAGTTTCTTTGTCGAGTTACGCATCGATCATCCGATCTGGATGGCCATGTTTCTCATCCTGACCTGCGTCTCATTCAGTCTGCTGGGCTTTATTATCGGTCTGTGGGCAAACAACTTCGAAAAGTTACAGGTAGTACCCCTGTTAATCATCACGCCGCTGGTGTTCCTTGGTGGAACCTTCTACTCGGTCAGCATGTTACCGCCCGTGTGGCAAACCGTTACGCTGTTCAACCCGGTGCTTTATCTGGTGAGTGGATTTCGCTGGAGTTTTTTCGAGGTGTCGGATGTCAATGTAGGCATCAGCCTGGGCGTCATCCTGCTGTTCCTGGGAATCTGTTCCGGCATCGTGTGGTGGATGTTTAAAACAGGGTACCGCCTCAAGCAGTAATCCGATTTCACATAGCCCTGGTTTTACAGAGCCGGGCTCGTGAGGTCGAGATACTCACTGTTTTGGCCGTCAACCGCCCAGCGTAAAGGGCTCCGAAGCCTTTGATTTCCCCTTACTGGAAGCCGGTTGACGCTGGCGAGGCGTGATCGCCGGACGGCTAGGTATTTTAGTACTTTAATGTTCTTCAGAGTACTCCGGTGAGGTAAGGAAAAAAAGGCCACTGGTGTCACCATCAGTGGCCTTGCATGCAGTTGCGATCAAGCGGCCGCCAGGCTCGTGCCCGCTTACTTGTTGACCAGCGATTCCGGATCGAGCAGATAGGCCATGACGTCGGCGATCTGTTGCTCGGTCAGGATTCCGTTGGCGCCGAACCTCGGCATGTTGGTGCAGGGGAAGGAGGCATGTGGGTTATAGATCATGTCGTAGGCGTACTTGAGTACCTCCTCGCCGGTACCGCGCTGCTTACCAAAGCCGGTCAGGCTGGGACCGATACTGCCGCCAGTGCGGTCGGTGGCCAGCTGGTGGCAGTTGTAGCAGGTGGCGCCGGGCTCGCGGGTCTCATGCTTGTCCGGATTGTGCGCGGTGCGGAAACCGAAGCCGGACCAGGCCAGTTCGCGGCCTTTTTTCCAGTCGCCGAGCTTGATCCCGCCCTCCGGGTACTTGATAGACGCCAGCGCCAGGCTGCGGACCTTCTCCGCCGTCTGGGTATCGATCCCGTTGCCGTTGCGCGCGACCGCGGAGCAGATCTTCTGTGTCTCGTCCTGGGTCAGGCGTACGCGCCCGGTGGTGCCTTCCTGGGTCGGCTGATCCTGGTAGAAGCCATCGGCAGCGAACACCAGTTGCTCGGCCAGCGCCTCCGCCTCTGCGTTGGCGGAGCCGGACTTGCCCGTGCCGGTTGCGGTGCAGCCGGCGGTGACCAGGAGCAGCGCAGTGGCGGCAGCGATGACGGGCGTGTTGGTAGTTTTCTTGAACATATCTCGAGTCCTCTCGTCCGTCGGCGATTATCGTTTCAGGTCGGGCAGGATGGCCGGTTGGCCCCGCGCCGCATCGGTCCAGAACAAGATTAACGCTATGGCCGTGTCGGAACCGGGCTTGATGTTGGGATAGCGCATCTGGTACAGGCAGCCGCGCAGACGATGCTGGCTGCTGCGCACGTTGTGCTGGCCGACACGTTCCGCAGGCCACGAAACCGCCTTGGTCCATTCCTGCGGCTCGTACAGGTTCGGCAGCACCGAGGCGCGAATGCGCTTGCCGGTCTGGGTGTGGCAGGTGGCGCAGCTGAAATCCATCGGCCCGGCACGGCGATAGAACATCACCTCGCCGGCATCGCGCAGGGCCTTTTCCATCGGGTGCTTCTGCGACGGATTCCAGGGCATGCCGTTGGACTGCATGGCGATGTAGGTCTGCAGTTTCATCATATCCGAGCCGGAACCGTGCCGCGACTTGACCGGCTTGTCGTCGCTGGCGAAGCCTTGCAGCGTGGTCATGCAGTGGATCAGGCGCGCCTCGAGGTCCATCACCTTGCCAGTGTCGGCGAAGTAGCGCGGCATCTCGACATAGGCTCCCTTGAGCACTCCTGGGCCCTTGCCGAAGTCGCAGCCTTCCAGTGAGACGTTGTTGGGTCCGCGTGCCTGCTTGAACAGTTCCTCGCCATCGTCGGCGACAAACAGCGCCGGGTTGTCCGGCATGATTATAAGGTTCTGCTGGCTTTGGGTCAGGTAGGGAGAGTTGGAATCGTCGATCAGTTTCTGCAGCACCACTTCGGGTGCCGGTTCCGCACCGGCGGTATCTGCCAGGAGCAGCACAACGGGTAGGGCAAGCAAGGTTTTTTTCAACATTTACTTATTCCTCTGGAAGATTGGGATCCTGTGCGGAATCCGGGCCATCCTGGAATTGACCCGCACCGCCTGGACCGCCGCGAGTATAAGAAGCATAGACGCCTTTTCCGTTCTGGCCAACGGTGATTCACGAGCGCCAGCAGGTCATCCGCCCCGCTACTACCGGGAATTCTCGCCAGCTTCCACCTGGCTGGTCGCGAAATCGGCTCACGTTCTGGCCGATCCCCGATGATCAATGGGGGGCGGCAGCAGCTTGGCAATGCCGCACAATCTGGCGGGTGAGACTCCCGCCCGGGTAAGCGCCAGCCACGTGCCCGGTATCGAGCCTTGCAGCGGTAGCGGCAACGGTAAGGTTGATGCGTGGGCGCGAAAGCAGGCGAGGTGCAAAGCTAACGGGTGAAGCCTACGCTGAAGGTGTAGAGCATCGAAAATTGACTAGCCACTACACCCAACCGTCAAGCCATGAGTTTATTTCCATGCATTCGGCATGGTAGATTGCATTTGTAACTTTATGGGAATAATGTGATGCAATCCAAGGAAAACCACCATACGTTAAACTACTTTTCCCAATAGCATCAGCGATTGATATTTGCTGCAATGCCACGAACTAAAAGCAGGACCCATATAATACCTGCAAAAAATCGTCTCCTTGACCATAACTAAAGAGCCATACGTATGAGCAATGCATATCATCGCCTGGGGTTGTTGGCTGTTCTCTTCTTATTTTCCAGCGTATCCAACGCAATCACTTTAACCTGGGTAGGTTGTGGGATAACAAAAAAGGCCTTCATGCAGGAGTTGGTGGTAGCCTATAAAAAAAGTACCGGAACTGAGATTTTACTGGAAGGTGGTGGTGCTACCAAAGGCATTAGATCGACGACAGAGCACACTGCCGACATGGGGGGGTCCTGCCGGTATCGGGTTAAAGGTGAAGCGCCTGACTCAAGGATCACCTTTAATCCCGTTGCCTGGGATGCCCTGGTAGTCATTGTCAACAAAGACAATCCGATTGAATCCATCAGCATGGAGCAACTCAGATCACTTTATCGCGGCGAGATTAACAACTGGCAGCAACTGAATGAACAGGACAGGCCGTTGGCACTGGCGGTCCGCAATGGCAAGATCTCCGGTGTTGGTCTGACGATCAGGCAATTGGTCTTCAACGATCCTGACATGGATTTTCCACAGAACAATGTTTACAAGTCTTCCGGCCCTCTCGAGGAGGCCGTTGAAAATGACTTGAATGCGATAGGCATGACGGGGATCAGCAGCGCACGTAAAAGAAACGTAAAAATCCTAAAGCTGGACAACAAAGAACCCAGCTTTGACAACATCAAATCCGGTAATTATCTTTTATACCGTCCGCTCTACCTGGTGATTGACAAGCAAAGCGAAAATATAAAAGAACTCGAGAAGTTTCTGGGTTTCGCTCACTCAAAAGCCGGCAGGGATATCATTCGCAAGAATGGTGTGGTCCCGTATCTCGAAGCACTTGCCCTGAGCATTAAACAGCAGTCGCAATGGAAAAAAGCCAGGAACCAGGCTAACTAAACGGGTAATAGGGGACCCGATTTCTGGATTCTCTATGTTGAATAACTATTCATCCAAAATAGAACCGTGGTCTGTCCCCGATTACTCCTCAAAACCTCTGAAATAAAGGGGGCGGAGGGAATGTTTTTAATTCCCCTTTTCCCTTCTTTTTCCTTTCCACACCTATTTTCCCCTTAACCAGGATCGGCTAATGGGATACCCATCGGTCGTGGGGTTGTGTGTGATCAATTCCAGCTCTTTTTGTTGTCATGATTGACAACAAAAAGGAATGTTGCCATGATTGACAACATGAAGGCGAAGTTACTCATCCATGAAAGACGGGTGCTGTCCGACAACGAACTGGTTGAGATGAAGATCTGGCAGGTTCCCGTCTCTGTTGATCCTAGTCGGCACAACTACAAATACAGCTTGGTGTATATAAGTGACGGGGTGAGGGTAGTGGGGTTTGATAACGAGCGGGGAAAGGGCGATCACGTTCACTTGGATGGTCGTGAATATCCTTATGGATTTAAAGGCGTCGACCGGTTGGTGGAAGATTTTATCGCGGAGATCGAAAAGCGGAGGTCATGATGAAACAGACATTGACTATTACAATTGAGCGAGACTGGGCGAATGGCCTGCGCCGTGATGCAGCCCAGGCGTTCCAGGGCAAACGGGTTGGTAATGTACTGAGCTTTTCCGAGCCGGAGCTGTTTTTCGGCAAGCTCACGGCCAACCGCTGGGCGTTGGTACGCAGCCTGCAAGGTGCTGGGGCGTTGGGTGTGCGTGAAGCGGCCCGACGGGTAGGGCGCGACGTACGGCGCGTGCATGATGACCTTCAGGTGCTGATGGAGTTGGGGCTTTTGGAAAAAACTGATGATGGTAAGGTCTTGTGCCCTTTTGATGATATCCATGTGGACATGCATGTTAGGGCTGCGTGAGTAGAAATGGTACAGGCTGAAATGAGCAGGCGAGGCGAGTAGTTGTTACTCCAAAACTCGCCGAAATCGGTAGTCCTTATCCGCAAATAATCAGGCTTGGCGATTATTCCCGCGTTGAATCAAATGTAGTGGCGCACCAGGAAGGTTGATTCGTGGCCGTCTTGGCATATGCTGATCTCCATGGTCATGAATCATCCCCGACGATAACATCAAATCCGTGTCCCCTTTTGCCTCCGGAATTCAGTCGGGAATAGTTACTGTCCCCGGAATTCCAGGTATTGAGGTAGACTAAAGACCAAGCGGGCAACCGTACGAGTGAAAATGATGGTGCGCATTCGATGGACTCACAAATTACAGGTGCTGCACAGGCGTTAGCCAGGGGAGATCCTCTGGGCGCACTAAACCGGGTTGCTTTACGCGACGATGCTCATGCTTTAGCCCTGCGCGGTATTGCGATGGCGCAGCTCGGTGATTTTTCCAGGGCCAGAAGCTTGATGAAAAACGCGATACGGGCCTTTGGGCGCAAAGAAGCGCTGGCCAGGGCGCGCTGCATTGTTGCCGAGGCGGAAATTGCGCTTGCTTCGCGCGATCTGGGCTGGCCGTCAAGGGTGCTCGACCCAGCGCGAAAAACCCTGGAAGCCCGTGGCGATCTTGCTAATGCCGTTCACGCACACTACCTCCAGATTCGGCATTTATTGCTGACAGGTCGAATTGACGCTGCCACAACTATGCTCACTAATTTCGATCCCTCCGCTTTGTCGCCCGCGTTGCGAACCATACACGAGTTGGTCACCGCAGGAATTGCCATGCGGCGCCTGCAAGCAAAAGCGGCGCGCGCCGCGCTCTCCCGGGCTGAAGTTTCCGCGCAACAGGCGAGCATTCCCGCACTGGCGGCGGAGGTTGAGAGTACATTGCGCGAACTGAATTCGCCTGCTGCGCGCCTGATCGAACAACGCGGCGAGCGCCTGTTACAACTCGATGAAATCGAAACCCTGTTCGCATCCAATGCTTTTATTGTCGACGCCTGCAGGCTGACCGTGCGCCATGGTGTACATGCTATTTCACTCGCAACACGTCCGGTATTATTTACCATAGTACGCGAACTGGCTGAAGCATGGCCGGAGAATGTTTCGCGGGATCGATTGATTGAACAGGCTTTCCATATAAAGCATGCCGATGAATCGCTGCGCGCGCGCTTGCGCGTGGAAATCGGACGGTTGCGCGCCGCTCTGAAAATACTGGTCAATATAAATGCAACAAAAGCAGGTTTTATTTTGGAGGTAAACCCTACGCAAAAAGTGCTTGTCTTGGCGCCGCCGGTTGAAGAGAAACACGCGGCGGTACTCGCGTTACTGGCTGATGGCGAAGCCTGGTCTAGTTCGGCCATTGCACTTGCATTGGGCACAAGTCAGCGCACCGTGCAGCGCACACTCGAGGTGTTGTTAACTGAATCGAAGGTACAATCGTTTGGCCGCGGTCGGGCTCGGTGCTGGTTATCTCCCCCGGTGCCGGAATTCGCGACAACTTTGTTACTCCCGCACTCGCTGGCAACGGACTAGGATTACTCCACGAACGCAATAAACGAGGAGACAATCATGAAACAGACCACAGCCAATATCATTGATGAGTACGGTCCATTTTCCGGTGTCGATGCGGTTCACGGTGTCAGTTATGACGGCCAGAAAATCTGGTTTGCATCGGGTGACAAACTCCACACCATCGACCCCGCGAGTGGAAAACAGGTCGCTTCAATCGATGTCACTGCAAATGCCGGTACGGCTTATGATGGTCAATACCTGTATCAGATCGCCGACGACCACATCCAAAAGATCGACCCGAACAGTGGCGAGGTACTTTCCAGCATTCCTACCCCCGAGAGTGGCAGCTCCGGGCTCGCCTGGGCTGAGGGCAGCCTCTGGGTAGGGCAGTATCAAAACCGCAAAATCCACCAGATTGATCCGCAAACGGGAGCGCTCATCAGTAACATCGAGTCCAACCGTTTTGTTACGGGCGTTACCTGGTTGGATGGCAACCTTTGGCACGGCACCTGGGAAGGGGATGAGAGCGAATTGCGGAGAGTTAACTCCCAGACGGGAGAAGTATTGGAAAGCCTCAAAATGCCACCAACCATCGGTGTGTCTGGACTAGAGTCCAACGGCAAGGACCGGTTCTACTGCGGTGGTGGAAACTGCGGCAAGGTAAGAGTCGTATTATACGCCGAGTAAGAATATTTTAAGGAAACCGAACAAGGAAACCGGGTCCCATTGATCCAATCAACAATAAAGTTTCATCTGACCCGAATGGCACTTACTTAATGCGAATTGCAGGATTTTCGTCATTCCATCCTTTGGTCCGTAACCGGTGCATCCATGCACCACTTCTCCGGCGCAAGCCGGACAAAAGCGCGAAGCGCATTGAACGACTGAAAGTCGGCCCGAAGGGTGAGCGAAGCGAATAATCCAGGATTATCGCCACCATTAAGCAATCTGGATCCCGGCCTGCGCCGGGATGACGGTGGTTCTTGGCTTAAATAAGTGCGATCCGACTCTGATAATCCCCACATATTCACGGTGTTGTTAGTCGTTCTTGTGAATGACAGCATATATGCTATCATTTTGCTCATGGCAGATATAGTTGTGGTAGACACAAGCGTTCTGATTAGCGCCCTGATCGGTGAAAAGGGACCAAGCAGGGAAATACTGCGGCGCTGCTTAAAGGGTAATTATAAACCGCTGATTAGTAACGCCTTATTTTCTGAGTATGAGGATGTCAGTGGCAGAGAACGAATACTTGGCGCATGCCCATTAAACGCCCAGGAAATTCGGGAGTTACTTAATAGCTTCTATTCAGTTTGCCAATGGGTATCGGTATATTTTTTATGGAGACCCAATCTTAAGGATGAGGGCGACAATTTCTTGATAGAACTTGCCCTGGCTGGCAATGCCGATTTCATTATCAGCCATAATGTAAATGACCTGCATGGTGCAGAGCTTAAATTCCCGGATTTACGAATACTCACACCAGAGCAGCTGTTAAGAGGTGAATGAAATGGCAACTTTGACCATTCGAATACCAGATGAAAAGCACAATCGCTTAAAAGCATTAGCAAAGCACCGGCATGTGAGCATAAATAGATTGATTGATGAACTTTCTACACAAGCTCTCGCCGAGTTTGATAGCGAAGTTCGTTTTCGTATGCTTGCAGCAAATGGTGATCCTGTACGTGGTTTGGAATTACTGGACAAGCTCGATTCCCACTTTTCCAAAGGTTAACCATCCCTCTAATCAATCGAGTCTGACCCCATTGATCACGTTGGCTGGCAATGCCGATTTCATTATCAGCCATAATGTAAATGACTTGCATGGTGCAGAGCTTAAATTTCCGGAATTACGCATACTCACACCAGAGCAGATGTTAAGAGGTGAATGAAATGGCAACTTTGACCATTCGAATACCAGATGAAAAGCACAATCGCTTAAAAGCATTGGCAAAGCACCGGCATGTGAGCATAAATAGATTGATTGATGAACTTTCTACACAAGCTCTCGCCGAGTTCGATAGCGAAGTGCGTTTTCGTATGCTTGCAGCAAATGGTGATCCTGCACGTGGTTTGGAATTACTGGACAAACTCGATGCCCACTTTTCCAAAGGTTAACCTTCTCTATCAATACTCTATCAATAGGGTCAGTGTCATTGATTTCCTCTCAGCGCGGAAAAATCAATGACTCCGACCCCATTGATCAATGTGTTTAACCGTATCACTGGTGGTGCACTTACAACTTGAATTCACCTCCAATCAACAATAAAGTTTCATCTGACCCCACATATTGAACGCCTTGCCCTGCTGCTCGATCAGGAGTGGCTGAGCCGTGATCAGCGCCGCCACGAACGGCTCATCCGCCAGGCCCGCTTTAAGCTTGGTGCCAGGGTGCAGGAGATCGACTACCAGCATCCACGCAACATCAGCCCGGCGCAGATCGGCCGTCTCGCCCAGGGCGAATGGATCATCCGCGCCCAGAACCTGCTGATCACCGGCCCCTGCGGCAGCGGCAAGACCTACCTCGCCTGTGCCCTGGGACACAACGCCTGCCTGCAGAGCTACAGCGTGCGCTACTACCGCCTCTCTCGGCTGTTCCTGGAACTCACCCAGGCCAAGGCCGACGGTAGCTACCACAAGCAACTCAAGCAGTTGGCCAAGATCCAATTACTGATCATCGATGACTGGGGACTGGAGCCGCTGACTCCGGCCAACCGCAATGACCTGATGGAGATCATGGATGACCGCCACGGCCACACCGCCACCCTCATGATCAGTCAGCTACCCACCGACCAGTGGTACGCCAGTATCGGCGATAGCACGCTCGCCGACGCCATCCTCGACCGGCTGATGCATAACGCCCACAGGCTTCAGCTCAAGGGCGAGTCGATGCGCAAAATCCTCGGGCAGTTGACTGAAGATGAACACCTGGGGTAATAATCCCTCCGCGTGATGCGTTGTGAAATCAGGTGTTCACGTTCGGCCGGAATCGCTGTTCAACTTCGCCGGAATACGCAGATTGACAACAAGAAGAAATGTTGTCACGATTGACAACGTGAAAGCGAAGTTACTTATCCATGAAAGACGGGTGCTGTCCGACAGCGAACTGGTTGAGATGAAGATCTGGCAGGTTCCCGTCTCTGTGGACCCCAGTCGGCACAACTACAAATACAGCTTGGTGTATATAAGTGACGGGGTAAGGTTGGTGGGGTTTGATAACGAGCGGGGAAAGGGTGATCACGTTCACCTGGATGGCCATGAATACCCTTATGGATTTAAAGGGGTCGATCGGCTGGTGGAAGATTTTATCGCGGAGATCGAAAAGCGGAGGTCATGATGAAACAGACATTGACTATTACAATTGAGCGAGACTGGGCGAATAGCCTGCGCCGTGATGCAGCCCAGGCGTTCCAGGGCAAACGGGTTGGTAATGTACTGAGCTTTTCCGCGCCGGAGCTGTTTTTCGGCAAGCTCACGGCCAACCGCTGGGCATTGGTACACAGCCTGCAGGGAGCTGGGGCGTTGGGTGTGCGTGAAGCGGCCCGGCGGGTAGGGCGCGACGTACGGCGCGTGCATGATGACCTTCAGGTGCTGGCGGAGTTGGGGCTTTTGGAAAAAACTGATGATGGTAAGGTCTTATGCCCTTTTGATGATATCCACGTGGACATGCATGTTAGGGCTGCGTGAGTGGAAATGGTGCAGGCTGAAATTAGTTTGGATTCTGACTGTTAATGGCCATTTAAACTGACCCACTACTGGCCATTTATTTTGACCCACCCTGGGTGGCTTTGGCCACCCAGCCATGTAGTGTTCCCGGTCTTATCCAGAGGGGGCCGTGATCCTGACCACCAACAAGGACTTCACCAGTTGGGGCGAGTTCTTCCATGACGACAACGTGGCGGTGCCGATCATCGACCGGATCATCCATCATTCACACATTTTTATGCTGGGAGGTGAAAGCTATCGACTGAAACAGAAATCAAGCACTTAACGAAAGTAAGTGGGTCAATTTTATTGGCCAAAAGTGGGTCAAAATAGATGGCCATTGACACTGACGAATTCACCTTGATTTATTATATCAATCGAATCTGACCCCATTGATTTACATCTGACCCCACATATTTTAATCGGACCGCGTTTCGAAAATTTCTATGAGTTCATTCGACTTGCCCTTGACGCGGAAGCGTGCCTTCTTGCCCTTGGCACCATCAGTCAAGGACTGAAGACCTGTGCCGTCTAACTGAAAAATGAACGGACCATACCTTAAGCTGAGCATTTTTCTCCCTGGTTTAAGATCAACGCCCTCTACAAGGCCCACATATTCACCGTCTCTCAACGTAATTGATCGGGTCTCGGCATGCGAGGATATCTGTTCTTGCTCTTGCCGAGAAGCGCTTTGGTTCAATTCGAATAATGTCCGAACCAGCAACTTCGTAGTTTCCGGACTTCGATTCTGCTTGCGGTCCAACTTAAGGCTCTTGATTACCTTAACCGCATTCGCGCAAGCTTGATCGAATCCACTGTCGAGTGAGGACAAATTTTCTAAGAACTTTGGGTCCCGCTGAATGCCCGTCTTCTTTATCCACGGTGCAATCTGCTTCTTAACCAAAAGACCTATATGAAATATCCAGTCCTTCATGTCCTTGTTACGGTGAAATCGATATTTCAGGAGACTAATAATGTGTCCACTCGCGAAATACAAGCCTGGATAGTCACTTTCTGAGAATATTTCGCTGGATTCATTTCGATTATATTCTTGAAGAAGATTGCCATAGTAATAGTGCACTTTGTGGGGCTCCTCCATGGCAACCGAAATGAAACATTTGATTAATTGCGGCGCTGATATTATCGATTTTTGAGGGATGTCGTCATCATCGTCAAATTGATGAGGACGCCTCTCATAATAATATGAAAACCCGGAAGATCTCATGGCGGTAAAGAAATCTTCCAGCGTCTTATGGTACGGCCTAATTGTCGCAAATGCTTCCTTCGTTACGTGGGACTGACTATTAGTTGTCGCAATTATTCTTCCATACAGATCTATATTGGTGGTCTCAATCAGCTTGACCGTTAAATACATCGCATCGCTAAGGTCACTTTTCCTCTCATATAGCACATGGCTTGTTTGGCAGCCATTCACTACTTGGAATCTAGAAAGCTGAAAAGTGTCGCCCGATGGAACCACGTTCCCCGCGACCACCGTGACCCCATTGTTCAATACGGCAAATCTGTCGCGCTCGTTTGGGTCCAGCACTGTCTTTTCGATGGCGGAATTGACAGGGTTTGAAACACCTAGAAAGTCACGCACATTCTCTGTAAAGAGAGCTTTGTTAAGCTCACCATTTTGCTTGCAAAGTAAACTAACGTAATCCGAGCACCTAACCACACCGAGATACGCAGCAGTAGCGCCTGGAATTGGCGGAATTGCAGTGTGCCGCTGAAATGAAAGCATACCGGTAACATCGTTCTTTGTTGTCCTATACAAAGTAGCAATGTCATCGCCATCATGTATTTCAGAAATAACGCTGGAGAACTTGTATTTTTCAGCTTCAAGTGCAAGTCTTTCGTTTTCTATCGAAGCCAATATATTGCTTTCGCCCAAGCGATTCTTCCCTGCATAGGAATAGTGCAGACGAACAGTAGGGAGGGCGCGCAGCTTTGCAGACCTCTGATATACTACTTCCTTTATATTGAAAGCGTTTAACAATTCAGCCGGAACGGCTGATGGATGATCGCCGAAGAATGCTCGCACTGTGGCGGTAAACTTCAGATACTCCCCGAGATCAAATGATGTTGATGTCTTTGTTTGTACGAAATGAAATTCAGCATCGAATTGTTGGCGTGTGAGTGATTTTGCATCCTCTATTTCGTCAACTATTACGCCACCGATAACAACTGCGATTCCATCAACTCCAGTGGCTTGGCCTGTAGCCACCTTGTCGAAGTCGAATGAGTCGTAGTAGTCAGTTTTTAAGATACAGTAGTTGACGAATTTCTCGAACCTGAACTCTTCGGTGTCGTCTGTAAGATCGAATCGACTCGAAAATTCATTCAGCATTCCTTTCAGGATGATGTTATCCATAAATTGTTCCTGTTGCTTTGATTAGAAGCTTCTCTGAGCATAGCTGCGGAATGGCTCAGGCTTTTTGTATTTGCCGAAAGTAAGACAGGAATTCTGGAATTCTTGGGACACGACACTTAATTGCAGGAGTTAAGTATTGTGTCCCCTGAACTTTGACGAAAATAAGTGGGACAGCAGTGAGTCCACATTGATTACATTTCAACAGTTTTACTGTTTTTTAGGTTGATTCTTGACTTATCAAATTGCAATGGATTAGAAAATATCAAAACTTCATCGCCGACACGATTTGATGCACTTTGTGATAGCTGATAGATCATTTTCCTATACTGTGAATATAAGCTTAAAATATAATCTTGGTTATCATAAGATATCATCCATGTTCCATTCATGTCTGCAACGAACTCTGCAAGCTTTCTATGGTCACTGTCTTTATAAAAGTTCATATATAGGTCAGCCCCTTTTTTGTAATACGGCGGGTCTAAATATATGAATACATCATTCCCATGCTTATTTAGTTTTCGTATAAAATTGATTCCGTCCATATTGGAAACCTTAATTCTTTTTTTAAATCTGCTAATTTTTTGTATTCTTTTTATTAGGTCAGATTTATTAAATCTAGCATCAATTTTATACTTGCCCTTCTGATATTTACCACCAATAACCCCACCTTTAATTACTCCTGATACATTCGTTCTGTTAAGAAAAAATGTGGACTTTGCCAGTTCATCAATAGTTGCCGATGATGCATTTTCTTGTATTCTCTTGTAATACGTCCATGATTCCATATCAACTTTCAAAAAATCAATCCACTCGCAGAAATCATCAGCATCATTAATAACAGTTTTCCAGAATGCGTAAATTGACTTGTCGTAATCGTTAATATGAATACTGTCCACATACTCTCCGTAAAGAAGTCTCAGAGCTAAACCAGCACCACCAGCGTAAGGCTCAGCATAATCAATTCCTATCAGGCCATTTTCATATATAAGGCTTGATACAAATTTAAAAATGCAGTTCTTACCGCCAGGATATCTAAGAGGAGAATTATAATGACTCATTATTTAATTACGCATGCGACAAGCTGATCATTCCGCCAATTGCAATGGAAACTGCAAGCATCTGGTCTTTGCTTGATGATGATGAATAGCTATGCGCACCAGTATGAAGTAGCTGTGGCAAATTATTATTATCAACATTATTATTACTTAGTGTCGTTCTAATGTCTTTGCTCATTCCTTTCTTTGCTTCGTCGAAGTACTTATTT
>NZ_JAQGEI010000032.1 GCF_029017505.1 Sedimenticola hydrogenitrophicus
GGTACATCCCTGTACCACACCCTGACGGGTGGCCTTCGGCTGTGAAAATTGTCTATCGTGAAAATTTTTCATAGGGTTCCCGGCGGAGCGCCATCCCTGGCGCGGAGACGCCGCCCCCAGGGGCAGCGTCGGGTCACCACTCAATGATGTCGTTCCTATCCTGCGAGGGGTTAGAAGTTTGGTTTTTCCGGTGCGTCGTTAAACATCGCGATGCTATCTTGAATCTCTTTTTTGGCCTCGTCAACGCCGCCCCAGCCCTGCACCCGCACCCATTTGCCTTCTTCGAGATCCTTGTAATGCTCGAAGAAGTGGGCAATCTGGTTCAGGGTGTCCTCGGTGATGTCGCGGAAGCTCTCCACCTTGCGATAGCGCTTGGAGAGCTTGTCGATGGGCACCGCCAGGATCTTGGCGTCGTCGCCGGCCTCATCAGCCATCTTCAGCACGCCGATCGGGCGGCATTTGATCACCGAGCCCGGGATCAGCGGGTAGCGGGTCACCACCAGCACATCGACCGGATCGCCATCGGCGGAGAGGGTGTGGGGGACGTAGCCGTAGTTGCACGGATAGCGCATCGAGGTGGACATGAAACGGTCCACAAACATGGCCCCGGTCTTCTTGTCCAGCTCATACTTGACCGGATCGGACTGGGCGGGGATTTCGATGATGACATTGATCTCGTTGGGTACATCACTACCCGAACTAACTCTATCCAGATTCATGGGTTCTCGCCGTACTAAAAGTTTGAAAATGAGCCGGCTATTAGACCTGACCTAAGGTTTTTTTTCAAAAGATCTTATAATTCTAGGTGATATTCCCATAAGTTGTTTGATGGATATGGCCCTGCTGGCGCTGTTTCTCGGGCCGTTCCGGCTCCGACCCCGGCGATCACGGGGTGATTGACCTGCCTTGCCGGCCTTACGTGATGGCTTGTCTCCTCGAATCCGGCCCCATTTTCAGCGCCTGCCCAAGCCGCTCCCGGCCATCCCTGGCCTTCGCGGCATAAGTCCTTCCCTGGACAAAACTCGCTGCGCTCAAACAAGGGCAGGCTTGAATCTGAAAAAGGGGCCGGATTCGAGGCGCCATCCAGATCAGCCAACAAGGCAGGCCAATCACTTACAGACCGGGTGAGTAGTTAGACTCAGAGTTAAATGGCACTTACTTAAGCCAAGAACCACCGTCATCCCGGCGCAGGCCGGAGGAGTGGTGCAGGGATGCACCGTTTACGGACCTAAGGATGGCATCCAGACTGCTTAATGGTGGCGGTATTCCTGGATTATTCGCTTCGCTCACCCTTCGGGCCGACTTTCAGTCGTTCAACGCGCTTCGCGCTTTTGTCCGGCCTGCGCCGGAGAAGTGGTGCAGGGACGCACCGTTTACGGACCTAAGGATGGAATGACGAAAATCCTGCAATTCGCATTAAGTTAGTGCCATTCGACTCAGAGTTCGAATCCGGGCAGCTTCTTCTCCACAATACCGCTTTTCAGGGTCACATAGCGCGGCATGCCGTTGTCGTCATACTCCGGATAGGATTCGCCCTTGATCAGCGGGTAGAGATACTCCTTGCACTGGTCGGTAATGCAGTAACCGTCTTCGGTAATGAACTCCATCGGCATCATCTTCTCCACATTGGCTACCTCGCTCAGCGGGGCCTCGCCGATGTGCCATCTGTAGGGTGTGGAGGAGTCCCGCACCACGGTCGGCATGATCGAGTTCTTGCCCTCCAGTGCCTTCTCAACGGCGGCCACGCCCAGGGCATAGGCCTGTTCCACGTCGGAAGCGGAGGCCAGATGGCGGGCGGCCCGCTGCAGATAGTCGGCCACCGCCCAGTGATATTTGTAGCCCAGGGCGTCCTTGATGATATTGGCCACCACCGGCGCCGCACCGCCCAGTTGGGCATGGCCGAAGGAGTCCCGGGTGCCCTGTTCGGCGAGGAATTTACCGTCCGGCCAGTGGCAGCCCTCGGAGACCACGATGGAGCAGTAGCCATACTCCTTGACCTTGGCGTCCACCGCGGCCAGGAACTTCTCCTGATCGAACTCCACCTCGGGGAACAGGGTGATGACCGGGATGCCGTAGTCCTCCACCAGGGCGCCGGCGGCGGCAATCCAGCCGGCGTGCCGCCCCATCACCTCGATGACGAAGATCTTGGTGGAGGTGGCCGCCATGGAGCGCACATCAAAGCTCGCCTCCAGGGTGGAGACGGCGATGTACTTGGCCACCGAGCCGAAGCCGGGGCAGTTGTCGGTGATCGGCAGGTCGTTGTCCACGGTCTTGGGGACGTGGATGGCCTGGACCGGGTAGCCCATCTTTTCCGACAACTGGGAGACCTTGTAGCAGGTATCGGCCGAGTCGCCGCCGCCGTTGTAGAAGAAATAGCCGATGTTGTGGGCCTTGAACACCTCGATCAGCCGCTCGTACTCGCGCCGGTTCTCTTCCAGGCTCTTGAGTTTGAAGCGGCAGGAGCCGAAGGCGCCGGAGGGGGTGCTGCGCAGCGCGGCGATCGCCTCGTCGGACTCCAGGGCGGTGTCGATCAGCTCTTCGGTCAGGGCGCCGATGATGCCGTTGCGCCCGGCATAGACGGTGCCGATCCGGTCGGCGTGCTTGCGTGCGGTCTCGATCACTCCGCAGGCCGAGCTGTTGATAACGGCGGTCACGCCGCCCGATTGTGCATAGAAAGCGTTTTTCTTGGTCATGCTTTCATCTTCCTCTCAGTAGGTTTTAGTAATCATTTCTTTACGCTCAGCTGGCCGCAACAGGCTTCCAGCGCGATGTCTTGATCAAGCTCTCTCCAAGACGCCAAGAAACCATGGCACTGATACCCTCGGGTGACAGGACGGTCGCCGAACCGACAAGATAGTGGGCTGCTGTGCCGCCGAAACCATGCGTGTCTTGCGTCTTTGCGAGATGGACTCCTTGTTAGATGTCGCCGCGCTCCTTGGCCTCGAAATCGGCCTGGGCCTGCAGCAGCGAAACTGCGCACTCGGCAATATCGGTATACTCGTAGACCCCGGTGCCGTATTGGCGATAGGGTTTGTAGAAGAACTGGCAGCGGTAATGCTTGTCACCGGTCTTGAAAATGACGAAATGGCAACCGTCCCACTGCCAGTACCATACCGGACAGGCGCTTAGTTCCCGGTCGGAGGGGCGCAGGCGGATCTCGGAATCGGCCAACTGCAACTCTACCTCCTGATTGTAGCGCTCGTGCAGGGTGGTGCGGATGATCCAGGTTTCGTTGTCCGTGATATCAGGAATGGTTTGCATAACTATACGATTGCCTTATGTCTAATTGGCGATACATAAGGATAACCTATCCAGAGTATCCTTGCCTAGGAGCCTGTCGGACTTGGCGCTGATCTACTGCGGAAAAGCCGGGCTTGGCCATATTTTCCGATCTTTCTCGTTTAATAGGTCCACTATTGGCCTCGAAAGATCGAAAGATCGAAAAATCTGGCTCAAGCCGGCTTTCCCTCGCTACGATCGGTCAAGCCCGACAGGCTCCTGGATCTTAAAATTGTTATTGACTTGGTAGGAATGATCCGTTTACTGTAGCGGACACTTTGCACCCCGGCCAATGCAAATGTTGGATGCCGGCATGTAAAAAGCTAATTCATTTTAATATCAATGTATTAGCGGTTGAAAAAAGGTTGGGTGCGGGTTATGTTTCGCCCAATTGAGATAGTGAGGAGGGGGATCGGCCCCGTGAGGCCAGTGCCGTAAGGCGCCGTACAGACTCAAGCCGCCGTTACACCAAATAGAGTGGCCGGTCTGATAAAAACAGGCACAGAAAAACTAGAACGTCCTGGACGTATCTGCATATAAGCCTGGAGGAGTGTTAATGGGACCTGACGGTCCCGTTTCTTTTTCCAGCCCCGAAATTTCCCGCCCGCCCGATTTCACTCGCCGGCGATGGTCATCTGCTCGATCAGCAGCGAGCCGGTGCGGATGCTGCTGCGCCGCTCTTCGTCCCGGCCGACCGCCAGCAGTTGGGCGAACATCTGCTTCAGGTTACCGGCGATGGTGATCTCCTCCACCGGGAACTGGATTTCGCCCTGCTCCACCCAGAAGCCGGCTGCGCCCCGCGAGTAGTCCCCGGTCACCATGTTGACGCCGTGGCCCATCATCTCCGTCACCAGCAGTCCGCTGCCCATCTCCCGCAGCAGGCCGTCCAGGTCGTGTTCGCCCGGGGTGATGCTGAGATTGTGCACGCCACCGGCATTGGCGGTGCTCTGCAACCCCAGTTTGCGTGCCGAATAGCTGCTCAGCAGGTAGGTCTGCAGGACGCCGTCCTGGATGATCCGCTTGTCATAGGTGGCGACCCCTTCGCTGTCGAAAGCGGCGCTGCCCAGGCCGCCTGGAATGCGTGGATGCTCCTGGATCTGGACGTGCGCGGGAAAGATCGGCTGGCCCAGTTGATCGAGCAGGAAACTGGCCTTGCGGTAGAGGCTGGAACCGCTGATGGCGCTGATCAGGCTGCGCAGCAGGCTGCCGGCGATGTCCGCGCGAAAGATGACCGGCGCCTGGCGGGTGCCGAGTTTGCGCGCGCCGAGGCGTGCCAGGGTGCGCTCGCCGGCCTTTCGGCCCACCTCGAACTCCGACTCCAACTGACCGGCATCGCGGCTGACGGTATACCAGTAGTCCCGTTGCATGCTGCCGTTTTGCTGGCCGATCACCGAGCAGCTGAGGCTGTGGCGGCTGCTGGGGTAGCCGCCGACGAAGCCGTGACTGTTGCCGTAGACATGCAGGCCGCCGTGGCTGTTGACGCTGGCCCCTTCGGTGTTGCTGATGCGGGTATCCAGCTCCAGCGCGGCGCTTTCGCAGCGCCGCCCCAGCTCGATCGCCTCCTCCGGGGTGATATCCCAGGGGTGATAGAGGTCGAGATCGGGGGTTTCGGTGGCCATGCGATCGGCGTCGGCCAGCCCGCTGCAGGGGTCGTCATTGGTGAAGCGGGCGATATTGCAGGCGGCGCGGACCGTGTCCCGGATCGCCTCCGGCTTGAAGTCCGAGGTGCTGGCGGTGCCCTTGCGCTGGCCGAAGTAGACGGTGATCCCCAGTCCCTGGTCACGGGTGTGCTCGATGGTCTCCACTTCGCCCTTGCGCACGTTGATGGAGAGGCCGCTGTCGCTGGAGACGGCCGCCTCGGCGGCGCTGGCCCCCTGCTGTTGGGCCTCCTTCAGCAGGTCGTTGACCATCTGTTCAAGCCGTGCCTGGCGTGCTGATAACTGCTGTTCACTCATGGATCTGTCTCGCTGCAAGGGTTCTGGCGTGGATTCTGGCGTGGCTTCAGGCACTGGTGCCGCCGACGGTGAGGTTGTCGATCTTCAGGGTGGGCTGTCCGACCCCGACCGGGACGCTCTGGCCGTCCTTGCCGCAGGTACCGACCCCGGCATCCAGCTCCAGGTCGTTACCGATCATGCTGACCCGGGTGAGGACCTCCGGGCCGCTGCCGATCAGGGTGGCGCCACGCACCGGGCGGGTCACCTTGCCGTTCTCGATCAGGTAGGCCTCGCTGGCGGAGAAGACGAACTTGCCCGAGGTGATATCCACCTGGCCGCCGCCGAAATTGACCGCGTACAGGCCCCGTTTGACCGAGGCGATGATCTCTCCCGGATCATGCTGGCCGGGCAGCATGTAGGTGTTGGTCATGCGCGGCATGGGCAGGTGGGCGTAGGACTCGCGCCGGCCGTTGCCGGTGGAGTGGCCGCCCATCAGGTGGGCGTTGTGCTTGTCCTGCATGTAGCCCTTGAGCCGGCCGTCCTCGATCAGCACGGTGCACTGCGAGGGGGTGCCCTCGTCATCCATGTTGAGCGAGCCGCGTCGTCCCGGCAGGGTGCCGTTATCCACTACCGTGCAGCCGTCCGCGGCCACCTTCTCGCCGATCCGGCCGGAGAAGGCGGAGGTGCCCTTGCGGTTGAAGTCCCCCTCCAGGCCGTGGCCGATCGCCTCGTGCAGCAGGATACCCGGCCAGCCCGAACCGAGGACCACGGTCATGCTGCCGGCCGGCGCGTCTTCCGCCTCCAGGTTGACCAGGGCCTGGCGAACCGCCTCCCGGGCATAGCCCAGGGCGCGCTCCTCGTCGACAAAGAACTGGAAACTCTCGCGCGCGCCGCCACCGCTGGAGCCTTGCTCCCGCCGGCCGTCGGCCTCGACAATGACATGCACATTGCAGCGCACCAGCGGCCTGACATCGCCGCACAGGGTGCCGTCACTGGCGGCCACCAGGACCACGTCGTGGGCCGCTACCAGGCTGGCGATCACCTGCTGTACCCGCGGGTCCTGGCGGCGTGCCTCGGCGTCCAGCCGACGCAGCAGGCCGATCTTCTCCTCCTCGGTCATGCTCTCCAGTGGATTGAGCGGGGCGTAGAGCTGCTGGGTGGGGGTGGTGCGGCTGAGACGGGTAGTGCCCTGGCTGCCGGCGCGGGCGATCGCCCGGGCGGTGCGGCCGGCCTCGAGCAGGCTCGGCAGGGCAATCTCGTCGGTGTAGGCAAAACCGGTCTTCTCGCCACTGATGGCGCGTACCCCGACCCCCTGCTCGATATTGTAATTGCCGTCCCGGATGATCCCGTCCTCCAGTACCCAGGACTCCAGCCGGCTCGCCTGAAAATAGATATCGGCGGCGTCGATCTGCGAGGTGAGCAGCTGATTCATCACCCGATCGAGGTCACTGTCGCTCAGTGAGGCGGGTGCGAGGAGGGTGTTGTGTGCGATTTCAATGGCGTTTGGCATGCTGATTATTTGCTGAATCCTGCGGGTTGTTGAGGCCGTGGCCGCGTTTGGCCGCCGGCACAATGACTGGAGATGTTCCGATACGGGGCATGCCCCGTTTTGCAGGCCGCCTCTTAACGTAGACAGCGGCCATGGGCTAGAGTTTTCGGTGATTGATGGTCGGGAAGTTGCGCCGCAGCGAGGCCAGGTAGCCGAGATCGAGTCTGCAGCTGACCGAACCGGTGCCGCGGGGCACCTGCGCCAGGATGTTGCCCCAGGGGTCCACGATCATGCTGTGGCCGTGGGTTTCGCGTCCGTTGATGTGAAAGCCACCCTGGGCGGCCGCCACCACGTAGGAGAGATTCTCGATCGCCCGCGCCCGTACCAGCGTGTCCCAGTGGGCCTTGCCGGTGATGGCGGTAAAGGAGGAGGGCATGCAGGCGACCTCCATCCCCTTGTCCAGCAGCTTGCGGAACAGCTCGGGAAAGCGCAGGTCGTAGCAGACCGCGATACCCAGCCTGCCGAACGGGGAGTCGAGCACCACGATCTGGTCGCCAGCCTCGATGGTCTCGGACTCGACGTAGCGCTCGTTGGCCTCGATCAGGTTGACATCGAACAGGTGGATCTTGTCATAACGGCCGACCCGACGGCCCTGGTCGTCGTAGACGATACAGGCGGCGCGTACCTTGCTGTTGTCGTGGGCCTCCAGCGGAATGGTGCCGCCCACCACCCAGATCGCGTGGCGCTTGGCCAGCTGGCTGAGAAACTCCTGCAGCGGGCCGTCATGATCAATCTCCCGCAGGGCGCAGAGGTCCCGGTCGCGCTTGCCCATGAAGGCGAAGTTCTCCGGCAGCACCACCAGTCCGGCGCCATTCTCCACCGCCTCGATGACCAGCCGCTCCACCTCCAGCAGGTTGGCGCTGACATTGGGTCCGGTCGCCATCTGGATGGCGCAAACTCTGTTTTTCTCTCTGCTCATGTTGGACGGTGTTTCCCCGATTTGTTCTATGACTGCGGCCGCCGCTGCGGTCTGCCCGGAGCATAGCATTAACCCTGACCGCGGACCAAGTAGGGGCCGGCCCCTGTGCCTGCCCGAAGGCCGGCCCCCGCGACCGCACGAACATAATGCCCGCGCACGGACGCGGTCGCGGTTTCGCTCAGCGCTGCTCCGGTGTGGCCGGTGGATAGGTGGGGCCGGTGGGTGTGATTTTTTCCAGCAGGCGTGAGAAGAGCCCGGCGGGTTGCTCCGGGCTGTCGTCCGGCGCGGTTGCCCCGGTCGTGGCCTGCTCCCCGGTTGCCGTGGTCGGCGGGGCCGCTGGGTCATCATCCGCACCGCCCGGCTCCTTGACCGGGTCAGGCTCGCCGGTCGACGTGTTCGGGTCATCCGCTACTAGACGCTGGTCGGTTTCCGGGTTGTCCCGGGTCTTCGGCATCAGCACCGGGTCATCCCAACTGCCGGTCGCCATGTATTCCAGCCGGGTGGCCCGGTCGATGGAGTCCCCCATCAGCTGCTGGGCGATGAACAGGGCTGCGCCGACCGCCGGTCCCCCGGCGATGGCGCCGGCCAGGGGGATGCTGGAGGAGATCTTCGGGGTGATGGTCACCAGGGCATCGAAATCCTCGGCACCCAGGCCGATACGGCCGGAGAGTTCGATATTGGCCGATGGCCCTTGCATGCGGAAGTCGTTGGTATAGGCGTCGCCCTCGTCCAGCAGGAAAGTGCCCTCGATGCCGTCAAAGGTGAAGCCTTTCTTGAAGATGTCGCTGAAATCGAATGTCAGGCGACGTCGCAGCGCCCCCAGGTTGAACAGGCCGAACAGCCGTCCCACGCCGGGATCGACCTTGAGGAAGCGCCCCTTGCCGATCCGCATGCCCAGTTGGCCGTTGAGCCGCCGGGTGCTGAAGTCGAGGGGAGTCCCCCGCCAGTCGAGCCGGCTGTCGATCTCCACCGCTGCCCCGTCGACATTGGTTGAGAGCTGCAGGTCCTGGAGCACCGAGCCGAGATCGCGGCTGGAGATGGAGAGATCGAGCCGGGAGCTGGACACCAGCGACGGGTCCGCCTGCCAGCTGCCGGAGGCGGAAAGCTGCAGGCGCTCCGAGTTGAGCGACAGGGTCTGCAGCGCCAGGCCGTTATCGCGATGCTGGGTGATCAGCTGCAGCCCGCCGAACGGTTGGTCATTGATGGTGACCCGGGCGATCTTTGCCTCGACGGCCGGAATCCGCTTGGGGTCGAGGCGCTCGCCCGGCTCCCGGGGGCTCAGCGCCTCACCCTCGAACAAGGTGTCGTCGATATGCAGATTCAGATAGTCGAGGGTCAGTCTGATAGGAGCTTCCAACGGGCGCAGCGGCACCATGACTTCGCCGGCAAAGTGGCTGCTGCTGAAGTGGCCGTTCCACTCCCCTGGGCGCTGGGTCAGGTCGAGCGTGAAATCCGCCACCGTGGCCTGTTTGAACAGCAGTTGATCCGCCGTGAGCTGGAGGCGTTGTGGTACCGTCGTCCCGGTATCCGGCGCGCTGTCGCCCAGCAGGTCCAGCCAGGGGTCCAGTCGCAGCCGTTTCAGCCGGGCGCTGACGACGGCCGACGGGGAAGCTTCGAGCGGCAGCAGAATACCGCCCTCGGCCCAGTCGCTGATGATGTCTCCCTCCCAGTGAGTCTCCCCCCGGTTCAGCGAGACCCGCACTTGGTCGGTCTCCTGTCCGCCAATTTCCAACCGCCCTATCTCCAGTGCCAGGCGGTTCAGTGGCGGCAGCCGGGTGGCGGGCTGTGGCGTCCCGATGCGCTCGAGCCAGGGTTCCAGTTGCAGCCGTTCCAGTCGCCCCGTCAACTCCAGGCCCGGCGCCTGCGGCCGGGTGGCCCGGGCGCCGCCCAGCACAATGGCGCCGCGTAGCAGCCGCAGCTGTTCTGGGCGGCTGCGATCGATCGCCAGCGCCATGTCGACCTGATCGTCGTAGCGGATATGCAGTGGCTGTTCCAGTCCGCCGTTGAGCCGGGTCTCCAGCAGCAGGGGGCGTGCGGCCTCGGCCGTTTTGCCCAGGGGTGCCGGCTGATCGATACGGATACCGACCAGGTCCGAGCTGACGCGCACCGCTACCGGGGCGTCCGGTCCGGCGGCGAAGTGGGGGATATCCAGGTCCAGCTGCCACTGGCTGCTGCCCGCGGCAAACGCACCCAGATCGATCGTCGGGAGCTGCTGCTGCAGGGTGGCGACGGGCAGGTTGCCCGTGGCGGTGAAGCGGGTGGCGGCCGGGTTGGCCTCCGGGGCCGAGACATCGATCCTGACCGGCCGCTCAAATACCCGGCCGGTGATTCCCTTGGCAAAGAGATGTTTCTGATCGAACTGCAGGTCGCCGCGCAGATCGTCCAGGGAGATCCGCCACGGCTCCAGCCGCAGCCGGGAATCGAGGAAACTGAGCCGGCCGCCCAGCGTGAAAGTGGCGTCGTCTTCGATCGGCAGGCGGAAGGTGATGCCGAGCCGGGTCTCGCCCTCGCCGCCGAGGTCCTTCACCAGGGGGGCGAATTCGACCCGCAGCGGCGATTCGCGCAGCAGCCGCAAGTGATCGGTCAACGGGCCCTCCACGCTTCCGGTCAGCTCCAGGGGCGAGGTGTGGGCGAGATGATCGATTCGGGCATGGGCGGCGGTGAGCCGGCTGTCCAGGATCTCGCCACTGCTGGCCCAGGCGTCAAAGCTGTTGTTGAGGAAGCGCACATCGGCATTCAGGTTGCCCAATGCCGGCCATTCCGGCCAGTAGTCGAGCTGCAGGTCCGCCACGTTGAAGAACACCTCAAAGCGTCCACTGTGGCTCGCCGCGAAGGGGAAGTCCGCCAGCGGCCCCCGCACCAGCGCGCTCCCCTGGGTGACATGACCGCTGCCGATGCTGCGGTCCACCCACTCGACCACGCGCTTCGGCATGATGGCGGTGGGCAGGTAGCGGTGGGTGGTGCGGGCATCGCCATCCCAGAAATCGCTCTGCAGGTCCAGGAACAGCGGCCCCTGTCCCGGCTCGGGAATGGTCAGCTGCAGTCGGCTCAGGGTGTGGATGTCGTCATTCTCCGCCAGTAGCCGCGGGCTGGAGATGACCAGCTCGCCGTCCGGCCGGTGCTGCCATCTCAGGTCGCCCTGCAGGCGCCGCAACCGCAGCGGGTCCCGGAACAGCTCGGCAAAATCCACGGATATATCCGTCGCGTCCAGGGAGATTGTGCCCTGTCGGGCATCCATCCAGAAGCGCAGCGGCAGGTTGCGCACCCCCGGCAGGTCTTTCCAGGGGCTGGAGGTGAATTGCGTTATCTCGCCACTGGCCGACCAGCGGTCGTCTTGCGCCTGCTGCCGGTAATCCAGGCGCAGATTGTTCAGGCTGCCGGACGCCTCCACCCGCCGCAGCATCTGCTCGATACCACTGTCGGGCAGGGGGAACAGGGTGCTGATGGCGTGGATGTCTTCCAGCCGCAGCCGGCTGCTGCCGGCGCGGAAGCGCCAGTCGCCCTGCGGGTCCTGTTCGGCGATGACGCCGACCCGCGACTTGGGCCACTCGCGGCCATTGCGTATGATCTGCAGATCCACCAGGTCCAGCCGCCACCCCGTCGGCTGGCGCTGCAGCCGGATCGTCCCGGCGGCGTGGTCCAGCTGCAGCGTGCTGGCGGCCTGTAGCACTGACCCGGCCTGGCGGGTTATGGCGACCTGCTCCCACTGGGTGGTGCCCTCCAGGCTGATCAGCCCGTCTTGGTTCCACTCGCCCCACAGTTTGATCTCCGCCCGGCGGTTGTTGAAGCGGTAGTTGTCCGCCACGCGGCGGTTGAGCAGAAAGGCCAGATCGATGCCGCTGCTCTGCATGTAGCTGCGGGCGCTCCAGGTATCGAGCTTGTCCAGCTGGCCGTGCAGGTCGATGGCCAGTTCTATCCTGCCCTGGTGCTCGCCCGGCAGGCTGACGCTGCCGTTGAGCTGGTGCCGGGTGCCGCCGTTGCGCAGATTCAGGTTGACGTCCGTGAGGCGCAACGGCGGGGCCTGGACCGTCTGGTCGTCCCAGATTACCTCGCCTTTTTCCAGGCTGAGATGGGTCGGCAGGAGAAAGGCCGAGCTCCCGTCATCCGGGTTGAGTTCATTCAGTTGATCCAGGTTGCCGATGGTGACAGCGCCGTCTTGCAGGCGCGTGACCCGCAGCCGGGGTGAGATGAAGGCCACCTTGCGGACCACCGGGCTCAACTGCCGCAGCGAGTCGAGCAGACCGATGGTGATGCGTACCTCCTTCAGATAGAGGGAGGGCCTTTGGCTACGGGGATTGAACAATTGCAGGTCATGGAGAACCAGCACCGGTCCCAGCCCCCGCCACGAACCCTGCAGTCGGCCCACCGCGACCGGCTGTCCCATCAGGTCGCTGGCCCACTCCTCCACCTCGGCCCGATACTGGGTCGCCAGCGGCGCCAGCAGCCGGCCGAAGATGATCAGCAGGGCGCTCAGGACGATCAGCAGGATCAGCAACCGTCGGGTGGTCCTGAGAGAAAAGTGATACAGACGCTTCATGGCGCGGAACCTAGATCAACACCACATCGTAGTGTTCCTGGCTGTACAGCGACTCCGCCTGCAGCCGTATGTTTTTGCCGATAAAACTGCTCAGTTCCGCCAGGGTGGCGGACTCCTCGTCCAGCAGCCGGTCGACCACCTCTTGCGAGGCCAGCACCAGCAGCGACTCGACGTCGAATTGCCGGGCTTCGCGCAGGATCTCGCGGAAGATCTCGTAACAGGTGGTCTCCGCCGTCTTCAGCGAGCCGCGGCCGCCGCAGCAGGGGCAGGGTTCACAGAGGATGTGTTCCAGCGACTCGCGGGTGCGCTTGCGCGTCATCTCCACCAGTCCCAGGCTGGAGACCTCGGTGATGTGGGTTTTGGCATGGTCCCGCGCCAGGGACTTCTCCAGCGCCCGCAGCACCTGGCGTTTGTGCTCCTCCTCGATCATGTCGATAAAATCGATAATGATGATGCCGCCGAGATTGCGCAGGCGCAGCTGGCGACAGATCGCCTGGGCCGCCTCCATGTTGGTCTTGAAGATGGTCTCTTCCTGGTTGCGGTGGCCGACGAAGGCGCCGGTGTTGACGTCGATGGTGGTCATCGCCTCGGTCTGATCGATAATTAGGTAACCGCCGGACTTGAGCACTACCCGCTGCTCCAGCGCCTTCTGAATCTCGTCCTCGACCCCGTACAAGTCGAAAATGGGGCGCTCGCCCGGGTAGTACTCGATCTTGACCGGGCTGTCGGGGATCAGCTTTTCGGCGAACTGGGTCAGCCTTTGCCAGCTCTCCCGCGAATCGATGCGCAGACGTTCCACATCCGCGGTGATCAGGTCCCGCAGGGAGCGCAGGTACAGGGGCAGGTCTTCGTGGATCATCTGCCGTGCGGGTGAGGTCTGCAGCCGGTCCTGGATGGCGTGCCAGAGCCGGGTAAGGAAGCGGATATCCGATTTCAGGGTCTCCTCGTCCACCCCGTCGGCGGCGGTACGGATGATGAAATTGCCGCTGAGCGAGGAGTCGCCGAAGAAGCCGGTGACGATCTCGCGCAGGCGGTTGCGTTCGTCCTCATCCTCGATCTTCTGGGATACCCCGAGGTTGCTCAGTGCCGGCATGAACACCAGATAGCGTGAGGGGATGGAGATGTGGGTGGTCAACCGGGCGCCCTTGGTGCCCAGGGGATCCTTGACCACCTGCACGATCACCTCGGCGCCTTCCCGTACCAGCGCATTGATGCTGCTGTCGCTGTGGACGGCATCACCGTTGCTGATGTCCGATGCATGCAGAAAGGCGGCCCGTTCCAGGCCGATATCGACAAAGGCCGCCTGCATGCCGGGCAGCACCCGGCACACCTTCCCCTTGTAGATATTGCCGACCAACCCCTTGCGCTGGGTGCGCTCAATAATGATCTCCTGCACCACGCCGTTTTCGATTACGGCGACCCGGGTTTCGGGCGGTGTGACATTGACCAGTATCTCTTCACTCATGGATGTTCTCTAATGGCGGCGAGAGGGGAAATTCCCGCGCGCTGAAGCAGTTCGCCGGTTTCGAACAGCGGCAATCCCATCACGCCGGAGAAGCTCCCTTCCAGGCGCGAGATGAACAGCGCCCCGAGGCCCTGAATGGCATAGCCGCCCGCCTTGTCGGCGGGTTCGCCGCTCGCCCAGTAGGCGGCGGCCTCCGGCACGCGGATGGGGCGAAAACGGACAGTGCTGACGCTCAGGCGGGTCTCTTCCCGTTGGCCGACAAGGGCTACTCCGGTAAGTACCTTGTGGGTGGTGTCGGAGAGCAGCGTCAGCATCGCGATGGCATCATCCCGATCCCGGGGCTTACCCAGAATCCGCTGCCCAGCCACGACCGCGGTATCGGCCCCGAGCACGGGCAGCGGGGGCTGCCGCGATAGGGCCTGGCGGCCGCTACGGGCCTTCTCCAGCGCCATGCGAATGACATATTCGGCTGGCACCTCGCCCGGCAGCGGGGTCTCATCGACGGCGACGCCGACTACAGTGTGGTGGACCCCGATCTGTGTCAGGAGTTCACGCCGGCGTGGCGAATGGGAGGCAAGATAGATCAGCGGCTGCATGGTTAGCCTGTGTTTCTGCTTCTGGACAAAACCGGTTGTTATGCCAACAGCGCGTGGTTAATTATTATCGAGTTCCGGATCGGCCCGGCTGTATTGCCAGGCACGCTCCGCAGCCTCTGTCGTTAACCCTACACCAGTGTGAAAATGAAAGACAGTAAAGAATATCCTTCGGATCTTCGGGTTGCCCCCATCCCCCCCGAGCGTAGTCGCGCCTGGCGCTGGGGGGCAATCCGCCTCCGGCCCCGAACCAATGCCCGGATAGGGTCCCTTTGGGGGGGCAGGCGCGGTGCTAGGGGTCAGGCGCGGTGATACGGGTGGTTGCGCAACAGGCTCCAGGCGCGATAGAGCTGTTCGGCCACCACCACCCGTACCAGGGGGTGGGGCAGGGTCAGCGGCGACAGGGACCAGCGCCCGTCCGCCTGCTGCAGGCAGGCCTCGGCCAAGCCTTCCGGACCGCCCACCAGCAGCGCGATGTCCGGCCCGGCACCCATCCACTCGCCGAGCTGATCGGAGAGTTGCTCGGTACTCCAGGCCTTGCCCCCGACATCCAGGGCGACGATACGGCAGCCCTTGGGGATCGCCTTGAGCATCCGCTCCCCCTCCTCGCGGACGGTGCGCTTCACATCGGCGCTCTTGCCACGGTGGCCGGGCGCGATCTCGATCAGGTTCAGGGCGCACTCCGACGGCAGCCGCTTGGCGTACTCCTGGTATCCCTCCTGGACCCAGTGGGGCATTTTGTTGCCGACGGAGATGAGGTGAATGATCATGCTGTTGGGGACGCGCTTCCGGTGGCGGCTACAGGTCTGGCGGGCGCATTGTATCAGGGAATGTTGTCGAGTAGCCGTCCGCCTGGTTCATTCGGGACGACCGGCATGGTGCGGCCTGAATCCGATCCCTCGCGCTTCAATCCCCCAGCCCGTTGACACCGAACAGGATTGCCAGGAACCAGAGGATGCGGCGTGGCTGGATGGTGAACCAGCCGGCCACCGGGAGCAGGCCCAGCAGGAAAAAACCGGGCGTGTAGTAGGAGCGCGGCAGCAGCAGCAGCAGCAATAGCCAGGCGGCCAGCCAGAAGACGAACAGCAGGCTGAGTAAACGGATCGGTTTGGCGCGGTTTTCCGGGTTCGACATGTCGGCATTCCATGCAAATTGTGTCGGGTCCGGGGGCTGGGGACCAGTTGAAGTCTTTGAGTCTTGCTGAGACGGTTGGTTCCTAATTGGGCTCCGTCCATCAAGGAATACAGTTCATTATAAAGGGCATAAATCGGTTTGGGTAGTCTATTTTTCCCGGTACTGCTCCAGGGCGTCGTTACGTCGGGCCGCCCTTTCGCGGATTCCGCCGCCGTGGACGCGTGCGGTCTTTCCTGTTGGGGGAATGGCGGCTTCATCCAGGCCGACCTACCGGCGACGCAGGATGCCGGTGAGCTTGCGAATCGCCACATTCCCGGTAAGGCTTGATGCGGGTTCGCGGGCGGTGACCGGGGCCGGGCCGGCGTCAGTGGGGGGCCGCTTGTTGCGCGCTGTCGGCCGGTATGTCCAGATCCCACAGCCGCTCCAGCTGGTAAAAGTCCCTGACCTTGGTCTGCATGACGTGGACCACGATGCCATTGAGGTCCACCAGTACCCATTCGCCCTCCTTCAGCCCCTCCACGCCCAGTGGTGTTTCGCCCGCTTCCTTGGCCTGGAAGGCGACGGTTTCTGCGAGGGAGGTGACGTGTCGGTTGGAGGTGCCGCTGGCGATGATCATGAGATCGGTGATGGTGGTCTTGCCCCTGACATCGAGCACTTTGACATCGAGTGCCTTCATGTCGTCGAGAATTTTCATTATGAGGTCGCGAAGTTCGTCTGTCTGCATATCTCTCTACGCTGTGATTGAATTTGAATACTACAAAAGCAATTTTATACCTGATTAGCAATGAACGTCAGCTACGCGTACCGGACCGGAGCATCAGCACTCGTCATTCCCGCGAAGGCGGGAATCCAGGGTTTGCTGGCACCTCGAGTTGCGGCTGGATTCCGGCCTGCGCCGGAATGACGAAACTTGGCTGACCTTTCTTTCTAATCAGGATTTTATATTAAAACGGCCGGGGCCACCGAAATTTACCCGAACCAGGAGTCAGTCGGGCGAGTAGAGCCGACGCCGCCGGATCAGCTCGAGTACCGCATCCGGTAGCAGGTAGCGGGGCGATTGGCCACGCCGCAGCAGCTCCCGGATCCGGGTCGCCGAGATCTCCAGTTGGGTGACCTGCAGCGCCAGGATCAGTCCGGCCGCCTGCCGCTTCAGCTCCTCCGGGTCGTGAGTGAGGTGTTCGTGGTAGTGCACCGGTTCAGGTTCCCCGGGGCGCTGCATCACCACCAGATGGGCCAGCCCGAGGATTGCCTCCGGTCGGTGCCAGGTGTGGAAACCGTTGAAGGCATCGCTGCCCAGCAGCAGGCAGAAGGTCTCCTCCGGCAGCTCCGTCCGGAGCGATTGCAGGGTATCCAGGGTGTAGGTCTTGCCGCTGCGCTCCAGCTCACGGGGGTCGATGCGGAACAGCGGGTTGTCATCCGCGGCGGCATGCAGCAGCGCCAGCCGCTGCGCTGCCGAGAGGGTCGGCTGGGCGCGGTGCGGCGGGTCACGCAGCGGAATCAGGCGGATCTGCTCCAGCCCCAGGTGCTGCTGCACGTCCAGCGCGGTACGCAGGTGGCCGTAATGGATGGGGTCGAAGGTACCGCCGAGTATCCCGATCACCGAGGGTCAGTCCGTCAGCCGCGGATGTGGCCATCGCCGAGGACGATGAATTTGACCGAGGTGAGCCCTTCCAGGCCCACCGGGCCGCGGGCATGGAACTTGTCGGTGGAGATGCCGATCTCCGCCCCCAGACCATATTCGAAGCCGTCGGCAAAGCGGGTGGAGGCGTTGACCATGACCGAGCTGGAGTCCACCTCGGTGAGGAAGCGGCGCGCCCGGGTGTAGTTCTCGGTGACGATGGACTCGGTGTGCCCGGAGCTGTGGCGGTTGATATGCTCGATCGCCTCGTCCAGCCCCCGGACCACCCGGATCGACAGGATCGGTCCCAGGTACTCGGTGTCCCAGTCGGCCTCGCTGGCCTCCTGGCACTCCTCCAGGATCTCCCGGCAGCGGGCGCAGCCGCGCAGCTCCACCCCGTGTTCGGCATAGGCGGCCGCCAGCATCGGCAGGATATCCTCGGCGATGGCCTCGGCCACCAGCAGGGTCTCCATGGTGTTGCAGGTGCCGTAGCGCTGGGTCTTGGCGTTGACGGCGATGTCGAAGGCCTTGCCGTTGTCGGCCTGATCGTCGATATAGACGTGGCAGATGCCGTCCAGGTGCTTGATCACCGGCACCCGGGCGTCGTTGGCGATGCGCTCGATCAGCCCCTTGCCGCCGCGCGGGATGATCACGTCGATCGCCTCGGGCATGGTGATCATGGCGCCGACCGCCGCCCGGTCGGTGGTGGCGACCACCTGCACGGCGTCGCCCGGCAGACCGGCCCGCTCCAGCCCGCGCTGGATGCTGGCGGCGAGCGCCTGGTTGGAGTGGAACGCCTCGGAACCACCGCGCAGCACCGTGGCGTTGCCCGATTTCAGGCACAGGGCGGCGGCGTCGGCGGTGACGTTGGGCCGCGACTCGTAGATGATGCCGACCACGCCGAGGGGCACCCGCATGCGCCCCACCTGGATACCGCTGGGGCGGTAGCTCATATCGAAAATCTCACCGATAGGGTCGGACAGGGCGATGATCTGTGCAATCCCCTCCAGCATGCTGTCGATGCGCGCCGGGGTCAGCTCCAGACGGTCCAGCAGGGCGCTGTCCAGCCCCTTGGCCGCGCCCGTCTCCAGGTCCTTGCGGTTCTCCTGCATCAGGGCGTCACGGTTGGCCTGAATGTCCTCCGCGATCGCCTGCAGGGCGGCGTTCTTACTGGCGGTGGAGGCGGCGGCGAGGCGCCGCGAGGCGGCCCGGGCACGGCGGCCGAGGTCGGCCATGTAGGCGGTAACGTCGAGGATTTCGCTGGACATGCTGGTCACGCTGGTCGCTGTTTGCCGGAGATGGGTGCAGTCTAGCAAATTGTGCGGTGGTTGGGCATGGGGATTGACTGGCTGCGCATTTTCGGGAACCGCATCGGCGTGGTTCGCACCTCACCGGCACTCTGCAATCCGCCGCGGAAGAGCCACGGATGGACACGGATACACACGGATTTTGGATAGGGGAGCGGCCCAACAGGCGGTTCGCCATGCGGGGGGCATATAGGTGCTCGGCGGGGTTAACCCATCTGTGTCCATTCGTGTGGATCCGTGGTTTGGATAGGGGCGGTCACGCTGTGGCCGCATTGCCTCGGCACCAGCCATAGCGCGGGCCGTGCCCGCCGATGGCGCCCATGGGGCACTCCATTGCTGAGGAAGAACCACGGATGGACACGGATACACACGGATTTTGGATAGGGGGAGCTGCCCAACAGGTGGTTGGCCGTGCGGGGGCATATAGGTGGGCGACTGGGGGGAAACCCATCTGTGTCCATCCGTGTGGATCCGTGGTTCGGATAGGGGTGGTCGCGCTCCACCCATAGCGCTGTGCCCGCCGATGGCGCCCGTGGAGTGCGCTATGACCGGTCTTCGGGGTGGGCCGCGGGCCGGTCCGGCAGCGGGGCGCCGGCCATGCCGCTGCAGATACGTTGCAGCAGCAGCCAGGGATCCTGCCGCTCCTGGCCCTTGATGGCGCGGTCGGTGAGACTGCAGAGCTGCAACAGTTGCCGCCACTGGTGGAGGTTGAGACGCTGCAGTCCCTGGCTGACCAGCGGTTTGCGCTTGTCCCAGACCTCCCGGGCGCCGGCCACCGCCTGTTGCGCCGAGCGGCCCTGGGCCACCAGCCGGGCCAGGGAGCAGAGGGTGCGAATCTCCCGGGCCAGCGCCCAGAGCACCACCGGGGCGGCGGTCCCTTCGGCCTTCAGGCCGTTGAGCATGCGCAGGGTGCGGCCCACCCGGCCCTCCAGCGCGGCGTCCACCAGGCCGTAGACATCGTAGCGGGCGCTGTCCGCCACCGACTCCTGCAGGTGCTCCAGGGTGATCACCCCGCTGCCGTGCAACAGTTTCAGCTTGTCGATCTCCTGGGCGGCCGCCAGCAGGTTGCCCTCAATACGCTCTGCCAGCATGGCTACAACCTGGGGGCCGGGGGTGAGGCCCGCCTGGCGCATGCGCTGTTCAATCCAGGGCTGCAGGCGGTTCACCTCTATCGGCCAGATCTGCACGAATACGCCCCGGGCTTCCAGTGCCTTGAGCCACTTGCTGCCGATCTGGCCCTTGTCCAGCTTGGGCAGGGTGATCAGCAGCAGGGTATCCTCGGGCGGGCGTTCGGCGTATTCGCTGAGTGCCTTGCCGCCGTCGCGGCCCGGCTTGCCGGAGGGGATGCGCAGGTCGATGATCCGCTTTTCCGCGAACAGCGACAGGCTGTTGGCCTCGGCGATCAGCTCGTTCCAGTCAAACCGGGCGCCGGCCTCCAGTACATCCCGGCCGCTGTACCCCTGGGCGCGGGCGAGGGCACGGATAGTGTCGGCGGCCTCATTCATCTGCAGCGGTTCATCCCCGCTGATCAGATAGATGGGGGCAATCCCCTGTCGTTGGACATGGCTTGCCAGTTCGTGGGGGCGGACGCGCATGTCGGGCCGGCCGGGTCGCTTACAGCTGGGCCTGCAGCCGGCGCATGATCTGCGAGGCCAGGTCGCGCTGCAGGTCCTTGCGCAGGGTGCCCTCTTCCTGCTGCTTGCCGAGTACCTGGGTCTCGCTGTTCAGGTAGGTGGTGATGGCGCTCACCGTCTGTCTCTCGACCAGGGCCGTGCCGTCGGCCGCCACCAGCGCGAAGCGTGCCCCCTCATGCAGTTCGTATTCCGCCACGTTGCCGTTGCCGTCCACCGACAGGACGCGCCGGTCGCTGGCGCGGCTGTCAATCCGCAGGGTGCTGCCGGCGCCTTGCGGCTTCGCCGCCACCGGGATATCACTGAAGGTAAACATCTGGGCCAGCTCGCGGCGCAGTTCGTCATACTCTCCCAGGCCCTGGATATAGACCGGGCCGATGGTGCTCGGCAGCGTGACGCTGCCCCGCAGCTGGAATCCGCAACCCTGCAACAGGGAAGCCGTCAGTAGCAGCAGCGCCAGGTTGAAAATCTTCTTGCCGATCATGTAGTTCTCCCGGTTCCGCGGACGCCGTCCGCTTCTCCATGCTTAATTGGCGACAATGTTGACCAGTTTGTTGGGCACCACGATGACTTTGCGGATCTGTGCATCACCGATGAACTTGCGGGCGTTGGGGTCCGCCAGGGCCTGCTGTTCGATGCTGCCCCGGTCGGTGTCGGCGGGTACCTCGATCTTGGCCCGCACCTTGCCGTTCACCTGCACCACGTACTGGATGCTCTCCTGCACCAGGGCCGCCTCGTCGGCGCGCGGCCAGGGCGAGTCGAGGAGCTCCTCGCCAAAGCCCAGTTCGCGCCACAGGTGGTGGGTGACGTGGGGGGCGATCGGACCGAGCAGGCGCAGCACGATGCTGATGCCTTCGCGCAACAGGGCGCTGTCGGCCGGGCTGTCGCCCAGCTTGTACAGCGTGTTGGTGATCTTCATGGCGGCCGAGACCACGGTGTTGAACTGTTGCCGGTCATAGTCGAAGCAGGCCTGTTTCAGGGCTGCATGGATCTCGCGTCGCGCCGTCTTCTGGTTGTCGTCCAGCCGGTCCAGGTCGTCGCCGGCCGCGGCGAGCCGCGCCTGCTGATTGTAGGCCAGCGCCCAGAGGCGGCGCAGGAAGCGGTTGGCGCCCTCGACACCCTCGTCGGACCACTCCAGGGACTGGTCCGGCGGAGAGGTGAACATGGTGTAGAGGCGCACGGTGTCGGCGCCGAAGCGGTCGACCAGGGACTGCGGGTCGACGCCGTTGTTCTTCGATTTCGACATCTTCTCGATGCCGCCGATCGCCACCGGCTGGCCGTCCGCGGCCAGGCTGGCGCTGATCACCCGGCCCTTGTCATCCTGCTCGGTGACCACTTCCGCGGGATTGAACCAGCTCTTGCCGCCGTCGCTGTCGTCCCGGTAGTAGGTCTCGGCCACCACCATGCCCTGGGTCAGCAGCTTGGTGAAGGGTTCGCTGTTGTCGATCAGGCCGACATCGCGCATCAGCTTGTTGTAGAAGCGGGCGTAGAGCAGATGCAGGATGGCGTGCTCGATACCGCCGATATAGTGATCCACCGGCAACCAGTAGCGCGCCCGCTCATCCAGCATGCGGTCATCGGCGTCCGGACAGGTGTAACGGGCGTAGTACCAGGAGGACTCCATGAAGGTGTCGAAGGTGTCGGTCTCGCGCTCGGCCGCGCCGCCGCAATTCGGGCACCGGGTCTGATACCACTCCGGCATCTTCTTGATCGGCGAGCCGCCGGTGGCATCGAATTCGATATCCTCCGGCAATACCACCGGCAGTTGCTCCTTGGGTACCGGCACGATGCCGCAGTGATCGCAGTGCACCATCGGGATCGGCGCGCCCCAGTAGCGCTGGCGCGACACGCCCCAGTCACGCAGCCGGTACTGCACCTGTTTTTCGCCCAGCCCCTTGGCATCGAGGTCGGCGGCGATGGCGTCCACCGCGTCACTGTAGGCCAGCCCGTCATACTTGCCGGAATTGACGCAGACGCCCCGCGCCTTGTCCGCGTACCACTCCTGCCAGGCGTCGTTGGAGAAGGTCTCACCCTCAACCTGGATCACCTGACGGATCTCCAGTCCATAGGTCTGGGCAAAGTGGAAGTCGCGCTCGTCGTGGGCCGGTACCGCCATCACCGCGCCCTCGCCATAACCCCACAGCACGTAGTTGCCGACCCACACCGGGATCGGCTCGCCGCTGAGGGGGTGGGTCACCGAGATACCTGTCGGCACGCCCTTCTTCTCCATGGTGGCGAGATCGGCCTCGGCCACGCCGCCCTGGCGGCACTCCTCGATGAAGGCGGCCAGCTCGGGATTGTTGCGCGCGGCATGCCGGGCCAGCGGGTGCTCCGCCGCCACGGCGCAGAAGGTGATGCCCATGATGGTGTCGACACGGGTGGTGTAGACCCACAGCAGTTCGTCCTGGCCGTCCAGGGTGTAGGGGAAGGCGAAGCGCACGCCGTAGCTCTTGCCGATCCAGTTGCGCTGCATGGTGCGCACCTGCTCCGGCCAATCCTCCATGCGCTCCAGCTCCTCCAGCAGCTCATCCGCGTAGGCGGTGATCTTGACGAACCACTGTGGGATTTCGCGCCGTTCCACCAGGGCGCCGGAGCGCCAGCCGCGGCCGTCGATCACCTGCTCGTTGGCCAGCACCGTCTGATCCACCGGGTCCCAGTTGACCACCGAGTTCTTGCGGTAGACCAGCCCCTTCTTGTACAGCTCGGTGAACAGCCACTGCTCCCACTTGTAGTACTCCGGCTTGCAGGTGGCCAGTTCCCGGCTCCAGTCGTAGCCGAAGCCCAGCTGCTGCAGCTGGTTCTTCATGTAGTCGATATTGGCGTAGGTCCACTTGGCCGGGGCCATCCTGTTCTTGATCGCGGCGCCCTCGGCGGGCAGGCCGAAGGCGTCCCAGCCCATCGGTTGCAGCACGTTCTTCCCCAGCATGCGCTGATAGCGGGTGATCACATCCCCGATGGTGTAGTTGCGCACGTGCCCCATGTGCAGCTTGCCGCTGGGGTAGGGGAACATGGAGAGGCAGTAGTACTTCTCTTTCGAGGGGTCTTCGGTGACCTGGAAGCTGCGCTTCTCGGTCCAGTATTGCTGGGCTTCCGCCTCGATGGATGCCGGGGTGTAAGTCTCTTTCATTGTCAGGGTGGGGTTGCCGGTTGATGCCATGGATTAAACGAGCAAGGATACCCTACGGCAGGGTAGACATGAAGGCATATTGTCGATTCGGGTGACCGGAAGTGGCGCTTTCTCCAGGCTTGATCCGGAAAATGAGCGATAGCGAGGGAAAACCGCCCGGGCATCTTGTGTTCTGGTGAACTTGGTGTACAAAGTAATTAATTCTACTTTGTCAGGTTCTAGTGCTGTGCGGATAGCTTCCGGATGAAAGGATTCCAAGACACGCCGTAAACCCATCCCTGGGGGCTCGGTGGCGGCATGGCATCCTCGGCTCCGTAAACGGTACATCCCTGTACCAATCCTCCTCCCACCCGAAAGCCGTGAGGAAGTCGATCCGATAAAGTAGAATTAAGGGTGTGTATTTGATCCAATTTGGCAAACAGAGGTTAGGGATCGGTTATGACCAATAATAAAGACCAGAAAGATCCGGTTGAGCGCATGGTGGATGCCTACGAGCGCATGCTGGAGTATGTGGACGATGTGATCGGCAAGGCGGAGAAGAGCACCTTGCCCACCCTGAAGAAGAGTCTCGATGCCGCCCGCGAGAAGGCGGTGGAGCTGAATGAGCTGACCCGGGAGGAGGCGGAGAAGATCGCCGCCTATGTCGAGCGTGACATGAAGGATGCAGCCCATTACCTGGTGGAGACCGGGGATGAGTTCCGGCAGTGGTTCCGTTTCGACGTGAAACTGATCGAGGGACGCCTGATGGAGATGTTTGCCTCGGTTGCCGACCGCACCCGACTGGAGCTGGAGCGCTTCGCCAACCAGGCGCGTGAGGAGGCCGTCTATCGGACCGGCGAGATCACTGGGCCGGGCACCCTGGTGTGTGACCAGTGTGGCAAGGAGCTGCACTTCCACAAGGCGGGGCATATCCCGCCCTGCTCCCAGTGTCGCGGCACCACCTATCGGCGCGGCACGGAGAGTAGCTGAGGGCGTACAGGCCGGTGGCTGTAGCCTGGATGAAGCCGCTACACTATATCGAGGGGTCGGAGTCAAACCGCCCCAGGCTCTTTGCAAAAGTTACCCCGCTACCAGCGGTTTGACACCGACCCCGGGTGAGAACACCGACCCCGGGTGAGAGCATGGTCGCCGTGGCACGGCTCCATCCGGGGATAAAAAAACCCGCCGGCAGGGGCGGGTTTTTTGATGCGGGCGGAGGCCGATTATTTAATCTTGGCTTCCTTGTACATCACATGCTTGCGGATTTTCGGATCGAACTTCTTGATCTCCATCTTGCCAGGCATGTTGCGCTTGTTCTTGGTGGTGGTGTAGAAGTGGCCGGTACCGGCGCTGGATACGAGTCTGATTTTATCACGCATGACTGTTCTCCTTAGACCTTTTCGCCGCGGGCGCGCAGGTCGGTCAGAACCGCGTCGATACCCTTCTTGTCAATGATGCGCATGCCGCTTGCGGAGACGCGCAGGCGAACCCAGCGGTTCTCGCTCTCCACCCAGAAGCGGTGCTGGTGAAGATTGGGCAAGAAGCGACGACGGGTCTTGTTGTGGGCGTGGGAAACATTGTTCCCTGTCACAGGACGCTTGCCCGTAACCTGACACACTCTGGACATGGTTAAATCCTCGAAAAACCTGGTTTTTGCGACCCCGATTTTCAGGGTGCTGTGAAATCTGTTACACCCCCGATGGGGTGAAGAGGCGGATTTATAGCAAAAAGATTTTTTGCTGACAAGTTTTTCTTTACAGGCGTTTTTGCCTGCCGTCCGGGGCAATCTTTCCCTCGGCACTAATATCCATATAAAAATCAACGCGTTGTAATGCGATCGTCAGATTTCACCCTGCTCGGCCAGGGAGGTGATTTCACCGCTGCCGATGATGAAGTGATCCAGCAGGCGGATATCCACCAGCTCCAGCGCCGCCTTCAGCCGGCGGGTGATCGCCCGGTCGGCCTGACTCGGCTCCGCTACCCCGGAGGGGTGGTTATGCGCCAGGATCAGGGCCGCCGCATTGTGGCTCAGGGAGCGGCGGACCACTTCGCGGGGATGCACGCTGGCGCCGTCGATGGTGCCCCGGAACAGCTCCTCGTATTCGATCACCCGGTGCCGGTTGTCCAGAAACAGGCAGGCAAACACCTCGTAGGGATAGCCGGCGAGGCGGGCGCGCAGATAATCGCGGGTCTGTTGCGGGCTGGTCAGCACGTCCACGCGCTGGATCCGCTCCCGCAGGTGACGCCGACCCATCTCCAGTACCGCCTGTAGCTGGGCGTATTTGGCACTGCCCAGGCCGTGGTTGCCGCAGAAGCTGGCGCGGTCGGCGGTGAGCAGATTGCCCAGTCCCTTGTGCCGGTCGAGCAGTTCACGCGCCAGATCCACCGCGCTCTTGCCGCGCACCCCGGTGCGCAGGAAGATCGCCAGCAGCTCGGCGTCGGAGAGGGCGTCCGGCCCCCGTTGCAGCAATTTCTCCCGGGGTCGTTCATCCGCCGGCCAGTCGGTTATCGCCATGCACACCTCCTTGTCGTGTCAGGCGATAAAATCATATCAGCAATACGATGCGGGTTCCAGATGGTCGTCCATTCGGTTAATCTTGGCGCTTCGACCTGGTTGAGACAGATGACCCCTTATGAATGAGCTGGCAGGAAAACGACTGTTACTGGGGATTACCGGTGGCATAGCGGCCTACAAGTCGATTGAGCTGGTGCGCCTGTTGCGCAAATCCGCCGCCGAGGTGCAGGTGGTGCTGACCGGGGCCGCCAGTCAGTTCGTCACTCCCATGACCCTGCAGGCGGTCTCCGGCCGGCCGGTCCGTCAGGACCTGTTCGACCCGGCACACGAGGCGGCCATGGGGCATATCGAGCTGGCGCGCTGGGCCGATCTGGTGCTGGTGGCACCGGCCAGCGCCGGTTTCATGGCCAGGCTGGCCAACGGCTTTGCCGATAACCTGCTCGCCACGCTCTGCCTGGCCACCACCGCGCCGATCATCCTGGCGCCGGCAATGAATCAGCAGATGTGGGCCAACCCCGCCACCCGGCACAATGTCGCGCTGCTGGAACAGCGGGGCGTCGAGTTGTGGGGGCCGGCCTCGGGCGATCAGGCGTGCGGCGAGATCGGCCCCGGGCGGATGCTGGAACCGGAGGCGCTGCTGGGACAGCTGCAGGGCCGTTTTGCTCCGGGCCCCCTGTCGGGAGTGCGGGTGCTGTTGACCGCCGGCCCGACCCGCGAGCCGCTGGATCCGGTCCGATTTATCGGCAACCGCAGCTCGGGTAAGATGGGCTTCGCCCTGGCGACGGCCTTCGCCGGGGCCGGCGCCGCGGTTGAGCTGGTTGCCGGTCCCGTATCGCTCGACACGCCGCCCGGGGTGGAGCGCATCGACGTGGAGACCGCCTGTGAAATGGAGCAGGCGGTGATGTCCCGGGTGACCGGTTGTGACATCTTCGTCGGTTGCGCCGCCGTGGCGGACTACCGTCCCGATGCGGTGGCCGCACAGAAGATCAAGAAGCACAATGACCGGATGGAGCTCCGGCTGGTGCGCAATCCCGACATTCTGGCCGGCGTGGCGGCCCGGACCGATGCACCCTTCACGGTCGGCTTTGCCGCCGAGACCCAGGCCGCCGAGGATCACGCCGAGAAGAAACGGATCGCCAAGCGCATCGACATGATCGCGGCCAATCTGGTGGGTGCCCGGGAGGGGGGGTTCGAGCGGGATGAAAATGCCCTCACCCTGCTCTGGGAGGGCGGTCGGGAAGCGTTGCCCATGATGGACAAGCGGCGGCTGGCGGAACAGCTGGTCTCCGTGGTGACCGAACACTACCTGGCTGCCCGCCATCCGGCGTCGTGACCGGAGCGGGCTAATTGCAGTCAACTGACAAAGCCAACTCGTAATAGAGACTATGAAAACAGACATTCAGCTAAAAATCCTCGATCATCGCCTGGGTGACGCCTTTCCGCTGCCGGCCTATGCCACCGAGGGGTCGGCCGGTATGGATCTGCGCGCCATGCTGGAGCAGCCGCTGCGCATCGCGCCGGGCGAGACCCACCTGATCCCCACGGGCATGGCCATCCATGTCGAGGATCCCCGGCTGGCGGCGGTGATCCTGCCGCGTTCGGGTCTGGGTCATAAACACGGCATTGTGCTGGGCAATCTGGTGGGGCTGATCGACTCCGACTATCAGGGGCAGCTTTTTGTCTCCTGCTGGAACCGCGGCAACGAAAGTTTTCTGATCGAGGTGGGCGAGCGTATCGCCCAGCTGGTGATTATTCCGGTGGTCAGGGCCGCCTTCGAGATCGTCGAGGAGTTCCGGGAGTCGGACCGGGGCAGTGGCGGATTCGGTCACTCCGGGAGGCATTGAGATCAAGCGGGGTGCTGCCAGCGGGTGGTGCGGTCGTGTGGGCCTGCGCCGGGGAGCTTCAGGGATGTGGGTATGCTAAAACGAAAAAAAGCTGATCCGGATGGGGATGACGCGAGCGATAGGACCACCGTGGTGGCGGGTGTCGGCAGCGCCAGTCGTTATTTCTATGTCACCCTGTTGCTGTCGCTGGCGATAATTTGCGCCGCGGCGCTGGCCATTGTCTTTCTGCAGGGGCAGCAGGAGCAGCAGCATGGCCTGGCCCAGCTGCAACGGATCGGCGCCGGCATTACCGGGCGGATCGCGGAACGGGTGGAGGGGCGGCGCACCCTGTTGCTCGCGCTGGCCGGCGATGCCGATCTCAGGGCGCCGTTGCTGAGCGAGGATCTGCCCGGTCTGCGCCGGCAGGAGCGCCGGCTGTTGCCGCTGCTGCCGGGTGCCCTGCGGGTGCGCCTGCTGCCGAAAGGTTGGGAAGCGCTGGATCCGGTCGCCAATCCGCCCTTCAGTTACGCCTCGCTGGACATACTGCGCAGCGCGGAACGCAGCGGCAAGCCCTCGCCGGCCGAGGTGCATCTGTTTGGTACGGCGCAACAGCACGTGGCGATGGCCGTTCCGGTCTTTTCGGCGGATGGGGCGGAGGTCCTTGGTGTGCTGCACGTGGCTTATCCCTCCGCGGTGTTGACCCGGACCCTCACGGGCCTGACCGGTGTGAGTGGCCGGGTTGAACTGCAACAGATGGTCAAGGGTACCCCCGTGGTGATCGCCGCCCTGGGTCCGCCGGCGGAGCAGATGGCGGGCACAGTGGAGATCCCTGGAACCATCTGGCGTGTCGGTTATGCCGCCCCGGCCGTGGCGTTCGGGGGGGACACCCAGCTCTTCCAGTTGGGCATACTGCTGGTCGCCACGGTGCTGATCGCCATCGTGCTCTGGCTCCAGTCGCGCCACTTCAGGCAGGCGCTGCGCCATGACCTGGAATCGATGTTTGCCCTGGTAGAGACCCTCAAGAGCGGCTCGGCGGGGCAGGTCAGTCCGCCCCGGCTGGAGGAGTTCGGGCATGTGTTCGGCCTGATCCGGCAGATCTGGCATCAGGCGGCAAGAAAACCGCTGCCGGCCGAAGCGGGGTCGGCCGAGACGCCGGACGCACCCCCCATGCCCGAAGTGGATCTGTTGGACGCGGCGCCGGATGGGCCGGTTTCCGCCTATGCCGGGCTGGAGTCGCTGCCGCAGGAGATTTTCCGTGCCTATGATATCCGCGGCGTGGTGGGGGATACCCTGACCGACCAGATCGTCTATGAGTTGGGCCGCGCCATCGGCAGCGAGGCCTATGAACAGGGGGAACAGACGGTCATCGTGGCCCGCGACGGGCGGCACTCCGGGCCTGCATTCAGCCGGGCGCTGTGTGACGGACTGATGGCCAGTGGACGGGATGTGCTGGATATCGGCATGGTGCCGACACCGGTGCTCTATTTCGCCACCCACTTTCTCGGCAGCAAGTCCGGGGTGATGATTACCGGCAGCCACAACCCCGCGGACTATAACGGTCTGAAGATCGTCATCAACGGCGCGGCGCTGTCCGGTGAGGCGATCACCGGGCTGGAGCGGCGCATCCAGCAGCAGGATTATCTGGAGGGACAAGGTTCACTGCATACCCAGGACCTGCTGCCCGACTATATGGAGCGGATACTGGGCGATGTGCAGTTGAGTCGTCCGCTCAGGCTGGTGGTGGATTGCGGCAACGGGGTTGCCGGTGTGGTGGCGCCGGCCCTGTTCCAGGCGCTCGGCTGTGATGTGGCGGCGCTCTACTGTAATGTGGATGGCGACTTCCCCAATCACCACCCGGATCCCGGCAAACCGGAGAATCTGGTCGATCTGATCCGCGCCGTGCGCGAGCACAAGGCCGATCTGGGCGTGGCCTTCGATGGTGACGGCGACCGCCTGGGGGTGGTTGACGGCAACGGCAAGATCATCTGGCCGGATCGCCTGCTGATGCTGCTGGCGCGGGATGTGCTGAGCCGCCAGCCCGGGGCCGACGTGATTTATGATGTGAAGTCGAGCCGCCACCTGGCGGATGAGATCCTCTCCTGCGGCGGCAGGCCCATCATGTGGAAGACGGGGCATTCGCTGATCAAGGCGAAGATGCGCGAGACCGGCGCCCTGCTGGCGGGGGAGATGAGCGGGCATATCTTTATCCAGGATCGCTGGTACGGATTTGACGATGGGTTATACTCCTGCGCCAGATTGCTGGAACTGCTCTCCGTCGAGCCGATGTCGGCGACCGAGGTGTTCGACAGCCTGCCCGAGAGCGTCTCGACTCCGGAGCTGAGCCTGGCGTTTGCGCGGGAAGGGGAGAATTTTGCGCTGATGGAGAAACTGTCCGGCCAGGCCGATTTCGCGGATGCCAAGGTGGTGTATATCGATGGCTTGCGGGTCGAGTTCGAGGATGGCTGGGGATTGGTCCGGCCCTCCAATACCACGCCGTCGCTGGTGTTTCGTTTCGAGGCGGATAGCGAGGCGGCGCTGCTACGGATTCAGCAGCAGTTCCAGCACTGGCTGTTGCGCGTCGAACCCGGATTGAAACTCCCTTTTTAGCGGCAGGATGCCGGTGAGCTTGCGAACCGCGACGTTCGCGGGTCATTGGGTTGATGCGCCGGTTGTTGATGGTCGGTGCGGTTGATCGACCTATTTGTGATTTGATTGTGAGACGGAATGCAGCATGAGTTTAACCCCCGAATCGGCCCATAACGTGGCCCATGTACTGACCGAGGCGCTGCCCTATATCCAGCGCTTTCGCGGCAAGACCGTGGTGATCAAATACGGCGGAAACGCCATGACAGAGCCCGATCTCAAGGACGGTTTTGCCCGTGATGTGGTGCTGATGAAACTGGTGGGCATCAACCCGGTGGTGGTGCACGGCGGCGGTCCGCAGATCGGCAAGCTGCTGGGCCGGCTCGGCAAGGAGAGCGAGTTCGTCCAGGGTATGCGGGTCACCGACAGCGAGACCATGGACGTGGTGGAGATGGTGCTGGGCGGTCAGGTCAACAAGGAGATCGTCAACCTGCTGAATCAGCACGGCGGCTCGGCCGTCGGCCTCACCGGCAAGGACGGCGGGCTGATTCATGCGCGCAAGCTGGTGCTCAAGCGGACCTCACCGGAACTGCAAGCCCCGGAGATTATCGATGTCGGGCATGTGGGCGAGGTGGCCAGCATCAACAAGGCGGTGGTGGACATGCTGGTGAGCGGGAATTTTATCCCGGTGATCGCGCCCATCGGCGTGGGTGACGATGGCCACTCCTACAACATCAACGCCGACCTGGTGGCTGGCAAGATGGCGGAAGTGCTGCAGGCGGAAAAGCTGATCCTGCTCACCAATACCCAGGGGCTGCTGGACAAGCAGGGCAACCTGCTGACCGGACTGACCGCCGGCCGGGTGGACGACCTGATCGCGGATGGCACCATCTACGGCGGCATGCTGCCGAAGATCCGCTGTGCCCTGGACGCGGTCAATGCCGGGGTCAACTCCTCGGTGATCGTGGACGGCCGGGTGAAGCACGCGGTGCTGCTCGAACTGTTCACCGATCAGGGCATCGGCACCCTGATCAAGCGTCGCTGAGTCGGGCCGGATGAATCAGAAACCATCCCGCAAGCAGCAGATCCTGGAATCCCTGGCGAGCGAACTGGAGCGCAATCCGGGAGAGCGCATCACCACGGCGGTGCTGGCGCGCTCGGTCGGTGTCTCCGAGGCGGCCCTGTATCGGCATTTCGCCAGCAAGGCGAAGATGTTCGAGGGGCTGATCGGCTTTGCCGAGGAGTCGGTGTTCGCACGTATCAACCAGATCCTCGAGGGCGAGAAGGAGACGCGTGCCCGCTGTGCCCGGCTGCTCTACCTGCTGTTGGTCTTTTCCGAGCGCAATCCGGGCATCACCCGGGTACTGCTGGGGGATGCGCTGATCGGTGAGACCGGGCGGCTGCATCTGCGGGTGGAGCAGTTCTTTGCCCGCCTGGAGACCCAGTTGCGCCAGGTGCTGCGCGAGTCGCGGATGCGCGACGGGCATGTCTGCGTGGACGCCGAGAGCGGCGCGGCGCTGATGTTGTCGCTGATCGAGGGGCGCATGCACCAGTTCCTGCGCACCCGCTTCAAGGTCTCGCCGGCGGCCGGCTGGGAAGCCCAGTGGGCGATCCTGGAGCGCGCGCTGTTTCAGCCGGCAGGTTGAATCCGCCAGTTTCGTAGGGCGAGGTTGGCGGCGAGCAGTTCCGTAGGGTGGATAAGCCGGTAGGCGCATCCACCATTTTCAAGGCCGCTCCCGGTTGTCCGGCTTATCGTCGCAGGGGCAGGCTCCTGCGCCTGCCTATTCCCCGGGCAACCACGGGGGGTTGCCCCCGCCAATCCCTGGTCTCCGCGTAACCCATCATGCATCCGCTTCAAAGTTGGTAGAGTGGGCGCGTTTTCTGTGCCCACGCTGTCATCCCGTGTGCAGCATCCGCGTGGGCACAAAAAGCGTGCCCACCCTACGCGCTAACCCTACCCTTTTGCATCCTACATGCTGAACTGGTTTTGCAGGGTCGGGAAGCGACAGCGCATCCACCTGGATAACCGCTTCAGTTCGCGGATTGAGCGCGGTTGGAACCAGCCAGGTAGTCACGAAAGCCGGTACGGATCTTCTCCACCGGTTCGGATCTGCAGTACTCGTCGCCGCGCGGCGAGGATTTGCACTGCAGGTCCATGAACAGCTCCGCACCCGGCCGGTCCTTGTAGCGGATGCGCGATGCGGTGAGGCTGATATCCTCGTCCTTCAGCGGCGCGGCGGACATGATGATGCTGTCGCTGAGCATCTGCAGGCGGGTGGTGGTATGTTGGCGCACGTACTCCTCCACCTTGATCCAGGCCAGGTCGCAGTCCCGCGCATCCCGGCACACCACCACCGTATCCAGTAGCGAGACGGTCCTCTCCTGGTCGAATCGCGGGTCGGTATTCTCTTCTTGCAGATTCCTCAGGCTGCGGAAGCGGGCCAGATCCTTGGCCGCCTTGTTGCGTATGGCCTCTTTCTCCTGCTCCTTCTGGATGATTGCGGTGTAGCTGTCGCGCAGCTGAGTGCGGGTGTTTTCGATATCCTGGATCAGATTCTCCGAGAGCCGTTGCCCCTGCCGTTCCATCGAGGCCGCGCTCTCCTGCATCTCCGCCAAGTGGTCTTTCATGCGCCGGATGTTGCCGCGGATCACCTGGATATTGGAGTCGATGGCCGTCAGTTTGCCGTTGCGCGCCATGAGCAGGTCATCTTCCGTACGGAAGGTCCGCAACAGCACCTGATCCTTGGCCTGCTGCAGCTCGATCAGCCGCTGCTGTTCCGCGCGCAGCTTTTCCAGCTCCCGCTCCCGGGCGATCTCCTCCGCGGTCTTGGCCGCCTGGGTGCGTTCCAGTTCGCGGCCGCTCTCGCTCAGCTCGGAGCGGGCGCTACGCGCGTGCTCGGTGGGTACCCGGTCGGAGAGGTGGACGTTGCCCTCCTCGTCCACCCAGCGATAGATCTTGCCCGCCGTGACCTGGGTGGCGAGGAGGCAGGCGGCGAGTATTCCGAAGGACAGTCTGTATGCTCTACTCATAGGGCTCGGGGATCAGGTGCTCGGTCTGCGGTGTTTTCGGTATTGCTCACTATCGGGCAGAAAGCGGGTGATGTAAAGCCACCCCCGTCACACCCCGTACTGCTCGCGATAAGCGCGGATCTGCTGCAGAGACTCACCGGCATCCGCTTTCTCCGCCAGGTACTCCACCAGGTGCTCCAGCCGGACGATGGCGGCCACCGGCATCCGGTAGTCAGCTTCGACCTCCTGGATGGCCGAGCGTTCCCCGGTTCCCCGCTCCTGGCGGTCGAGTGCGATCACCACGCCGGCCGGGGTGGCGCCCTGGGCGCTGATGACCTCCATCGACTCGCGGATGGCGGTGCCGGCGGTGATCACGTCATCGATAATCAGGATGCGCCCCTCCAGGGGGTGGCCGACGATGCTGCCGCCCTCGCCGTGGTCCTTGGCCTCCTTCCGGTTGAAGGCGTAGGGGATGTCGATCCCGTGCTGGTCATAGAGCGCGGCGGCGGTCACGGCCGCCAGGGGGATGCCCTTGTAGGCCGGGCCGTAGAGCACGTCGAAGCGGATGCCGGAGTCGACGATCGCCTGGGCGTAGAACTTGCCCAGCCGGGCCAGGCTGGAGCCGCTGTTGAACAGGCCGGCGTTGAAGAAGTAGGGGCTGACGCGGCCTGACTTGAGGGTGAAGCGGCCGAAACGCAACACTCCCACGTCGAGGGCGAAATCGAGGAAATCTTTTTGATAACTTTGCATGTCTGACTCCAGATACGGGATGCCAGATTGTCCGTTCCCGGCGGCCGCGATGCAAGGGTAGGTACTCTGCCAGGGTGATATTGACGTATTCAGTTGGCCTGTCCGCGTTCCTGGCAAGGCGCGGCTCGCGGCGAATGGCCCGGTCCTTTGCAAGAGCCGCAACACGGCCAGGGGCGCGGACAGGCCAACCCGAAGGGCGCCCCTGTGGTGTCCCGCCGCCGCGTTGCGTCGTTTGACAAGGACCGGGCCATTGCCTGCACGACGCGCCTTGCGGCGAAATACCACAGGGGCGCTGAACTAGTCAATATCACCCTGGCAGAGTACTGGGGGAAAGGGCAGCGTTATCGGGTACAATCGCGCCCTGATATCTATTCCAGGGGCGGGGTGTTCCAAGCTATGGCGACAGGGGAGAGCAGGGACTGGGCGGCTACATTGCGGGCATGTCGGCACCCGCGGGTGCTGGTCATGCTGTTTTTCGGCTTTTCCGCCGGTCTCCCGTTGCTGCTGATCTTCTCCACCCTGTCGCTGTGGTTGCGCGAGGCGGCGGTCGACCGCTCCACCGTCACCTATTTCAGCTGGGCCGCGCTGGCTTACTCGTTCAAGTTCGTCTGGGCGCCGCTGGTGGATCGGCTACCGCTGCCGTTGCTGACCGCCTGGCTGGGACGGCGGCGTGGCTGGCTGTTGTTGTCACAGCTCTCGGTCATTGGCGCCATTCTCTGGATGGCGTTCACCGATCCGGCGGAGAGTCTGTACCTGATGGCGTTCGCCGCCGTGCTGCTCGGCTTCTCCGGGGCCACCCAGGATATCGTCATCGACGCCTATCGCATCGAATCGGCGGAACAGGAGCTGCAGGCGCTGATGGCCTCCATGTACATCGCCGGTTACCGGGTGGGTATGCTGGTGGCCGGTGCCGGCTCGCTCAAGCTGGCGGCCTGGTTTGGCGCCGAGGGGGGCTATTACTACAGCGCCTGGCAGTGGACCTACCTCTGCATGGCGGCGGTCATGTGCGTCGGGGTGCTCACCACCCTGCTGGTGGCGGAACCGAAGGTCGATCCGGCGCGCCCCGGTGTGTTCCATGGCGCCTCCGACTATGTCCGCTTTCTGCTGCTGTTCCTGCTGGCGGTGGCGGTCTTTGCCGCCAGCTTCTTCCTCAGCAGGGATCTGGTCGGCGCGACCAAGGCCGACTGGCTGGCCGCCCTGCCGGGGGATGCGCTGCTGGCCGGTTTCGTGCTGGAGGGGGCGCGCCTGCTGCTGGCGCTGCTGCTGGCCTGGCTGGCCGCCCGGCTGGGGGTGGCCCTGGGGCTGGTGCGCGGCGAGGTGCTGCGCGAGGCCTACCTGGAGCCGCTGGCCGACTTTTTCCGCCGCTACCGCCGGGCCGCGCTGCTGGTGTTGTTGCTGGTCGGCCTCTACCGGGTGTCGGATATCGTGCTCGGGGTCATCGCCAATGTGTTTTTTCAGGATATGGGCTTCAGCAAAGACCAGATAGCCGACATTAGCAAGACCTTCGGCCTGGTGATGACCCTACTGGGCGGCTTCCTGGGCGGAGTGCTGACCCTGCGCTACGGCGTGATGCGCATCCTGTTTCTCGGCGCATTGCTCTCCGCCGCCACCAACCTGCTGTTTCTGCTGCTGGCCCGCGGGGGCGCGGATGTGTCGCTGCTGATGCTGGTCATCACCGCCGACAATCTGAGTGCCGGGCTGGCCGGCGCCGCTTTCGTGGCCTACCTGTCCGGGTTGACCCATGTCGCCTTCACCGCCTTCCAGTACGCGATGTTCAGCTCCCTGATGACCCTGGCGCCGAAACTGCTCGGTGGCTACTCGGGTACCCTGGTGGATGCCTTCGGTTACGAACGCTTCTTCCTGTTCACTGCGGTGCTGGGTCTGCCGGTACTGCTGTTGATCTATCTGGCCAGCCGTTTTAGCGACGCCGAATGAGGAGATCGGTTATGCATCCTGAATTGATAATCGGCGCGGAGGGGTGGGAGCACGCCGCCTGGAACGAGTCGTTCTATCCCGATGACCTGCCTCCCGAGTGGCGGCTGAGCTACTACGCCAATGAGTTTTCGCTGCTGCTGGTGCCGTTTGAAGTCTGGCGGACGGGTGATGACGAGCGGTTTCGCGGCTGGCGCGAGGATGTGGCGGGAGGCTTCCGCTTCGTCCTGGATGTCACCGGCATGGCGCTGGAGGACGGGCGGTCCCTGCAGCAGCTGCAGCGCTGCCAGTCGGCCCTGGGGGATCGGCTGGCCGGTGGCGTCTCCTGGTCGGCGGCGTCGCCGTCCGACTGCGCGCGGCTGCGCGGCTGGCTGGGGGATGGACGTTTTCTGGCGTCGGCGGCGCGGCGGCCGGACCTGCCGTTGACGGTACGGGTGGCGGCTGACGGAACGACCCTGTGCGCCCTTATTCCCAGCGAGGCGGCGGCGGATCTCAAGTGGCTGCGTTCGGTGCTGGAGTCGCTCTCCGCCGGGCGTGCGGAGACCAAGCGCCTGCTGCTGTTCTTTACCGGGACGCCGCCGCGTACCCAGACGATGCAGGAGGCAGGGCTGCTCTGGCAGCTGCTGGCGGGGATGCGACGTTAAGGGCCCGCGCAAGAATAAGTTCCTGTATTCGGTCGCCCCTGGACCCCGCTGGCGGCGTTACGCTTTTTGGCAAGGGAGCGGCCATTGCCTGCAAAGCGTGCCTTGCCAGCGTGGCCCAGGAACGCCCTCGATACTACGGAATTATTCTTGCGCGGGCCCTAAGGATTGTTGATCGGGCTTGACGCTGTCGAACCCAAAAGGTGAGAATGCGCCCTTTGTCCACATGTGGGGCCGGTGTCCGCAGCCGGGGCAGAAAGCATCACGGAACGAACGGTTGGAGCGTGGATCGGATATGGTGGAATCGGTAGACAGTCAGGTGCCCCTGGTCAGTATTCGGGGGTTGCGCTTCTCCCGTGGCAGCCGGGTCATCTTCGACGGCGTGGATATCGATATCCCGCGCGGCAAGATCACCGCCATCATGGGGCCGAGCGGTACCGGCAAGACCACCCTGCTGAAGCTGATCGGCGGCCAGCTGCGGCCCTCGGCCGGGACCATCCTGGTGGATGGGCAGGATATCCATCGCCTGGGCAACCGGGATCTCTATCGCCTGCGCATGCGCATGGGGATGTTGTTCCAGAGCGGCGCGCTGCTCACCGATATCGATGTGTTCGAGAATGTCGCCTACCCGTTACGCGAGCACACCGATCTCTCGCCCTCGATGATCCGCAAACTGGTGTTGCTGAAGCTGGAGGCGGTCGGCCTGCGCGGGGCGCGGGAGCTGATGCCGAGCGAGCTCTCCGGCGGCATGGCCCGCCGGGTCGCGCTGGCCCGCGCCATGGTGCTGGACCCGATGATGATCATGTACGACGAACCCTTCACCGGGCAGGATCCGATCTCCATGGGGGTGCTGGTGGAGCTGATCCGCGCCCTCAACGACGCCAGCCGGTTGAGCAGCATCATCGTCTCCCATGACGTGCAGGAGACGGCGGCCATTGCCGACCTCATCTATGTCATCTCCAACGGCAAGGTGATCGAATCGGGCGGACCCGAGGCGATGATCAATTCCGAGTTGGCTTGGACCCGGCAGTTCATGCAGGGGCTGGCCGATGGCCCGGTGCCGTTCCACTACCCGGCCGCTGAACTGGCCGACGATCTGCTGGGGGGCACATGCTGAACGCACTGGCACAGTTGGGGCGGGTCGGCATCGGCATGCTGGAGCGGCTCGGGCGTGGTCATCTGCTGCTGCTGGGGATCCTGCGTGGACTGCCGGACCTGTTGCCGCGCCCGGGTCTGCTCATAAAACAGATCTATTCCGTCGGCGTGTTGTCTATATTGATCATCAGCGTGTCCGGGCTGTTTGTCGGCATGGTGCTGGGGTTGCAGGGCTACTATATTCTTTCCCAGTTCGGCGCCGAGCAGACCCTCGGAGTGATGGTGGCGGCCTCGCTGGTGCGGGAGTTGGGGCCGGTGGTGGCGGCGCTGCTGTTTGCCGGCCGCGCCGGGTCGGCGCTGACCGCCGAGATCGGCCTGATGAAGGCCACCGAGCAGCTCTCGGGACTGGAGATGATGGCGGTGGATCCGATCCGGCGCGTGCTGACGCCGCGTTTCTTTGCCGGCTTCATCTCCATGCCGTTGCTGGCGGCGCTGTTCAGTGCGCTGGGCGTGCTGGGCGGCTACTTTGTCGGCGTCGGCCTGCTGGGGGTGGATGACGGCGCCTTCTGGGCGCAAATGCAGGCCAAGATCGATCTGTACGAGGACGTGTTCAACGGCGTGATCAAGAGCGTGGTTTTCGGTCTGGTCTGTTCCTGGATCGCCCTGTTTCAGGGCTTTGACGCGCTGCCCACCTCGGAAGGGGTGAGCCGGGCGACCACCCGCACGGTGGTCCACTCGTCGCTGGCGGTCCTGGGACTGGACTTCATATTAACGGCACTGATGTTCGGGGATTGATTGATGATACAAAACAGGACGATTGAGATTCTTGTCGGTGCCTTCATGGCGGCGGGTCTGGTCGCTTTTTTCTTCCTGGCAATGCAGGTGAGCAACCTGAGCGCGTCCAACAACGGCGAAGGCTACGAGGTGACGGCCCGGTTCGACAACATCGGCAGTCTGAAGGTGCGTTCGCCGGTCACCATGGCCGGAGTGCGCATCGGCCGGGTCAGCGAGATCGGCTTTGACCGCGCCACCTACGAGGCGCTGGTCAAGATGCGCATCGAGGGTCAGTACAATGTCATTCCCGAGGACAGTTTTGCCAAGATCTTCACCGCCGGGCTGCTGGGCGAGCAGTACATCGGCCTGGATCCGGGCGGTAGCGAAAAATATCTGCAGGCGGGCTCCGAGATCTCCCTGACCCAGTCGGCCCTGGTGCTGGAGGAGATTATCGGCCAATTCCTGTTCAGCAAGGCAGAGGAGGGTGGAACTCTTGAAAAAGCGAATGATTAGCGGGATCTGGCTGGTGCTGGCGCTGCTGCTGGCGGCACCGGCGGTGGCGTCGGCGGATGCCGAAGAGATCGTGCGCCAGACGTCCGATCAGATGCTCACCGAGCTGAAGGAGCGCAAGCAGGAGCTGCAGGCGTCACCGGGCAAGATCTACGCCCTGGTGGAGCATATCGTGCTGCCCCGGTTCGATTTCGAGCGCATGTCGCAGCTGGTGCTGGGCAAGCACTGGCCGCGCGCCAGCGAGGGCGAGAAAGAGGCCTTCGTGAAGGTGTTCCGGGAGTTGCTGGTGCGCACCTACGCCACGGCGCTGTTGAACTACTCCGGCCAGGAGATCGTCTACCTGCCCTCGCACAAGGCGGCGGACGGCAAGGAGGTGACGGTGAATACCAAGGTGCAGGCGACCGGCGCGCCCGCTATCCCGATCAACTACCGGCTCTATCTCAATGGTGAGGAGTGGCAGGTGTACGATCTCTCCATCGACGGGGTCAGCCTGGTCTCCAATTACCGCTCCACCTTCTCCTCGCAGATCAAGCGCCACAAGCTGTCGGGGCTGATCGAGCGGCTCGAAAAGCGCAATCAGCCGGGCAGCTGAATGTCCTCTCCTCAGGCTGTCATTGATGACCAGGGGGTCATGCAGTTGTCAGGTGACCTGGTGTTCGCCCAGGTTACGCCACTGCTGGCGCAGATCGAGCGTCTGCTCGGCGACACCAAGGCGGAGCACCTGGTGCTCGACCTCTCCCGGGTGGACGATGTGGACAGCTCCGCGCTGGCGCTGCTGCTGGAGGTGATGGAGCGTGCCCGGGAGCATGGCGTGACGCTGCGGATCCGCTCGCTTTCCGAGGCGCTGCTGGGTATCGCCCGGCTGAGTAATGTCGAGGCGTTATTGCCGCTGGAGGCCTGAGTGCCAGTCTGTCGGGTTTTTCCACGGTAGATTAGTTTTGTAGGGTGGATAAGCCGGTAGGCGCATCCACCGCGGTATTGGTGGATGCGCTGTGGCTTATCCACCCTACGTTGCTGAGCAGTGTTGGGAACCTGCGGCCGCTGGCGGGTAGGGCGGGATACCGTTTCGATTGCCCGCCAGCGGCGCATTGCGTGGGACAATTTGGACTGGGTCGATAGTTTGAGCTTCACGCCTTCCGGTTTGCCGCCTTTTCTCATAGAATTGCCGGTTCCTTTGGGTTTTCTTCTTCCTTGGTGGTGCTTCTGGTGCCCGAAAAAATGGTTCTTAGATGGATAAACTGATTATCACCGGCGGCGCGCCGTTATCTGGCGATGTACGTATTGCCGGCGCCAAGAATGCCGCCCTGCCGATCCTTGCGGCCACCCTGCTGGCCGACGGGCCGGTAAACATCGGCAATGTGCCCCATCTGCACGACATCACTACCACCATGGAGCTGCTCGGCTACATGGGGGTGAAGCTGGTGGTGGATGAGCGGCTCTGTATCGAGACCGATACCAGCAGTATCCGCGACTTTCATGCCCCTTACGAGCTGGTGAAAACCATGCGCGCCTCGATCCTGGTGCTCGGCCCCCTGTTGGCCCGCTTCGGACGGGCCGACGTCTCCCTGCCCGGTGGCTGCGCCATCGGTTCCCGGCCGGTCAACCTGCACATCGAGGGGTTGCGCGCCATGGGCGCCAAGATCGAGGTGGAGAACGGCTATATCCGCGCCTCGGCCAAGAAGCTGAAGGGTGCCCGCCTGATCATGGACGTGGTGACCGTCACCGGCACCGAGAACCTGATGATGGCGGCGACCCTGGCGGAGGGGGAGACGGTGATCGAAAACGCCGCCCGCGAGCCCGAGGTGGTGGATCTGGCCCTCTGTCTCAACAAGATGGGCGCCAGGATCAGCGGCGCCGGTACCGATACCATCATCATCGAAGGTGTCGACCGGCTGGTCGGCACCCACTACGACGTGTTACCGGACCGCATCGAGACCGGCACCTATCTGGTGGCGGCCGCCATCACCGGGGGCAGGATTCGTGTTCGCGACACCCAGCCGGCGCTGGTGGAGGCGATCACCCATAAGCTGCGCGAGGCGGGTGCCGAGATCGAACTGGGCGCCGACTGGATCTCCCTGGATATGCATGGCAAGCGGCCCCGCGCCGTGGATATCCACACCGCCCCCTATCCGGCCTTCCCCACCGACATGCAGGCCCAGTTCACGGCGCTGAACGCGGTGGCCGAGGGGGTCGGCACCATTACCGAAACGGTGTTCGAAAACCGTTTCATGCACGTGCAGGAGATGCAACGCATGGGGGCCAAAATCAGGTTGGAAGGGAACACCGCCATCATTGCCGGTGTCAGCCGGCTTACCGGGGCGCCGGTGATGGCCACCGATCTGCGTGCCTCCGCCAGCCTGGTGCTGGCCGGCCTGGTGGCGGATGGCGAGACCATTGTCGACCGCATCTACCACATCGATCGGGGTTACGAGAATATCGAGGAGAAGCTGGCGGGACTGGGCGCCCAGATCCGCCGCGTGCCCAAATAGGCCTTGCCGGCGACAGAGCGGGATGAGCAGATGAACTTTGATACACCGATTACCATCGCCCTCTCCAAGGGGCGGATCTTCGAACAGACCCTGCCGCTGCTGGCCCATGCCGGAATCGTGCCGAGCGACGACCCGGAGACCAGCCGCAAGCTGATCCTGGGTACCAATCACCCGCAGGTGAAGCTGGTGATCATCCGCGCCACCGACGTCCCTACCTACGTACAGTGGGGGGCCGCCGACCTGGGGGTCGCCGGCAAGGACGTGCTGCTGGAACACGGCGGCGAGGGGCTGTACGAGCCACTGGACCTGGGGATTGCCCGCTGCCGCCTGATGGTGGCGGGGGTGCCCGCCGCCAGCCTGGAGGGCAATCGCCTGCGCATCGCCACCAAGTACGTGGAGTCGGCGCGGCGCTACTTCGCCGCCCGCGGCCAGCAGGTGGAGATCATCAAGCTGTACGGCTCCATGGAGCTGGCGCCGCTGGTCGGCCTGTCGGACCTGATCGTGGACCTGGTGGAGAGCGGCAACACCCTGAAGGCCAACGGCCTGGTGCCGCTGCAGCACATCGCCGACATCAGCTCCCGCCTGGTGGTCAACAAGGCCGCCTGGAAGATGAAGCACGCCACCGTCATGCAACTGCTCGATGCCCTGCGGGAGGCGACCGCCAGGGCGGCGTGAGTCGGCCACGCCTGGTACCACCCTCGTTTTACTCTGCCATTGGAAAAGATCATGTCTGAAATACGCCAGCTCTCCACCACCGACAGCGACTTTCAACAGCAGCTGGACCAGTTGTTGGCCTGGGAGTCGGTGTCGGACGGTGCGGTCAACAGCACCGTCAACGGAATCATCGACGACATCCGCAAACGCGGGGACCAGGCGCTGTTGGAGTACACTAACCGCTTTGACGGCTGGGAGGCCGCCACGGCCGCCGATCTGGAGGTGCCGCTGGCGCGCCTGGAACAGGCCTGGAACACCATTCCCGAGGCGCAGCAGGCGGCGCTGCGCCACGCCGTGGAGCGGGTCCGGGTCTACCATGAAAAGCAGAAGGGGGAGTCCTGGAGCTACCGGGAGGCCGACGGCACCCTGCTGGGCCAGAAGGTGACGCCGCTGGAGCGGGTCGGGCTCTACGTGCCGGGAGGCAAGGCGGCCTACCCCTCGTCGGTGCTGATGAACGCCCTGCCGGCCAAGGTCGCCGGCGTGCGCGAGCTGATCATGGTGGTGCCGACGCCGGGCGGCGAACTCAATGAACTGGTACTGGCGGCGGCCCACCTGTGTGGTGTCGACCGGGTGTTCGCCGTGGGCGGCGCCCAGGCGGTGGCGGCGCTGGCCTACGGTACCGGACTGGTGCCGCCGGTGGACAAGGTGGTGGGGCCGGGCAATATCTACGTGGCCACCGCCAAGCGGGCGGTGTTCGGCCAGGTCGGTATCGACATGGTGGCCGGCCCGTCGGAGATCCTGGTGGTGTGTGACGGCCTCACCGATCCCGACTGGGTGGCGATGGACCTGTTTTCCCAGGCGGAACACGACGAGGATGCCCAGTCGATCCTGATCTCGCCGGACGCCGATTTCGTCGCCCGGGTGAAGCAGAGCATCGACCGGCTGTTGCCCACCATGGAGCGCGAGCCGATCATCGCCGCCGCCCTGAAGGAACGCGGCGCGCTGATCGTCTGCCGCGACATGGACGAGGCGTGCCGGGTGGCGAATCACATCGCCCCGGAGCACTTGGAGCTGTCGGTGGAGGACCCGTTGACCCTGGTGGAACAGATCCAGCACGCTGGCGCGATCTTCATGGGGCGCTACACCTCTGAGCCGCTGGGGGACTACTGCGCCGGGCCGAACCATGTCCTGCCCACCTCGCGCACCGCGCGCTTCTCCTCACCCCTGGGGGTCTACGACTTCCAGAAGCGCTCCAGCCTGATCATGGTTTCGGATGCCGGGGCCGATACCCTGGGTCGGACCGCCTCCATTCTGGCCCGGGGCGAGGGGCTGACGGCCCACGCCCGCTCCGCCGAGTACCGACTCAAATAGCGTAGGGGCAACCCCCCGTGGTTGCCCGTGTTCCTCGTTCCCACGTTTCGCGTGGGAATGCATACCCGGCGGCAATGGTGGATGCGCCCTTCGGGCTTATCCACCCTACGTACTCCGACCCCCCCTCGTTCCCATGCTCTGAGACTGTGAAAGTATTCAGGCTGATCAACGCGGCAAAAAAATTGACCGCCTGAGAAGTCCGTAGAGAGGCGATCGCCATCTCGGGAAGGGTTTGGGTACCCCCCTTTTCGCGTCATTTGGCAATTCTTTCACAGTCTCTCTGCGTGGGAATGCATACCCAGCCGGTAGCGTAGGGGTAACCCCCTGTGATTGCCCACGCGACGCGACCCATATCCTGTCCGGGCAGGCACGGGGGCCTGCCCCTACGAGTTACCGGGTTCGGTGGGATGGGCGTGCCTCTTTTGCCCACGCGGAAGGCGGTTAGCTTGTCTGGCATAGGGCGGGCCGTGCCCGCCAAACGGCGCCCAAGGGGCGCCCTATGGTTTGTGGCCCGGACTACTGCTGCTGCGGATCGAGGCGCGGCCGCTCGCTTACCTCGACCTGGATATCGATCGGCTCGCCGTTGCGCCACCCCTTGACCCGCACCTTCTCCCCGGGCGGCACGGCCGCGATCAGGTTGAGAATGTCGTGGGCACTGGTCAGCGGCTGCTCGTTGATGGTGGAGATCACATCCCCCGGTGTTAGCCCCGCCTGGTCGGCCGGGCCGCCCTCCAGTACCCCCGAGACCAGCACCCCGCGGCCCGCCTTCAGGCCGAATGACTCGGCCAGTTCCTGGGTGATGTCCTGGCCGGCAATGCCGAGCCAGCCGCGTACCACGCGGCCCTGTTTCAGGATCTGCTCCATCACCCCCTTGGCCAGCGTGACCGGGATGGCGAAACCGATCCCCTGGGAGCCGCCGCTCTTGGAGAAGATGGCGGTGTTGATCCCCACCAACTGACCGTGGGCATTGATCAGTGCGCCGCCGGAGTTGCCCGGGTTGATGGCGGCATCGGTCTGGATGAAGTTCTCGAAGGTGTTGATGCCGAGCTGATTGCGTCCGGTGGCGCTGACGATGCCCATGGTAACCGTCTGGCCGACGCCGAACGGGTTGCCGATGGCCAGGACCACATCGCCCACCTGCAGCCCCTGGGAATCACCCACCGTGATGGTGGGGAGGTCGTCCGCGTCGGTCTTCAGCACCGCCAAGTCGGTGTCCGGATCACCCCCCGCCACCTGGGCATCCAGGGTGCGGCCGTTGGAGAGTACGACACGGATCTGGTCGGCATCCTCGATCACGTGGTTATTGGTGAGGATATAGCCGTTGCGGCTGATGATGACCCCGGAACCGAGACTGGTCTGGAGTTGTTTGCGCGGCTGGGACCGAAACCGGTCGCCGAAAAAGCGCTGGAAAAACGGGTCGTCGAACAGCGGGTTACCGCGCTGTACCGTGACTTTGGCGGTAAAGATATTGACCACCGCCGGCGCCGCCAGCTGCACCGCGCTGGCATAGGAGACCGGTCCCTGATTCTGCCCGGCGGGCAGGACCGGCAACGGGTCCGGCGTGAGCAGTTCCGTGGGCGCCGGCGCGGTGAACAGGGTCACGGCAATATAGGCGGCCGCCATGCCGGCGAGGGCGGAGGTGGCGATATAGGTGAAGGCTCTTTTCATCATGCGGTCAGGTTACACTGCAGCGGTCAAATATGGGATAGCTTATTATGTCCCATTACCGAGGGTAAGGGCCTGGAAAGAAATAACTGCTACGTATTGCGCCGGATTTTCGTTTGCCTTCAAGGCACGGCAAGGCGCGCATAGTCGTTCTATGTAAGTCTTGCCGTAACGCCGAAGGCGGGCGAAAAGACCAGCAAGATGTAGTAGTTATTTATTGACAGGTCCTCAGGGCGAGGCGGAGCGATGATCGATATTTTTGAACTGGAACGGTACTGCAATGACCTGTTGGCGGCCGATGGCTTTGAGGACTACTGTCCCAACGGGTTGCAGCTGGATGCGGGCCGACGGGAGGTCCGCCGCCTGGTGACCGGGGTCACCGCCAGTCAGGCTCTGATTGAGGCGGCCGGGCAGGCCGGGGCCGATCTGCTGCTGGTTCACCACGGCTATTTCTGGCGCGGCGAACCCGCTCCGCTGACCGGTGTTAAAGGTCGGCGGGTGCGTGCCCTGATGACCGCCGGCATCAGCCTGCTGGCCTACCATCTGCCGCTGGATGCCCATCCGCAGCTGGGCAACAACCGCAGCCTGGGCGATGTGCTGGGGATCCGGCAGGCGCGGGCCCTGGATCAGGGGCTGGTCTGGCAGGGTGAGCTGGCTGAGGAGCCGCCAGCCGCCCTGGCCGGCCGGATGGCCGGACTGCTGGGGCGGGCGCCGCTGCTGATCGCGGCGGGTGACCGGCCGATCCGGCGTATCGGTTGGTGCACGGGGGCGGCACAGGGGGCCATCGTGGAGGCGGCCGCGGCCGGGCTCGATGCCTTCATCAGCGGCGAGGTGTCGGAATCCACCACCCACCTGGCCCGGGAGTTGGGCATTCACTATTTCTCCGCTGGCCATCACGCCACCGAACGCTTCGGGGTACAGGCCCTGGGCCGCCACCTGGCGGAAAAGTTCGACCTGGATCATCAGTTTATCGATATCGACAATCCGGTCTGAGCGGCAGGCGGGCGATTGCCCGACTACACGAATGGCCCCGATACGGGTCAGGTCATTCTTGACCTCGGGCGTCGCATGTAAGAGAATGCGCCGTCTATTTTGGGGTAAATATCAGCATATACTGATTTTCCTGAGCCAATCCTGCATAAGATTCGGCCGGGATTTTCAGCGTCCGGCCTACTCCGGGAGTCTTAACTAATGAGTGTGGATCTAAAAAAGCGGCGGTTTCTTACTGCCGCAACCAGTGTGGTCGGTGCCGTGGGCGCCGGCTTTGTCGCAGTACCTTTTCTGAAGTCTTGGAATCCAAGTGAAAAGGCCAAGGCAGCGGGTGCACCGGTTGAAGCCGACATCGGCAAGCTTGAGCCGGGCCAGATGATGCGCGTCAAATGGCGCGGCAAACCGGTCTGGGTGGTCCATCGCACGGAGAAGAATCTCAAGGATATGGAGGGCCTGGTTGAGGTCCTGCTCGACCCTGATTCAGAGCAGCCGCAACAGCCGGCTTACTGCCAGAACCCCTATCGCTCGCGCAAGGAAAAGTATCTGGTGGCCGTGGGTATCTGCACCCACCTGGGTTGTTCGCCGACCTACCGTCCCGAGGTGGCGCCGCACGATCTGGGCGCGGATTGGGTGGGTGGCTTCTTCTGCCCCTGCCACGGTTCCCGTTTCGATCTGGCTGGCCGCGTCTACAGCGGCGTGCCGGCCCCGACAAACCTGGTGATACCCCCCTATTACTATCTGACGGATACCCGGTTACTGGTGGGTGAAGACGGAGGAGCCGCCTGATGAGTTTAATGAGCTGGATCGACGAGCGCTTCCCGGCCACCAAGGTGTGGAATGAGCACCTGGCGGAATACTATGCGCCGAAAAACTTCAACTTCTGGTATTTCTTCGGCTCGCTGGCGATGCTGGTGCTGGTAAACCAGATCCTCACCGGTGTCTGGCTGGCCATGAGCTACAAGCCGGATGCCATGCAGGCATTCGGCTCGGTCGAATACATCATGCGCGATGTGGAGTGGGGCTGGCTGATCCGCTACCTGCACTCCACCGGAGCCTCGGCCTTCTTCATCGTTATCTATCTGCACATGTTCCGCGGCCTGATCTACGGCTCCTACCGGGCGCCGCGCGAACTGCTGTGGATCATCGGCGTGGTGCTCTATGTGCTGATGATGGCCACCGCCTTCATGGGTTACCTGTTGCCCTGGGGCCAGATGTCCTACTGGGGCGCGCAGGTGATCATCAACCTGTTCTCGGCGGTGCCGGTGATCGGCCCGGAACTGGGGGTCTGGATCCGTGGTGACTATGTCATCTCCGATGCCACCCTGAACCGCTTCTTCGCCCTGCACTTCCTGTTGCCGTTCCTGCTCGCCGCCGTGGTGTTCATCCATATCGTGGCGCTGCACAAGGTGGGTTCCAACAACCCGGACGGTATCGAGATCAAGAAGAACAAGGGCGAGAACGGCATCCCGAAGGACGGCATTCCGTTCCACCCCTACTACTCGGTCAAGGATACCGTCGGCGTGGCCGGGTTCCTGTTCCTGTTCGCGGCGGCGGTCTTCTTCGCCCCGGAGATGGGCGGCTACTTCCTGGAGCCCCCCAACTTCGACCCGGCGGACCCGCTGAAAACCCCGGTGCACATCGCCCCGGTCTGGTACTTCACCCCGTTCTACGCCATACTGCGCGCGGTGCCATCCATCGCCGGCTCGGCCTTCCCGGGCGTGGTGGCCATGGGCGCGGCCATCGTGGTGCTCTTCTTCCTGCCCTGGCTGGATCGCAGCCCGGTCAAGTCGATCCGCTACAAGGGCGCGATCGTAAAGGGTGCCATCGCCATCTTCGTGGTGGTGTTCATCCTGCTGGGCTGGCTGGGTACGCAGCCGGCCACCCCTATCCTGACCCTGCTGGCGCAGATCTCTACTGTGCTCTACTTCGCCTTCTTCCTGTTGATGCCGTTCTACAGCAAGATGGATAAGACCAAGCCTGTTCCTGAGAGGGTGACCAAATGAAAAAGCTGCCAATGAACAAGCTGATAGCCGCATTTTTATTAGCCTTGGCACCCCTGCTCGGTCTGGCTGCCGGTGGCGGTGCGCATCTGGATGACGCCGATATCGATGTCTCCGACCAGGCATCGCTGCAGCGCGGCGCCAAGTACTTCGTCAACTACTGCCTGAGCTGCCACTCGGCCAAGTTCCAGCGCTACAACCGCCTGGCGCGTGACCTGGGCCTGACCGAGGACGAGGTGAAGGAGAACCTGATGTTTACCACCGACAAGATCGGTGAGACCATGAACATCGCCATGAGCCCGGCCAATGCCGAGGCCTGGTTCGGCGTCGCGCCGCCGGATCTGAGCCTGATCGCCCGCGCCCGGGGTGTCGACTACATCTACACCTACCTGCGCGGCTTCTACGTTGATGAGGCCAGGCCCTTCGGCGTCAACAACGTGGTCTTCCCGGATGTCGGCATGCCGCATGTGCTGTGGGAACTGCAGGGCATGCAGAAGGCCGTGTTTGAAGAGGTGGATGGCCAACAGGTGGTCAAGGAGCTGGTACCGGTCGAGGGTGCCGCCGGCCAGGGCAAGATGAGTCCGGAGGAGTTCGACGGTGCCATGCGTGACCTGACCGCCTTCCTCAGCTACGTGGCCGAGCCGGTTCAGCTGGAGCGCAAACGCATCGGCGTCTGGGTGCTGCTGTTCCTGGCGGTGTTCTTCGTGCTCTCCTACCTGCTGAAGAAAGAGTACTGGAAAGACGTCCACTGATCGTCTACATATCCGGTCACCCGGGGGCGTACAGTTTAATGTATACTGTACGCCCCCGTTGCTTTAGGGCAGCGGAATTTTTTATTGCCAGGAGTCTGCCGGGCTTGACCGATCATAGCGAGGGAGAGCTGGATTGAGACAGATTTTTCGATCTTTCGAGGCGGATAGTGGGCCTATTTAACGAGAAAGATCGGGAAATGTGGCCAATCCAGCTTTTCCGCAGTAGATCAGTGTTAAGTCCGGCAGACTCCTCGTCCCTGATACTATCCTGGAGTGGTTTGTATGGCCGTTGTTGCGAACAAGAGATCTGTGATGACCATGTACTCGGATCCGAGCAGCCCCTACAGTCATCGCGTGCGTCTGGTGTTGGCTGAGAAGAATATCACCGTTGAGATCAAGGACGTCGATCCGCTGAAAATATCCGAAGACATCATGGACCTGAATCCTTACGGCACCCTCCCCACGCTGGTGGACCGGGATCTGACCCTGTTCGAGTCGCGCATCATCATGGAGTATCTGGATGAGCGCTTCCCCCATCCACCGCTGTTGCCGGTGGACCCGGTCTCACGCGCCAGTTCGCGGCTCTATATGCACCGCGTGAGCAAGGACTGGTACACCCAGATGGAGGAGATCCTGGCCGGCGGCAAGGGCGCCGCCAAGGCCCGCAAGGAGCTGCGCGAGAGCCTGATCGCCGCCGCCCCCATCTTTACCCACAAACCCTATTTCATGAGCGATGACTTCTCCCTGGTGGACTGCTCGATCGCGCCGCTGCTGTGGCGTCTGCCGTTGCTCGGCATCGAACTGCCGCCCCAGGGCAAGCCGGTGCTGGATTACGCCGCGCGCCTGTTCGAGCGCGAATCGTTCCGGGAGAGTCTCTCCGAGGCCGAGCGGGAGATGCGGGACTGATCACCGCCTGTTGCCATGCTGACTTCCAACCGTCCCTATCTGATCCGTGCGCTCTATGAGTGGCTGGTGGATAACGATCTCACGCCTCACCTGCTGGTGGATGCGGAAAAACGCGATGTGATCGTACCCCGGCAGTTTGTCGAGGAGGGGCGGATCGTGCTCAACGTAACCCCCAGTGCGGTGCGCGGCCTGGTGCTTGGTAATGACTACATCACCTTCAACGCCCGCTTCGGCGGTACGCCGATGGACGTGGTGGTGCCACCGGATGCGGTGCTGGGGGTCTATGCCCGTGAGAACGGGCGCGGTATGCTGTTTCCGGATGATACCCCGGGCGATGACGACGGCACCCCGCCGGATGACGATCCCAAGCCACCGCGTGACCGGCCGAGCCTGAAGGTGGTCAAGTAGGAGTAGGGTCAGAGATCGGGTGGCTTGTGGCGAAACGGCACCACATTGTCCCCCTGGCCGGGCAGTCCCAGACTGAACTCCTCCAACTGGATGCCGAGCAGTATCAGATGGCCGTCGCGGCGGCCGACCCCCTCCTCGCTATAATCGAACTGATACAGCCGCCTGATGCGGATGCCCCGATCGGTCCAGCGCAGCCCGATGCGCCTCAGGGCCACCGTCTGGTCGAGAAACTGCAGATTCCGCTGTTCACAGGCCGCCTGGCAGATGCCGGTGGCGATCTCGCGGGCGCGGGCGCTGTCCAGCCAGAACCAGATCAGCAGGCCAAGCAGCAGCAGTGGGACAAGAGTGGTCATGGGGGCTATGGTACAGAATAAACGGGGTAGTGACCCCATGGATTGCAGCACATCCCATGAACTCTTTGGCATAGGGTGCAGGATGGGTGGAGGCGCGGCACCCTTGTTGACGGCTGTTCGTGGCGGTTGGGCGCGCCGTAACCCATCTTCGGATACGGATGCAGGTGCACGATGGGTTGCGTGCCGGAGTAGGAGCCGGCGGAGAGTTCATGGGGGCGCTTCACCCATCGCCCTGAAAAAGGGATCGGATTCGAGACGCCACCAAGATCGGCCAACAAGGCAGGCCAATCACTTACAGACCGGGTGAGTTGTTACAAGGTTTTTTCGTTTATCTCTCGCGAAGACACCAAGCACGCAAAGAAAACCACGGGTCATTCCTGGCGTGCTTTGCGAGAGATCGGTCATGTCCCGTAAGGCGGGCAAGGTGTCGCCTGAGGCGGGCAAGGGGTCGGAGTCAAACCGAGCGGATGCGCGGAATTTGACTGTTCGGCTACCAATCGCTTTGACTCCGACCCCTCGGAACAGGCGGAGAACGATTGAGATGAACCACATCAGTATCATACAGGACGATATCACCCGGCTGGCCGTGGATGCCATCGTCAACGCGGCCAATTCCAGTTTGCTCGGCGGCGGCGGGGTGGACGGGGCCATCCACCGGGCGGCGGGGCCGGAGCTGCTGGCCCATTGCCGCAACCTGGGCGGTTGTCCGACCGGCGAGGCGCGCATCACCCCGGGCTTCAGGTTGCCGGCCGACTGGATTATCCACACCGTCGGGCCGGTCTGGCGCGGCGGCGACCGGGGCGAGCCGGAGCTACTGCGCGCCTGTTATCGCAACAGCCTGGCGCTGGCCCGGGAGAAGGGGTTGCGGCGGGTGGCCTTTCCCGCAATCAGCACCGGTGTCTATGGCTATCCGAAACGGCAGGCGGCGGCGATCGCCCTGCAGGAGATGGCGGCGGCCGAGGGATTCGATGAGTTGATCGCCTGCTGCTACAGCGAGGCGGATGCGCTACTCTATCGCTCGCTGGTCGATGGGACATAGGGCGCCCCGTGGGTGCCGTATCCATGGTGCGAAACGTTACCGGAACAGTCGGGGGTATCCGCCCCAATAACAGATCAAAAGGGCAATCAGCATGTATTTGGCAACCGGGGGAGTTGAAAATGGCCTGGCTGGATGAGTTTCCCCTGCCGCTGATCGTGCTCGCCTGCCTGCTGCTTGGGCTGGCCCCGTTTACCCCGGAGCCGCATCTCTGGGAGAAGCTGAAGATGCTGGCCGATGGCCGCCTGGTGCGTCCCCTGGATATGTTCGATCTGCTGCTGCACGGCGCGCCCTTCGTGGTGCTGCTGTTGAAGCTGCGGCGCATGCGCCGGGTCGCCTGACCGCGACAGCCGATATAACTCGCCAACTGATGGGCTCGGCGGCTTGTCGCAAATTCGGCCCGGGACGGACCTCCTACAGGAGGACCACCGGCCGGGGAGAACCGCACCTGTAGGAGCGGCGCCCCGCCGCGATTTTGGCCGAGTTCCTATCCGCATGGCCCAATCGTCGGGCCGATCCCGCGCACCCCACGCCTATGCGCCGGTGAGCCGTTCCAGGCGCAGCCGCTGGCGCTGGTCGAACAGTCGTCTTGAACCGATCCACACCGCCACGATGGCGCCGAGACCGGTGCCCACCGCGATCAGCAGCAGGATCATGATCTGATACTTGGCCGCCTCCAGCGGCGGGCTGCCGGAGAGGATCTGGCCGGTCATCATGCCGGGCAGGCTGACCACCCCGGCCGCCGCCATGGCGTTGATGATCGGGATCAGGCCGGAACGCAGGGCGTTGCGGCGAATCTCGCCGATCGCCCGGTCCCAGTTCTCCCCGAGCATCAGCTGCGCCTCGATCATGCCGCGCTGCTGCCAGGCGTCCCGGGTCAGGTTGTCCAGGGCGATGGCCATGCCCGACATGGTATTGCCCAGCAGCATGCCGAGTAGCGGGATCAGGTACTGGGGGGTGTACCAGGGATCGACCCGCACCACCAGATGCACCGCCAGCAGGGTGATGCTGAAGGAGGAGATGAACATGGAGAGGGTGCCGATGCCGATGCCCCAGAGCCCGCGGAAGCGGCGTTTCTGGCGCGCCATTACCTCGTAACCGGCCACCGTCAGCATGAACAGGGCCAGGGCCAGGATCGGCAGCGGCGCGCGCTGACTGAACAGGGTGTTGAGCACCAGGCCGAGCAGCAGCAGTTGCAGGATGCTGCGCAGGGCGGCGATCAGCAGCTGCCGCTCCACCCCCAGGCGCAGCCGCCAGGAGAGGGCCGACAGCGCCAGCACCAGCAGGGCCGGGATCGACAGGTCATAGGCGCTGAGTTGGATCAGTTCCATCAGGCGCTCGCCGTCTCGATCCGCCGCTCGCGGATCACCAGGTGGCGTTGCCCCACCCGGCGGCGCTGGCGCGGGTCGTGACTGACCCAGAGCACGGCGGCGCCGTGCTGTTGCGCATAATCCTGCACCAGCGCCTCCACCCGGGCGCTGTTTTCCGGGTCCAGATTGGCGGTCGGCTCGTCCAGCAGCAACACTGCCGGCTGGCGATCCAGCAGCCGCGCCAGGGCGAGGCGCTGGCGCTCGCCGCTGGAGAGACGCGCCACCTGCCACTCCAGGCAGGCCGCGTTCAGCCCCAGTTCGGTCAGGAGTTCGTTGGCCGAACCGTTGAAGTGGTCACCCACCCGGTCCTGCCACCAGTGGCTCTCCGCCGGCAGCAGGCCGACCCGCCGGCGCCACTCGGGCGGCGGCGTCTGGTCGACCGCCTGGCGGTCGACCAGGGCCGCGCCGCCGTGGGGATCGAGATCGGCAATGGCGCGCAGCAGACGGGTCTTGCCGCTACCGGAGCTGCCGGTGAGGGTGACACACTCGCCCGCCTCGATGGTGAGATCGACCGGCTCCAGATCGGCGCCCTGAAACTGCCGCAGAATCAACCGGCCCATCCCTGCTACACCTGCCGCCGGATAAAGATCAGATCCCAGACACCGTGGCCCAGCCGCTGGCCGCGCTGTTCGAACTTGGTCAGTGGGCGGTAATCGGGGCGGGGGGTGTAGTGGCCCGGTCCGGCACTGTTCTCAAACAGGGTGTCGGCCGCGGAGAGCACCTCCAGCATCTGCCGCGCATAATCCTCCCAGTCGGTGGCGGCATGGAAAAAGCCGCCCGGGCGGATCACCCGGCCCAGTTCGGCGACGAAGGCCGGGTTGAGGATGCGCCGCTTGTGGTGCCGCTTCTTGTGCCAGGGATCCGGAAAGAACAGAAACAGCCCCTGCAGCGTGGCGCTCGGGATGCACTGCTTCAGCACCTCGATGGCGTCATGGCGGAGGATGCGCACATTCCGCAGACCCCGCGCCTCGATCTGGATCAGCAGATGGCCCACCCCGGGTCCATGCACCTCGATGCCGAGATAGTTTTGCTCCGGGTGCGCCTCGGCCATGGCGGCCAGGGATGCGCCATTGCCGAAACCGATCTCCAGGAACACCGGGTGGTCATTGCCGAACAGCTGGTGAAAATCGATTGGCCGGCCGTCGTAGTCGATGCCGAAACGGGGCCAGAGGGTATCGAAGGCCCGTTGCTGGCCGCCGGTGAGGCGGCCCTGGCGCAACACGAAGCTGCGGATCGGACGGAGCGGTTTTTCCTGTTCAGGCATGATGAGGGTGTGGTCAATAAGCAGTGGGCCGGGGTCGGCTTGGTTCCGCTCTCGTGGCCGTGGATTTCGACGTCACGCCGATCCGCTACGACAACAAGCCGGTTTTCAGGCGGATTCTACACCAAACCGGCCGCACGGGTGATGGGATTCGCCGGGGCGGGGCGGGGCGGGGCGAGCGGTGAAAACCGTGGCGGGTCTGTCGCGGTGCTTGCACCCAACCCCCGACAGCGCATAGAATCTGCTGCGCACAGCGGGTGTAGTTCAATGGTAGAACGGCAGCTTCCCAAGCTGCATACGAGGGTTCGATTCCCTTCACCCGCTCCAATTTCCTCCCCCCGTTTCCGACATAATCCTATTGCCTGCATAATCAAGTCATGAAGCAACTCTACGAGTGCCGGGATCGTCTGCAAGCCCAGATGTTGCACGACGCCCTGGCGACCCATCACATCAATACCGTCATTCTGGGCGACTACCTGAGCGGTGCGGCGGGTGAGCTGTCGGCGCTGCAGTTTCCGGTGCTCTGGGTGGTTGAGGAGGAGGATTACGTGCTGGCCCGGCAATTGATCGATCGCTATCTCAGCGAACCGGAAGCGGAGCGTTTACCCTGGCGCTGCAGTCGCTGCGGCGAACTGGTGGAGGCCGCCTTCGATCTCTGCTGGAACTGCTCCACGCCGCGTGACCCATAACCGCGCTGAATCGGTCCCCCCTATCCGTTAACCCCAATCTACATACTGTAGGAGGTGCGGCACGGGGCAAAAAGGTGGGCACAGACTACGTGCCCACCCTACGCGACTACGGTGGATGCGCTGTCGCTTATCCACCCTACAAAACTGAATCGGCGCGGCGTGCTCCTATATGCCGATCCGAGACGGCATTTCCCCGCCGTTCCGCGGGTGGCACCGGGGCCAATTATGGTTCATGATTAGTGGTGCTCTGACCCGAATGGCACTTAACTTAAGGCGAATTGCAAGATTTTCGTCATTCCGGCGCAGGCCGGACAGAAGCGCGAAGCGCGTTGAACGACTGAAAGTCGACCCGAAGGGTGAGCGAAGCGAATAATCCAGGAATACCGGTACCATTTAGCAGTCTGGATCCCGGCCTGCGCCGGGATGACGGTGGTTCTTGGCTTAAGTAAGTGCCATTCTGCTCTGACCTCCGCGATCCAATCCGGCGAGCGGCAGGGTGGAAATAAGAAAACGACAATAACACGGAGTTTGTGATGGGTAAGTTATTCAAAATACTGGGTGGTCTGGTGTTGGTGCTTCTGCTGCTGATCGTGGCGGCAGTCATCATCCTGCCGATGGTCATTGATCCCAATGACTACAAGGATGAGATCGTCACCCAGGTCAAGGGGCAGACCGGACGGGATCTGACCATAGCCGGCGACCTCAAGCTCTCGGTCTTCCCCTGGCTGGGGATCGAGATCGGCGGGCTTGAGTTGAGCAACGCCCCGGGCTTTGGCGAACAGCCGTTTGCGGTGGTCAAGAGCGCGGCGATCCGGGTGAAACTGATGCCGCTGCTGAGTCGCCGGCTGGAGGTGGATACGGTGGGGCTGGACGGTTTGGCGTTGAATCTCGCCAAGTCGAAAGAGGGCGTCAGCAACTGGGATGACCTGATCAAGGAGGGCGCCCCGGCTGAGGGTGCTCCGGCTGAGGGCAAGCCCGCGGCGGGTGCGGGGCGAGGGCTGGAAGGCTTTATGATCGGCGGCGTGGATATCAGTGATGCCCGCATCCGCTGGGACGACCAGAGTGCCGGCCAGCAGTATACGGTGGACCGGTTCTTCCTCAAGAGCGGCGCCATCCGCCCGGGCAGCCCGGTGAGCCTGGAACTTGGGGCGCAGTTGCAGAGCCGGGAGCCGGAGCTGAACGCCGAAATCAAGCTGGAGGGTGAGGTCACCCTGGACGAGGCGGCCAGGATGTTGCACATCAAGGGGCTCGAGCTGCAGGTGGATGCCACCAGCCCGCTGTTCCAGAAAGAGACCATGAGTGCCAGCCTGGTGGCGGATGTCGGCGTGGCGCTGGATGGCCAGTCGCTCGCGGTGGATGGCCTCTCCATCACCGCCGATGAGCTGAAACTGACCGGCAATCTGCAGGGTAGCAACCTGGCGGCCCAGCCGGCCTTCAGCGGCACCCTGAATCTGGCGGAGCTGAATCTGCGCGAATGGCTCGGCGGGCAGGGCATGGTCGTGCCCGAGACCGCCGATCCCCAGGTGTTGACCCGCTTTGGCGCCGCTATTGAACTGGCGTCCCAGGATGATGTGACCCGATTGAACAAACTCGCCATCGTGCTGGACGATAGCAAGATCAACGGCAATGCCAGCCTGCAGGGCGGCGCGATCGGATTTGATCTGGATGTGGACAGCATCGACCTGGACCGCTATCTGCCGCCGGTGCGGGAGGAGACCGCCGCGCCTGCGCCCGCGGCACCCGCCACCCCCACCGCTGGTTCCACTGGCACCGCACCGGCGGCGACGCAGGCGGGTGGTGACGAGCCGTTGCTGCCCGTTGAGCTGTTGCGCGGGCTCAATCTCAACGGCACGCTCAAGATCGGCCAGATGATCATCCGCAAACTGACCGCCCGGGAGATACAGGTCACCGTCAAGGCCAGTCAGGGCAAGATCGATGTGCAACAGAAGATCGGCGCATTCTATCAGGGCAGCCTGGACGGGCTGGTCAACCTGAACGTGGCCGGCAAGACCCCGGTCGTGCAGATAGCGGAACAGGCCACGAATATCCAGGCCGGCCCCCTGCTGCAGGACCTGATCGCCAAGGACAAGTTTGACGGCAGAGGCAGCTTCCAGACCAAACTGCGCACCAGCGGCAACAGCATCAATGCCTTCAAGCGCGCACTCAACGGGGATCTCAGCTTTCGCTTCGAGGACGGCGCGGTCAAGGGGGTCAATCTGGCGCAGCTGCTGCGCGAGGGTCAGGCCAAGTTGAAGGGAGAAAAACTGCCGGCCGATAGCGCGCCGCCGCAGACCGATTTTTCCGAGCTGGGGGGCACGGCGGTGATCAAGCAGGGGGTGCTGGACAACCAGGATCTGCTGGCCAAGTCGCCATTTCTCCGCGTGACCGGCGCCGGCCAGGTCAACCTGGTCACGGAAACCCTCGATTACCTGATCAAGCCGGTGATCGTCAGCACCGCCGCGGGACAGGGGGGCGCCGGGCTTGAACAGCTGAAAGGGGTACCGATCCCGGTCAAGCTGACCGGTCCCTACGCCTCGCCCGATTACACCATCGACTGGGCCCAAGTGGTGACCGCCTCGCAGAAGGCCAAGCTCGAAGAGAAGGAGGCCGAGCTGAAACAGCGCCTTGAGGAGAAGAAGCAGGAGACCAGAGAAAAACTGGAGGACAAGCTGAAAGACCGCCTAAAGGGGCTTTTTAACTGATTTTTAGTGCCGTAGTGTGACGTTTGCCGCTGAATTCATTTGAGAACGGGGCAGCGATCCCCTATCATGTCGCCAGGGATACTGCTGGGTCAGCGCCTGGCGGGAACTGCGTGGTAAAAACAAGATAATTCTAGGAGATGACGATGACCAAGAGCACCCTTAAGAAGCTGGCCGCGATGGCGCTTACTCTGGGTTTGGTGACAGGCTGTGCCAGTACCGAACAGATGAATCAGATGCAGGCGGATATCACCAAGGCTCAGGATGATGCCGCCGCAGCACTTTCTGCCGCCCAAAGCGCCAGCCAGACTGCAGGTGATGCTGACCGTAAGGCGGATGCCGCGATGAATGCCGCCAATGCCGCACAGGCCGCCGCCGATGAGTGTGCGGAGAAATGTGACCGCATCATGCAGAAATCGATGGCAAAATAAATCTTGCCCGCACTACTGAAAGGCCCGTTGGCGAAAGCCACCGGGCCTTTTTTTGGCTATGTACCAGTTAGGCGTTGCATGAGAGACCGTGCTTTTGTCGGAGTGGCCGCTTCCGGCATCCTGCCTCCCGCGGCATTAGCACTTCCTTGTGCGTCGCTTTGCCGCGAAAACCTTCGCGCCAGGGGCGCCCCTATCGGGGTGATTCACCAAGCTTGATCAACACCAACAACTAACTCGGATAGAGCCGAATGGCACTTACTTAATTCAAGAATCACCGTCATTCCGGCGCAGGCCGGGATCCAGACTGCTTAATGGTGGCGGTATTCCTGGATTATTCGCCTCGCTCACCCTTCGGGCCGACTTTCAGTCGTTCAACGCGCTTCGCGCTTTTGTCCGGCCTGCGCCGGGATGACGAAAATCCTGCGATTCGCCTTAAGTAAGTGCCATTCGGACATAGCCCTTTTTTTGGCCCGCATCCCAAGCGGACACAGGCCGCCCCGTGGGCGCCGAGAATCCCTGCAGTGAACCCGGAAAAGCTACTCGGCAGTGGAGAGCGACAACGCGTTCGCCTGCGGTGCCGTCGATTGATACGCCGGTGCCGATGCAGGCATCGGCGCCGCAGTGACCGGTACCGGGATGCCGCGCTGCCCCAGGGCGGCCTGTTTCAGCGCCTCCCAGTCCGGTTTCGGCCCACGCGGGCCCAGGGCAGCGACAACGGCCCTCACCAGCGGCGTGAAATTGATCCCTTCCCGGGCCCGCTGCTCGCTCAGGGGCGGATGCGCCTCCACGTAGAGGCGGCCGTTTTCCCAGCCGGCCTTGTAAGGCTCGTCGATGATGCGTACCGGGGTATTGGCTTCGACCTGCTCAAACAGGGCGGTGATATCCTCGGGGTAGAGGCGGATGCAGCCGTGGCTGACCCGCATCCCCACACCGTAGGGCTTGTTGGTTCCATGCAGCAGATAACCGGCCATGCTCAGGTAGATGGCGTGGCTGCCGAGGGGGTTGTCCGGTCCCGGTTTCACCACGGCCGGCAGTGGATCGCCATTCTCGGCATGCTCCCGGCGGATCGACTCCGGCGGGTACCAGCTCGGCCGGTACTGTTTGCGCGTGACCCGGGCCTGGCCCGTCGGTGTGCTCCAGCCCTCGCGTCCGATCCCCAGTGGATAGGTGACCACCCGGTTCTCCCCCTTGGGAAAATAATAGAGCCGCAACTCGGCCAGGTTGATCACGATCCCTTCACGCGGGCCGGGCGGCAGGATGAAGCGGCCGGGCAGGGTCACGGTCGTGCCCTCGCCGGGGAGCCAGGGGTCCACCTGTGGATTGCTCTCGGCCATCTCCATATAGCCGAGGCCGTTGGCCCGGGCAATGTCGGAAAAGGTGTCCTCGTAGCGGGTCTGGACCTGGCGGACTTCGCCGACGATATCGTTGCCCGCTTCAGGCAGGGGAAAGCTCAGGGCGTTGCCGATGCCGGGCAGAAGGGCGAACAGGGTGCAGACAAATCCGGACAGAAGTGATTTCACGGTCATTTATTGGGTTGTTAAACATGATCTTATTGTGACATAAAGCGTCCGGGCCGTCTGCGAAACGGTCGGCAGGTTATATTCAAGGGAAGTTCATGCGGCAGGACCCAAGACAGTTTGCGGAGCGCATCATCACCTGGTACCACCGCCATGGGCGCCAGGACCTGCCGTGGCAGCAGGATCCCACCCCCTACCGGGTCTGGGTCTCCGAGATCATGCTGCAGCAGACCCAGGTGACCACTGTCATTCCCTACTATGCACGCTTCATGCAGCGTTTCCCCGGGCTACGACAACTGGCCGAGGCGGAGCTGGACGAGGTGTTGCACCTCTGGTCCGGTCTCGGCTATTACGCCCGGGCGCGCAATCTGCACCGGGCGGCGCGGACCGTGCTGGATGAACAGGCCGGCCGGTTTCCCGCCACCCTGGAGTCACTCATGGCGCTGCCGGGGATCGGCCGCTCCACCGCGGGCGCCATCCTGTCGCTGGCGCTGGAGCAGCCCTTGCCGATCCTGGACGGCAATGTGAAACGGGTCCTGGCGCGCTGTTTTGCCGTACCCGGCTGGCCCGGCAAGGCGGACGTTCAGAAACGGCTCTGGTCCCTGTCCGAGCGGCTCACCCCGCCAACCCGGACCCGCGCCTACAACCAGGCAATGATGGATCTGGGCGCCACCCTCTGCCGGCGCGCCAACCCGCTGTGCGACGCCTGTCCCCTGATGCGGCAATGCCGGGCGCGCGCCGAGGGCGACCCCGGCGCCTACCCGCAGGCCAAGCCGCGTGCCCAACTGCCCAGCCGTAAAGTGGTGATGCTGCTGATCCATGATGGCCGCGGCCGGCTGTTGCTGGAGGCGCGTCCGCAAAGTGGCATCTGGGGCGGTCTCTGGGGATTGCCGGAATATACCGACCGGGCGGCGGCGGAGGCCGGGCTGGCCGCCCGTTTCGGCGAGGTTTCTCAGGCGATTGACTGGTGGCCGCAGCGGCGCCACACCTTCAGTCACTTCCACCTGCTGATCACCCCGCTAGTGGTTCGGATCGGCGGGCAGCCGGAATGCGTCATGGATGGCGACGGTAGAGTTTGGTATAACACCAATGAACCCGACCCACGCGGCCTGGCCGCACCGGTATCGCGTCTGATTGAAGAACTAAAACAGCGTTTAGAGGAGAGGTCCGATGAGCCGTATGGTGGAATGCGTTAAGTTGAACAAGATGGCCGAAGGCCTGGAACGACCGCCCTACCCGGGCGAGCTGGGGCAGCGGGTGTTCGACAACATCTCCAAAGAGGCGTGGCAGTTGTGGCAGCAGCAGCAGACCATCCTGATCAACGAGAACCGGCTCTCCCTGGCCGACCCCAAGTCCCGTGTGTTCCTCGAAGAGCAGATGGTCAAGTTCCTGTTCGAAGATGGCGGCACCCAGGTCAAATTCACCCCCTGAGCCGGAGGTCGCCTGGCAGACCCCGTCGTCCTCCAAAGCAACAAGGGGGCGAAAAAGTCTGCCGGCGGCGGCTTAATACAATTCCCACTTGACTCAGACGGCGGGTATCGGTTTAATACGCCCTCGCCAAGGCTAGGTAGCTCAGTTGGTAGAGCAGCGGATTGAAAATCCGCGTGTCGGCAGTTCGATTCTGTCCCTGGCCACCATCCAATAAAACGGCCCGCATTCATGCGGGCCGTTTTGCGTTTTAGCTTTCGGTAACGTCCCGATGGATCGATGACAAAAGGCACACGTTGTGCTAGCTTTTGGGTATGAAAACCTTCGCATGGAATTCAGAGAAAAATGATCTTCTCAAAGCGGAACGAGGTATCTCTTTCGAAGAAATAGTTCTTAATATCCAGCTGGGAAATGAAGTCGATATCTTCGAACACCCGAATCAAGGGCGATATCCCGGGCAAAAAGTCTCGGTTGTGCTGGTCGAGTGTTACGCCTATCTCGTCCCATTCGTTGAAAGCGAGGAGGAGATTTTTCTGAAGACCATCATCCCTAGCCGAAAGGCCACGAAGCAATATGTGGGTGGTTTAAATGAGTAAACTGAAATTGGAAGAGAAAGAGATCCTGGAAGCATTCGAGGCGGGTAGGCTCAAGCGCGTCAAAAACGCCGAGAAGGAGATTGAGGAGCACCGGATCGTTGCGGAAGAGACTTTCAAAAAGGATGCGCGGATAAATATCCGGCTGTCGTCGCGGGACCTCCGGGCGCTTCAGGTGCGGGCGCTGAAAGAGGGAATCCCCTATCAAACTCTGGTCTCAAGCGTGCTGCACAAGTTTGTCGATGGGCAACTCATCGATAAATTGGCTAATAAATAGCTCCTCCGGGATTACTCCAGCCGGTCCAGCGGACTTGTTACACCACCCCCACCTTTCCCCAGCACATGGGTATAGATCATCGTCGTGGTCACATCGGTATGCCCCAGCAGCTCCTGAACCGTCCGAATATCCGAGCCTGATTCCAGCAAATGGGTTGCAAAGGAGTGTCTCTTATGCCGAATTCGGCATAAGCGTCACGCCTACGCCACCCATCTGCTGGAGGCGGGGCTGGCGGTCAACCGGCTCCAGCACCTAATGGGCCATCGGGATATCCACAGCACCCTGGGTTATCTGCACTGGCTGCCGCGCTACAATAGCCGCGAGCGGGTGCAGTGTGATCTGATCGCCCGCCTGGGAGCGCCGACGTGAGCCTGGGGCTGCAGCAGGTGTTGGCGGCGCACCTGCCGCACTACTGTGCCACCCATCGACTGGACGCCCGCCGGACCCGGGTCTGCGAGCATATCCAGCAGTGCCGGACCGAAGCGCTGGGCGGCTACCAGTTGACCTGTGACCGCTGCGGTCATGACCAGTCCCAGTACTTCGCCTGCCGTGACCGGCATTGTCCCCTGTGCCAGCAGCGGGCCAGCCAACAATGGGCTGAGCGGCAACAGCGGGCGGTGCTGCCCGCCGCCTACCACCACCTGGTGTTCACCCTGCCGGATACGCTCAACGGCTGGGTACAACTGCACCCGGACGTGTTCTATCGGGCGCTGTTCGCTGCCGTCTGGCAGACGCTCAAGGCCTTTGCGGCAGACCCGAAGCGGTTGGGCGGTCAGCTGGGGATGACCGCGGTGCTGCACACCTGGGGCCAGACCTTGACCCAACATGTCCACCTGCACTGCCTGGTGCCGGGTGGCGTACTCACCGATCAGGGCAGCTGGAAGGCAGCGAGAAGCACTTACCTGTTCCCGGTCAGGGCCCTGTCGCGCCACTTCCGGGGTCACCTGGTCGGTCGCCTGCGCAAGCTGTTTGAGGCTGGCGCACTGTGCCGGGTGACAGCCGCCGACGTGAGCGCGCGACTGGATGCGTTGATGGCCAAGGAGTGGGTGGTGTTCAGCCGGCCCTGTGAGCACGCCACCCGGTCGGTGGTGAACTACCTGGCCCGTTACAGCCACCGCACCGCCATCAGCAACCAACGGATCCTGGCGATGGATGAAGAGACGGTCAGCTTCCGTTACAAGGACTATGGCGACAGTGACCGGCAGAAGGTGATGCACCTGAGCCATACGGAGTTCATCCGCCGCTTCCTGCTGCATGTATTGCCAAAGGGGCTGATGCGGATCCGCCACTTTGGTTACCTGGCCAACTGCTGTCGGGAAAAGCGATTAGCGCAGATCCGGGCGGCGATGGCCGAGGCGACACCGAGCGAACCGGAAACGGTACTCCACCCCTCCGGCCCGGAGGTGGAAACCTGGCCCTGTCCGGCTTGCCGAACCGGTCGGCTGCGGGTCGTGGCGGAACTGCCACCCCGACGCCCCGGCGGTGGGTGACGCCGACACCGATGCAAGGGGAGAATGGGGGAGAGACAACAGGCCCCAGGGTCTGACGGGCAGGTAGTGGCCAAGGGCTGGAAAATGAGGCATTATGAAGAAAAATCGTTGTACGAGACGATCGATAGCCTTCAGGAAGCGGGGCCGACACCAGTGATACGGAAGACCTTCCTGCGCTATCACCCCAAATAGCGAACCACCGGGCAGCCGGTAGAAAAACAAATGCTTATTAATAGAGTTGGGCAACCCTATCGAGTGCGGCTCAGTTCAACAGGCATTTATGCCGCATGCTGGGCACGCGGCATAAATGCTTAAATGTTATATTGCAAGAGCAAGGCCGGGTAGTAGATATTACCCGGCCACCCGGAAAGGTTTTAGTTTCGGCCAGCAATTACGCCACCATCCACGTCCCAAATGGCACCTGTCACCCAGCTTGCATCACTGCTGAGCAGGAAGCTGATCGCATTGGCAACATCTTCGGAGGTGCCGATCCTTCCAATTGGATGAAATTCATCAAACGTGGCAAGCGTTTTATCGATTTCACTCGGTTCAATGAAGGATTCGTAAATGGGGGTCTTCACCACAGCAGGAGAAACGGCGTTTACACGGATATTCTTATCAGCCAATTCCATCGCCATATGCTGCGTTAGCGCATGTAAGCCGGCTTTAGCCATTGAATACGCCGATGAGGGCGTGGCTTTGATGGCTTGCTTTGCCCACATTGAGCCAACATGCACAATGGAACCGCCACCATTTTCTGACATATTCTTGGCCACAGCCTGTGAGATGAAGAATGCAGCACGGTTTAGCTCCAGGTAGGTATCGTAGTCCTTGCCTTCATGCTCAAGAAATGGTGTTGGTTTGAACTTGCCTGCCGCATTTACAAAATATTTTATATGGCGGTCGTGATTTGCGACAAAATCAAGTATGCGCTGAACGTCGTTGGCTTCGTATAGGTTTGCCTGGAGTGTTTCAATGTGTCCCATTCCTGCAAGATCATGCTTGGCAGCTTCCAGTTTCGAGGATGAACTGCCAATAATTACCGTATGAATGCCTCGGTTGAGCAACTGCCTTGCGGTCGCTAAACCCATTCCACTGGAGCCACCCACAATCAAGGCCAAAGAACTAGTTGTGTTTTCCATCTGATTACCTCCACAGGTAGATAGTAAAGTGTGGACATAGATTAGAGAAACTGTAGGCTATTGAAAATCAGGCACAATTTGGTGCGGTAGGTACTTATTGGTACATGTTGATGAAAGAACAGGGAAAAATATTTCTGAGGAAATCAGCGCCTGAGAAAAGTGCGCGGATGGTTGAGACCATATACGGCTGTAAGTGGTCACTCACTGTTTATCAACTTCTGGCAAACGGAATCAACCGGCCTGGGGCAATGGTCCGTAGCGTTGAGGGCTTAACCACCAAGGTGCTTAACGAATGCCTAAGGAAGAATGCGAAATTTGGTATTTTGGAACGTATTACCTACAACGAGGTGCCACCCCGTGTTGAGTACAAAGTAACCGAATTCGGCACCAAATTTATCCGTATTCTTGACGAGCTTGAAAAACTACAAAGCGAGATTGAAAGTGAAATATAACAAGGCAATGCACGCGACGATGCGCGTGATTGCAGCGTTGAACTAAACCGCTTCGCGGTAGCCTCTCCAAACCACCCTTTTCCCGTCATCCCCCACACTTTCCAGAGACCAATCCCGGTCTTGCCACAGGAGAGTGATGATGACTCCGTTACGTCAACAGATGATCGAGGCCATGCAGCAGCATGGCTTTTCCCCGCGTACCCATGAGTGCTACCTGCGTGCGGTCACCGACCTGGCGCGTTTCACCCACCGTTCGCCCGACCAACTCACCACCGATGATCTGCAAGCCTACTTCGCCCACCTGGTCCGGGAGCGCCAGCTGGCCAATGCCAGTTGCCGGCTTTATCTCAACGGCATCCGCTTTTTCTATCTCCAGGTATTGGGCTGGGAGCACTTCGACGTGCCCATTGTGCTGCCCAAACGACCGCAGCAGATCCCGGAGCTGCTGACCCGCAAGGAGGTGGCGGCGATCATCCGCGCCTGTCACAACGACAAGCACCGGATGATGTTGCTGACCTGCTACGGTTGCGGCCTGCGGGTCAACGAACTGGTCGCGCTCAAGGTGCGCCACATCGACGGCGAACGCCGCCTGTTGCGAGTGGAGCAGGGCAAGGGCCGCAAGGATCGGCTGGTCACCCTGTCCGATCAACTGCTGGAGCGGCTGCGCCGGTACTGGCGGACGTATCGTCCGACCGATTGGCTGTTTCCCGGCAGCGAACCCTTCTCGGACCGGCACCTGCATGCCGCCACCATCCAGCGCGTGTACAAACGCTGCAAGGCACAGGCCGGCATCAGCAAACGCGGCGGCATTCACGCCCTGCGCCACGCCTACGCCACCCACCTGCTGGAGGCGGGACTGGCGGTGAACCGGCTGCAACACCTGATGGGCCACCGGGATATCCACAGCACTCTCGGTTATCTGCACTGGCTGCCGCGCTACAACAGCCGCGAGCGGGTGCAGTGCGACCTGATAGCCCACCTGGGAGCCGGCTCATGAACCGGGGGCTGCAGCAGGTGTTGGCCGCCCACCTGCCGCATTACTGCGCCACCCATCGGCTGGATACCCGCCGCGCCCGGGTCTGTGAACATATCCTGCAATGCCGGACCAAAGCCCTGGGTGGCTACCAACTGGCGTGTGACCGTTGCGACCATGACCAGGCCCAGTACTTCGCCTGCCGTGACCGGCACTGCCCCCTGTGCCAGCAACGCGCCAGTCGGCAGTGGGCCGAGACCCAGCAACAAGCGGTGCTGCCCGCCACCTACTACCACCTGGTATTCACCCTGCCGGACAGCCTCAACGGCTGGGTACAACTGCATCCGGACGTACTGTATCGGGCGCTGTTCGCGGCCGTCTGGCAGACGCTCAAGACCTTTGGGGCAGATCCCAAACGATTGGGTGGGCAACTGGGGATGACGGCCGTCCTGCACACCTGGGGCCAGACCCTGACCCAACACGTCCACCTGCACTGTCTGGTGCCCGGTGGGGTACTGACGGATCAGGGCAGTTGGAAGGCAGCAAGAAGCACTTACCTGTTCCCGGTCAGGGCCCTGTCGCGCCACTTCCGGGGTTGCCTGGTCAGTCGCCTGCGCGCCCTGTTTGACGCGGGCCAACTGCCCCGGGTTACGGCGGCCGACGTGAGCGAGCGGCTGGACGCCCTGATGGCCAAGGCGTGGGTGGTGTTCAGCCGACCCTGTGAGACGTCGACCGATCAGGTTATCCGCTACCTGGCCCGCTACAGCCACCGCACCGCGATCAGCAACCAGCGCATCCTGGCGATGGACGAGGAGACGGTCAGCTTCCGTTATCAGGACTATGGCGACGCTGACCGGCAGAAGGTGATGCACCTGAGTCATATGGAGTTCATCCGCCGCTTCCTGCTGCACGTGCTGCCTCAGGGACTCATGCGGATTCGCCACTTCGGCTACCTGGCCAACTGCTGTCGGGCCAAGCGATTAGCGCAAATCCGGGTGGCAATTGCCCAGGCCGAGGCGACGCCGGTAGAGCCGGAAACGGTACTCCACCCCAGCGGCCCGGAGATGGAGACCTGGCCTTGCCCAGCCTGTCGAATCGGCCGATTGCGGATTGTGGGTGAGCTGCCGGCCCAACGGCCCGGCGGTAGGTGACGCCGGTACCATTGCACGGGGATGAAGGGGGGGAGACAACAGGCCCCAGGGGGCTGACGGGCAGGTAGTGGCCAAGGGCTGGAAAATGAGGCATTATGAAGAAAAATCGTTGAGCGGAACGATCGATAGCCTTCAGGAAGCGGGGCCGAAATGCACAACACGGATACCCTTCCTGCAAGACCAGCGAAAATAGCGATCAATCGGCCAGCCGGTAAAAAAACAATTTCTTATTAGTAGAGTTGGGCAACCCTATCGGGGCGGCTCAGTTCAACAGGCATTTATGCCGCATGAAGGGCACGCGGCATAAATGCTTAAATGTTAGGAGCAATACGCCATGTATGAAGCAACGGAATGTGTTACTTGTAGAGTAATGTTGATAGAAGAAAGAAATTGCCAAAGGGAGCCCTGCCCTAAGTGCGGTGGAATACCCAGAAAATATTTAGAAGAGTGCAAAGAGGAGATAAAAATC
>NZ_JAQGEI010000033.1 GCF_029017505.1 Sedimenticola hydrogenitrophicus
TGGAAGCTCGCCACCGTCAAGATGTCGTCCACGTCGGTGTCGTTGTCTAGCACGTTGCCGGTGGCTGGATTGTCTTCGGCGACGGTGTTCATATCGGCAACCAGCACCGACGGGTCATTCTCCGGTGAGGTATCGGTATCGGTAACGGTTCCCGCACCTGCAAGTAACAAGCCCCCCTCTTGCGTCTGCGGGAGCCCCGAATCCTGGTTCAAGCCGCTGGTTTCAAAACCGCTTTCCGGGGTGGTTTCCGCCCCGGTCCGTTCGACGGAGACCGTACCCTGATTGCCGTCACCGACGCCCTCGCCCGCTCCGGCGGCGGGTGCGTCGAGCACTTGCGTGGGGTCGGCGCCGGCCAGGATCGCCTGCTGGATCGCATCGATGTCGCTGGTGCGGTCGGCAATATCCTGTGCTACCGCGGGGTCGTACACCTCGTCATTCAGCAGGGTTTCGCTCTGCCCTCCCATACTCAGGTTGGTGCCGTCGCGCAGTTCAATCACCACACTGGCCCGGCTGCTGGTGATGACCACGTCATCCGCAAAGACCATATCGCCCAATTGCAGCAGCCGTTCTACTCCCGCGCTGTCAATGGCGGTGACTTGTCCGCTGATCAACTTGACATAGCCAATAGCGCTGGCTTGATTTGCGGTTGTGGTTGAATCGGCCATAACTTACCCCTTTATATACGGTCAGGTTTTGTGGGTTTACCCAAAATGGGTATCCGTTACCGTAATCCTGACCCAAAACGAATGCCGATTCTATTGGACCCTGGTACTAGCCCGCACTGCCATCACCTTAACCACGGTGGATGCCGATCCGCTCATTGTGACGGGTCGCGCCCCCGCCCTACAATATCCGCGAGGTACCCATTGGACCTGATGGGCACACGTGTTTTAACTACCCAAAGGCCTGCAAGTCATTGAAAATGAAGAAGGGTATCCGCAATGCGCGATTGAAGGGTGACTATTCATGGGCTACAGTCGGGGCTATCCAAGCATGATATGGGATACTACGCATGAAACCGCCAATTGCGTTTCAGCAGCACCGTGACACCATTCGGCAGATCGTCGATCGCCACTTCCCGGATTTCGCCACTCAGAATCCGGACTTCCCACTCAAAGCCGCCTACGGTACACGTAATGCGCTGACACACGGCTACTTCAAGGTTGATCTGGATGTAGTCTGGAAGACCATTGAGCGTGACTTGGCTCTGCTAGAGGTTCAGGTTAGAGATGTTATTCATGCGCTATATCATAGAGGACCATCCCCCTCGCTATGATTAATATCCGGGGCAGCCTTTCTAGGCCCGGACTCTGCAACAATATTTGCGCCGCTTTGATTTCCAGTTCCACCTCCACCCCTATCCAGACCGCTAGAACTAACAACGCATCCAGGCTGAACCTGATTATACGCCCGCATTGGATGCGCAAGTTTAACCACCCGAAAGGTACTGTTCGCGGCGGTGCCGCTTCTCTACTGGTGGAGGGTGGAGAAGAGGGTTGACCGGGAACGGAATGGAGTCATACCCGACTTCCCCTCCGGTATCCCGCCATACGGCGCCCACAGCGCGCCCTATGATTCAGGTGAACTCCACGGATCGGGGTGAAGATGATACCGCGCTGGCCAACAGGGCGAGCTGGAGGCGGTTTTTGGTGCCAGTTTTCTGGAATATGTTGCCCAGGTGGGCCTTGACTGTGCGCTCGGTGATGCCCAGTTCGTTGCCGATCTGTTTGTTGTTTTCGCCGCCGGCGATCCGCAGGGCGATCTCGTGCTCCCGGTTGGTGAGGTCCGCCAGGCGTTGTGCCGCCGCTGGATTCGGAACAGCCGCTGCAGCGCCGCCCTCCGCCACGCCCCGGATCAGATGCTGGATGACCTCCTGCCCCAACCAGAGTTCACCCGACTGGATCAGACTCGCCGATTGACTCAATGTCACCGGATGCATCCAGCAGTTGCCGTAGCCCCGTACACCGGCACGCGCCAGAGCCACCCCCTGCATGGGTTCCGGTCTTGCGGTCATGGAGTAGATTCGTGTGGTCGGATGTTGCCTCAACAGGTCGGAGACCAGGCCGACCGCATCGACGCCGGGCATATCCAGATGGAGTATGACCATTTGATCACGGCTTCCATTCAACCGCCGATGCAGCTGTTCCACGTCTGCAACGGCTTCGGCGGCCATTCGCGCTTCCGCCAGGCCATTGAGCCAGTGTTCCCGAACCTGTCTATCGACACTACACAATAGAATCATTTTCAATCCCTTACCCTGTCCCTCTCCTGGCGGAGGTTTTTGTATTGCCCATCGGCCATGGCTTTGATGGGCATAGCGTGGCGTGCGTATCAATTGCGATCGATGCGGTTAGTTTCACTCACCGCATCCTTCCCTGCTCTTCCCGGATTACGCCACTCTGGGCGCAAGCCATTTTTCGTGTTCGGGCGATGCTGGCTCCATCCAGGCGAAGGGCCTGTGCCACTGGGCGCGCCCCCACCGCGAAGACCTTTCGCGCCAGAGGTACTCCTACAACACCATTGCAAATCGCACAACAGCATTATTTGATCAGCGCTCACGTAATGCCCGCTCCTTGGCGCGGAGCACCGGTTTCAGCAGATAACTGAGGACGCTTTTTTTCCCGGTCAGGATATCCACTTCGGCCTGCATACCGGGGATGATATTCAGTGGATTGATTTCATTGCCCAGCTGATTATGCTCGGTCCGCACCCGCACCAGGTAATAGCTCTTCCCCTCCTCATCCTTGATAGTATCGGCACTGATGTGCTCCAGCTGACCCTGCAGGCCGCCGAAAATAGCGAAATCGAAGGCGCTGAACTTGACCACCGTTTTCTGTCCCGGCCGCAGAAAGCCGATATCCTCCGGGCGAACCTTGGCCTCCACCAGCAGGCTGTCTTCCAGTGGCACAATCTCCACCAGTTCCATACCCGGCTGGACCACCCCGCCCACGGTGTTGACCATCAGTTGCTTGATGGTGCCGCGCACGGGCGAGCGTACTGCGGTACGCTGCACCCGATCCTCCAGCGCCACGCTGGAGGCGGTCAGCGAGGAGAGCTCGGCACTGACTTCACTCCACTCCTCCCGCGCCTTGCTCTTGAAGCGAAGCTCCAGCTCTTCAAGCTTTCTGTGCGACTCATCCAATGTCGACTGGATGCGGGGAATGGACAGGGTGGTGGATTCGAGCTGACCGGCCAGTTCGTTCACCTCGCGCTCAAGCCGCAATACCTCCACCTCGGAGATGGCTCCGGCCTTGACCAGCGGGCGGGTCATGGTCAGCTCCCGTCGTACCAGATTGAGGCTGCGCCTGAGCTGGCTCCGCTTGGCCGCAAGTTCCGCCAGCTCCTGCCCGCGTTGCGCAGTCTGCTCTTTGAGAATACTGCGGTTATTGTCCAGTTCGGAGCGTCGCGCCCGATACAGACTCTGTTCCTGTTGGGCCAGGCGCGGACTTTCCGCCAACACCTCCGGCGGCGGGACAAACTCGGACAGTTCCGCCTCGGCCTGAAGGCGCGCCGCCTTGGCCTTGAGCGCGAGGTACTGCGTGCGAGTCTCGCGTAGCGATGAGGCGAACCGGGTATCGTCAATCTGCAGCAGGATCTGCCCCTTCTCGACCTTCTGGCCCTCGGCAACCAGCAGGGCGGCGACGATGCCACCCTCCAGATTCTGCACAACCTGCACTTGGCTGGAAGGAATCACCTGGCCAATACCCTGGGTCACCTCATCCAGTTCGGCCCAATCGGCCCAGACCAACGCGACCAGAATAAACAGCACCGCGATCCACAGGATCAGGCGACCGCCCTTCGGAGTTCTGATCAACTGGGCTGCCGCCACATCGGTCATGTACTCCAGATCGTCGGTATATCCGGGCCGAGGATGGATGCCATTCGGGCCAATTGAGGCCTGGCCAGCCGCCGTCTGTCCGATTGTGCTGTTCTGCTGTCTGCTCTTCATTGAATAGGCTCTATCCTGTATGCCGCCGCCAAGCTCATTGACCCGCACGCAACGCACCTTCCCGGAGTGATTGCAGCACCTGGTCTTTCGGCCCGTCGGCCATGACCCGCCCGCCGTCCAGCACGATCAGTCGATCCACCAGCTCCAGCAGGGAGGTACGGTGGGTCACCAATACCAGGGTGCGGTTTTTCACATAATCGACCAGGTTCCTTTTCAAGCGCTCTTCCGAGGTATGGTCCATCGAGTTGGTCGGTTCATCCATCAGCAGAAACGGCGGGTCATTAACCAGGGCGCGGGCGATGGCAATGCTCTGGCGCTGGCCGCCGGAGAGATTGTTGCCACGCTCGCCGACCTGGAGATCAAATCCCAGGGGATGCCGATTGACGAACTCCGAGGTGCCGGACAAGTCCGCCACGCGCAGGATATCCGCGTCGTCGACATGGGGGGCACCCATCAGGATATTGTCCTTCACCGAGCCGAAAAACAACATGATATCCTGGGGCACGTAGCCCATATTGCGCCGCAAGTCGGCGGGGTCGATCTGGCGCATATCGGTTCCGTCGACCCGCACGGCACCTTCCGTCGGCTCGAACAGCCCCTGCATCAGTTTCTCTATGGTGGTCTTACCCGACCCTACCCGGCCGATTATCGCCACATGCTCGCCGGGTCGGATGGCGAAGGAGACATTGGTCAATGCCCGGTTCTCTTCACCCGGATATTGGAAATTGACATTGTCGAACTCGATACCGCCCGATAGGCTGGGGCGGCTGACAAAGGATTGCCCCAGGGGGCGTTCCACCGGCATCTCCATGATGCCGTTGAGACTGCTCAGGGCGGTTTTGGCCTGAAAATAGCGGACCGCCAGATTGGCATATTGGCTCATGGGGCCCATCGCCCGGCCGGTCAGCATCACCGAGGCGATGAGCCCGCCCATGCTGAGTTCACCTTCGGTGACCAGATAAACCCCCATGATGATCACCGCCACCTGGGCAAACTGCTGAAAGAACACCGCCACATTGACCGCGGAGGAGGAGATCAGACGGGAGCGCACACCCCACTGGGCGATATGGGCTGTCAGCTGCTCCCACTTGCGCTGGAGGGCGCTCTCGGCACCCAGGTGCTTGACGGTTTCGATGCCGGTCAGGGTCTCTATCAGGGTGGCTCCTTTCTGCGCCGAGGCGCGAAACGAGCTTTCAACGGCCTTGCGCAGCGGCGCCTGTATCAGCCAGCCATAGATCAACACCAGGGGGATGAGGATCAGTGGCACCAGTACGATCGGACCGCCGATAAACCAGACCACCAACAGAAAGAAGACGATAAAGGGGAGATCCACCAGCGTAGTGATGGTGGCCGAGGTGATGAAGTCGCGAATGCTTTCAAATTCACGCAGGTTGTTGGCGAATGCGCCGACCGAGGGTGGCCGGACATTCATCTTCATGCCCATCACCTGTTCAAAAATGCGCGCGGAAAGCAGCACGTCGGCCTTTTTACCCGCCAGGTCGATAAAGTAACCGCGTAGCACCCGCATCAGAAAATCAAAGCCGAACACCACGGAAACGCCGATCGCTAACACCCAGAGGGTCTCGACGGCGTTGTTGGGAACCACCCGGTCGTAGACGTTCATGATGAACAGCGGGCTTGCCAGGGCAAACAGGTTGATCAGGAAGGAGGCCACCAGCACATCGCGATAGATGCGCCAGGAGCTGAACAGGGTGCTCCAGAACCAGTGCCGCTCGCGCAGCTTGAGCACCTCGGGCGCCCGGTCATCGAACTGATGCTGGGCCTGGATAAATATCGCATAGCCGCTGTATTCGGCTTCCAGCTCCGCCAGCGGCTGCTGTTTTTCCCCGTGACCACTCTCCGGCTGGATAATGGTCGCGATGCCCGATGTGGAATCGACCGAGAGCAGGATACAGGCCTGCCGCCGTTTCATCAGCAGCACGGCGGGAAGCACAAAGTCCGAGATCCGCCCGATCGCGCGTTTCACCACGCGGGAGGAGAGTCCCGCCCGCGCCGCGGCACGGGGAAACAGCTCCGGGGTCAGGCAGTTGTCCACCAGTGGCAGGCCAGCTCTCAGGGCTTCCGCCGAATAACTTCTCCCGGAAAGCCTGGCGACAATGACCAGCGAAGCCAGCAAGGGGTCATCATGGGTGGAACCATCACGCGGATGGACCCAGGCATTGTCTATTTGTGCTTCTACTGAGACATTCATCAGATTAAATCACGTTCCTGTCGATTTTTTTTGCGCATTATACTAACGTGATGGTTAATCAATGTGGATTGTATCCATCAACCTTTCAGGACGAACAACATACCGCTATGCCATTTGCCCAGCGCGATAAACAGGGTCGGATCATTGCTCTCTTCAGCGAACCGCGGGTGGAAGCCCAGGAGGCGATACCGGCGAGTCATGAAGAGGTGCTGGCATTTCTGCTCTCCGGCAACAGCGACCAGACCGAGACCAAGAGCTATCTGTCGCAAACCGATGACGAGATGGTCCGGGTCGTGGAGGATGTCATTGATCTGCTGATCAAGAAGAACCTCATACTGCTCACCGACCTGCCCACCGCCGCGCAACAGAAGCTGGTTATGCGCAAACGCCTGCGCGCCAAATTCCTGCTGGAAGACACGGTTCTGATCGAGGATGACAACATCCTCTGACGGGACATCCCGCACGTCTACCCTGTACCTTACAAAGGGTATCGGCAGCGACGGGAGAACTTGAAGGGTTGCAACAGAATAAGTTCCTGCACTCGCCCGCCCCAGGGCCACGCATAAACCCCGTTGGGGTTCGCAGGCTCACCCCAATCTACGGCTGTCTGTTTGATGGGTTACTTCGCGGCGGAGCCGCTCCCACAGCCATCCTACGTCACTACGGGAGCGTTGACGCCTTGGTGGAAAGCGTTATCAGAGCAGATGGCTAACCAGCCCATCCGCCAGCTTCGGCTCGAACCAGGTGGATTTGGGTGGCATGATCCGGCCGGCATCCGCCACCGCCATCAGGGCGTTCATGGTGGTCGGGTAGAGCGCGAAGGCAACCGCCCATTCGCCACTGTCCACCCGCTGCTCCAGGGCCTTCAGCCCACGGATGCCGCCGACAAAGTCGATCCGGTTGTCGGTGCGCTGATCGGCTATCCCGAGCAACGGTTCCAGCAATTCATTGGCCAGCAGGCTCACATCGAGGCTCGCCACCGGATCGAGTGAGGGAATGCGCGCATCCTCCAGTACCAACCGGTACCAGGTACCCGCCAGGTACATGCCGAAATGCCCCGTCTGCTCCGGCTTGACCGGCTGATCCATCTCCTTGACACGGAATCGCTCGCCGACCACCCGCAGAAATTGTTCGCCGGTCATCCCGTTCAGATCCCGAACCACGCGGTTGTAATCAAGGATGCGGGTCTGTTTATGGGGAAAGATGACCGACAGGAAGTAGTTGTACGGCTCCTCCCCGGTATGTTGGGGATTGCCCGCCCGGCATTGCGCCGCCACGCGGGACGCCGCGGCCGAGCGATGATGGCCATCGGCCACATAGAGGGCCGGCAGCCCTTCGAACAGCAGGGTCAGGGCGGTTATCCGGGTTTTGTCCGACAGTACCCAGATCTGGTGGTGCACCCCATCGCTTCCCGTAACCTCCATGTCGGGGTCGCCCTCGGCCGCACCGTCGAGCAGGTCGTCGATCCGCTCATCGCTCGGGTAGGCCAGAAACACCGGTCCGGTCTGGGCATTCAGCGCCGAAATCTGCTTGACCCGATCCAGCTCCTTGGCCGGGCGGGTCAGCTCATGGCGCTTGATCCGGCCATCATCATAGGCATCCACGGAGGCGGCAGCCACCACACCCAGCTGGGTATGGGTGCCCATGGTGAGGCGATAGACATAGAAACAGTCACGGCTATCCTGGGTCAGCACCCCTTCACGGCGCATGGTGGCGAGATTTTCCGCCGCCTTGGCATAGACCTCGGGGGCGTAGGGATCGACATCGGCGGGAAGATCGACCTCCGGGCGGGAGATGTGCAGAAAACTCCAGGGCCTCCCCTCGACCATCGCCCTGGCCTCGGTGTCACTCATCACGTCATAAGGCGGGGCAGCGACCTCCTCCGCGCGTCCGGCGGCGGGCCGCAGCCCGGGGAATGCTCTGATCAGCGACATAACTCTCCTCGAAGGATATGCTAGGAAACGGCGACTTATTCAGCGCGCATTGTTCCAAAGCGTTCAGGTGCTGTCCAGACAGTGATGCTTATTGCGATATTAGCGGCGGTTTTGGTGGGCGCCATGAGGTGTTGCAGCCCGTAGGTTGGGGTGAGGAACGAACCCCAACATCATGCGCATACGCATGAAGCCCCGTTGGGGTTTGCAGGCTCACCCCAAGCTACGGCCTGCGATCATCGCGGCGGAGCCGCCTCTACGGCCGTAGGTCGCGTTCGCCGAAGGTGTAACCCGACAGGGCAGCAGGCTATTCCCGCTCTTCGATCCAGGCCATCTGGATGGCTTCCAGGATCCGCTCCCCAGTGTGTTTCGGGTCATCATCAAAATCGGGCAACGCCATGACCCACTTGTTCAGGTCGACGAAGTTGACGTGACTGGGATCGACATCCGGATGCGCCTCGTCCAGTTCGATCGCGATATTGAAAGAATCCGTCCATTTCAAACCCATAATCCGCCCCAATTCAGTGAGTTTCTGAAACCATATTGATGGTGTATTTTGGTATCTCGATTACCAGATCCTCATCACCGACCTGCGCCTGACAGCTGAGACGGGATTCCGGCTCCAGCCCCCACGCCTTGTCCAGCAGATCCTCTTCCACCTCATCCGCCTCTCCCAGCGAGTCGAAACCCTCGCGGATGATCACGTGGCAGGTGGTGCAGGCACAGGATTTTTCACAGGCATGCTCGATCTCTATGCCATTTTGATTGGCCGCATCGCAAATGGAGATGCCGGGTTCCACCTCGATCACCGCCCCTTCCGGGCAGATCTCTTCATGGGGAAGAAAAATAAGCTGAGTCATGTTCAATCCTATGCTGCTGTCGCTATTCAAAGTCGTCAATGCGGTGACCGGACATGGCCTTGCGCACACTGGCGTTCATACGTCTTTCGACATAGAACTCGCAAGATTTCTCCAGCGCCTCCACCGCCGCCTTGATGGCGGCCTGATCCCCCTCCCGGGTGATCTCGGCGAGCGTCCGCAAGGCCGATTCTATGCCGTTTCGTTCCTTCGCATCCAGCAGCTCGTCGCCATCGGCATGCAGGGCCGCGGTCAGCGCCTCGATGACGCGCTCCGCCTCGACCTGCCGTTCGCGCAGCAGCCGCGCCTCCATGTCCTCCTTGGCATGGTCAATGGATTCCCGCAGCATGGATTCGATCTCACCATCGGTCAATCCATAGGAGGGTTTCACCTCGACGCTCGCCTTGACGCCGCTGCTCTGCTCCTGCGCCTCCACACTCAGCAGGCCATCGGCATCCACCGAGAAGGTGACCCGGATGCGCGCGGCGCCGGCCACCATGGGCGGGATGCCGCGCAACTCGAAGCGCGCCAGGGAGCGGTTGTCGGCAACCAGTTCCCGCTCGCCCTGCAGCACATGCACGGCCATGGCGGTCTGCCCGTCCTTGAAGGTGGTGAACTCCTGGGCCCGGGCCACCGGAATGGTGGTATTGCGCGGGATGATCTTCTCCACCAGTCCGCCCATGGTCTCAATCCCTAGCGACAGCGGATTGACATCCAGCAGCAGCATCTCGTGGTCCGACTTGTTGCCCACCAGGACATCCGCCTGAATGGCGGCACCAATCGCCACTACCCGGTCCGGATCGATGTCCACCAGCGGATCGGTGCGGAAAAACTCGCCCACCAGCTCGCGCACCCGCGGGACCCGGGTGGAACCGCCGACCATCACCACATCCTTGATCTGCTCCGGGGTCAGACCGGCATCGCGCAGGGCCCGGCGACAGGGCGCCAGGGTCTTGCGTATCAGGGGTTCGATCAGGGTCTCGAACTGTGCGCGGCTCAGTTCGCCCTGCCAGGTCGTGCCGTCGACCAGGGCTACCGTGATCGCGGTACTGTGCGCCGCGGTGAGCGCCTCTTTCGCCTTGCAGGCCACCTGCATCAGCTGGCGCAGGATGGAGTGGTCGGCATCCCGGTCGATACCGGCCTGGGCCATGATCCATTCGGCCACCGCGTGGTCCAGGTCATCGCCCCCCAGCGCGGAATCGCCGCCGGTGGAGAGGACTTCGAACACCCCCTTGTTGAGGCGCAGGATCGAGATATCGAACGTACCGCCACCCAGGTCGTAGATGGCATGCACGCCATCCGAGCCAGTATCCAGACCGTAGGCGACCGCCGCCGCCGTGGGTTCATTGAGCAGCCGCAACACCTTGAGCCCGGCAATCGTGGCGGCATCCTTGGTGGCCTGCCGCTGTGCGTCATCGAAATAGGCCGGTACGGTGATCACGATGCCTTCCAGCTCACCGCCCAGGGAATGCTCGGCACGCCGCACCAGGGACTTGAGAATCTCCGAAGAGACCTCGATGGAGCTGACCTCACCCCGTACGGTCTGGATCCGCGGAACGGCCGCGTTGCCCTCCTGGAACCGGTACGGCAGCTTGTTGCCGAGGGATTTGATATCCGCGAGCCCGCGACCGATCAGGCGCTTGACCGAGATGATGGTATTCAGGGGGTCCTGCGCCGCCATTTCCCGGGCCCGGCGACCCACCTCGATGCCATTTTCCAGGTAGCGCACGACCGACGGCAGCAGATGCTCACCGTCCTCGTCCGGCAAGGTGACCGCCTTGCCGCTGCGTACGACAGCGACCAGGGAGTTGGTGGTGCCCAGGTCGATCCCGACCGCCAGCCGGTGTTGATGCGGCGCGACGGATTGTCCCGGTTCAGAAAGTTGGAGTAAGGCCATAATCCTGGGATCCTCAGTCGATCGCTGTACAGCGCAGCCTATCAGAACAGCTTATCATAGGGCGTCATCCAGCTCGGCTTCGAGGGATTCGGCATCAAAACGAAGTTTTTTCAGGAACTGCATCTTCAGCAGATTCTCTTTGGCCGCCGCCAGTTGCTCCGGCGTCGCCGACTCGAACTGGACCGCCATCTGAGCGATCAGGCCGTTGATCCGTCGATTCACATCGGTCATGAACTCCGCGATCACCGCATACGGATCCGGCTTGTCACGCGCCGCCTCCAGCTCCTCGCGCAGCTCCATCTGCTCCATCAGGAAAGCGGCGTCCCGGGTGGTCTCCCGGCCATGCTCCATCTCGATCCCATTCAGACTGAGCAGATAGCTGGCACGCAGGACCGGATCTTTCAGGGTTTCGTAGGCCTCGTTGATGCGCACCGCCCCCTGCATCGAGAGGCGGCGTTCCTGTTCTGTTGCATTGGCAAACCGGTCGGGATGCACTGCTCTCTGCAACTCACGGTAATGAGCTGATAGCTGTTCAGTGTCTACGATATAACCCACCGGCAAGCCAAACAACTCAAAGTAGTTCTTTGAGAAATCCAGCATCGCTTGGTTTTAAACTGCTATTGGGCTTTAAACGGTTATCGGGTGGTGTGAACTCGGTGCCGAGAGAGAAAAACCCCATCAGACGTTAAAGCTTTCGCCACAACCACAGGAGTCCTTGACGTTGGGATTATTGAACTTGAACCCCTCGTTGAGTCCCTCGCGGGTGTAATCCAGCTCGGTGCCGTCCAGATAGAGCAGGCTCTTCGGATCGACCAGCACCTTGACGCCATGCTGTTCGAAAATCTGGTCATCCGCTTCACTCTCGTCGGCGAATTCCAGAACGTAAGCCATGCCCGAGCAGCCGGAGGTGCGGACACCGAGTCTTATACCCAGGCCCGACCCCCGGTTTTCAAGATAATTGCGCACATGCGTGGCAGCCGCTTCAGTTATGGTAATGGTCATATCGTCTCACTCCGGGTTCCCTTTCGGCATCCCGATCTACAACAACACTAGAGGCAATATAATGCCTTAACGGCTAGCCCTTTGCATTCTTTGCCGTGTAATCCTGCACCGCGGCCTTGATCGCGTCCTCGGCAAGCACGGAGCAGTGAATCTTGACCGGCGGCAATGCCAGCTCCGCGGCGATCTGGGTATTTTTGATCTGCTGCGCCTCCTCCAGGGTTTTGCCCTTCACCCATTCGGTCAGCAGGCTGCTGGAGGCGATGGCGGAACCGCAACCGTAGGTCTTGAACTTGGCGTCCTCGATCACGCCCTGCTCATTCACCTGTATCTGCAGTCGCATCACATCACCACAGGCGGGCGCACCGACCATCCCGGTACCGACATTCTTGGCCTCCTTGTCCATCACGCCGACGTTGCGGGGGTTCTCATAGTGGTCCAGGACCTTCTCACTGTATGCCATTCTCAATTCTCCGGATTCAGTGCCCAGACCAATATATGCCGGTGACACTGGTAAACTGCAAATAGATTAACCTTATATACCCAATCAGACAGTAACGCGCACCTAATGTGCCGCCCACTGTACCGAATGGAGATCAATCCCTTCCTTGAACATATCCCACAAGGGCGAAAGCTCGCGCAGACGGTTGACCTGCTGACTGATCAGCCCGATGACATAGTCGACCTCCTCCTCGGTGGTAAAACGACCGATAGTGAAGCGGATTGAGCTGTGCGCCAGTTCGTCCTCCCGGCCGAGGGCGCGCAGCACATAACTGGGCTCCAGACTGGCCGAAGTACAGGCCGAGCCGGAGGAAACGGCAAAGTCTTTCAGCGCCATGATCAGCGATTCGCCCTCGACATAGGCAAAACTGATATTGAGGTTGCCCGCCACCCGATGTTCCAGATCGCCATTGAGATAGACCTCGTCCATCCCCTTGATGCCGTTCCAGAGCCGGTCACGCAACTGCATGATGCGCTCATTGTCCTGTGCCATCTCCGCCTTGGCGAGACGGAACGCCTCGCCCATACCGACGATCTGGTGGGTGGCCAGGGTACCCGAACGCATGCCGCGCTCATGGCCACCGCCGTGCATCTGGGCCTCCAGACGAACCCGTGGCTTACGTCGCACGTACAGCGCGCCGATGCCCTTCGGGCCATAGAGCTTGTGCGCGGAGAGGGATAACAGGTCCACCTTCATGCGCTCCATGTCCAGCGGCACCTTGCCGGCGCTCTGCGCGGCATCCACATGAAACAGTATCTTGCGCGCGCGGGTCAGCTCGCCGATGGCCTCGATATCCTGAATGACCCCGATCTCGTTATTCACGTGCATGATGGAGACCAGGATGGTGTCGTCCCGCATCGCCGCTTCGAGCTTAGCCAGATCGATCAGGCCATTCGGCTCGGGATCGAGGTAGGTCACTTCGAACCCTTCACGCTCCAGTTGCCGGCAGGTATCCAGAACCGCCTTGTGTTCGGTCTTGCTGGTGATGATGTGCTTACCCTGTTTCTGATAGAAATGGGCGGCCCCCTTGATGGCCAGATTGTCGGACTCGGTCGCTCCCGAGGTCCAGACGATCTCTTTGGGATCGGCATTCAGCAGTGCGGCGACATCGCTTCTCGCCTGCTCTACCGCGTCATCCGCATCCCAGCCGAACTTGTGGGAACGCGAGGCCGGATTGCCGAACATGCCGTCCGGGGTCAGGTACTGGCACATCTTCTCCGCAACCCGGGGATCAACGGGCGTGGTTGCCGAATAGTCCATATAGATGGGTAATTTCATCATCACTCCAAATTCTTAAGGTTGTCGACCGGTATCAGGCCCGTACGCCTGTACCCACCGGGGTAGCTGCAAATTTCACATCGGCCGAAACGGCGGCCTTTTCAGCTGCCCGGCGTCGCTCTTCATCCTGTCGCTGTGCGACCTTCTTAACCCCGCGCCGCTCCATTAAATCATGCAGGCTGATCCGGTTAAGATAGTCATATATCTGGTCACTGAGGTCATGCCAGAGATCATGGGTCAGACAGCGCTCGTTGTCCTGACAGTTGTGGCTGCCGCCACACCGCGTGGTATCGACCTTTTCATCCACGGCGGTAATGACAGCGGCGATAAAGATCTCGTCGGCCTCCTTGCCGAGCACATATCCGCCCCCCGGGCCCCTGACACTGGATACCAGGAGCTTTTTCCGCAACCGGGAAAACAGCTGTTCCAGATAAGAGAGGGAGATACCCTGACGCTCGGCGATATCCGCCAGCGTGATCGGCCCCTCCCCCTGGTGGAAGGCCAGGTCCAGCATGGCGGTTACTGCATAACGTCCTTTTGTGGTTAACCTCACAGCGGATACTCCTCAATATTTGATGACGCTAATATATAATACCTGAGTGAATCAGTCAACTATTCAGGGCCGCTATTTTCTTTCACCGGAGTCGCCAACTCCTGATTTTCAGCTCCTTGTATTTTAAGCAATTCTTCGGCCGTAGAGGCGATCTCTGAGGTGTCTATCTCGGGAATCTCCAGGTCGGGGTGATCTTCGCTGACGCGCTGGAGTATCTGACACATGGTCTGCATGCGCTGATCCATGACGTGGATATGATCCAGCATGCAGTTGATGGCGTGGGCGACCGGATCGGGTGCATCACTGGTGGCACCATAGGCGTCAAAGCCCATCTTCTCGGCGATCTCCGAACGCCGCGCCTTGGTGGCGCCGGACGCCGCCGCGATCAGGCGCCCGGGCACACCGACCACCGTGGTGCCTGGTGGAACCGCTTTCAGCACCACCGCGTTAGAACCGATTCGGGCACCGTCGCCGATCTCGATCGGGCCCAGCACCTTGGCGCCGGCCCCCACCACCACATTATTACCCAGGGTCGGATGGCGCTTGCCCTTCTGCCAACTGGTGCCGCCAAGGGTGACACCGTGATACAGGGTACAGTCGTCGCCGATCACCGCCGTCTCCCCGATGACCACACCCATGCCGTGATCGATAAAGAAGCGGCGCCCGATGGAGGCCCCCGGATGGATCTCGATCCCGGTGGTCCAGCGCGCGAAGGTGGAAAGGAACCGGGCGATCCAGCAGAGGCCGATATTCCACAGCCAGTGGGTCAAGCGATGCATCAGCAGGGCGTGCAGACCGGGGTAGGTGGTCAGCACCTCGAAGGCGTTGCGGGCCGCCGGGTCGCGTTCAAATACACTGGCGATATCTTCTTTGAGACGAGTGAACATTAGGGGATTCCATCTACTCCGGCACGACATCAGGAAACTGCTATTCCCGACTATTCTACTCGATTATTTCACCGACTGACCAGCGCCGGCACCCGCCACCCCGGCGCGGCAAACTACCGTCATGGGAGCGGCTGTAGGTTGGGGTGAGCTTGCGAACCCCAACAGATTTCCGATCATGCGCACACTAATGTTGGGGTTCGTTCCTCACCCCAACCTACGGCCTGTAAAAATACGGCAGTGTATTTATGGCAATGAGTACTTGGTAGGCAGGGGTCAACCGACGAGCTATTCGCGCCGCATCGACTTACGGCCTTGCGCCGCACTCAGGATACCGCGCAGGATATTGAGCTCCTCCGGATCCGGGCGCGCCCGCAGAAACAGCCGCCGCAGTCTCCGCTGCAGTTTCGCCGACTGCCGGGGATCGCTGAAACCAATATCCAGCAGCGCCTGCTGCAGATGCTGGAAAAATCCTTCCATCGCCTCCACCGGCGCCGCGGTTACCAACTCCGACTCCCGGGGCTCGGCTACCACCAGTGACTGCAGGTAGATTTCATAGGAGATGACCTGCAGCGCCTGGGCAATATTCAGGGAACTGTATTCAGGATTGGCCGGGATATGCACCAGATAGTGGCAGCGATCCAGCTCGCTGTTGCGCAGCCCGGAACTCTCGCGGCCAAACAGGATCGCCACCTCGCCCTGGGTCGCCTCGGTCCACAGCTGCTCGGCGCAGGCCCGGGGCAGCAACTGCGGCCACTCCACCGTCCGGAGACGGGCGCTTGCCCCGACCACCAACCGACACCCCGCCAGGGCCTGGTCCAGCGTTTCAAAGACCCGGCACTGCTCCAGGATACTGTCCGCACCGGCCGCCCGCGCGGTCGCCTCCGCGCTGGGGAAGGTGCGCGGGGCGACCAGACAGAGCCGACCCAGCCCCATGTTCTTCATTGCCCTGGCGGCGGCACCGATATTGCCCGGATGGGTGGTCTCGATGAGGATAATTTTGATGTTCTTCAGCATAGTCGCAAGCCTACCTGATTCGGTGTCATTTCTCAGCTGGATTGAACCGTGACAGCGCGAAAAATCTTGCCGCGGAAAGTGATTTCCCCTTTATTAGCGGCGCGGGTTGATGTATCTTCCACGCCCATGCACCCGATGATGAATATTGCTGTCCGTGCCGCGCGTAGCGCCGGTAACATACTCCTCCGTTATTACGAGCGATCCGACACCCTGACGATTACCCAGAAGGGCCGCAACGACTTCGTGTCGGAAGTGGACAGGGCCTCCGAACAGGCCATTATTGACACCCTGCGGAGCGCCTACCCCAACCACGCCATCCTGGCGGAAGAGAGCGGCAGCAGGAGCGGCAATGAGTTCCAGTGGATCATCGATCCGCTCGACGGCACCACCAACTACCTGCATGGATTCCCCCAGTTCGCCATTTCCATCGCTCTGAAACACAAGGGCGTACTGGAGCACGGGCTGGTCTATGATCCGCTGCGCGACGAGATGTTTACCGCCAGCCGCGGAGACGGCGCGCTGCTCAACGACCGGCGCCTCCGGGTAACCAGTCGGAAAACGCTGGAAGGGGCGCTGCTCGGAACCGGTTTTCCGTACGGCGACCTATCCAATCTGGATGCCTATCTGGGCATGTTCCGGGATTTGATCAAGGATACCGCCGGCATCCGCCGGCCGGGATCGGCGGCACTGGACCTGGCCTACGTGGCCGCCGGACGCCTGGACGGGTTCTGGGAACTGGGGCTCTCCGAGTGGGATTTCGCCGCCGGCGCCCTGCTGGTCAAAGAGGCCGGCGGTACCGTGTCCGATATCAATGGCGGCGGCCGCTTCTTCGAGACCGGCAACCTCATTGCCGGCGGTCTGCGACTCCATTCCGCCATGGCCGGCGTGATCCGTCCGCACCTCACCGAGCGGCTGCGCGCCTGATTTACCGATAGTCCGCTAAGGACCCGCGCAAGAATAAGTTCCTGTATTCGGTCGCCCCTGGACCCCGCTGGCGGCGTTACGCTTTTTGCCAAGGGAGCGGCCATTGCCTGCAAAGCGTGCCTTGCCAGCGGGGCCCAGGAACGCCCTCGGTACTACGGAATTATTCTTGCGCGGGACCTAAAGTTTTTCACACCCGGCCCGATAAACCGGTTAAGTTCATAGAAGGTGCCACATTCATTGGGCACTTTGGAGATCGGGCGCCATGAAGGACAATTCAGATATCACCGTTACGATCAGTGATCGTGCGCTTGAGATGATCATGCGCGATGTGCTGGATGGCCTGCTTGAGCTCTCTCTGGAATCCTCACTCTGTGCCGATACCACGGATTTCGAAATCCTCGAGATCCGTCCGGCACAGACCGGCAGACCAAACCACCGGCGGACAGATGACGGGAAAACCGAGGCGGAGATCATCGATTTCCCCAACCTCAAACACGCCTGCGGATAGCCTCAACCACACACAAAAAAAGCCCGGCGGGTGGCTCCCCCGCCGGGCTTTTTACGGTCTGTTATTTTCCCGCCTGCGTCAGGGTTCGGCATCCACCTCGGCGCCCTCTTTGACCACCGGCATGAGGTCCGCCTTGCTGATGCCCAGCATCAACACCGCGGTACTGGCCACGTAGATCGAGGAGTAGGTACCGACCAGGACGCCGATAATCAGCGCGAAGGCAAAGCCGTGAATGATCTCGCCGCCAAACACAAACAGGGCGACCAGCACCAGCAGGGTGGTCAGCGAGGTCATCAGGGTGCGCGCCAGGGTCTGGTTCAGCGAGCTGTTGATAATCTCCACCGCGCTCCCCTTGCGCATCTTGCGGAAATTTTCCCGGATACGGTCAAATACCACGATGGTGTCATTCAGCGAGTAACCGATCACCGCCAGCAATGCCGCCAGCACGGTCAGATCGAACTCGATCTGGAACATGGAAAAGATGCCCAGGGTGATCAGCACGTCGTGAACCAGGGCGATCACCGAACCCAGGGCGAAGCGGTATTCGAAACGCAGTGCCACGTAGACCAGGATGCCGATCAGGGCGTAGAGCATCGCCAGCCCCCCGTCCTCGGTCAGCTCGTCGCCCACCTGGGGACCGACGAATTCCACCCGGCGCAGCGTGGCCTCGCCGGCCTGCGCCTGTTTCAGCGCGGTGAAGGCACGGTCGCTGAGTTCGGCGCTCGCCAGTTCCGCCTGGGGCGGTAGCCGCACCAGCACATCCCGGGAGGTACCGAAGTGCTGTACCTGCGCATCGCCGAAGCCGCCCTCACCCAGGACGCCCCGCACTTTGGACAGCTCCGCCGCCTCTGCGTAACCGACCTCGACCAGGGTCCCCCCGGTAAAGTCGATCCCGAGGCTCAGTCCGCGCACCAGGACGGAACCGAGGGAGATCAGCACCAGCAGCACCGAGAGGATCGCGGCCAGCTTGCGCTTGCCCATGAAGTCGATTTCGGTCTTTCGTTTAAAAATCTGCATCAGAGTCATCCCAATCAGATACTGAGCCGGGCGACACGCTTGCCGCCATAGATCAGATTGATCACGGCGCGGGTGCCCACAATGGCGGTAAACATGGAGGTCAGGATGCCGATAAACAGGGTGACGGCAAAGCCCTTGATCGGTCCGGTACCAAAGCTGAACAGCACCACGGCGGCTATCAATGTGGTGATATTGGCATCCACGATGGTGGAGAGCGCCTTCTCGTAACCGGCAAAGATGCTCGCCTGTGGGGTGCTGCCGTTGCGAATCTCCTCACGAATACGTTCGAAGATCAGCACATTGGCATCCACCGCCATACCGACCGTGAGCACGATACCGGCGATACCGGGCAGGGTCAGGGTCGCCTGCAGCATGGAGAGCACCGCCACGATGAACACCAGGTTCGTCAGCAGCGCCATATTGGCCACCAAGCCAAACACCTTATAGTAGATGGCCATGAAGATCATCACCACGGCCAGGCCGATCAGTACCGAGGCAAAGCCCTGATCGATATTATCCTGCCCCAGGCTGGGACCGATGGTCCGCTCCTCGACGATATCGATCGGCGCCGCCAGGGCACCGGCGCGCAGCAACAGCGCCAGGTCGTGGGCCTCTTCCGGGCTGTCCAGACCGGTGGTCTGGAAGCGGCGCCCGAACGGCTCGATGATATTGGCGACACTGATCACCTCCTCCACCTGGACCTTGCGGGTCACCGGCTGGCCATTCACCAGGCGGGTATCCTTACGGGTTTCGATAAACACCACCGCCATCGGCTTGTTGACGTTTTCGGTGGTCACATTGCGCATGCGCCGCGCACCCTGGCTGTCCAGGCTGACCGACACCATGGGACTGCCGGTGCGCTGATCGAAGCCGGACGAAGCGTCGGTGATCTGGTTGCCGGTCACGATCACCCGCCGTTTCAATAGAATCGGCCGGCCATCACGGGTCTGGTACAATCTGGAGCCGGGCGGCACCCGGCCGGCCAGCGCATCCTCCACGCTGTGCTCGGTATCCTCCAGGCGATACTCCAGGGTGGCCGTGGCACCGAGCAGCTCCTTGAGTTTCGAGGGGTCCTGGGCGCCCGGGAGCTGCACCACGATACGCCGCTCGCCCTGCTGCTGGATCACCGGCTCCGAGACCCCCAGGGCGTTGACCCGGTTACGCAGGGTGGTGATGTTCTGGTCCAGGGCGAATTTCTTCACCGCGCGCTGCTCGCTGGGACTCATTTTAGCCTGGACCAGAAACTCCTCCCCCTCGTCCAGGGCTTCCAACTGCAGGTCGCGGTACTCGTTGCCGATGACATCCAGCGCCTGGTCGCGCAGCCCAGCCTCCTTGAACGAGACCAGGATGGCGTCATCACGGACGGCCACCCGGCTATAACGCAGCTTCTCATCCCGCAACAGGGTGCGCAGATCACCGTTGTAGCGTTCCATTGCCTGGCTCACCGCGGCGTCCATGTCGACATCGATCAGCACATGAATACCGCCGCGCAGATCCAGACCCAGGTACATGGGCAGCGCGCCCACGGTCTGCAGCCAGCCCGGCACGTCGGTGGAGAGCGTCAGGGCCTGGGTATAATCGCCGCCCAGGGTGGTCTCCAGAATCTCCTTGGCCCGCAACTGACTCTCCGAGTCGTTGAACCGGACCAGCAGCTTGTCGTCGCCGGCATCGGTTGACTTGATTGCGATGTTCGCCTTGTCCAGGGCCGTGCGAACCGTTTGTTCGGTCGCGGAACCGACCGTTGCCCGGCGACTGCCACTGATCTCCAGTGAGGGGTCCTGGTCAAAAACGTTGGGCAGGGCGTAGAGCAGGCCAAACAGCACCAGCACCACTACGAGGAGGTTCTTCCAGAGAGGATATCGGTTCATCGTTATCTGTTGTTGCGGAAGCTCTACAGGGACACGCCGGAGCAACCCGGGGGCCCTACGAAACAGCCGGCCCGTACGGGCCGGCCAGTGATTACAGCTCTTTCAGGGTGCCTTTTGGCATGATGGCCGCCACCGCCTGACGGCGGATCTTGACCTCGACCCCTTCAGCGATTTCGACCTTGACGAAATTCTCACCCAGATCGGAGATCCTGCCCATCAATCCGCCTTCGGTCTGTACCTCATCGCCCTTGGCCAGGGTCTCGACCAGTTTTTTGTGCTCCTTCTGACGCTTCATCTGCGGACGAATCATCAGGAAATAGAGCATGATAATCAGGCCGATCGGCAAGATCAGGCCTTCCAAACCGGGTGAACCCGCACCGTCGCCAGCCGCCTGGGCCATGGCATCTGAAATAAAGAAACTCATGGTGTTCTTACCTTAAGTCAAGTGGTCAAAATGTACTGATTCGGCACGGACCACACCGTGCGGGAATCACAAGCGGGGCATTATGCCACAGTTGTTGTGATTAAAGAATTTATCACCACCACCGGCCGATCAAGGGCGGAGCAATACCCGAAGATGCGACCTCGCGGATGGTTTTTCAAGCCGGAAGATCAGGCCCGCATGGCGTAAAAATCCCGGGCAAAGGCATCAAACCGCTGTTCGGCGATGGCCTGGCGGATAGCGCGCATCAGGGACTGATAATAATAGAGGTTATGGATGGTATTCAGCCGGGCACCCAGGATCTCGTTGCAGCGCGAAAGATGACGCAGATAGCTGCGGCTGTAGTTTTGGCAGGTATAGCAATCACAATGCGGGTCCAACGGGCCGGTATCATCGGCATGCACGGCATTGCGGATGCGCACCACCCCCTGGTGGGTAAACAGGTGGCCGTTACGCGCATTGCGGGTCGGCATGACGCAATCGAACATATCGATGCCGCGCCGCACCGCCTCGACGATATCCTCCGGCGTCCCCACCCCCATCAGGTAATGCGGCTTGTCCGCCGGCAGCCTTGAGGAGAGAAAATCCAGCACCCGCCAGCGATCGGCGGGCGGCTCGCCCACCGACAGCCCGCCCACCGCATAGCCGTCGAAACCGATCTCCATCAGCCCCTCCAGGGAACGTCCGCGCAACGCCTCATAAACCCCGCCCTGGACGATACCGAACAGGGCCGAGGGGTTATCGCCGTGCGCCTGCTTGCTGCGCTGCGCCCAGCGCAGCGAGAGCTCCATGGAGACCCGGGCCTCCAGCTCGGTGGCGGGATAGGGGGTACACTCGTCGAAGATCATCACAATATCGGAACCGAGTTGACGCTGTACCGCCATCGACTCCTCCGGCCCCATGAATATCCGGCTGCCGTCGATCGGCGAGCGAAAGTGCACACCGGCCTCGGTAATCTTGCGCATCGCCCCCAGGCTGAACACCTGAAACCCTCCGGAATCGGTCAGTATGGGGCGCTGCCAGTGGATGAAGTCATGCAGGTCGCCATGCGCGGAGATGATTTCGGTGCCGGGGCGCAGCATCAGGTGGAAGGTGTTGCCGAGGATGATCTCGGCACCGCCCGACTCCAGCTCCTCCGGGGTCATCGCCTTGACCGTGCCATAGGTCCCAACCGGCATGAAGGCCGGTGTCTGGATCGAACCGCGCGGGAAGGTGATCCGCCCCCGGCGCGCCGCGCCGTCAAGGTTTGTGACTTCAAATAGCATGATTTATATCAACATAAATGGATTTTAACGACTTGACACAATGCAGCATATATTAGAAACTACGCATGTACTGAAAAACAACTCAGTACGCACTCCTCCATCCTCCTTTGGTGGATTTATTTACGCGGCAATCCACTTGCCGCGTTTTTTTTGCCTGTCGATTATGGCCCGGTCAAACGCTCCAGAAACATCGCATCCCCATAGCTGAAAAAACGGTAACGCCGGGCGACCGCATGCCGATACGCCGCCATGATCCGCTCATATCCGGAAAAGGCCGCCACCAGCATCAGCAGGGTGGATTCCGGCAGATGAAAGTTGGTCACCAGGGCATCCACACTGCGGAACCGGTAACCCGGGGTGATGAACAGCCGGGTATCCCCATAGAACGGCTGTATCTCCCCCTCCCGGGAGGCAGACTCCAGACTGCGTACACTGGTGGTGCCGACCGCCACCACCCGGTTGCCCCGGGCACGCGCCGCACGCACCCGCGCGCACACCTCCGGGCTCACCTCCGCGTACTCGCTGTGCATGACGTGCTCCTCCAAGCGATCGACCCGCACCGGCCGAAAGGTGCCGGCGCCCACATGCAGGGTGACGCAGGCGCGCTCGATCCCCATGGCATCCAGCCGTTGCAGCATGTCATGGTCAAAATGGAGACCCGCGGTGGGTGCCGCCACCGCCCCCTCGCGATCGGAGTAGACGGTCTGGTAGCGCTCCTCATCCAGTGCCTCATCGTCGCGGCAGATATAGGGAGGGAGCGGCATATGTCCTGACCGCCGCATCAGCTCATGGAGATCGGCGTCATGGGAGGCAATGACAAACAGATCCTCCTGCCGCCCCCGGACCTCCAGTTCACCGCCGCCTTCCAGCAGAATGCGGCTGCCCGCCTTGGATGACTTGCTGGCCCTGATATGGGCAAGACCCAGGCCAGGCTCCAGCACCCGCTCGATCAGCAGTTCAACCCGTCCTCCACTCGCCTTGCGGCCGAACAGCCGAGCCCGCATCACCCGGGTATCATTGAACACCAGCAGGTCACCGGCCTGCAGCAGTGAGGGCAGGTCGACAAACAGGCGATCGACCGGCGCCGCGTCGCCGCCCGGCAGATGCAGCAGACGGCTGTCCTGCCGGTTTCCGGTCGGAAACTGGGCAATCAGCTCATCGGGGAGATCGTAGTGGAAGTCGCTTCTCTGCATGGGGGGCGCATATTACCATAGACTGCCATCCCGCCAAGGCTTCTGTGGTGCGCCCTGGAGGGATTGCACTGCCCCATGAAAAGATTATACTACGCGTCTTCGTATGCCGGGGTGGTGAAATTGGTAGACACAGGGGATTCAAAATCCCCCTGGCATGACTGAAAAATGTAATGTAATCAGTTAATTACAGATGATATAAGAAAATATGTAGCGATTATGTAGCACTCTGCCTCGGTGGCGAAATTGGTAGACGCAGCGGATTCAAAATCCGCCGGTGGAAACACTGTGCCGGTTCGACTCCGGCCCGAGGCACCAAATTACTAAAGTACGATCCGTTCTATCGGGTTGAACCATCACTCCAACCGCTCCACGCGGTTCACCTTGCTGCCATCCTTGCCGGTCAGGCCATACGCCTGCAGTCGAAGCGATCCGCTCGGGCTCCTCATGTCCCGGAAGAGGCAGAAGAAGCTGCGGCCTATCGCCGGCATGTAGTCGTATTGCACGCGGATGGTGTAGCCGTCCTCCCATGTGATCGTCGGGATCACATGGGCGGTGATGCCCGCCGCGCTATCTGGATGCAATGAGACGTGCGCCAGGGCTTCACAATGCCATTCAGCCGTGTGCATCGTCAGCTTGTCGGGCTGGTAGGCGGCGACCAGGGCGGGGAGCGTGAGCAGTAGCAGGGTGATGATCTTCGGCATGTTGGTGCCCTCCTTGATTCCAGTCTATCTATACGGCAGGCAAAAAGAACCCCCGCCACAGGGCAGGGGTTCAGTGCCGATGACTTCGGCAGGGGAAGGAGTCACCCCCGCCCGGCGCATCAGCAGGCCTTACCGGCGGCGATCACGGGGAGCCACCCCAAACCGCCGGTAAATTTCACATCTCCTTATTGGCCAGCACGGCCAGCGCACCCAAGCTGCTGCGCTGCGGTGCCTGGATCGGTTGCGGTCGATAGACGGCATGCTGGGCAATGAATCGATCCAGCTCGGTATCATGCCGGTGAGGGCCAAGCCCAAGCCGCTGATTGGCGAAGGCTGCCACGCTGCCGCCGGTCCCTATGACGGTCTCGACCTCCTCGTCAGTTAGTGGTGTGATCTTCACGGCATCACCTCGATACTTCCGCACTGAACGCCGGCGGCATAGAGCGGCGAACCCTGCAGCCGGTCGAACTGTTCGCGAGTGACGTGATTGACTGTCCCGTACCCCTTCAGCGCGACGCCAGCGGCAACGAGCGGGGTCTGCTCCTCGCTGTATCGGATGGCGATAGTCTCGGGGGCGGCCGTCTCAGGCTCCAGGGTGATAACCACAGGGGCCGCGATGAGTTCAGCCAGGCGGGCCGCTTCGGCCTGCTCGGCCAGCAGCGCGGCGCGGTGGGCGGTGTACCGCTTGTGGCGGGCCGCATCGATGATGCCGGCGAACGCGTCCAGGGTGGCCAGGGTCAAGCGGTCATGGTATGGCTTGCTGAAGTTGAACAGCCCGGCCTCGACGCGCCCCGAGGCCATCAGCAAGCACGCCTGCAGGGCATCGTACCGCCGGCTGTCGGTGTAGCCGCGGGCCGCGTCGATGAACACGTCGAGCAGCACAGCGCCATCACCGGCCTTAACGCTTGGATGCACGATGCTGGCGGTAAACTGTTGGATCTTGAGCGGTGCGGCGGTGCGGGTAGCCTCGTCGGCCTGCTCGATCATGTTGTCGATCATGTCCACAAGGGCGCGGCGTTGGGCATCGTCGCACAGCTGGCCGGCCAGTTCATCGCGGCGCTGTGCGGCTGCCCGGTGCAGGGCTCGGCGCTTCTCGTCGAGCTGTGCGGCTGCGGTCTGGAATTCATTGATTAGGGTTTTCATGGGGTCGTGCTCCTTGTTGTTGGTGGGTTGGGTAATCACAACAGATCGGCGTAGTTGTAGCAGTGGCCGATGCGGTTGGCCGCTACGCCTGCCACGCTGTTTGCAATGTCATCGTGAGCGCCGGGGGCATGGTCGATGCTGTCCTTGCCGCTGCGGGCTGTCCGGCGCTCCAGGCTGCAAAGCTGATTAACGGTCTTGTCGTGGTCGAGTAGTTCGATCTGTCCGGAGTTAATCAGCGGCAACATATCGCGGTAGAGATCGGATCGCGGCTTGGCCGAAAGCTCGTAATTGATACCCTGTTTTTTGAAGGGCTCGCGGCACCATTCGCCGCCGTACCTGTCGCCGGTTACGGTTGAGATCCGATAGCCCTTCAGTAGGGTGCAAAAATCAGTCACCACGGCTTCAGGGGAGAACGGCGGTTTTACCTCCCGCACCGCGTCGACCACGGTGATCGTTTGCCTGTCCCTGTGCTCATCGTGGGCAATGGCAAGAGTCATGCTGTCCACTGAACCCCCGCTCGGATCAACAAAGGCGCGGTATCGGTTCATCGAAAGGTGGGGAAGCTCATACCGGCCAGGCACCACACAGGCGTCCACAGCCTCACGGGTTACAAATGCTTCAAGATCGCTGCGAAAGTAGGCCATGTACTCGGCCAGGGCTGCGGCCTGATCGCGCTCCATTGCTGCAGCCACAACTCGGGGCGGTAGCTTGGGATTCATGGTCATGCTGTCCGCTTGGGCCACAAGGACCGAAGCATCATCCTTGCCGAAAAAGCGGCGATAGTTTTCCCACAGTTCACCGCGCTTTGCGTAGGGGCTGGACAGTGCGATCAGCTTGCCGTCGAGCGTTGCCATGGCCGGGCGTAGCGCGTTGATAATTTCATAGTCAGGGTTGGCGCTGTCTTCGCTACGCCAGAATGCAATTTCATCAGCGATAACGGCGGCCAGGGTGTAGCCGCGGACACTGCGAAATGAGGCGGTCGAGATTTCGATCACGGTTCGATTGCTAAGCTCGATTGTCTCCTTGTCCTCGCGCACGATCAGCCGCTCTAACATCGGGTTGGAGTGCAGCAGGCCGGAGACATACCGGAAGACGGCGCGGGCCTGTTTTCTGTCAGCGGCCAAGACCATCACGGTTGCAGCTTCGCCCGGTGATAGCCGGTCGGTGTAGTCATGGAGCGCGGCAAGGAACACGGCAAGGAGCGCCGCGTTCTGGGACTTACCGCCTCGGCGGCCCACGACAAGCCAAAGCTCCTGCATGGCTTGTCGTGGGCTGTCAGCGCGTCGGGTGATTGATTCAAAGAGGCGCTGCTCTGCGCGGTTCAACTCCAGACCGAAGAAACCGCACAAGAGGGCTCTCCACCCGTCCCAGCTCGGACCAGCAAACATGCCGCCGAATAGCTGGGGGTCGGTGGTCACATCGCGGATGGTGATCGGGCTCATTGCTGCGGGGATCCCTGCTTGGCCTTGAGGTATTCGCCAAGGGTCGGCACGTCGCGGGCCACTCGATGCAGGCCAAGCTTTGCGTAGAGCCCTTGGATCGAGTTAGCGGCCTGGGTATAGCGGCCTACGTCAAAGGCGGCATTGTCGCCACGGGCAAGGGCCGCTTCCTGAACCCGGATCCAGTGCTCCAGCCATAACACGCGCTCGCACAAGCTGCGCTGCTGGTAGCTCAAGGAGTCAGCGCCGCCAAGGTCGCAGGTCAGCTCTTGGAACCGCTCGCGCATCTCCTGGGCGATCCCGGTTCGACCGTCCAGCGCGGCAATGAAGCCCGGTTCAAATTTCGCCGGTACTCTATCGGCCTTCTTCTTCCTGCCGGTCTTTAGTTTGCTGTCCATTTAATCGCCGCCTATTTGCTGGGTTGATTGCTACCTATTTGCTACAAGTTTAGGCGTCGCCAGCTACGGGCCGCAATGACACGGGACTTTGAACGAATAGCACGGGGATAATATATCCCTCATGTTTGCCCACCGCCGCCGTGTTTCTGCTAGATGGCAAGAGGGTACGAGGGTAATTTTTGCGTCTGTTCGAGCGAGCCTTCCCGCCTGGTAGCCGGTGCGTTCTTTCCGATGATTTGCCTGCGGGGGGCTTCTATCGGCTGTTCGACTGTTTTGGACAGGCAGGACAGGCAGGACAGGCGCTTCTGTACTCCAGCTAAATACTTTTTAACTAATTATTAAAATAGAGTATGGAAAAAAGGTATAGGGGGTTTATAGAACCGGGTGTCCTGCCTGTCCTGCCTGTCCAGATTGCACAAAAAACCCGCCGTAGCGGGTGTGTGGCGGTGGTTATGCTGGAAGTGTGGGGGCGGTGTTCATTATGCCTCCTGTTGCTGTAGGAACTCACTAGCCGCCTTCGCGATCTGATCTGCAATGGCTTTGGGTGAGCTGGTCTTTACCTGGTCAGGCGATAAGGCCGCCGGATTCACGATCACCACACTGTCTTTCATCCCCATGGACAAAGAGATCCGCTTGCCGGCGTTCACCATCCCGGCCCGCTCGATAGCCTTAGTCAAATGGGCTTCGTTTCCGATCGCCATGCCGACGAAATGCCGGATATTGCTGCGCCCGGCGACATCTCCCGGCCATGTCTCCTTGAACTCCATCACTGCCTTATCGGTCTCGCTCATCATCGAGCCCAGGGCGCGGCGCTTTGCATCGCTCATCGGTGCATGTTCGCCCGGGTTGAAGTCGGATAGATCGACCTGCTCCAAATACCGGCGAACCGATCCGATAAAGTGCGGCTGATCCACAAGGTCATAAAGCCAAGCGTAATACTCCGGGTTTTGCCGCTGGGTCGGATTCTCGATCACGATCACGCGCCGGTCGTTGTTCTCGAAAGGGAGCGCATCGTAATGGTTGGAGAACATCAGCCAGCGGCAGCAGTTCTTTTCGACTGTCTGCAAGCCGTACTTGGTGTCTATGTGGCGGTGCTCCTCGGTGATCAGGCTCTTGAGGCGCTCGCCTCGCAAGTGCCGATTCTCGCCCAGGCCCTCGCGCGTCTCGTCCACCACGGCAAGCAGTTTTTGAGACAGACGACCGTTAAACTTGTTGTCCAGGATCGGCCCGAGTGAGATCCCCGCGGCGACGTACCCACGCAAGACGCGAACCATCACAGAGCCTAGAAGGTTGCGCCCGATCCCCGTCTGCTCGGTGATCATCAGGTAGCAGGTATGGGGCAGCTCTGCGGGGTGTTGGACAATATGAGCCAGCCATTGAATGAGGCGGCGGCGCTCGGCCTCCACCGGCACCAGATAGGCAATGTGCTGCTCGAACGGGGCCGCCCATTCCGGCCAGTTCTCCGGCGCTGCGAGGGGCCGCAATCCCCGCCAGATGTTGAAGGCGCGAGTATTCCCGTTGACCACTTCCGGCGGCTTGCAGATCTGGGGCTCGCCAGGAACCCAGGCCAATACATCGACTGAGACGCGGTCCGGCGATTCCATCCAGATCTTGAGGGCGGAGCCTTCTTTCTCCTTCCCGGCGTCAGTGGTCCGGCGGTGTTTACTCGCGGCGAACGTACCCGCTGCAGCGTCCTTTTTTCTGACTCGCCCGGTCACGCTATGGACCACCCCGCCGTTGTCCTCGATATAAACCAACTCCCGGCGCATCTCCTCCAGCGTCATCACGGTTGGGATGGGCAGCTCGTCGACCTCTTCGCCGATCCGCGCATTCTCTGTGACCTGTGCGGCGCGGCGCTCGGCCTCAAGCTGTGTTTGCACGGGTCGTACGGCATCCATCCCGCCTGCCATTTGGATCAGCGTACCCATTCCGATATTGGTCGGCGGGCTGCTGCGGTAGTGGCTCCAGCGTGCGTCTACCGTGTCATCCGTCTTGCCAGTGTAGGGCAGGCGGTCGGACCACTCGCGCCAGGCTTCGAGCCCTTCATCAGATCCGCCCGTGGCGTTATAGACCGCCATGCCGATGCGGTTCCACCGCTCCCAGTCCGGCCCGTTGTTGTCGATCAACCTTAACGCGGCGCGTACCTGGTCAATGCCTCCGCTGGCCCGCTTTGGCAGCAGGGCGAGCGGATCGCTCGGACCGATGCGCGGCTGGGCCGCCGGCGGCCCGGTGAACTCCAGCTGCTCGACACCGGGCAGCACGTCCAGCCGGGTGCCCGGCACGTGGATCACCTCGTAGGCCACGCCAGCCACGCGCCCCACATAGAACGCTTGGGACGCGGTGAACGACTCCCCGGCCAGTACGCCACCCAGCACCGTGTTCAGCTTGCCTAGCAGCTCGTGGCGCTCGGGGATAGTGTGGGCTTGGGCGAACGGCGCAATGACGCGCCACCGGTTGCCCTTGATGCCGTGGCTGGGTGTGGTAACGATGACCGCCTCGATGTCCATCATCTGCAACAGAGTGGCCGCCGTGGTCGGGGCCATCTCGCCCGCGTCATAATCGCCAATCGCGCCGGTCGCCTCCAGGATGTTGGCATCATGGCGCAAGCTGTTTTTAGCGGTCCGGCGTTCGCCGTAACGGTTCATCGAGATGAGCGGGCAGGCATCCTTATTGGGGTACACCGGCAGACCCCGGATCCATTCAGCCATGCCGCCCATAGACGTGGCGTATTCGGTAGCGGTCGATCCGCTGAGATTGGGGAATAGGGTAAACGTCAGCGGGTTATTCATAGCAGTCGCCCTCTACCCAGGCGAACATCCTTGCCGTGATGAGCCTGGATGCCGATCAATATGCGCAAGGCGATTTTGAAGAAGCCGTAACGGATCGCCTCATCGGTTGCCGCCTCCATCTTCTCCCAGGCCGCGATGAACTCAGCCGCCGCTAGCGCGGCCACAGTTGTTCGGTATGTGACGGGCCGCCGGCGGCCCGTCAGAAATGAATAAGCCATATCCGCCCGATAGTAGCTGTCTAATTGACTAGGCGGACAATTCGGAATACGCTTACCGGGCAGTTTATAGAAGTTATCTTCGCCCCCGTTGCCCGATGCCGCCAAGCTCCCGGGCCGGGGGTTTCTCATTTTATCATCCATGTCATTCTGCTCCCTCGCTGGTGGACTGCTTCGCGTTCTCTTCGATCCAGGCCAGCACATCATCGGCACGGTACCGAACATGGCGCCCCAGCTTAACGAAGCGCGGGCCTTCGCCTGCCCAGCGGGCGCGCTCGCACCATGCCGTGCTTTTGTTCAGGTAGGCAGCAAGATCCTTCTGAGTGAGAAGGCGCGGGAGTGAAACAACAGCCTCGGGGGGAACGGTGTTCCCGGTGGGGGTGGTATGGGTTTGCATATCGGATTCTCCGCTGTTCGTGATTGACAGGGGTAGAATCCGATTTGTTCGGGGTAAGTGGCGGGATTAAACCTCCCTGGTTTAATCCCTATCTTTTTTATCGGATCGTTCGCTCTGCATTTGGACAGCGGCGAAAGTTGATAGCAATGTTTGCTGCATCTTTTCAAGATCGGGAAGTATGAGTGGACGACATGCCGCTTCTGCCCACACCTTGGGATCGTACCCATCTGTTTTAAGCTCTTTGATCGCAAGCTTGCGGTATTTCTCCGCTGTCGATATTTCGATTCCTTCATCAGCTGCAACAGCCGCGGCGGCTTCTGTGTAGCTCTTAGCCCTGCCTGTGCGCTTGAGTCTCTCCATGCTCAAGAAGATTCGGATCCGCTGGTTTTTCTGATCATCTGTCAGTGGCGGTCTTCCGCCGACTGGATCCGATAAGCCAAAAGCCCGTTTTGGCTCTACACCATCGATCATCTGCGAAAGACACTCCCCCAGCCATACGCCAACATCAGGATTTAGCGGTATCCCCCGCTTCAATGAATCGGCAGCGTACTTCAATAGGAAGTCAGCGGCGGAAATATCCCCTTTCTCAGCATCGTCTACAGTCTCCTTCACGCCCGCTTCCTCCCGCGGATAGCAGTTACCTTGCCCCTCGGTTGCGTCAGCATCCCGTGGAGCTTCTGCAGGGCGTCCAGCTTCTCGTCGAAGAAGTCGTGATGCTGGTAGTGGCGCTGCTGGATGCCGCCCATCCCGTGGCTGAGAAGATGCGCCAGAACGTCAGAGCTCACGCTGTAGGGCTTGGCGATCAACCGTGTCTCGATGGTGGCGCGGATGGCGCCGGCGGTGAAGGGTTCGCCCTCCAGCTCTCCGGCTTCCTGCATCGCCGCGCAGATCCCTTTGGTCTGGTCATTGAAGTACGCCATATGAACCGGGGACAGTCCGCCATCACAGGAAAAGACGTACTCCCCGCCGCCGGTGATCTTGTCGATGGCCTCCAGGGCCTCGGGGAGCAGGGGCACCACATGGCGCCGCGGCTTTGCCCTCCTCCCCTTCCGGTCCCATATCGTCAGGGACGGGGCATCGCGATCAATGTCGGCCAGGGTGACGCGCGCGAGCTGCTGCTGGCGCTGGCCGCCGGTCAGGACGTGGAGCAGGGCCAAGGAGCGCTTGGGCTCGGGTAGCCCTTGGACGTGCTTCCAGTAGGCCCGGAACTCTGCCAGCGATAACGCCCGGTCTTTGGCGTTGCTGGAGCCCTTCACCTTCCGCATGTCTCGGGCCGGGTTGGAGGTTATTCCCAGCTTTCGCATGGACGCGGGCATATTCACATCACCCCGGGCGTTTATCGCCTCAGAAAAGGCGGTCCGAATATAGCTGCGGACCTTGTCGGCCTGCCGGGGTTTCCCATCGTCTTTCAGACTCCCGACGATATCCATGCAATCGTCCAGCGTGATCGTGTTGGCTGGCTTCTTCCACAGTTTCGGGAAGGCGGTTTCTATGTCCTTGCTGATCGCGTTGCTCACTGCCTTGGCGGAAACTTTGCCCTGCTGCTCCAGCAGCTCCACATAGGCTTCGAGCAGATCGCCAAAGGTCGAGCCGGCGGCCTTCCCTTCTTTCTTCCGTGTCGGGTCTTGCCCCAGCTCCAGCATGGAAGCGATCCGCTTGGCCTCCTTACGGGCTGTCTCGGCAGTGATGCGCCCCAGCTTCCCGATGGTGATCTTCTTGGCCCTGCCGTTCAGCCGGCCCTGGTAGAAGAAGGAGCGAGACCCGCCGGGAGACACTCGGACCCCAAACCCCGTGATGTCCTTGTCCCAGTAAATCGCCTGCACACCCTCAACCGGCTGCAGCCTCTCAACGGTCGTTTTGCTCAGTTTCAACTTGCCCATGCTTAGTCCCTCGGGTTGAATATGTAGCAAATAGGTAGCAGCCTTGATGAAACAGCCGCGTACACATTAGGGACTAATCATAGATAAGTTACTGAAAAATAGCAATTGTTAGTGCTACTTAAAAATAGTTCAGGATTAACTATAGGGATTCAAAATCCCCCGGGGGCAACCCCTTGTCGGTTCGAGTCCGACCCTCGGTACCAGTCGCAAAAACCCGCTGGGGAACATCCCTCAGCGGGTTTTTTCATGTCCAGGAGTCTGTCGGACTTAACGCTGATATGGCACCGGTGAACCCGGTCGCCGGCGGATGACTGTCGGGTGGTTCACAAAATGCGGCAGTACCGGCAATAATGCTCAATTAATTGGCAACGCGGCCGATGCAGTGCTATGCCGGGCCTGTCACGCGCGGCAGTCAAAAAAATACAATGCCGAAAGGCCTGGTAGGAGTATTACGCAATTGTTCTAAATTCGCGGTGGCGGGGCTGGCACCTTCTGTCGAGGGACGCCGTTAACCCATCCATGGGGGCTCGCTGCCGCCATCCCTGGCGGCAGACGCCCTCGACAGAAGGCACCAGCCCCTCCGAACAAACGTGTAATGCTCCCGGCCTGGTTCCCGCTTTTGTTCAATGAGTTACAGGTAGTCCCGCTGTTCCAGGCAAGCGTTCGACAGGGCCGTCTTGTGCCCGAAACTTCCCCTGCGGCATTGATCGAACAACTAATAATGAGAGGGGCCAAAGCCCAAGAGAGAGGATGAGATAGCGATGACAGATCACCGTTCTGACAAGTTCAGTACCCTTTCCCGGCGTGGATTCATAAAGCTGGGGGCCGCCTCGGTGGCCGCGGCCGGTTCCCCCCTGTTCTTTATCAAGGACGCCTGGGCCGAGAACGCGGTCGGCAACTATCCGGTCAGGGGCAGCAGTGTGAAGTTCGGCTTCAACTACCCGCAGAGCGGTGCCTACGCCGACGAGGGGACCGATGAGGGGCGTGCCTACAAACTGGCCGTCCAGCACATCAACAACGGCGGCGGCATGCTCAACACCCTGCAACCGCTTGCGCTAAAGGGCAACGGGGTGCTGGGGAAAAAAGTCGAATATGTGATTGGCGATACCCAATCCAGCCCGGGGCCGGCGCGCACCAGTGCGCGCCGCATGATCGAGCAGGACGGCGTCATCATGTTCTCCGGCGGCTCCTCCAGCGCGGTGGCCATCGCCCAGCAATACCTGGCCCAGGAGAAAGGGGTCATCTTTATGTGCGGGCTGACCCACTCCAACGACACCACGGGCAAGGACCGGCGCCGCTACGGCTTCCGGCACTTCTTCAACGCCTACATGAGCGGCAAGGCGCTGGCGCCGGTACTGGCACGGAATTACGGCAAGGACCGGCGTGCCTTCCACCTGACCGCCGACTACTCCTGGGGACGCACCCAGTACGCCTCGATGAAGGAGTTCACCGAGCAGGAGGGCTGGACCACGGTGAACAACATCATGACGCCGCTGGGATCGAACGACTTCTCCATGTTCATCACCGCCATCCTCAACTCCGACGCCGATGTGCTGATCCTCAACCACTACGGCAAGGACATGGTGAACTCCCTGTCCCAGGCGGTGGAGTTCGGCCTGCGCGATCTGCAGAAGAATGGCAAGAACATCGAGGTGGTGGTGCCCCTGTTCAGCCGGGTGATGGCCAAGGGTGCCGGGGCCGCCAATATCGACGGCGTGTACGGCACCACCGGCTGGAACTGGACCCTGCAGGACCCGGGCTCACAGGCCTTCGTGAAGAGCTTCACCAAGGCGTACGGTTTCCCGCCGTCACAGGCCGCCCACACCTGCTATGTGCAGACCCTGCTGTACGCCAACGCCTGCGAGAAGGCGGGCACCTTCTATCCGCCCGAGGTGATCAAGTCCCTGGAAAACTCACGCTACGCCGGCATCGGTCCGGGACAGACCTTCTACCGGGGAGAAGATCATCAGTGCTTCAAGGACATGCTGGTGATGAAGGGCAATGGACCGGACAGCATGACCGGCCAGTATGACCTGCTGAAGACCGTGGAACAGGTGAAGGGCGAGGATACCCTCTACGACCACGCCACCTTCAGCGGCGAACTGGGCCCCTACCTGCCCGCCTGACGGAACCAAATCGTTGCCGCCCGGTAAGTCGGGCGGCGACTGCTCGACAGATGTGTGAAACCGCGTTACTACCGGGAGGCAGGCCTGATGTAAACACACCCCCGGATGAAGCCTTGAAAGCCGGCGATCCGCCACCATTATCCTATTTTTAGGAGACCGCCGGACTACCAACCATGAACAGACCCGACCTGCCGCTGATTCTCGAACCCGATGCACTCGAACCGCTACTCGGCAACAGTGACCTGCTGGTGGTGGACCTGACCAAGCCTGCCACCTACGCCGAACTGCACATCCCCGGTGCCGTCTATCTCGATTACGGGCAGATCATCGCCATGCGCAAGCCGACCATGGGCCTGCTACCGGAAACCGCCGAGCTTGAGCGAATCTTCTCTGCCCTGGGTATTGATGATTCGGTGCATGTCGTCGCCTACGACGACGAGGGCGGTGGCAAGGCCGGACGGCTGCTCTGGACCCTGGAGGTGATGGGCCACACCCGTTTCTCGCTGCTGAACGGCGGGCTCCATGCCTGGGCCAATGAGGGTCATCCCCTGGAACAGACCGCGGTAACGCCCAGCCCCAGGCAGTTCCAGGCCCAACCCACCACCGACCCGGTGGCCGATGGGGACTACATCAAACAGCACCTCGGCGAGACCAGTATCGCCCTGCTCGATGCCCGTAGCGCGGACGAGTACAGCGGCGTCAAGAAATATGCGGAAAAGGCCGGACACATCCCCGGCGCCATCAACATGGACTGGCTGCTCGCCCTGGACCAGCAGCGCAACCTGCGTCTCAAGCCAGATGCCGATCTGGAACAGATGCTGACCGATCTCGGCATCCGCAAAGAGCAGGAGGTGATCACCTACTGCCATACCCATCATCGCTCGTCCCTCACCTATGTGATGCTCAAGGCGCTGGGGTTCCCGCGGGTGAAGGGCTATCCGGGCTCCTGGTCGGACTGGGGCAACCGCCCGGATACACCGATCGCCTGAGCACTCGCTCCCGGGACACCTGGGACGGACGCATTTACCTCACCCGGTGATGCCGGTAGTATCCCCCCACTATCCGCAATCAACGGAACCGCTGTAGATGAATCAACCCCAACCCGAGGCCCCGGCCAAGACGGCCGGCCTGGCCGACAAGCTGTTTGCCCTGCTGCTCTACCTGCTGCCACACCACCTGCTGTCCCAGGCCATGCACTGGCTGACCCGGATTGAGTGGCCGCCGCTCAAGAACCGGCTGATCAAGGGGGTCATCCGGCTCTACAAGGTGGACATGGAGCTGGCCGTGGAATCGGACCCAACCCGTTATCCCAGCTTCAACGCCTTCTTTACCCGGGCGCTGCTGCCCGAGGCGCGGCCGCTTGCCGAGTCCGAGTCCGCCGTCCTCTCACCGGTCGATGGCACCGTCAGTCAGCTCGGCCGGATCGAAAACGGCCGGATCTTCCAGGCCAAGGGCCAGAGCTACACGCTACAGGAGCTGCTGGGCGAAGACGGGGAGTGGTGTGAACAGTTTGCCGAGGGTCATTTCGCCACCCTGTATCTCTCGCCGCGGGATTATCACCGCATTCACATGCCGCTGGCCGGCGAATTGAAAAAGATGCTGCACATCCCCGGTCGTCTGTTCAGTGTCTGCCCTTCCACCACCCGGGTGGTGCCGCGCCTGTTCAGCCGCAACGAGCGGCTGGTCAACCTGTTCGAGACCGAACAGGGCTCGATGGCGGTGATCATGGTGGGGGCCATTTTCGTGGCCAGTATGGAGACGGTCTGGGCGGGCACGGTCGCCCCCGCCTCGCGGCGCATCAGCCAGTGGCGTTACGGGCCGCAGCCGTCGGCCACCCCTGTTCTCCTGGGGAAGGGTGAAGAGATGGGTCGCTTCAACATGGGATCGACCGTGCTCCTGCTGTTCCCGAAGGATGCCGTCGCGTGGAGCGATACGCTCGGCGCCGATGCCGAGGTACGGATGGGGCAGCAGATCGCCACCATCACCAATCCGCGCTGACTCCCCGCCTCTGTCGGAGTCGGAGTGACCTTCTGCGCCCGCTCGTGGTCAATAATATTAATCCGTGGAGACGCTTTCTGCGGGCTGATTCAGACCGGGACATGCCACCACCGGCGACAAATTCCCAGCACAGAGAAGGGGGAACACCCATGAATAAACCAGGCTATCTTTTCATTGCGCTGCTGGTATCCGTGACGCTGGTCGGCTGTGCCCGCGGCCTGACCGGCACCACCTACACCCGTGACGAAGCCCGCCGGGTACAAACAGTGCAGTACGGCACGGTCGAGTCCGTCACCCCGGTGGTGATCGAGGGCAGAAACGAGGGTCTTGTCGGTACCGGTTCCGGCGCCATTGTCGGCGGTCTCGCCGGCAGCACGGTGGGCGGCGGCAAGGGGCGCAGCATCGCCACCGTGGTCGGGGCCGTGGCCGGCGGTCTGGCCGGGCAGGCGGCGGAGAAGAGCCTGACCACCAGGCAGGGCCAGGAGATCACCATCCGCATGGAGTCGGAAGAGATCCTCTCGGTTATCCAGGAGGTGGAGAATGACCAGTATTTCCGCCCCGGCGACAGGATCCGCCTGCTGAGGCAGGGCGGGGTAACCCGGGTCGCCTACTAGTACTACTTCAATTTGATAAAGTACTTTTTGTAGGGTGGATAAGCAACAGCGCATCCACCGCAGCAATGGTGGATGCCCCTACTGGCTTATCCACCCTACGAAACTGAAACAGGGCGGGGTAACCCGGGTCGCCTACTAAGGAGTCTGGTCTACAATCAACCACATGGCCAGGAGTGCCCGGCATGCCATGATTGAGGAAACCCAATGAATAAAAAACACTCACTATGTGCCATCGCAGTCATCCTGTTACTCAGTGGCTGCACCTGGGTAAAAACCACCCCGGAAGGGGAGAAGGTTCGGGTACTAGATGCGGATGAGGTCGCCACCTGCAAGGAACTTGGCGCCGCTACGGTCTCCCTTGTGGACAAGGTCGCCGGTATCGAACGGGATCCGCAGAAAGTGCAGAAGGAGCTGGAACTGCTGGCCCGCAACAGTGCCGCCCGCATGGGGGGCGACACGGTGGTACCGGCCTCTGACATCAGTGACGGCCAGCAACGCTTCACCGTCTACAAATGCGTCGGGGTCGACCAGTAGCCGACCCGACCGGTGCCCGGCGAGTGCATCCCGCTACGCTGATTCGTCGCCACTGAACCCACGACGCGAACACCCGGGTACGCCCTGCGGCTGACCTCGTGACGTATACTTGCCCAAATGAGACGTTTTCGAACCCGGCTTATGCAGACCAAAAGGCGGCATCATTCACCCTGGTATGCGCTTTGGGGCACACTCTGCATCGGCACGGCGGGGGCGGCGACACCCGAGATCGAATTCACCGGTGTCAGTGGCGAGCTGCAACTGAATCTGCGTAGCGGGCTCTCCCTCACCACCGAGTCCTGCGATGCACCGAAGTGGCGGGTCAATCGGCTGTTTCGCCGCGCCGAGCAGGAGCTGGACCAGGCGGCCAGGGCGCTGGGGTACTACCAGATAAAGGTGGAAAAGGAGCTGCAATTCAAGGAGGAGTGCTGGCAAGCCAGCTTTACCATCGACCCGGGCCGGCCGATCCTCCTGGATCGGGTCGACATCCGCATCGAGGGCGAGGCGCGGGACGATCCCGCCTTCAACAAGCTGTTGCAGGAGACCCGGGTGCGCCCCGGCGGCCAGCTGCACCACGGTCGCTACGAGAGACTGAAGACGCAGATCGAAACCCTGGCGGCGGAACGGGGCTATTTCGACGGCCTTTTCAGCCGCCGGGCGTTGCAGGTCGACCCGGCGGCCGGCCAGGCAGACGTCACGCTGCACTACCGATCCGGCCGGCGCTACCACATCGGCACCCTGGAGCTGGATCAGCACACCTATGAGCCCCGGTTGCTGGAGCGCTACCAGAACATCCATTCCGGTGATCCCTACGACGCCGGGGAACTGGCGGCGCTGCACCGGGGACTGGCCGACAGCGGCTATTTTGAACTGGTCTCCGTGAAGCCCGACTACGAGGGGGCCGCGGACGGCCGGATCAATGTCCGGGTACAGCTGGAGCCGATCAAGCGCACCGCCTACCGGGTGGGCATCGGCGCCGCCACGGACACCGGACCGCGCCTCAGCCTGGCCTACGACCGGCGCCGCATCAACCGCCTCGGCCACCGCCTGCAGTCCAAGCTTACCCTCTCCGGTGTGGACAGCTCCCTGGGTCTGGAGTACCTGATCCCGATGCAGCGCCCGCATATCGACCAGCTCAGCATCCGTGCCGGTTACCGCGAACAGGACACCGATACCACCACCAGCGACACCGCCACCCTGGGTCTGCGCACCCTGGGCAAACGCAACGGCTGGAACGAGACCCGCTACCTGGACTGGATATCGGAAGAGTCCCTGATCGGCGACGAAATCACCTCGGCCACGCTGCTGGTACCCGGCATCAACTGGACCCGCACCCAGGCCGACCATCGCATGCGGCCAAACCGGGGATCGCGGCTCAACCTCGAACTGCGCGGCGCCCATGAGAGCCTGCTCTCGGACGCCAGCTTCGTGCAGATTCTGGCCGCCGGCAAATGGGTGCTGCCGCTGGGCAAGGGGCGCCTGCTGCTGCGCACCGACACCGGCATGAGCCTCACCCCTGACTTCACCGATCTGCCGGCCTCCTACCGCTTCTTCGCCGGCGGTGATCAGAGCGTGCGCGGCTACGAATACCAGTCCCTAGGGCCGGAGAATGCCAGTGGCGACGTGGTGGGCGGCCGTTACCTGGTCACCGGCAGCGTCGAATACGAATATCCGATCCAGGGTGCCTGGTCGGCAGCCCTGTTCGTGGATGCCGGCAATGCCTTCGACGCCTGGAGTGACGGAATCAAGCGCTCCGCCGGTATCGGCCTGCGCTGGCGCTCTCCGGTCGGCCCCATCCGGCTGGACCTGGCCATCCCCGACGACCAGAGCCGGGACAACTTCCGTATCCACTTCTCCATGGGACCCGACCTGTGAGGCGGCCGCTGCTCCTGGTGTTGTTGCTGACGCTGATCGGCGTGGTGGGTGGCGCTGCCTGGCTGCTGGGCACGCCGAACGGCAATCAGCGCCTGCTGCAATGGACCCTGGGTGACAACCTGCGCATCGAACGTTATGCCGGCACCCTGCTCCAGGGACTGGACCTGCAGGGGGTGGCGTATCGGGACGGTGAACAGCGACTGACCATCGAGAACCTGCGCCTGCGCTGGGAGCCAACCGCCCTGTTCGGCGGCCTGTTACATATCCGGCAGCTGCAGGCGAGCGGCATTCACTATGTCTCCCTGGCAGCGGCCGAAACCGCGGCGAGCCCCGCCCCGCCACAGCTGCCGCTGACGCTGCGCCTGGACCAGGTCGAGCTGGATGATATCCGCATAGGGGACGGCGACGAGGCGCAGTCGATCGGCCGCCTCGCCCTCAACGCCCGCACCCGGGAAGACACGCTGGAGATCCTCAACCTCCAGGTCGACTACGCCACTTACCGGGCCGAGGTGGAGGGGCAAATCGAGCTGGCCGAGGACTACCCGCTGCAGTTAAAGATCCGCTGGCAGGGGGACTTGTCGGAGCTTGGGCCGGAGTTCGGGCCGGCGCGCGGTAGCGGAGAGATCAACGGCAACCTGCAACGACTGACCCTCCAACACACCCTGGAAAGCCCGTTCGGGATCCGCACCCGGGGTCAGGTCGACCTCTCCGGCGAGAGCCCCCAGCTGACGCTCGAAGGCGACTGGCGGCCACTGGCCTGGCCGCCGCAGGATGCCGTGGTGGAGAGCGCCGGTGGCCAGTATCGACTGAGCGGCCCGCTGGAGTCCCTGCGGCTGAGCAGCGAGGCCGAGCTGCTGTTTCCCGGTACCGATACCCCGCCGTTCAAGGCGCGGCTGGAGACCCGGCTCTCCCCCGACGGCCTGACCGATCTGGACCTGGAGGTCCGGGAGATCCGCGCGGCGGGACTGTCGCCGCTACAGCTGCGGGTCACCGGCGCGGTCCGGCTGGCGGGCGAGGAACCGCAACTGGATCTGCGCGGTGAATGGATGCAGGTCCGCTGGCCCCTGTTGAGCGAAGCCTTCAGTGAGAGCCCGAACGGCAGCTTCCATCTCAGCGGCCCGGTCACGAATCCGCACCTGGAGAGCCAGGCCGACCTGAATTTCCCGCAGGGCGGGGCGCCGGACATCCAGGCACGGCTGCAGGGCCAGCTGAGCGCCGGCGGCCTGTCCGACATGACCCTCGAGGCCGAACTGCTGGACGGCACCCTGCGCAGCCAGGGCCAGGTGACCTGGGCCCCGGCCATCGACTGGAACCTGGCGATCAGCGGCGACTCCCTGAACCCGGCGCGCCAGTGGCCGGAATGGCCCGGCAAACTGGCCCTGCAGGCCACGCTGCAGGGCGGCGTCTCGGATCAGGGGCTCTGGCTGAGCACCGAACTGCGGCGGTTGGACGGCACCCTGCAACAGCAGTCGGTGACGGCCAGTGGGCGCGGGCGCTACGACCACAACGGCCTCGAACTGCAGGCGCTGGATCTGCAGAGCGGACCCAACGGGCTCAAGCTGCAGGGTCGTCTGGGCGAACGACTGGATCTGCGCTATGACCTGCAGGCGCCGAAGCTGGCGGCCTTCTGGCCGGCGCTGCAGGGGGCGATCACGGCCGACGGGCGGCTGGGCGGCACGCAGGACCAGCCGGAATTCAGCACCCGGCTCCGGGCCACCGGCCTGGGTTATGCGGAGCAGCGGATCGGCCGGTTGGAGGCGGACCTGACCTGGCTGCAGGGTCGGGCCGAGGGCCAGCTGACAGCGACCGGCCTGCAGAGTGGCGAATGGCAGGGCCGCCGGCTGTCACTCAGCCTTACCGGAACCCCTGAAGCCCACCAGGTCCGGCTGAGCCTGGAGGCCAGCGACCTCCGGCTCGACACCGCGCTGCAGGGTGGCTGGAACGCCCCGCTCTGGCGCGGCCACCTGGAACGGCTTGCCATAGACCAGGCACAGTTCGGACGCTGGTCCACGACCGGCCGCGCGGCCCTGCTGGCCGGCCGCGACCGATTCAATCTGGAGCAGACCTGCCTGACCCAGGAGCAGGCACGCCTGTGTACCAGCGGCGCCTGGACTGCGGAGAGCAGCCGAATCGATGGCAATCTCACGGCCATCCCGCTGAACCGCCTGCTGCACTGGCTACCGGCGGAGGTGGCGGTCAACGGCAGCCTCGACGGGGAACTGCACTTGGCGGGCACCTTCCCCGCCCTCACGGGCGAGGTGCGACTGGCGCTGCCCCAGGGGAACCTGCGGATGGAGGCGGCAGAGGATCAGCCGTTGCAGCTGGCGCTGCGGGACGGGCTCCTGACCCTGTACATGACCCCGGAGGGAAACCGTGCCTCCTTGGAAATGAAGGCTGGTGACGGACGGATCGCGGCCGATGCCCGCACCGCTCCCTTTACCGCCCCCTTCAACGCGGAGAAACCCCTCGCCGTATCCGGAAACCTCAAGGCCGAACTGCCCGACCTGCGTCCCCTGGGGTTGCTGCTGCCGGGCCTGCGCGACCTCCGGGGCCGGCTGGTGGCGGAGGCCAGCCTCGACGGCGAGCTTGGCCAACCGCGGATCGAGGCCCTGGCGACCCTCGATGAGGGGGCCGCCAATCTGCCCCAACTCGGCCTGATGCTGGAAGGGGTGCAACTGACCGCCCGCAACCGCGGCAATGAACGACTGGTGCTGGAGGGTCAGCTGGTCTCCGGGGGCGGCACCCTCAGGCTGCAGGGAGACCTGCTACTCGATGCCGCCCAGGGCTGGCCGCTTAGCCTCAAACTGCAGGGCGAGGAGATCCAGGTGGTGCGGTTGCCGGAGGCGGTGGCCTACGCCTCCCCCAAACTGGAGATCGGCCTGCGCAACCGCCGGCTCGAGGTCGAGGGCAACCTGAAAATCCCCAAGGCCGATATCCAGCTGCGGGAGCTGCCCGAAAGCGCCGTGAAAGTAAGCGAGGACGAGGTCATCGTCGGACAGGCAGGCGCGGAGGAGAAAACGCCCCCCCTGGCCATCGAGACGCGGCTGTTCATCCAGCTCGGTGACCAGGTCCGTTTCAGCGGCTTCGGGCTCAAGACCCGGCTGGAGGGGGCGGTCGCCCTGAACAGCCGGGAAGACCGGACCCTGGCACGCGGTGAGTTGTCGCTGCAGGAGGGTCGCTACCGCGCCTATGGCCAGGACCTGACCATCCAGCAGGGTCGCCTGCTGTTCAACGGGCCGCCGCAGAATCCCAACCTGGATATCCGGGCTACCCGGCTTTCGCGCGACCGCTCGGTGACGGCCGTACTCAACCTCAGCGGCAATCTGCGTGACCCCCGGGTACAGGTCTCCAGCGACCCGAGCCTGCCGGAGGAGGAGGCCCTGGCCTACCTGATCACCGGCCGCGGCCTGGCCGAGGAGGGTCCGGGGAGCGCCGCCATGCTGCGCCAGGCCGCGGCCGCCAAGGGCCTGGAGAAGAGCCAGGAGATTCTCAACCGGCTGGCTGGCGGACTGGGGGTGGACGAGGTCCGCTTCGAGGAGGGCGAGACCCTGGAGGATACCTCCCTGCTGCTGGGCAAATACCTCTCACCCGATCTCTATGTCAGTTACGCGGTCGGTCTGTTCGACAACCGCGGTGCCCTGGTCACGCGCTATCGTCTGAGCGAGCGATTGCGCCTGGAGGTGCAATCCGGCAGCAGCCAGAGCATGGACCTGATCTACGACGTGGAGCGCTGATCCGCCCGAGGGCGGCATCTGTTTACCCCGGATCAAGCCGCGGACCCACAAACCAACAGCGTTCTGGCAATCGAACCGCTTTCTGCTATTAGTTACACATGACCGAACGCTTGTCGCCCAGGCGGCGGAGCAGACGTTGTCCCGATAGGGGAACAGCGAGACACGGGTTGCCGCAACGTTCAGCGCCCGGGCGGTGTTTCGTACCTCACAGTCATCAATAACACGGCCGATCCATTGCACAACTCATCCACCACCACAGCGCGCTCACCCAACCGGCTGTTTTCCAGCCGCCTGGCGCGTGAAATCACCGTGGTGCTGGTGGTCAAGTCGATCGCGCTCTATGTTATCTGGATGGCCTTCTTCAGCGAGCCTGTTTCCCCACGCCTCACGGCGGATCGCGTCAGTGAGGCCATTGTCGGCGGAGGCACCGGCCGGCCCGCCGAGCCGCAACACGATAACGAGTAAAGGAGTACAACATGCTAGAAGAGGTCGTCGAGCTATCGCGCCTGCAGTTTGCCATTACCGCGATGTACCACTTCCTGTTCGTTCCGCTGACCCTGGGCCTCTCTTTTCTGCTGGTGATCATGGAGACGGTCTACGTCATCACCGGCAAGCAGATCTACCGGGACATGACACGCTTCTGGGGCAAACTGTTCGGCATCAATTTCGCCCTCGGCATCACCACCGGTATCACCCTGGAATTCCAGTTCGGCACCAACTGGGCCTACTACTCGCACTATGTGGGCGATGTCTTCGGCGCACCACTGGCCATCGAGGGGCTGATGGCCTTTTTCCTTGAATCCACCTTTATCGGTCTCTTCTTCTTCGGTTGGGACCGCCTCACCAAGGTACAGCACCTCACCGTAACCTTCCTCACCGCCCTCGGCTCCAATCTCTCGGCGCTCTGGATCCTGGTGGCCAATGCCTGGATGCAGAACCCGGTCGGTGCCGATTTCAACTACCAGACCATGCGCATGGAGATGACCAGTTTCTACGAACTCCTGTTTAATCCCGTGGCCCAGGTGAAGTTCGTCCACACCGTTGCGGCCGGTTACGTCACCGGCTCCATGTTCGTCCTCGGCATCAGCGCCTACTACCTGCTGAAGGGGCACGATCTGCCGTTCGCGCGCCGCTCGTTCGCCGTGGCCGCCGGGTTCGGGCTCGCCTCGGTCCTCTCCGTGATCGTGCTCGGAGACGAGAGCGGCTACTCCCTGGGCGACGTGCAGCGGACCAAGCTGGCCGCCATCGAGTCGGAGTGGGAGACCCATGAAGCGCCAGCGGGATTCATCCTCATCGGCCTGCCCAACGAGCAGACCCAGACCACCGACTATGCCATTCGCATCCCCTACCTGCTGGGGTTGATCGCCACCCGCACCCTCACTGAACCGGTCTACGGCATCAAGGACCTGCTGGTCGATCACGAGGCGCGCATCCGCACCGGTATCACCGCCTACGCGCTGCTGCAGAAACTGCGCAGTGGTGACCCTGACGAGGCCGACAGGACCGCCTTCGAGGAGGCCAAGAAGGACCTGGGTTACGGCCTGCTGCTCAAGCGCTACACCCCCAACGTGGTGGATGCCACCGAGGCACAGATCAAGCAGGCGGCCCGCGACACCATCCCCCGGGTGGCGCCGCTGTTCTGGAGCTTCCGCATCATGGTGGCGGCGGGCTTTCTCATGCTGTTCATCTTTGCTGCCGCCTTCTATTACTGCGCCAAGCGGCGGGAGGTGGAGAAGCGCTGGCTGCTACGCCTGGCACTCTACTGCATCCCGCTGCCATGGATCGCGGCCGAGAGCGGCTGGATCGTGGCGGAGTATGGCCGGCAGCCCTGGGCCATCGGTGAGGTCCTGCCCACCTTCCTGGGTGTCTCGTCCCGCACCACCGGCGAGCTGTGGTTCTCGCTGGCTGGCCTGGTCGGCTTCTACACCCTGCTGCTGGTGGTGGAACTCTACCTGATGTTCCGCTTCGCCCGCCTCGGCCCCAGCAGCCTGCATACCGGCCGTTATCACTTTGAACGCTCCTCCGGCGGCGCGGCCGGCCAGCCCATGGACCAGCAGCAGTAACGGGAGAATCCGATGATCTTCGATTACGAAACCCTGAAGCTGATATGGTGGGTCCTGATAGGGGTACTGCTTATCGGCTTCGTCATCACCGACGGCTTCGACATGGGGGTCGGTGCCCTACTCCCCTTCCTTGGAAGGAATGACGACGAGCGGCGCGTCATCATCAACACCATCGGTCCGCACTGGGACGGCAACCAGGTGTGGTTCATCACCGCCGGCGGCGCTATCTTCGCCGCCTGGCCGGCGGTCTACGCAGCGGCCTTTTCCGGCTTTTACATCGCCATGCTGCTGGTGCTGTTCGCCCTGTTCTTCCGCCCGGTGGGTTTCGACTACCGCAGCAAGATCGCCGATCCGCGCTGGCGCACGGCCTGGGACTGGGGACTGTTCGCCGGCGGCGCGGTGCCGGCGCTGCTGTTCGGCGTCGCCTTCGGCAACCTGTTGCTGGGTGTCCCCTTCGCCCACGACGAGTTCCTGCGCCCCAGTTACAGCGGCAGCTTCTGGGGACTGTTGCACCCCTTCGCGCTACTCTCCGGCGTCTTAAGCCTCGCCATGCTGGTGACCCACGGCGCCGTCTGGCTGCAGCTGCGCACCGAGGCGCCGTTGGCGACCCGGGCCCGTGCGGCGGCGCGCATCGCGGTGCTGGTAATGATGGCGTCCTTCGCGCTGGCCGGGATCTGGCTGGCCTTCGGCATCGACGGCTACCGCATCGTCTCCATGCCGCCCACTGACGCCCAGTCCAATCCCCTGATCAAGGTGGTGGAGATCGCCGACGGCGCCTGGCTGAACAACTATGACCGCTATCCTTGGATGATACTGGCGCCGGTCGTCGCCTTTGCCGGCGGCCTCGGCACCTTCCTGCTGGCAACCGTTCACCGTCCCGGCTGGGCCTTCATCACCAGCGCCCTGTCCATGGCGGGAGTGATCCTTACCGCGGCCTTCTCCATGTTCCCCTTCATCCTGCCCTCCAGTACGGTGCCGAACAGCAGCCTCACCGTGTGGGATGCTCCATCGAGCCACCTGACCCTGATGGTGATGTTCTGGGCGGCAGCGCTATTCGTGCCGCTGATCCTGATGTATACCCTGTGGAGCTACCGGGCCATGTGGGGCAAGGTCACGGTGAAGCAGATCCAGGAAAACACCCACTCGGCCTATTGATAACGGAGCAGGAGAAGAGACGATGTGGTACTTCACTTGGATACTGGGTTCGCTGCTGGCGGTGGCACTGGGCATTATCAATGTCATGTGGCTGGAAGCAGAGCTGAGTCTCGGCGACGAAGATGAGGATGAGGATGAGGATGAGGCCGGATGATGACGCAGACATCGGTTACGGATGGTTTCAACCGGGTGAAAGTATCGTAAAGAGCCATGGATATTACCCTCGCCACTTACAACATTCACGCCGGTATCGGAGCGGACGGGAAATTTGCTCCCGACCGTATCTGCGCCGTGTTAGCCGAGCTGGATGCGGATCTGGTGGCACTGCAGGAGGTCGAACACCATCGGGTGGGCGATCTGGATTTGCTGGACTATCTCGCGGAAAAGTTGGCATGCAGCGCGATCCCCGGTCCCACGCTGCTGCGGGAAACCCGGCACTATGGCAATGCCCTGCTGACCAGGCTCCCGCTCCTGGCGCTGAACCGGCTTGACCTGAGCATACCGGGTCGTGAACCGCGAGGCGCGCTCGACGCCACTTTTGATTTTCACGGACAGATCATGCAGATGGTCGCCACCCATCTTGGCCTCACACCCGGAGAACGTCGCCGCCAGGTGCAACAGTTACTGGCCCTGTTTAATCGGCCCAGGCCGGCGGATATTTCCGTGCTGATGGGCGACATCAATGAATGGTTCCTGTGGGGTCGACCCCTGCGTTGGCTGCATGCGCATTTTCAGTCGAAACCGAACTACGCCACCTTCCCGGCGCGTTGGCCTCTGTTCGCCCTGGATCATATCTGGATAAGCCCGCGTAGCCGTTTGCGCACGCTGCAGGTGCACCGCAGCAGACTCGCGCGTATCGCCTCCGATCACCTGCCGTTGAAGGCGGTTATCAAGATATGAGGTTTCCGCACTGGCGCCCCGATCCGGTCGCCCGTCCCGCGACAGACCCGAATGGCACTTACTTAAGCCAATAACCACCGTCATCCCGGCGCAGGCCGGGATCCAGACTGCTTAATGGTGGCGGTATTCCTGGATTATTCGCTTCGCTCACCCTTCGGGCCGACTTTCAGTCGTTCAACGCGCTTCGCGCTTTTGTCCGGCCTGCGCCGGAATGACGAAAATCCTGCAATTCGCCTTAAGTAAGTGCCATTCGCGGCAGACCCCATTACCGCCAGGCGGACAACTATACTGTTTGTACGCCGTTAGCGTACCCAATGACCCGGGACAGATGAACGACACACCGAACGATTCGCCGACCCAGTCTCCGATCAGGCACCTGAAATCGCCCCTGTGGGCCATGGCCGGGAGCATCCTGTTCGTCACCCTGATCGTGGGGGCGCTGGTCTACTTCGGCGTTCATGAACAGCTGTTGAGCCTGTTGCAGTGGGTCGACGCACAGGGGGCGTGGGCGGCGACCCTGTTCATCCTGATCATGGCGGGGGTGGTGGTCTTGCTGCTCCCGGGCATTCTGTTTACCACCGGCGCCGGTTTCGTCTTCGGTCTCCTGGAAGGCACGCTCTACGTCGTGCTCGGTACCACACTGGGTGCCGCCCTCGCCTTTCTGATCGCCCGTTATCTGTTTGGCAGACGCGCCAGGCATTTTATTGTGGCGCACAGCCGACTGCGGATGGTGAGCGAGGAGATGACCCGCCACGACTGGAAAGTGGTCCTGTTAACCAGGCTCATCCCGTTTTTTCCCAGCAAGATATCCAATTACTTTTTCGGCATGACCGGTTTCTCGTTTCGCGGCTATGTGCTGGGCTCGCTGATCGGTTTCATCCCCTTCTCCCTACACAACGTCTATCTCGGCTCCATCGCCGCCGATCTCGCCACCCTGGGTAAACAGGAGATCGGCCGCAGCCCGTTGGAGTGGGTGCTCTACGCCACCGGCTTTATCGCCACCGTGGTCGCGATCGTGTTTTTCAACCGGCTGGCGCGTCGCGCACTGAACCGCTACACCCGCAGCACCGACCCGAAAGAGGAGGTATCGTGAGCTGGACGAAATGGTTACCGCTGCGTTTTATCATCCGCCGGGCCATACGCAGCCAGGGCTTCCTCGATCCCATCGAATTGATGGCCAGGCTGCGCAGCTTTGCCCAGCCTTCCGAGGTGGGCGAGCCGATCGAACTACTGCGTGCCGGCGTGATATTCCATGCCCGCGGCCTGATCAACAGCAAGGTCATTCAGAACAACCTGGACTGGGTGTGGCCCTACTGGATCAAACGCCAGTTCGATCCGCACGACGTCTCCTTCACCCCACGGGCATTCTCCTTCTCCCACATCAATCTCACCCATCGCAACTGGACCGCCATCGGCTATCCCGGTAGCGAGGAGCTCTCCCTGGTCGACCCTCGCGGCCTGCTCACCCCCTGTTTTGACGGCTGGTCGCTGGACGGCTGGGTGATCACGGAAGACGGCCGCACCCTGCTGCCGTCACTGGCGGTGGCCAGCGAGCAGCGACAGGATATGGCGGACAGCTTATCGATAACCACCCGCAGCCAGGCCGATGGCATGGTTTTGACCAGCCGGGCCAGCGTGCATCCCGTTGCCGGCAGGCCGGTATGCCGGCTGACGCTGACCGCCGGTAGCGCCACTCCGGCCTGGCTGGCCCTGGTACTGCGGCCCTACAACCCCGAGGGGATCAGCTTCATCCACCAGGTCAGCCTCTCTGCGGATCGCCGACGCTGGACAGTCGACGCGAACCACACGATCGAATTCAGCGCACCGGCCGAACGCCATCACATGTCCGATTATCGTGCCGGCGATGTCTTTATCCACCTCACAGAACTTGAGGATCAGGCGGAAGGGCTGTGCGACCTCGGCATGGTCACGGCCGCCGCGCTGTTCCCGATCGCGGCCCATGGCGAGACCGCACTGGACGTGCGCATCCCCCTGGATAACAACGGCGCAAGCCAACCGGACAGTGACTGGCCGAGCGTGCGCCAGCAGGCCTGCAGGCTGCGCTGCCCCGAAGCGCGTTACCAGTTTCTCTACGATGCCGCGGTCACCTCGCTGGTACTGCACTCCCCCCACGATGTCTATCCCGGTCCCTACACCTATAAACGCTTCTGGTTTCGCGATGCCGCCTTCATCATCCACGCCCTGTTGTGCCTGGGGCTGAACGATCGGGCCGAACGGGCACTGTCGCGTTTTCCGGAGCGGCAGACCCCGCTGGGCTATTTCCGCTCCCAGGAGGGTGAGTGGGACGCCAACGGCGAGGTGTTGTGGATACTCTCCCGGTTCGAGCAGCTGACCGGTCAAAGGCTCACAGCCGACTGGCACACGCCTATCCAGCGCGGTGCCCGCTGGATCATCCGCAAGCGGCTGGCCGATGACATCGACGCCCCGCATGCCGGGCTGCTGCCGGCCGGATTCAGCGCCGAACATCTGGGCCCGAATGATTATTACTACTGGGATGACTTCTGGTGCATCGCCGGATTGCGCGCCGCCCATGAACTGATCAATGGGCACGCGGCCGACCTCGGCGAAAGTTACCTTCGCGCGGCGCAGGCGTTCACCGCCGCGGTCGATCGCAGCCTGGATAGTTGTGCCCGGCGCCTGGGCCGCCCGGCCATGCCCGCCTCGCCCTATCGCCGGCTGGATGCCGGGGCCATCGGTTCACTGGCCATCGGCTATCCGCTGCAGGATTGCCCACCCGACGATCCACGCTTACTGGATTGTGTCGAATTTCTGTTGTCCAACTGTTTTGTTGACGGCGCATTTTTTCAGGACATGATCCATTCCGGCCTCAATGCCTATCTGACCCTGCATGTGGCCCAGGTCCTGCTCAGGGCCGCTGACCCGCGTTATCTCGAGTTGATGGATACGGTCGCCGCCCTGGCAACCTCCACCGGACAATGGCCCGAAGCAATCCACCCACGCACCGGGGGCGGCTGTATGGGCGACGGCCATCACGTATGGGCCTCCGCCGAATGGGTGCTGATCATCCGCAACTGCTTCGTGCGCGAGGAGGATGACCGCCTGATCCTCTGTGGCGGTATCCCCGGCCGCTGGCTCGAACAGCGCCAGCCCATCAGTTTCGGACCGGCCCCCACCACGTTCGGGTCGATTTCGATCGCCCTTACCCCGACCGATGAAGCGCAGGTCCGCGTCGACTGGCAGGGCGCCTGGCATAGCGATCAACCGGCCATGGAAATCCGCCTGCCCGGCTTCGCCGCTGTCGCTGTTGAGACCGGCCAGCACACCCTCACCCTAAGCAGAAAGGTCATGAAGGTATGAATATCGTTATCTTCAGCAACACCTTTACGCCACATGTCGGTGGCGTGGCCCGCTCGGTGGAGGCCTTTACCGAAGCCTACCGCGAACGTGGCCATCGGGTACTGGTGGTCGCACCGGAATTTGCCAACACCCCGAAAAACGAGATCGATGTCATCCGCATACCGGCGATACAGAACTTCAATACCAGCGATTTCTCCGTGGCCCTGCCCATCCCCACCGGCCTGACCGACAAACTGGAGGCATTCCAGCCGGACATCATCCATGCCCAACACCCGTTTCTACTGGGTATGACCGCGGTGCGCACCGCCCGCTATTTTCAACTGCCCCTCGTCTTCACCCATCACACCCTCTACGAGCAGTACACCCACTATGTGCCGGGCGACTCGCCGCTACTGAAACGCTTCGTCATCGAACTGGCCACCCATTATGCCAACCTGACGCATCAGGTCTTTGCGCCGAGCGAAAGTATCCGCGCACTGCTGCTCAAGCGCGGCGTCACCACACCCATCCGGGTCCTGCCCACCGGCGTGAAAGTGGCGCTATTTGCCCACGGTGACGGTGCGTCCTTTCGAAAACAGCACCATATCCCCGCGGACAGTTTTGTCGTCGGCCACCTGGGACGCCTGGCAGCGGAGAAGAATCTGGAATTCCTCGCCAGGGCGGTTGCCGAATTTATCCGCTCGCACCGGCAGGCACGGTTTCTGGTCATCGGCACCGGCCCCGCGGAGGCCGCGATACGGGCCATCTTTTCCCAGGCCGGACTCGAAGCGCGGCTGCTGATTTGCGGCATCCTGCCACCCCGGGAGCTGAGCAATGCACTGAGCGCGATGAACCTGTTTGCCTTCGCTTCGCAAAGCGAGACCCAGGGGATGGTGCTGACCGAAGCGATGGCCGCCGGTCTGCCGGTGGTTGCCCTGGACGCCACGGGCGTGCGCGAAGTGGTCAGGGACCGGCAAAACGGCCGCCTGCTGCAGGAGCTGACCATCGAGGCGTTCAGCGGCGCGCTAGCCTGGGCACATGACCTGCCGGCGGAACAGATGGAGCGCCAGATCGCCGCCGCACGCGAGACGGCCGAGACCTTTTCCATGTCGCGGTCGGCCGACCAGGCGCTCGAATGCTTTGCATCATTGCAGCAGGGAACGGCGAAGCCCAGCCGCGAGGCCGAGCGCGGCTGGGAACAGATGATGGCGCGGATCAAGGCGGAATGGGAGATTATCGGCAGTGTGACCCGTGCCGGCGATGGGGCCTTGAGCAAACCCCGGGCTACGGACAACGGTAACCGCTGATGCCACCGCCACGCCGCCGTGACCGGGTGCACCCATGATGGCGCGAATCAACACCCTGCTGCGGGGTATCCGGCGTAACCTCAACCGCAGCCACTGGCTGACCCGTCTGTTCCGGCTGCCAGTCTCCGAAGGCCCCTCCAGCCGGCCGGGGGTGGTGCTGATCCAGGTCGACGGGCTCTCCGAGCCGCAGCTCAGGCAAGCGCTGAAGAAGGGTGAAATGCCATTTCTCAGGCGCTTGCTCAAGCGCGAACAGTATCGTCTTCACGCCCAGTACTCCGGTCTCCCCGCGGCCACACCGGCGGCTCAGGCGGAACTCTTCTACGGTGTAAAGACCGCTGTCCCGGCCTTTTCATTCAGGGATCGGGAGAGCCGCAGGATCATCCGCATGTACGAACCCGATGCCGCAAGCCGGGTGGAAAGCCGCCTGCGGCAAAGTGGCAATGCGGCCTTGCTGGCCGGCGGCAGCGCCTATGCCGACAACTTCACCGGTGGCGCGGCGGAAGCGCATTTCTGCCCCGCATCGCTGGGCTGGGGTCCGGCGCTGCGCACCGCCAACCCCCTTGCGCTACTGGTTTTCCTGATCAGCAACTCCTACAGTTTTCTCCGTATCGGCGTGCTCCTGGGGTTGGAACTGCTACTGGCACTGGTGGATTTCATGCGCGGCATTTCACACGGACACGACTTTATCAAGGAGCTTAAATTCATCCCCGCCCGTGTCGCCATCTCCATCCTGTTGCGCGAGCTGTGCGTCATTGGCGGCAAGATCGATATCAACCGGGGCCTGCCCATCATCCATATCAATTTTCTCGGCTACGACGAGCAGGCGCATCGCCGCGGACCGGATTCCCTGTTCGCCCACTGGACGCTCAAAGGCATCGACGATGCCATCGCCCGGCTCTGGCGCGCGACCCGGCACGCGCCCAGGCGCCGCTATCAGGTCTGGGTCTACTCGGATCACGGCCAACACGCGGCCCTGCCCTATAAATACCTGCAGGAGGGCGGTATCGAAACCGCCGTGGCGGAGGTCTTCTCCCGCCTGCAAAGCGTATCCACCCGTTCGCGGGCAACCTCTCCGAACGGCATCCAGACCCAACGGGTCCGCCTGTTGGGCGGCCACCGCTTCCAGCGCCTGTTCGCCTTGGCCGGACTGGCCGCGGAACCGGAAGCGGAGGAAACCGTGCAGGTGGCGGCACTGGGGCCGGTCGGCCAGGTCTATGCGCCCGACAAACTGGATATCGACCAGCGCCGCCAGGTGGCCCGCGACCTGGCCCGTCGTCATCAGGTGCCGGTCACCCTGATTGCGGAGGATTCGCAGCGGATCCATGCCTGGACGGCAACGGCCGAGTTTACGCTGCCGGGACAGGCCGCCGAACTGTTTGGCGCCGACCATCCCTTTCTCGGCGAGCTCGAACAGGATCTGATAAGCCTGTGCCGGCATCCCGATGCGGGGGATGTCATCCTGCTGGGCTGGCACCAGGGGGCAACGCCGATCACCTTCGCCACCGAGGGTGGTTCGCATGCGGGTGCCACACCCGATGAGACCCATGGCTTCAGCCTGCTGCCACGGGACGCCCAGCTCCCGGCGCGATCCCGGGATTATCTACGGCTCAACGATTTACGCGAGGCCGTGCTGCAACGGCTTGGACAAACTTAGGGCCGCTTGCAGCCGGCCCACCCCGACATTCACATCACCCCTCCTCGCCGGCGGCGAGCTGCAGCCGTTGCAGCCGCGCCAGCTGCACGGCACCGAACTGAAACAGGGCCAAGCCGCACAGGATCAGCGCGGTGCCGGCGATGATGGTCAGGGACAGGGGTTCATTCTGGACCAGATGGCCGAGCAGCAACGCCCCGACCGGGGTGATCAGGGTGATGAGCGCCACCTGGGTGGCCGCCAGGCGCTTCAGTACGAAGAAGTAGAGCGCGAAACCGAGTACCGAGCCGAAGGTGGCCAGATAGAGGATCGACAGCGCGGCCTTGAACGGCAGGCTGACCGGCCAGACTCCATCGAACAGATACCAGGTCAGATCGAACAGCGGCGTCGCCACCAGCAGCCCGCCGGCGGTCTGCACGATGGCCGGGATGTCGGCATTGATCTGCTTGACGATCACGCCACTGGCCGAGTGAAAGGTGACCCCGAGCAGGATCGCCAGCATGCCGTAGACCACGCTACTGGCCATGTCCAGGCTGCTGCCGAACATCACCGCCAGACCGAGGACACCGAGCAGCATGCCGCCCACCTGAGTAGGGGAAACACCCCGCTCCCCCTGCCACAGATAGGCGAACAGGCTGGTGATCAAGGGTGACAGGCCGAAGATGACCGAGATCCAGCCGGACGGAATCTGCTGGGCCGACCAGTAGACGCAGAGCATCGCGAGATAGATACCCAGACCGGCGGCAACATAGGCGCGTCGTGCCTGCCTGTCCCAGCGCATGCCGTAGCCAAGCAGGGCGACCATGATCAACGCCACCACCGCCGCGATGCTCATGCGGCTGGCGACACCAAACAGGAAACCCGGTCCGTCGCCACTCCACTGGATCGCCAGCGGGGTGGTGGTCCAGATCACGATAACCCCGAGGTACGCCATCGGTACCGACATGATCCCTTCTCCTAATTATTGGTCGATAAAAAAAAGGCCGCAGATTCGTCGGAACCTGCGGCCTTTTCAGTGTCGGGTTTAACGCTACTTAATGCAAAATCACCTCACACTGACCGGCGCACAGGGCACAGCACGTCGCGGTAGACGCCATGCGACCAGGTATTCCGGTTTGCGTAGGAGATGGGTTTTCATGCACCCAGTTTCACCGCTGTCCGGGAGCCGTGTCAACAGGAGATTGGATGAAAATGTGTAACTACTCACCCGGTCTGTAAGGATTGGCCTGCCTTGTTGGCCTCACATGATGGCTTGTCTCCGGCAGATCCACCGCCAGCTCGCCATCGCCTTCGCTCCTGGAGCGGTCCCTGGCGAGCAGGGTATAAGCGGTCGGCAACACAAACAGGGTCAGGAGCGTGCCGAATGTCATACCGCCCACAATCACCCAGCCGATCTCCTGCCGGCTTTCCGCGCCCGTACCGGCAGCCAGCGCGAGGGGCAACGCACCCGCCACCATGGCGGACGTGGTCATCAGGATCGGCCGCAGACGCAGGCCAGCCGCTTCAATCACCGCATCCCGGAGCGGCCTGCCCTGGGCCTGCAGCGTATTGGCGAACTCGACAATCAGGATACCGTGCTTGCTGATCAGCCCGATCAGGGTGACCAGACCGATCTCGCTGTAGATGTTCAACGTCCCACCGGTGAGATTCAGCGCCAGCAGCGCGCCCGTCATGGTCAGCGGCACCGTCAGCATGATGATAAGCGGGTCGACAAAGCTCTCGAACTGCGCCGCCAGGACAAGAAAGATGAACCCGAGCGCGAGTACGAAGACAAACAGCAGGCTACTGCCCGCTTCCTTGAATTCACGCGATTCGCCGGCAAAATCGTAACGTACCGTCGGCGGCAAGACGCGCCCGGCCGCCGCTTCAAGGAAATCGAGCCCCTCGCCCAGCGAATAACCCGGAGCGATATTGCCGGTAATGGTCGCCGAGCGAAACTGGTTGAAACGGTTCAACTCCTTGGGCGCGACGCTCTCGCGCATCTTCACCAGGTTCGAAAGTTGCACCATGGTCCCGCCACTGCCGCGCACGTAGATGTCGTTGAGGTCACCCGGAGTGCGCCGGTCGTCCGCGGCAACCTGAACGATGACATCGTATTGTTCGCCGTTCTGATTGAAGCGCGTCACCTGCCGCCCGCCCAGCAGGGTTTCGAGCGTTCTTCCCACGGTCAGTACGCCGGCACCCATGTCGGCGACGCGCTCGCGATCCACCTCCACGTCGATCTGTGGCTTGTTGAGCCGCAGGTCACTGTCAAGGTTGATGAGGCCGGGGTAATCTTCAGCCTCGGCCAGGATCAGCGCCAGGTACTGATCCAACTTCTGATAGCTCTCGGGGGTTTGGATGACAAACTCGATCGGCTTGTTGCGCGCGCTCTGACCGAACGAACCGGGATTGTTGCCAAATGCGCGAACCCCGGTGACATCGCGGAGTTTTGGCTGCAACTCGCTGAGGATTTCCATCTGCGTGCGCTCGCGCTGTTCCCACGGAATCAGTTGCGAGAACGAAATCAATTCGGTCACCGCGCGCGAACCGATGATCACGAAGGCGTGCTGCACCTCCGGGATCTCCCGTAGCAGGGTCTCGAAATCCTCGACGTAACGGCCGGTGAAATCGATGGTGGAGCCTTCGGGCGCATGGCCGGCGGTAAACAGCACGCCGCGATCCTCGATCGGTGCCAGTTCCGACTTCAATTCCATGAAAAGAAAATAGCCCGCGCCCGCGGCAAGCAAGGCGATGACCACAACCAGCGGACGCATCCGCAGAGTGGCGGTGAGGGTCCTGCTGTAGCCGTTGTTGAGACCCACGATGAGGCGTTCGAAAGCGTTGTATAGCACACCGTGCCTTTCGTGATCGCGCAACAGGCGGGAGCACATCATCGGGCTGAGGGTCAGTGCCACAAGACCGGAGACCAGCACCGCGCCGGCCAGGGTCAGGGCAAACTCTGCAAACAGCTTGCCGGTCCGTCCGGGCGCGAAGGCGACCGGCACGTAGACGGCGGCAAGCGTCAGGGTCATGGCGACGACCGCACTGGAGATCTCGCCGATGCCGACGATGGCCGCACGGAACGGTTTCATACCCGCCTCGATATGGCGGTGGATATTTTCCAGCACCACGATCGCGTCGTCGACCACGAGTCCGATGGCCAGCACCATCGCCAGGAGCGTCAATGAATTGATGGAAAAACCCAACAGTTCCATCAGCGCGAAGGCGCCGATCAACGATACCGGGATGGTGACGAGTGGTATGATGGTCGCCCGCACCGTGCGCAAAAAGATAAAGATGAAGATGACCACCAGCGCCACTGCCTCGGCGATCGTGGTATAGACGGCCGCAATCGAACGATCGATAAAAATGGATTTGTCGTAGGCGATGGTGGCGCTCATGCCCTGGGGCAGTTCATCGGTCAGTTCGGGCAGGACCTTGTGCATGGCCCGGGAGACGTCGAGTGGATTGGCTGTCGCCTGCTTGACAATGCCGAGGATAACAGCGCGGTTGCCATTGAACCGGGTGATACGCCGCTCGTCCTGGGGACCAAGTGCAATCTTCGACACATCGCCCAGACGTACCGGAAAGCCGCCCGCGTCCTTGATGATGATGCGTTCGAACTGTGCCGGCGTGACCAGCCCGGTGCGCGACAGCACCGTGAACTCGCGGTCCAGGCTCTCGATCCGCCCCGAAGGCACCTCCACATTCTGCTCGCGCAGGGCATTTTCGATGTCCGACACCGTCAGGTCATAGGCGGCCAGTCGGGCACGGTCGAGCCAGATGCGCATGGCATAGCGCCGTTCACCAAAGATGCGCACTTCGGCAACACCGGGGATATTCTGCAGACGGTCACGCACATAGCGGTCGGCATAGTCGGAGATCTCGATCGTTTCGTGGCGATCGCTGGTAAAGGCGATGTAGACGATCGCCTGGGCATCCGCCTCCACCTTGGCGATCACCGGCTCTTCGATCTCCGCGGGCAGCCGTCCACGCACCCGCGCCACGCGGTCGCGCACATCGCTGGCGGCCACGTCCGGGTCGGTGCTCAGGCGAAAGCGCACCGTGATGCGGCTCTCTTCCGGCTTGCTGCTCGAAGTCATTGTATCGATGCCCTCGATACCGGCGATCGAGCTTTCCAGCACCTGGGTCACCTGGCTCTCGATGATCTCGGCACTGGCACCCAGATAGTTGGTGCGGACGGAGACGATGGGTTCATCGATATTGGGATATTCCCGGACCGTGAGCTTTGAATAGGAGACGACGCCGATCAATACAATGATCAGGCTCACAACCGTCGCAAAGACGGGCCGGCGGATGAAAAATTCAAAGAACCCCATGTCAGGTTCCCGCACGGGATGTGGTGATCGTTACCCGACTCTCATCCCTGATCTGCTGGTGACCGGCGGTAACGACGAGCGCATCGCTTTCCAGCCCGCGCTGCACCTCCACCCTGCCCGGCAACCGCTGCCCCAGCTCAATCTCGGTTTGGACCGCGCGCCCATCGACCACCCGATAGATATAACGTTTCAGACCATTGGCGAAGACGGCCGACTCCGGAATCAGCAGGGCATTTTCCCGCCGGTCAACAATGATCTGTACGCGGGCGAACAAACCCGGGGATAGCCGGCCGTCAGGATTCGGGATGCGCGCGCGCAATCGAATGGCACGACCGTTGGCATCCACGACGGGATCGATAACGTAGATTTCGCCAGCAAAAGTCTGTCCCGGCACAGCATCGACGGTGACGCGAACGGACTGCCCGACCCGCACCGCGGGAAGGGAGAGCTCGGGCACCCGGAAATCCACCTTGATCGGGTCGATATCCACCAGTTCAACGATATGATGACCGGGACTGACATAGGCCCCGACACTGACCGCGCGTACGCCGACCACGCCGGACAATGACGCGGTAATCGTTGACTTGCCGAGTCGTGCCCTGGCGAGCGCGACATTCGCGGTTGCCGACTGGTAGGCGGCCACCGCCTCGTCGCGCTCACGTAGTGTACCGGTCCCCTGTTTCGCCAGCGTCATGATGCGGTTCTGGTTGGCTTTGGCGAGGGCCAGTTCGGACTGCGCCTTGCGTAGTTCTGCCTGCAATATGGTTGAATCAAGTTCGACCAGTACCGCACCGGCCTCGACCGTGTCGCCCTCGTCGAAGGGCAGGCTCGCAATGCGCCCGGCAATCTCCGGCGCAACAATAACCGCCTCGTTTGGTCGCAGCGTGGCGACCGCATGAATAGACTCGAGCACCGTTTCGACCGAAACGGGCGCGGCCTCTACCCGGGTAACCTTTTCGACGGGTGTGCTGGCGGCTTTCGGCGGAGGTGATGCAATCCACTGATTGCCACCCTGGTAGAGGAAGTGATAGGCGGCACCAAAAAGAACGATCGCCAGACCCCCCAGCAGCCCCCAATAGGAAAAACGACGCATCGCAAAAAGGCCCTCTCACTCGGTTTTTGGAATAACCGACCTAGGCTAAGGCACCGGATCAAGCGGGTCAATCAGTTCAGGAAGGGTACTGCAACTGCAGATCTTTCCAGGAGGAATCGCGGCGTGATTCGACAGAAATAAAGTAATCCGTGTTTTTTACATCAATATTCGGCATTTTTGACCGGAAACAGGTGCGGCAACCCACCAGGTTCTATGGCTTCGAACACCCGCCTGTTGGCGGCAGACGCGCGACCGGCGCTGGTCACGCAACGGCGCCTCCCTGGAATGGACATCCCCGGTAGCTAACATGGAGCCGGAAACCGGTCAGGGAAACCGGTAGCCCTGCTGTTTCCACCACTCGGCCATCCGCTGATTGACCTGTTCCCAGTCGACCCGGTCTTCGGGCGTTCCCTTCCGTCCCAGCTCCCGGGCCGCCTGATCCAACGCCTTGGTGTACTGCTTGGTGAGTTCTCTGGTGGCCTGGGTAAAATGCGGTAGATCGCTCATGACATCCTCCGTATCGCCTGCGCTCCATGATTATCTTAGTCCAGCCAGGGATGGTCGGATCGGAAAAAAGGCCCGTCGGAGGACGATGTCCGGCTTGTACTGGTCAATTTATTTTGGCCACGTCTTTTTGAGCACTCCTATCGTGTTTCTCTACAATATTGGGTGGCAATCCACCATTGTGGGTATGCGGCTTGAACTGGCTGGAATACCCAACGATCCAATCCGTGATCTCCTGCTTCGCTTCCTGAAACGAGGTGTAGCCGATCTCGGGAACCCATTCCGTTTTTTGAGCTTCTGAAAAACCGCCCCATTGGACTGTTGTCCCAGCAATTGCCACGCCGGCTCATGCTTGGGATCAGCCATCCGACCCATGTTCTGTGCGCTACGGAATGTCGAATTTTTTTACACTTGTCGCAACCCAACTGAAACCAGCAGCCATAACACTATGTTTTAATTCACTTTCTTATATTGGCTTGCATATTGCCTTTTGCTCACCTGTCCTCCGTTAGTTTAGGGCTTGCCACCGCGTGGCAGGGCTGTCGCCCCGCACGATACCTAAAAGCCGCTGACCAGGCCGCAGGCATGGGGTTGCCTAAGCCCACTAAAAGAAAATAAAAAAAAGAGGAAAGCACGGAATGCATGACCAAATACTAATCCCAATGGACAAAAGTGAGGTCGACAAAGCGAACCGCATGATCGCAAGCAGTCCGCTCGACTTTCGCGTGCCTTTTGCGTACGGCAGAAATGAAGCGGGGCAATACCGCGACATGGGCGGGTTCATGGTTTTCACCGGCCTCTCCTGGGACTTCTTCGGACGAACGGATCACGGGGAGCCCTGCCGCGCCACGCTGCATGCGGAACTCCGGGAGTGGGCGACACGTACCGATCCCAAGGCCAAGCCGGTATTGCGCGAGTTCGGTCGCCTCAACATTGAAATCGATTTCGCAGAGCTTGCGAGGCAGCTTCCTCCAGTGCGCACTTTTGTCCACCGGCCGGAGGGTCCGGAAAAGGCGTGCATCAGCCGGTTGGAGTTGTTTGTCGCGGACGCCAACCCCAATACCCGCGCGGACTTTGCCAGCGTGAACTGGGGCCAGGCCGTCGACCCCGAACAAGACTGGCGCGCCGACGCGATGCGCGCATGCCTTCAGACCAATTCCGAGACACTCTTCTGGCTGCTGCAGCAGGCTGGCGCGCTGGCCGGGCCCAAAGTCACTGCATTGGCCGAGCCGGTGCCTGTGGCCGTCTCGACGCTCGGTTTCGATCTGGTGTTCACCACCACGATGACGCAAGTCAACCGCGATCTGGCAGCCAACAGCGAGCGCCTGGCGGCGGAATTTTCCTATCGGGACGACGAAAGAAAGCTGGAGATGTCGGGCCGCTTGGGCACCTGGCAGATCACGCGGGGCAGCTCGGGTACCCTCATCAATCTGACGCTACCGATCGTGGCAGGCAGGCTGACGGTGCAAGGGCGGCTGGGCAACGAGGCAATTGACCTGTCGGGTTTGACGGTCACGGTACAGACCGATTTGACGCTGGTTCCATCCGCCAGCGATCCGGGACAGCACGAGTTGCGGTTCGCATTCCAGGCGGGTCAGGCCGAAGGCGGACAGCTTGCCACGGTAATCAAGGTCGACGGCCCCGCCAGGCAAGTCGAGCAGGCGGCCGAATGGTTGAAAGCCCATTTGCCGCAGTGCCTCGACGCCAACGCGGAAGCCATGACATATGTGTTGGCCACCGTCAGCATCGCCAAACCGGGATCGGACAGTTGGCTCGCGCCGGCACGTTGTGCGTTCTGTTTTGCGCAGCCGCAGGGCATGGAGGAGACCTTCGTTGCGCTCCTCGGATCGCAAAACAACGTCCCCATCCGTCCGCAGGATTTGCGCGTCGACCCGGCGGCGTTCGGCGACATCCTGCATGTCGCGCCCGATGCCGGCGTACTCGTGTTGTCGAAAGACGTTTATCTCCGCAAAGTGCTCCAACCTGCGCTGCAACGCATCTTTCCAGGCACCTCGCCCGAAACGTTTAGCTTCGACAGCAGCGCGCAAACGATTGTGAACATGAAACCGTTCGGCCTGCGCGCCGTCTCTGCCGGAGCAGGCACGTATCATCCGGTGGTGAAGTCGCTGGAAGTGAGGGGCGATCATGGCGCCCTCATCACGAACCTGAGCGGAAGCTGCGACATGGGCCTGAATATCACGCTGCATTTTTCGGCGCTAAACACCTGCCTGGTCAAGTTCGACAAGGCCAGCCAGTCGTTCTCCTTCCAGGCCGATGCACATCCTGACATCACATCACATGTCGATATTCCCTGGTACGACTATTTCCTTCTGCTTGCGGGCATCCCAGGGCTCATCATCGCCGGGATTCAAACGGCAACCCTGTTCCAGATCACGGACGCCGTCCGCGGTGGCAACCTCAATTTCTCGCCAGCGAAGAGCGGTGCCTATTCAGTCAAGTGGAGCGGTATGCGGGACTTCGAGGTGAACGACGCGGGCTTCTCCGGAAGCTTTTACATGCGCGGCCGAGTGCAATAACAACTTGACAAAGGAGCGAAACATGCCAGCTTTAGGTTTGACCAACGGGTGGGACATTGTCTACGCAATCCGATTGACCGACGTAAACAAGACGATCCTGCAGAATCAGGCGGGCTGGCCGGCCGCCGCAAGCGGCAGCAGCAGTGGGGCGACTGGCACGTATTCGCTGGCGGCGACCCTGAAAAGCTGGCGCATCACCGCCGCGTCGCAGACAGGCGGCGGCACGCTCACTCTGGACGTCGATTTTGTGCCAGGCAGCACCTTGACCAAGACACCGGCCAGCGGCACGCCGGTCACGACCGCCCTCGACGGCATGACCGCAACCGTGCAGCTGGGACTGGCCTGGGTCGCCGCGGCAGGGTCGTCGCGGGACTTGCTGCCGACCGATCTGGTTGTCAGCGCAATCACGCCGGCCGGCTCACTGGATGCGGCCACCGAGAGCGTCGTTCGGCAGATGCTCAAGAGTTCCTTGCTGGGCAATCAGACGGCATTCAAGGCCTCGCTGGCGACGATCAATATCGCCGACAAGGAGGCGCAAGGAACGCTGCAGTGGTTGAAACCCAACGCGAATATCAGCTTCACGGTATCCGTGCCGCAAATGTCGGTCGCGCCCACGCTGGAAAACAGCTTTCTGGCAGTGCTGGCCATGACCGAGAGCCGCCAGGCGACCGGCCTCACGCAGGAGGTGTCGGCGAACGCCATTTCCGATAACGACCGGGCCGCGTTTCTCATCGACAAATGGCTGTTTTTCGAAAAGATGGTCAAGCCTGGCATGGCTGCGCTGTTCAGCAATGCCACTGCCGATGATTTCGAACTTTTCAACGACGACAAGGGCATACGCAATACCCGGGATCTGGCGTTTCCCAGGCTCAACATACCCGCCAGCCACGCCGCGCACGAGCGCGATGTTTCGCCGACCATCGCTGCGCGGAACTTCAACTTCGAACTCGACGGCAACACCCTGGTCATGCGCCTGCAGGACTTCACCTTTGAGTGGCAGGCGGGCGTAACGGTCAAGCTCACGCATACGTCCCGTGCACGGGTGTCGCTGACAAGCGACCAGCGCTTGCAACTGGTGGAAGACTCCACCACAACCAATTCCAACGTAATCATCGCGTCCTGGGTCACCTGGACGACGGTTGGCGCCGGCGTGGGACTAGCGATCGCGGCCTGTGCCGTCGGGGCCGCCATCGGCGCAGCCGTCGAAGGCGTAGCAGAAGGCGCGGCCATCGAGGCGGAAGAGACCGCAACGCAGTCCGGCAAGGCCATTGCCATGAAAACGATCTCATCGACACTCACCGAGGAAAGCAGCGAGGCCGCGAGCCAGGCCGAAGCGGAATCGGCCTCCGATGCCCTGCAAGACATTCGCTCGGCGGCAGGCGGCGGAGTGCAGACCAAGGCAGGGCCGATGCCGGGATTCTTTTCGCGCAACTGGCTGAAAATCAAGGCTGGACTGGCTGCCGGCCTGCCGGGCATCGCGGTCGGCACCGTCATCGGCAACATCGCAAACATTCTCGCAGCGCAGGCGGAAGGCCAAACCGCCGATATACCCACCGTCGATGCGTTTGCCACGGAAGCGGTGTCTCCGGTGTCCTGGCCGGATCAAACGGCGTTCAGGCTAACAAGCGTGGTCTTGAACGATGCCCTGCAAATCGGCGGCAACCCGTTCCCTACAACACCTTAAGGAGCACGAGATGAGCCAACCCATGGGAGACACCGACCTGACGAAGGGGTGGGACGTCGTCTTCGCCGTACGCTACCCGGCCCTGAATCTCGCCATTCAGAATGCCTACAAGTCGACGCCGCAGTCGATGCCCGGCGAGTTTCAAGGCAGCGTCCACGGCAAGCTCGGCTCGAGCACCGTGGATGGCACGTGGGGCATGTGGCAGATCACGACGGGTGGTTCGGGTGCCTACATTCAGATGGAGTGCCCGATCGTCAAGGGCTGGTATAACCAGAACCAGATCCGGCTCGATCTCGCCGACTACAGGGTATTGATCCGGGTTCAGCTGTGGTTTTTCGACCACAAGTCCGGCGATAAATCCGATGCGTCCGGCAACGACGGCTCGTTGAAGAAAGCGCTCAAGCTGCTGGTCGACAAGAGCGACCCCACGAACCCCCCGGTGGTGATTGTTTCGATCATGGACAATGACAACCAGCCCCTGGGGCCGGGCGATGCAGGCATGATTTCGGGGCCGTTGCAGAACTGGTTCCTGGACAACCTCGTGCTGTTCGATCATGTGTTCTGCACGGCGGACGTCACGCAGGCGGAAGCCGAGGCGCCCGGTCTGTACTGGCTCAAGCCGGCCTATGTGGCCTACGCCGCCGCGGAACCATTCGACACGAGCCAGCTCACGCACGAACAGAGAATGAACCAATCCGTGTTCGCAATCCTTCACACGATCGAAGGACGCGACCCCGCCGGCTTGTCGCCTTCGGTCGATCTGAACGCCATTCCGTTCGGCAAGAGCGCAGCATTCAGCCTGTCGCGCAAACGTTTTCTGCGCCATTTCATCGAACCCGCCCTGCCCTTCCTGTTCCAGATCGACACGTCGCAATGCACCGACCAGGCATCGGTGGAAAAGCTTCTGAAGGAATTCGGGGGACATTTCGAGATCGCCAACGACGACAAGGAAATCACCAACAAACGCAACCTGAAGCTGCCTCCGATGAGGCTTCCGGAAAATCTGAAGAACAAGATCGTCTACCCCGATATCGCTGCGGGAGATTTTTCGCTGGAGCTCGATGGCCAGGTGTTGCGGCTCACCTTCAAGGACATGCATTTCGAGTTTTCGCCCGGCATCGACGTGTACATCACCTACACCTCGGAACTGCAGATATCGATGAAGAATCGCTACCTCCACCTGACCGAAACCCGGCGCTCGCAACGGTCGACAATCACCAAGGAGGCGTGGGTGACCTGGGCCGAGGTAATAGGCGGCATTGTGTTGGCCGTGGCATTAGTCCCCCTCGGTGGCGCCGCGGGCAAGGCAATCGGCGGGATTGCTTCGCGGACCGCCGCGACCGCTGCCGAAGAAGCGGCTGAAGGCGCGAGTACGATCGCGACGGAAACGGCAGAGGTCGCTGTGACAGAGATTGCCAACGTGGCATCGGAAGAAACGGCCCTGCTCGAGCGCGAGGCCGCAACGGTGGCGGCCGAAGAGACCAGCGCGATTTTCACGCGCGCCAGGCAGGTCGCCAGGAGCGTGCAGGGATACTTCCAGACGAGCAAGGCAAAACTGGCAGGCCGGATGGTGGCTGCAAGTGCAGCGGCAACCATTTCCGCCACACCCGAGATCATGCAGGCGGTCGCCGAAGACGCCCTCGAGTCCAAGATTCCCGATCTGACCAAGTTTTCGGAGGAGGTATTGTTCAATATCACTTGGGCGGATGCGACCCGTTTTGATCCCGATCAGGCCGAGTTGCACGATGCGCTGCAAATCTCCGGCGAAATTACTGTCGTGCAAGCCTAGGCGTCACGAAAATGTTGACCGACCCTGAACATCAACCACTGACCCAACCGACCGTTGTGAGAAGCGACCAGGTCGCTTCGACCTTCGGTTGGGACACGGTGTTTGCGATACGTATACGAGATGTCAATACAGCGATACGGAATGCGTCCCCGGCACCCTATCCCGCAGTGTTCGCGCATCCCTACCAGTCGAGCACCCTTGGAGCCGTACCCTTTCGTGGCAGCTTTGGTCCCTGGCAGATGTGCAGCGGCGGGTCCGGCGACATCGTGCGTTTCAGAGTCCCGTTGACGACACTCGAATTCGACATACCGGACGAACACGGCAAGCCGGTGACAACCGCACTGGGGCCCGCCCAGGCTGTCATAGAAGTGCGTTTATCGTTTCTCCCGCACGAAGGCGGCGAACAGCGCAAGGTTGACGGGAAACTGCATAAATTGACCGTTGCATCGCGAGCGCATGACCCGCAACAGGTGCCCGTCACGCTGGCGGCGCTCGAATTCGGGCTGGATCCTCACGATGAGACAATCGTCATCGCGGCGCGCAGTGCGCTGACTCAATGGTTCGACGAAAACCTGCACGACTTCACCCACATATTCTCGCTGGTCGACATCGACCGGAAGGCAGACCGGGGGCAATTCGAATGGCTGCTTCCGACTTACACCAGCTATGCCTATGCCGACAATCCGGCTTCGCCGGACGACTCGATCCTGGCAATTCTGTGTATGACCCAAAACCGTAGTCCAGACGGTCTCTTCCCCGAAGTCTCGGAATACGCCATTCCGCCCGGCGCCCGAAGCGGCTTCCTGATCTCGAAGGCTCGCTTACTCGAGGAACTGATGCTTCCGACCATGTCCTTCATGTTCGAAGGCGCCAAGCCGGGGGACTTTGTCGTATCCGATTCGCGCGACGAAATTCGCCTTGCTTCAAGCATGCTGCCCGTGAAAGCCGTAAAAGGCAGGGACGGCAAGGCGTATCCAACAGAGCTTCACGCATTTTACCTGAAGGTCGACGGCGAGCACATCAGCATCGAGGCCACCACCAAGGTGGTCATCTCGCCGGATATCTACGCCCTGTGCTCCAGCCGCAGCAAATACCGACTACAGCTCAAAAACCGGGCAGACGGGAAACAAATCATCGACTACGTTGCCGAGGGAGACCCGGTGACGCATTACAGCTATTCCGAAGAGCTGGCTACCCAGTTGGCCAAAGGCGCACTAGCCCCGATCGGCGTTCTTATCGGATTTGCCATCACCGTTCTGACCGAAGGCGCCGGCACGATGGTCGGACTTATGATCGCGGCCCTGCTAATCGGCGCGTCGGAAGGAACCCCCGACCTGATCGCGTCAATTGGTCAGACCAGCGCGCCCTCACTCGACATGCTCGTACTGAATACCACCGACCCCATACAATGGTCTGGCAGCAACGATTTCAAGCTCACATGGGTGGGCATCAATGACTCGCTTCAACTGGCTGGGGACCCGGGATTCTCGTCGTGAACTGCAACAAACTTGACCCACATTCATATAAAGGAAGGGTTTAAAATGAAAAGCACGATCCGGATAGCACTGCTGGCTGCAATTGCCCTGTTTACGATAGCCCTGCCGGCGAGGGCCACCTTGCTGCTCGACGTTGGCGGGGTAGCGGACCGCGCGCTCACATTTGAGCCCAACCAGGCGGTGGCGGTGTCTTTCGGGTTCGACTCCGCGGTCAGCAACGTAAGCATCGCCACGCCGCTCATTTGCGGAACATGCTCTTTTACTGCGTATCTGATGCAAGGCAATCTTGGACCAACTGCATCGG